>NZ_JBNCKZ010000002.1:153578-295728 GCF_049841795.1 Micromonospora sp. DT31 | reverse complement strand
CGTGCTCCGCCCCTCGGACGTGCTCCGCCCCTCGGACGTGCTCCGCCCCTCGGACGTGCTCCGCCCCTCGGACGTGCTCCGCCCCTCGGACGTGCCCCGCGCTGCCTCACCCGTGCTCACCCGCCCACCCTACGGGCCGGCGCCGACAGCCCGGCCCAGCCGGCCTCCGCCTCGCGGTCGCTGCCGCGTGGGAGAGGGGCACGTACCATGGGTGGGTGACTGAGGCTGAGACTCCCCGGACCGGCAAGCGCGTGCTCCTGGCCAATCCCCGCGGCTACTGCGCGGGCGTGGACCGGGCGGTGCAGACCGTCGAGGAGGCGCTGAAGCTCTACGGCGCGCCGATCTACGTCCGCAAGCAGATCGTGCACAACAAGCACGTGGTGCACACGCTGGAGGCCCAGGGTGCGATCTTCGTGGAGGAGAACGAGGAGGTGCCGGAGGGCGCCACCGTCATCTTCTCCGCACACGGCGTCGCCCCGGAGGTCTACGAGCAGGCCAGGGAGCGCTCGCTGCGCGCGATCGACGCCACCTGCCCGCTGGTCACGAAGGTGCACCACGAGGCCCGCCGGTTCGCCGCGCAGGACTACGACATCCTGCTGATCGGCCACGAGGGGCACGAGGAGGTCATCGGCACCGCCGGTGAGGCCCCGGCCCACATCCAGCTGGTCGACGGCCCGGACAGCGTCGACCAGGTCACCGTGCGCGACCCGGAGAAGGTGGTCTGGCTGTCCCAGACCACGCTGTCGGTGGACGAGACGCTGGAGACCGTGGCCCGGCTCAAGCAGCGGCTGCCACTGCTCCAGTCGCCCCCCAGCGACGACATCTGCTACGCCACCTCCAACCGCCAGCACGTGGTCAAGGAGATCGCCCCCGAGTGCGACGTGGTGATCGTCGTAGGCTCGCGCAACTCCTCCAACTCGGTGCGGCTGGTCGAGGTGGCGCTCGATGCCGGCGCGCGCGCCGGGCACCTGGTCGACTTCGCCCACGAGATCGACGACGCCTGGCTGACCGGCGCCCGCACGGTCGGGGTGACCTCCGGCGCGAGCGTGCCGGACGAGCTGGTCCAGCAGGTGCTCGCCCGCCTCGCCGAACGCGGCTTCGCCGACGTCGAGGAGATCACCACCGCCGACGAGCGGCTGACCTTCTCGTTGCCGCAGGAACTCAAGCGCGACATGAAGGCCGCCGTGGCGGCCCGCGGGTGACCGGGAACGAATCCGTCATGCGTCGCGTCCAACCGACCATGAAGATCTCTCGGACGGCGCTCGTCGCACTGCTCGCCGGGGCCGCGCTGAGCGCCTGCGCCGGCCCGGCCGACGGGCCCGCCAGCCCCAGCCCGAGCACGAGCCCGAGCACCAGCCCGAGCACCAGCGCGACGGGAGCTGCCCCGATGACCAGCCAACCCGACCCCGGCGCCCGCCCGAGCCGCCCGAATCCCACCTGGAAGGGCGGTCCGTCGACGCCCCCCGGTGTCGGCGGCACCGTCATCAGCGGCACCGTCCAGGCCGGCGTCGAGCCGAACTGCCTGCTCATCGACGGCCACCTGCTGGTCGGTGGCCCGCGCGACGTGCTCAAGGCGGGTGCCCGGGTGGAGGTCACCGGCCGTCCCGAGCCCGGCATGATGACCACCTGCCAGCAGGGCACGCCGTTCGTGGTCGAGTCCGCCCGGCCCGCCTGACCCAAAGCGGAAGCCCCGCCCCCCGAGATGGGGGGCGGGGCTCCGTCGTACCTGTGGATCAGTTGACCGCGAGGACCTCCACCGAACCGCGGCCGACCACCGCGCCCTCGGTGGTGGTGACGGCCATGTCGCCGTACAGCTCCCGGCCGGCGGCCGGGGTGGCCAGGGCGGTCACCGAACCCGTGAGGGTGGCGGTGGCGCCGTTGGCCAGGGACAGCGGGGTGGCCGGCGCGGCGAGCGAACCCAGCGCCGGGGACGCGAACGAGTCCCGGTAGTCGTACGCGGTGCTCGGGTCGCTCATCGAGTAACCGTCGATCACCACGCGGTAGGTGCCGGGCACCGGGTTGGCCAGGGTGACCGCCTCCTCCGAGTCACCGTCGGCCGACTGGCCCACCCGGGTCGTGCCGCGGAAGACCGTCAGGTCCAGGTCGGCGCTCAGGTCGGACGGGTTGCCGATCCGCGCGGTGAACGAGGTGGCACCCGCGGGCACCTCCACCAGGTATTCCTGGCTGGCGCCCTCGGTGATGCTCGGCCGCTCGGTGCGGACGCTCGCCAGCGGACCACCCACACCGGTCACCTGGACCGGGCCGAACGTGTTGGTCAGCTTCCAGCTCACCGGGGCCGGGGTGCCGGCGGTGACCGACGGGAGCTGGACCACGGCCGGCTCCACCTTGACGCCCTGCACGCGGGCCTGGAGCTGGAACGGGTTGTCCAGCGCCGGCGAGGTGCGACGCGCCTCCACCTCGATCTCCCAGACGCCCGGGATCGGGTTCTGGTAGTCCCGCTCCTGCGGTTTGCAGACCGCCGCGTCGGAGAAGTTGGTGAAGCAGGCGGTGCTGGCGGTGCTCTCGACCGGCACGCCGTACGGGTTGATGGCGATGAAGCGGGTCTGCGAGCCGGTCGCGATGCCGGACAGGTTGACCTGCAGCGCGCCCGCACCCTGCGGCACGGTCACGAAGTACGACCGGAAGTTGTTCCGCTCGACCGAACCCTCGGCCGAGAAGGAGTACGCCGGAGCGGCCACCGCGTTCGAGGCGACCACCACGGTGGAGACCTCGAAGTCGACCACATTGGTGGTCGGGTCGTCGACGGTCATGATGGCGCTGTGCGCGCCGGCGGTCATCGGCTTGGCCTTCACCTTGACGGTGACCGTCTTGTTCAGCGGCAGCCAGAGGACCTTGGGGGCGCTGTAGGTGCCGTCGTTGCCGCGGAAGGCGACCTCGTGCTTGACGCCCTTGTTCGGGCCGCTGGTCCGGGTCACCTTCACCTCGTAGTAGCGGCTCTCCTTGGCCTTCTGGCCACCACGGTCGGCGGCGCAGCGGTTGTAGATGCCGGTGCCGACGTTCGGGGTCGGCAGGAACGTGCCGGACGCCCGGTCGTAGCGGGTCAGGTTCGGCGACAGCTCGGTGCAGACCGCGGCCTCGGAGGTGTAGGTGCGGGCCTGGACACCCTTGGCGAGCAGGCTCCACGCGGCCGGCACGTTGAACATGCCGTAGCCCTGCGCGTACGTCGGGACGTCCGCGATCGGCTTGGCCGAGGTGTAGACGGCCCGGCGCAGCGCGGCCGGGGTGACACCCTTGCCGGTCGCCTTGGCGGCCGACAGCAGCAGCGCGGCGGCGCCGGTGGCCTGCGGGGCCGCCATCGAGGTGCCGTTGAGCATCTGGTAGCCCGGGGGCAGCGGGTAGCCCGCCTCCGGCACCGGGTTGCCCGGCTGCCAGGTCGGCGCGGTGGAGATGGCCGAGCCCGGGGCGGCGATGTTCGGCTTGAAGCCGCCGTCCTCACGCGGGCCGCGCGAGGAGAAGTTGAACAACGCGTTGTTCTTGCGGACCACCGAGCCGTAGTTGGCCAGCCAGGTGTCCTTGCTGATGCTCGCCGCGACGCTGACCACGTCGGTGGCGACCGACGGGTCGCCGACGGTGTTCATGCCCGGGCCGGAGTTGCCGGCCGAGATGAACAGCTGCACGCCGTAGGTGTTGATCAGGTCGTTGTAGAGGACCGCGCGGGCGTTCGAGCCGTCGTTGAGCGCCGGCAGGCCGCCGATCGACATGTTCACCACGTCGACCCTGCGGTTGATCACCAGGTCGGCCATGCCGGTGGTGAGCGCCGCGGCGGTGCAGCCGCCACCCCAGGAGCAGGCCCGGGCGGAGACCAGCTTGGCACCCGGGGCGGCGCCGTCGAAGGCGCTGTTGCCCAGCATGTCGTTGGCGGCGGTGATGCCGGCGACGTGGGTGCCGTGGGTGCTCTCGACGATGCCGATGTTGACGTAGTCGACCAGACCGGGGCCACCGGCCGGGGTGGTGTTCACGTTGCGACGGAACTCGACCACGAACGGGATCTGCTCCCGCACGGCGGTGGCCGGGTTGTCCGTGCCGAAGTGGCCGACCTGGAACTTCTCCTTGTACGGCCGCGTCACCTCGTCGTCGGTGAAGTCGTTGTTCTGGTTCGCGTCGACGCGGATGTCACCGGTGGCGGGGTTGTAGAGCACACCCCAGAAGTCGGTGGTGTCCCCGTCGCGGTTGAGGTCACCGCGGGCGTCGCTCTCCGCGGTGATGTTCTCGCGGAACACGTTGAACCGGTAGCTGCCGGCCGGTGCCGTCCAGGTCCCCAGCGACGTGGTGAACGTCGGGCCGGTGACCTCGGTGAGCATCGGCCGCCAGGACTGGTCCTCGAGCGGGTCGGTGGCGGTGACCCAGTCGACGATCTTGCGCTCGCCGGTGGTGGTCTTCTGCAACGCCGGCTGGTCCAGGTCCACACCGGAGTCCATGATGCCGATGGTGACACCGCGGCCGTCCCACTGCGGGTTCGCGGCCTTGAAGGCCTCCGCGCCGGTCTCGTGGGTCGGCATGTACGGGTTCACCGCGCCGGTGCCGGCACCCGGCCCGGCCGGCGCCTGGGCCTGGGCGGCGCTCTTCGCGCCCTTCGGGGCCGCCTCGGGAGCCGGGTCGGGGAGCTTGATGGTCTCGTCCAGGTCGACCGCGGCCACACCGGGCAGCGTGGCCGCCTTGAGCGCCTTCGCGGTGGGGACCTTCGCCAGCACGTAGCCGATCTGGTCGTACCGCTGGCTGACGGTGGCGCCGAGCCCTGCCAGCCCGTCGACGACCTTCTTGGCCGAGCCCTTCTTGGCCGCGATGATCATCGTGACGGTCGGCGCGTTCTTCGCCTCCGCCTCGTCGAGCAGCTTGGCGTCGTGCGCGCCCAGCGCCTTGGCGGCGGTCGGCTGCGACGGTTGGGGGGCGGGGGCCGCGCTCGCGGTGCCGGCGCCACCCCCGACGGTCAGGGCGCCGGCCGCGAGGACCGAGGCGAGGAGCGCGGCCGAGGGGCGCCGGCTCCGGTTGCGGGGTTGACTCACGTTCTCTTCCTCCAGAGAACAGGGCCCTTCACAAGACAGGGCACGTGTGACGGTGATCCTCTGCGTCATGACGGTTCGTGTCACTATCGCGGGGGCGTTTGTGACCACTCCGTGACAAGATCCACCCTCGTCACCACCCGTAACGTGCTATTGGTCGATGCCGGCCGACCGTTCGGTCGATGTGGACGGCGTGCCCAGCAACTCCGGTGCCTGCGGCTGCCGCGGCGCCAGCTCCACCTGCGCCGGAGCGGCCAACTCGTCGTCGGAGACGCCGAGTTCGGCCAGCTTCCGCGCGCTCACCAGCACCCGCGACTCCAACGAACCCACCGCGCGGTTGTACGCCGTCACCGCGCCGCTCAGCGAACTGCCCACCTTGCCGACGTGGTCGCCCAGCGTGGACAGCCGCCCGTACAGTTCGCGGGCCAGCGAGTGGACGGTCGCCGCGTTGCGGGCCAACGCCTCCTGCCGCCACGAGTAGGCCACCGTGCGCAGCAGCGCCACGAGCGTCGCCGGGGTGGCCAGCACCACGTTGCGGGCGAAACCGTGCTCCAGCAGCGTCGGGTCGCGCTGCAACGCCACGTCCAGGAACGGGTCGGCCGGCACGAACAGCACCACGAACTCGGGGGTCTGGTCGAACGCCGACCAGTAGGACTTGGCCGCCAGGTTGTCCACGTGCGCCCGCAGGTGCCGGGCGTGCGCGTCGAGGTGGCTGTCGCGGCCCCGCTCGTCGCGGGCCTCCATCGCGGTCAGGTAGGCGTCGAACGGCGCCTTCGCGTCCACCACCACCGTCCGCCCGCCGTGCAGCCGGACCACCAGGTCGGGGCGTACCCCCTGGTGTTCGGTCGCGGCGGTGACCTGCTCGTTGAAGTCGCAGTGCTCCAGCAGGCCGGCGGCCTCGACGATCCGCCGGAGCTGGTGCTCCCCCCAGCGACCGCGCACCTGGGGGGCGCGCAGCGCGGCGACCAGCTGCTTCGTCTCGGTGCGCAGCTCGCCGGAGACCGTGCTCATGGCGCGGACCTGCTCGCGCAGCTCGGCGTACGCGTCGACGCGGTCCCGTTCCAGATCGGCCACCCGCTGCTCGTAGCGGCGCAGCGTGTCGTGCAGCGGCGCGACCGCGCGGGCCACCGCCTCCTGGGACTGCGCGGTCGCCTCGTAGCCGAGCGCCCGCATGGACTGCTCCAACCGCCCCTCACCGGCCTGGGCGGCGGCCAGCGTCGCCTCCAGCCGGGCCACCTGCGCCGCGAAGCGGGCGCGGGCGGCGAGCCAACCCACCGCGCCGCCCGCGGCAAGGCAGAGCACCACCACGGCCAGCGTCGCAAAGCTCATGGCCAAGAGCTTGCCAAACGGGTACGACGAGCGCCCGGTGGGTACGTTCGAGTCATGGAGTTCGCGTTGTGGCTGTTCCTGATCGTGCTGCTCGGAGGTGCGCTGGTGTGGTGGCGGTGGGGAAGCAGGTCCCGGCGGTCCCACGAGTTGGCCGACGCCCGCGCCGAGGCGCAGCGCTGGTACGAGCGGCTCGGCGGCCAGCTGATGAACCTGCACGGCGACGCCCCGGCGGTCCGGCAGGCGCTCGCCGACGCCGGTGAGCGCTACAACGCGGCCGGCTCGCAACTGGAGCAGGCGAGCACCCCGCGCCAGTTCGCGCTGGCCCGGGAGACCGCGCTGGAAGGGTTGGCGTACATCCGGGCGGCGCGCACCGCGATGGGCATCGACCCGGGGCCGGAGCTGCCGCCGCTGGCCGCCGCCCAGGGTGCCGGCGCGCTCACCAAGGAGCGCGAGGTCGACGTGCAGGGGCAGACGTTCCGGGCCGGGCCGCAGCCCGGCAACGCCACGCCCTACTACTACCCCGGTGGGCGGTTGCAGGGTCGGCCGGTGCCCGCCGGGTGGTACTCCACGCCGTGGTGGAAGACCGCGCTCGGCGCGGGCGCCGGGGTGCTCGGCGGCATGCTGATCGCCGACGCGCTGTTCTCGCCCGGGTTCGGCGACCCCGGTTACGGCGCCGGTTACCAGGAGGGCTTCGGTGACGGCCAGGACGCCGGCGACCAGGGCGGCGACATCGGCGACCAGGGCGGTGACATCGGTGGGGACGCCGGCGGCCAGGGCGGTGACTTCGCCGGTGGGGAGTTCGGCGGCGGTGACTTCGGCGGCGGCTTCGGTGACTTCGGCGGCGGCGATTTCGGCGGCGGCGACTGGTAGGCGGGCCGCGCGTCCCGGCCCGGGTGTTAAGAAGGGCCCCCTCCTCTACCGCAGGCGTTAACAGGGGGCCCTTCCTTACACCTCAGCCGGTGTTGCGCATGCCGGCGGCGATGCCGTTGACGGTGGTCAGCAACGCCCGCTCCAACGCCGTGCCGTCGTTCGGGGCGCGCCGCCCGCCCGGCGCGGTCGCCACCGCACGCCCGGCGGCACCGGACTCGCGGTACTGCCGCAGCAACGCCACCTGCAGGTGGTGCAACGGCTCCAGGTAGGTGTCGCGCACGGCGAGCGTGCGCTGGAGCACAGGCGAGTTCTCCAGCAGGGCCGGCGCGGCGGTGACCGCCAGCACCTCCTGCTTGGTCAGCTCGTACTCCTCCTCGATCTTGGCGAAGATCGGGTGCAGCGGCTTCGGGACCAGGGTCTCCACGTACCGGCGGGCGATGGTCAGGTCGGTCTTGGTCAGCATCATCTCGACGTTCGACAGGAACGTGCGGAAGAAGTGCCAGTTCCGGTTCATCTCGGCGAGCACGTCGGCCAACCCTGCCGCCCGCGCGGCGGCCAGCCCGGACCCGACACCGAACCAGCCCGGCACGATCTGCCGGGTCTGCGTCCAGCCGAACACCCACGGGATGGCACGCAGGCCGGACAGACCGGCACCGGTGTTCGGCCGCTTCGCCGGCCGGGAGCCGATGTTCAACGCGCCGAGCAGCTCGGTGGGCGTGGACGCCCAGAAGTACGCCGGCAGGTCCGGGTCCTCCACCAGCGACCGGTAGGACCGGAACGCCGACTCCGACACCACGTCCATCGCGGCGTCCCAGCGTTCCAGCATCTCGGCGGGCTGCCGGGGCGCGGTGTGCAGCAGCGTGGCCTGGAGCACCGCCGCCACGGTCAGTTCCAGGTTCTCCCGGGCCAGCGCCGGCAGCGTGTACTTGTCCGAGATGACCTCACCCTGCTCGGTCACCTTGATCGCGCCGTCGAGCGTGCCGTAGGGCTGGGCCAGGATCGCGTCGTGCGTGGGCCCGCCGCCGCGACCGACCGTGCCGCCCCGGCCGTGGAACAACCGCAGGTGTACGCCGTGCCGCGCGGCCACGTCCCGCAGCGCCCGCTGGGCCCGGTGGATGGACCACTGGCTGGTGGTGATGCCGGCCTCCTTGTTGGAGTCGGAGTAGCCAAGCATCACCTCCTGCACGTCGCCGCGCGCCGCCACCAACGCCCGGTAGGCGGGCAGCGACAGCAACTCGTCCAGCAGTTCCCCGCCGGCGTTCAGCTCGGCCGGGGTCTCCAGCAGCGGCACGATGCCGATCCGGGCGCGCCCGGAGTGCACGTCGACCAGGCCGGCCTCCCGGGCCAGCACCACCGCGGCCAGCACGTCGTCCACGCCGAGGGTCATCGAGATGATGTACGACTCGATGACCTCGGGACCGAACCGGTCCTGCGCCTCCCGGACCGCCCCGAACACGTCGAACGTCTTGCGGGCCGACTCGTTGAGCGGGCTGTCCTGGGTGGAGAGGGGCCGCCTGCCGGTCAGCTCCTCGGCGAGCAGCTTGGTGCGCTCCGGCCGGCTCAACGACGGATAGTCGGACACCTCACCCACCGCTGCGTAGAGCTGCGCCAGCACCTCGTGGTGCTTCTCCGCGTGCTCCCGGATGTCCATGGTGGCCAGGTGCAGCCCGAACGCGGACACCGTACGGATGGTCGAGGCGAGCCGCCCCACGGCGGTGAGCTGACCCGAGTTGCGGGCCAGCGACGCGCGCAGCAGCTCCAGGTCGGCGATCAGCTCGGTCGACCCGCGGTAGTCGCGCCCCGGCACGTGCGGGGTGCCGGCGCGCAGCCGCTGCCGGGTGTTGGCCAGCTTCGCCTTCACGCACCGCGCCTTGAGGCGGTACGGCTCCTCCGCGTTGACCCGGCGGAACCGGGGCGCCACCTCGGGCAACGCGTCCAGGTCCTTGGCCAGGCTGGCGGACAGGTCCAGCGACACCGCGCGCAGCCGCCGGGAGACGCTTACCTCGGTGATCAGCTCGTCCATCGCCTTCTCGGTGGCGGCGATGCCGTGCTCGTGCTGGATGCGCAACACCTCGCGGGTGACCACCGGCGTGACGAACGGGTTGCCGTCGCGGTCACCGCCGATCCAGGTGCCGAACGTCAGCGGGCGCGATGTCGGCGAGGTCTCCACGCCGAGGCTGCGCAGCGTGTCGGCGAGGTCGTCGAGGACCTGCGGGGCCGCCTCGGCGTACAGGTCACGCAGGTAGTAGATGGCGTTGCGCGCCTCGTCGGTCGGGTCCGGCCGGTCCAGCCGCAGCTCGTCGGTCTGCCACATCAGGTCGAGCAGTTCGGCGAGGCGGCGGTTGGCCGGCCCCTCGTCGCTGGCGCCGTAGAGGATGGCGTTGGCGGTCTCGGTGTCCAGCTCGTCGGCGACCGCGCGCAGCTTGGACAGGATGGACCGGCGGGCCGCCTCGGTGGGGTGGGCGGTGAAGACCGGGCGGACGGCCAGCCGCCGGGCCGCGGCGGCGATCTCCTCGGCCGGCACGCCCCGCTCGGCGATCATCTTGGCCGCCTGGTCCAGCCAGCCACCGTGGGTGGCCCGGCGGCGGCGCAGGTCCCGTGCGCGGTGCACCTGCTCGGTGATGTTGGCCAGGTGGAAGTAGGTGGAGAAGGCACGGGCGAGTTTCGTGCCGGTGGTGACGTCGAGCCCGGCGAGGCGCTGGGCGGCGGCCGGCACGTCGGAGCGGACCTGGGCGCGGATCTCCTCGACCAGGTCGAGCAGCGGCCGACCCTCCTGACGGGCCAGGGTCTGCCCGAGCAGGGTGCCGAGGCGGCGGATGTCGGCCCGGAGAGCGGCGTCGGGGCCGTCGTGGTCGTGCGGGTCGGTCACGGGTGCGCTCCTTACGCGAGGACGAAGGACAGCGCTGTCCGACTCCCTGGATCGTATCCGCGTGCCCGGTCGGTTAGCAGGGGACCCTTGCAATCGCCTGCGGTATGGGAAGGGTCCCCTGCTCACGTTTCGACAGGCCGGGCGCCCGGCCTGCCGGGCGGTCCGGCAGCCGCGTGGTGGTGGCCGAGCGTCGTCAGGATCTCGGCCTCCGGCCGGTCGGCGAAGGTGAGCGTGGCGGTCAGCCCGGCATGGCGCAGCGACCGCCGTGCCCTGCCGTCCACAGGTGTGAGTATTCCGAGCCGCTGGCACAACTGTGGGTCACCTGGCGTGACCACCAGCACCTTCTCCCCGTTCCACCGGCGCCGGCGGGTGATGCGTGCGATGTCCTCCCACGCCAGCAGGATCGCCTCGCCCTGGGTGGGCCGGGTACGGATCCAGAGCCCGGCCGGGCCGAGCGCCAGCACCGGGCCCAGGGAGCGGGTCAGCCAGAGCTGACAGCCCAGCGGGGTGCCGACCAGGATCAGCGGACAGGCGACCAGGTCGAAGAGGTCTCGGTAGTCGTCGTACTCGAGGGCGGCCTCCCGGCCCATCCAGTTGAGGATCGAGACGTAGGCCCAAACGAATGGGGAAACGGCGACCACCAGGACCACCACGGAGGCCAGCCCGCGTTTCGGGATGTGCGGGCGGACCACGTAGGGCTGGTCCTCGGGGATGCGTGTGGCGGTCGTCGGGAGGGCCGCATCCCCAGGACGGGGTGCCGGCCCGGCCGGAGTGTTCATGGGACTCCCGGTAGCCGGAGGGCGTCGATCTCCGTTCCAGGCTAGGTACCGTCGGCCAGTTCACGACCGGAGAAACCTGGTTGATCGACCCGGTAGCGTCCGATCATGACGCTGAACTATCCACCGAAACCCCGCCCGGGAGACCGGGTCGCGGTCGTCTCACCCTCCGCCGGCCTGGCCGGCCTGTTCCCGCACGTGTACGAACTGGGCCTGCGCCGGCTGCGCGAGGAGTTCGGTCTGGAACCGGTGGAGTATCCGACCACCCGCGCGACCGGGGCCGACCCGCGCGAGCGGGCCCGCGACCTGACCGCCGCGTTCGCCGACCCGAGCGTCACCGCCGTCCTGGCGGTCGTCGGCGGCGACGACCTGATCACGGTCACCCCGTTCCTCGACGACGACGTACTGCGGGCCAACCCGAAGCCGTACTTCGGGTACTCGGACAACACGAACGTGCTCAACCACCTCTACCGGCTGGGCATCGTCGCCTACCACGGCGGCTCGGTGCTGGTGCACCTCGGCCGCTCCGGCAGGCCGCACCCGCTCACCTTCGACTCGCTGCGCGCCGCGCTGTTCACCTCCGACTGGTACGACCTGACCCCGGCCACCGAGTGGGGGGACGAGCCGCTCGACTGGCAGGACCCGGCCACGCTTGCCGACGAGCCGCCGATGTACCCGTCCGAGGGCTGGCGCTGGCACGGGCCGGCGCGGGTGGTGCGGGGCCGCACCTGGGGCGGCTGCCTGGAGATCGTGCACTGGCTGATGGCGGTCGACCGGGTGCCGTCGGCCGCCGACCTGGCCGGGACGGTGCTGGTGCTGGAGACCTCCAACGAGCTGCCGCCCGCACAGGAGGTCTTCCGGATGGTGCGGAACATGGGCGAGCGCGGCCTGCTCGCCGCCGTCCCGGCGATCGTGGTCGGCCGCCCCAAGGCGTGGGACTTCGCCCGGCCGTGTTCCGTCGCGGAGCGGCTGGCCTGGGCCGCCGACCAGCGGGAGGCGATTCTCTCGGCGATCGGGCCGTACGCCGACGACCCGGTGGTGGTCTTCGACGTCGACCTGGGCCACACCGACCCGCAGGTGGTCATCCCGTACGGCGGTGAGATCCGGGTCGACGCGGTCGCACGTCGGATCGCCGTGCGCTACTGACCGTTCGGTGTGGCGCCGAGCCGGTCAGACGACCTCGACCAGGCCCCGGCCGACGAGCCGCTGCAGGACCTGGGGGCCCAGGTCCTGCAGCGGTCCGTCCGGGTCCGGCTGCGGTCCGTCCGGGTCGGCCGCGGGCTGGACGGAGCGGCCCACCTCCGCGAGTACGTCCTCGACGGTGACCTTCCGCTCGCCGATCAGGGTCAGCATCCGGTCCTCGATCTCGTTGAGGGGGTAGACCGCCTTCCGGGACCGGTCCAGGGCGAGGGTGATGGTCATCCGCGACTTCTCGAACATCGAGAACGCGCCGTCGTCGAAGCGCACCGCGCCGGAGTTGGTGATGTGCAGCCGTTGGATCTCGCAGTCCGGTGACATCGCCAGGACGGATTCGTCCGAGACGGACGTCAGGGCCGCGGACTCGATCTCCGCGCCGAAGAAGTCGCGGAACCGCCCGGGCGCTCCGGCGGCGGTGTAGAGGATGTCCTCCGGCACGTCGATGAGCGCGACCTCGGGGTAGAGCTGTTGGATTCGTTGGATCGGGCTCGCGCCGTCGGGGTACTCGCGTGGTGTCGAGTCGACGTAGTCCAGGTGGTACCAGCGCTTGGCCGGGTCGTCCTGCACGGTGATCTGGAAGAGGTCGGGGTTGTCGGCGATGGGCGCGCCCTTGAGCAGACGGAAGGTGCCCACGTCGGCCCGGGTGATGACGTGCCGATGGTCGCGGACGAAGCGGTAGGTGTCCATCGCCTCGTCCACCGTCTCGGACGGGAAGTCGCTGAACACGCCCACCTCGACGGCGATGCCGGCGCGGTGGCACATCTCCAGGATCTGCGTCATCCGCCGCGAGTCCGTGCCCTTCACCATGGCCTTGAGCACGCGGTCGTTCGCGCTCTCCAACCCCATGTAGATCCGGACGCAGCCGGCCTTGCGCATCAGCGCGAAGAGTTCGTCGGAGAAGCCCTTCTCGAACCGGGCCACCGCGTGCCACTTGATGTCGAGGCCCTCCGCCAGGATCGCCTCCGCGATCTCCCGGAGGTGACGCGGCAGGATCACGTCGGACTCGAAACAGAAGACGTCCTCGCCGGTGGCCTCCTGTACCGCCCTGATGTCGGCGGCGATCGCCTTGGCCGAGCGCATCCGATAGGGCGTGATCTTGATGAAGGCATAGTTGCAGAACGCGCACTTGTTGAAGTAGCAGCCGCGCGTCGGGACCATGCAGATCATCCGCTTCGGCGCGAAGTAGCGGTCCATCGGCATCATCGTGTAGTCGGGCGCGGGGGACCAGTCGAGGTTGAGCTGGTAGCGCGGGTCGATCTGGCTCACGACCTCGCCGTCGACGTAGCGCACGAGGTTCGGCACGCTCGTGATCTCGCGCTTGCCGTCGAGCGCCTCGACGAACTGGAGGAACGTCTCGTCCGCCTCGCCCACGAAGAAGGAGTCCAGCCAGCGTGCGAACCTCGGGTCCGCGGTGAGGACCTCCTTGCCCCAGGTGACCACCGGGCCGCCGCAGGTGATGTGCACCGTCGGGTCCTGTTCCCGGATCGCCTCGGACAGCATGAACATCACGATCAGCTGCGAGAAGTAGGGCACCGAGAACCCGATGACGTCCGGCTTGTCGGCCAGTAGGGACGGCACCGTGACCGTACGGAAGTATTCGGCGAGAGGGCCGGCGTCGAGCTGGACCGCCTGCTCGACCTCCTCGAAGGAGTCGTAGGTGGCGGCCGAGTAGGAGTACTTGCCGAAGGTGAGCTGGGGATGGCCGGCGGTGAGGACCTCCCCGGCCAGGTGGAATATCCGTTTGGCGTGCATCAGCTTCGCCGGGTCGTAGAAGTCGACCGGGTCGCGGAGTGCCCGCCTGGCCTCGTCGATGTCCGCGACGACCTCGTCGACGGTCGCCGGTCCCATCTGGATGGAGGCACCCGCGGACCGGGCGGCCTCGCGGAGCACGTCCGGCCGCAACAACGCGTCGAAGGCTTCGAGATTGACGTCCCGCAGGGAGCAGTCCCGGTATCCACCACGACGCAGGATCGCCCCGAGGAGCGGTAACGCAGCGTAGGGAAGGGAGGGGTCGGCGGCAGGCGGAAAGACGATGGTCACTTTTGGCGACACCATGTGCGGCGAGGTTACGGCAACCGCGCCCGGAACGGTAGGTGGGTTTCCCACGCACCATAATCGGGACTTCGATCGGCACCGATGGCCCGACAGATCGGTCTGACCAGGTGTTGCCCTCGCGCCGGGCGCATGGAAACATCTGCCCGCGTGCCCGCCGTCGGCGCCGTCCGCCGGTGTCCGACGTGGCCGCCGACCGACCGGCCCGACGGCTCCGGCGTAACTCCTCGCACCCTCTCAAGGAGATAGCAATGTCACTCACCGTGCCGCAAGGGCTCCATATTGGAGTTGCCGGCACGGGTCCGGCGACGGCATGACGCAGTGGTCATTTCCCGCGTCCCTCGACCAGGAGCGGGTCTGGCTGGCCAGCCGGTACGCGGGCGGACTGCCCGTCTACCAGCTCACGTTCTCGGTCAACCTGTTCGACTGCCCGCTGGAGGCGGACGACCTGGAGGCGGTGTTCCGCGAGGTCGTCGAGCGCCACGAGGCGCTGCGAACCGCGCTGGTCGCGGACGACGCCGGGCGGGCGCAGCAGATCGTGCGCGAGCGGATCTCCTACCCGCTGCCCCGCGTCGACCTGCGCGAGCTGCCCGCGGTCGACGCCGCCCGCCGAGTCAACGAGTCGATGCGCGCGTACAGCCGCGACGCGATCGCCCCGGACCAGACGCCCCTGTGGCGGGCGCTGCTGGCGCGCGTCGGCGACGCGCAGTGGTCGCTGGTCCTCAGCATCCACCACGCGATCTTCGACGCCGCGTCCTACGTGCTGCTGCGGGACGAGATCACCGAGCTGTGCCGGGCCAGGATCGAGGGCCGGCCGGCGCGTCTGCCGCAGCTGCCGATCCAGTACGCCGACTACGCCGCGTGGCAGCGTGGCGAGCTCGCCGGGCCGGCCCAACAGGCGGCCCTGGAGCGCTGGCGCGACCGCCTCGACGGGATGCCGACCGTGCACTCGCTCCCCACCGACCGGCCGCGTGCCGCCGGATGGGTCCACTCCGGTGACCGGATCCGCCGGGAGCTGCCCCCGGGCCTGCCCGCCGAGGTTCGGGCGGTGGCCCGCGCACATGCGGCGACCCCGTTCATGGTGCTGCTCGCGGCCTTCGTCGGGCTGCTGCGTCGCCAGTCGGGTCAGTCGGACATCGTGGTCGGCGTGCCCAGCTCCGGCCGCGACCTGCCCGAACTGGCGCCGCTCATCGGCATGTTCGTCAACACGCTTGTCGTCCGCGTCCGGACGGCCGACGACCCGTCGTTCGGTGAACTGGTCGAACTGGTCCGGGACACCATGCTCGACGCGATGGACGACCGGCAGACGCCGTTCCAGACCCTGGTGGACGCGCTCGCGCCCGAGCGTTCCCCCGGCCTGGCCCCGCTCTGCCAGCTCGCCTTCAACTACGTGCCCGACTCGGGGAACGAGCCGTTCCACAACGGCACCGCCGTGGAGGACCTGGCCCTCGAGCTGTCCGACGTGGACTGCTGCCTGGTGTACCGCACCGACCTGTTCGACGCCGACACCGCACGCGGGCTCACCGACCGGTACGTGCGGCTGCTCACGGCGGCCGTGGCGGACCCGGCGACCGCCCTGTCGCGGCTTCCGCTCGTCGACGACGAGGAGCTGGCGCGTACCGTCTCGTGGGGTCGCGGTCCGGTCGCCGACGACGCCGCCGACGGCCTCGCGGAGCTGGTCCGCGCCGCCGCGCAGCGCTATCCCGGGCAGGTGGCCGTGGCGGCGGCGGACGCCACACTGACCTACCGCGAGCTGATGGAGCGGGCCGAGCGGCTGGCGGACGCGCTGCGGGCCGGCGGCGCGCAGCCGGAGCGGGTGGTGGCCGTGGCGCTGCCCCGCTCCGCCGCCGCCGTGCTCGCCCTGCTCGCCGTGGCACGATCCGGAGCGGCGTTCCTCCCGGTCGACCTGGACCTGCCACCGGCGCGGCTGGCCCTGATGGTCGACGACGCCCGCCCGGTGGCGCTGCTGACGGACGGGTCGGCGCCCACCGGGCTTGCGGACCACCTGCCCCGGATCGTCGTGGACGCCACGGTGACCGTGGGCGGGCCGGCGTCGACCGGAGACGCCGGCCCCGAGCCGAGCACCCGGCCCGACCAGGCCGCCTACGTCCTCTACACCTCCGGGTCCACCGGCCTGCCCAAGGCCGTGGTCTGCACCCGGTCCGCGGCGGTGAACCTCGTCGCCGGGCACATCAGCCGCTTCGACCTCGGCCCCGGTGCCAGGGTGGCGCAACTGGCGGCGCTGAGCTTCGACGTCGCCGTCTCGGAGGTCTTCGCCACCCTCGGCGCGGGCGCCACCCTTGTCGTACCGCCGCCCGACGCCGTGCCGGTCGGACCGGACCTGGCCCGATGGATCTCCGCGTGCGGGGTGACGCACCTCCAGCTCTCACCGCCGGTGCTCGCCACGGTCCCCGAGGGGGCGATGCCCGGCGTGCGGGTGCTGGTGGTGGGCGCCCAGGCGTGCCCGGCCGCGCTTGTCGAGCGCTGGTCGGCACCGGGACGACGCATGATCAACGCGTACGGCCCGACCGAGGCCACCGTCGACGCGACCGCCTGGGACTGCGTCACGCCGGTGTCCTCGACGTTCGCACCGATCGGCCGGCCGGTGCCCAACGCGATGGTGTTCGTGCTCGACGAGTGGCTACGGCCGGTGCCCGTCGGCGTCGTCGGCGAACTCTACGTCGCCGGTCGCGGTGTGGCCCGCGGCTACCTCGCCCGTCCCGCGCTGACCGCGCAACGGTTCGTCGCGTGCCCGTTCGGCCCGCCCGGCGCCCGGATGTACCGCACCGGCGACCTGGTTAAGTGGAACGCCCAGGGGCAGGTGGAGTTCATCGGGCGCGCCGACGGGCAGGTGAAGCTGCGCGGCCTGCGGATCGAACTCGGCGAGGTGGAGGCCGCCGCCGGCCAGGTGCCCGGAGTGGACCAGGCCGTCGCGGTGCTCCGGGACAACCAGCTCGTGGCATACGTGACCGGGGTGGCGGGGCCGGTCGAGGTGGAACGCGAACTGGCCGGGCGGCTGCCCCGGTACATGGTGCCGACGGCCGTCGTCGTGCTCGACGAACTGCCGTTGACGCCGAACGGCAAGGTCGACCACCGGGCACTGCCGACACCGGTACGCGGACCGGCGTCGACGCAGTCCGCGCGGACGCCGCAGGAGGCCGCCCTCTGCGAGATCTTCGCCAAGGTGCTGGCCGTGCCGCGGGTCGGCCCGGACGACGACTTCTTCGACCTCGGCGGGGACAGCATCTCCGCGCTGCACCTGGTCGGACAGGCGCGGGCGGCCGGGCTCCGGCTGGCCACCCAGTCGGTCTTCCAGCACAAGACGCCCGCGGCCCTGGCCGCCACGGTCGACACGACGCCGGAACCGGTCGAGCCGGACGACACCGGATGTGGACCGGTGCCCCCCACGCCGATGTTGCGGTGGCTGGCCGGGATGACCGGGGACATCGACAGGTACTGCCAGTCGACTGTGGTCACCACCCCGGCCGGCCTGACGGTGTCCGCGCTCAACGCCGGCCTCCAGGCCGTCGTCGACAGGCACGACGCGTTGCGCGCCCGCCTGGTCCGCGCCCCGGAGGGCTGGCTGCTGGACGTCCCGCCGGCGCCGGAGAGCGTCCCGCCGGCCTGTCGCCGGGTCGACGTCGCCGGCCTGGACCCGACGCGACTGCGCGCGGTGATGACGGCCGAGGCCGAGGCGGCCCGGGCGCGGCTGGCGCCGGACGCGGGCCGGATGCTGGTCGCGGTCTGGTTCGACGCCGGTGCCGCCGACGGCCGCCTGCTGCTGGTCGCGCACCACCTCGTCGTCGACGGGGTGTCGTGGCGGGTGCTCCTGACCGACCTCGAACAGGCCGTGACCGTCCCGGCCGTCGAGCTGGCGCCGGTCGCCACCTCGTACCGCCGCTGGGCGACCCGACTCGCCGAACTGGCCGACTCGGCGGGGCTGCGCGCGGAGCTGCCGTTCTGGGCGGCGACGGCCGAGCCCGTGCCGGCCGTCCTCGCGGCCGGGCCGGTGGTGCCCGGTCGGGACACCTTCGGCACCGCCCGGCGGCACAGCGTCACGCTGGACACCGAACTCACCACCGCCGTGCTGACCAGGCTGCCGGCGGCCTACCACGGCACCGTCGACGACGTGCTGCTCACCGCGCTGGCGCTGGCCGCCGCCGAGGTGCGCCGGCACCGGGGCCGGCCGGCCGGACCGGTGCTCGTCGAACGGGAGAGCCACGGCCGTAACGACCTCGACGCCGGCCTCGACCTGTCCCGCACCGTCGGCTGGTTCACCGCGGTGTACCCGGTCCGGCTCGATCCCGGTCCGGCGGCTCTTGGCAGCGCCGCCGCCCTCAAACGGGTCAAGGAACAGTTGCGGCGGACACCGGGCGACGGCCTCGGTTACGGGATGCTCCGCCACCTCGGCCCGGAACGGGCCGCGCCGCTGGTCGGGCTGCCGCCGGCCGAACTCGGCTACAACTACCTCGGCCGGTTCGGCGGTGGCGGGTCCGGCGCGGCGTGGGCCCCCGATCCGGGCGCCGACGTGCTCGCGCTGGGTGCCGACGACACGCTGCCCCTGGCCCGTCCGGTGGAACTGGACGCCCTCACCGTCGACGGTCCGGACGGGCCGCGGCTGGTGGCGACGTGGACGTGGGCGCCGGCCCTGGTGGACGAGGCCGACCTGCGTGAACTCGCCGCGGCCTGGGTGCGTGCCCTGGACCGGATCGCCGAGGCGGACGGGGCAGGTCACACGCCGAGCGACTTCCCGCTCGTCGCGCTCGGCCAGGACGAGGTGGACCGGCTCGACGCCGACTACCCGGGCCTCGCCGACGTGCTGCCGCTCGCCCCGCTCCAGGAGGGGTTGGTCTTCCACGCCGAATACCACGACCAGGCCGACGTGTACCGCGTGCAGCTCGTCCTGGAACTCGACGGCGAGATCGACGCGGTGGCCCTGCGCCCGGCCTTCGCCGCGCTGCTGCGCCGGCACGCCAACCTGCGGGCCGCCGTGCCCGCCGGGCTGGCCCAACCGGTCCAGGTGCTCACCGCCGTGGCCGACGTGCCGACGCGCGAGGTGGACCTGCGTCACCTCGCGCCGGACGACGCGCGGGCCGCCGCCGGCCGCCTCGCCCTCGACGACCTGGCCGACCCTTTCGACCTGGCCCGCCCACCCCTGCTGCGCGCCACCGTGGCCCGGCTGCCGGGCGCGCGCAGCCGCCTGGTCATCACCAACCACCACCTGCTGCTCGACGGCTGGTCCACCCCCGTCCTGCTGCGGGAACTGCTCGCCCTGTACGCCAGTGGCGGCGACGCCGCCGCGTTGCCGCCGGTGCCCCCGTACCGGGACTACCTCGCCTGGCTGGCCGGACAGGACCGGGCCGCCGCCCGGACGGCCTGGCGGGCGGCCCTGGCGGGGCTCGACGGCCCGCTGCACCTCGAACCCGACGACGACGCCCGGCGACGCCCGCCCGTGACGAGCACGGTGGCCCTGGTCCTGTCGCCGGAGCGCACGGCCGCGTTGACCGACCGGCTGCGTGGGCTCGGGGTCACGCTGAACAGCGCGGTCCAGGCCGGCTGGGCGGTGCTGCTGGCCCGGACGACCGGCCGGCACGACCTGGTCTTCGGCACGACCGTCTCCGGTCGCCCCGCCGAGCTCCCCGGCGTCGACTCGATGGTCGGCCTGTTCATCAACACCCTGCCGGCGCGGGTCCGGCTGCGCCCCGCCGAGCCCCTCGACGACCTGGTACGCCGGGTGCAGGACGAGCAGTCCGCGCTCATGCCGCACCAGCACCTCGGCCTGGCCGAGATCCAGCGGCTCGCCGGGCACGGCGACCTGTTCGACACCGCCACGGTCGTGGAGAACTACCCGGAGGCGCGCAGCCTGGGCGGTGGCGGGGCAGCGTCCGCCGGCCCGCAGGTGCGCGACATCGAGGCCCGGGACGCCACCCACTACACCCTCGACCTGACGGTCATCCCCGGCGACACGCTCCGGGTGCACCTCACCTACCGGTCCGATCTGGTGACCGCGTCGCTGTCCGCGCAGGTCCTCGCCCGGTTCGAGCGGTTGGGGGCGGCCCGCGGCGCCGGAACCCCGCCCCCCGGGGGGGGGCGCGCGGCGCGGCGGGGCGGACGGCCCTGACCGGGCAAGCGACGACATCGTGCGGAGCGCGGCATGAGATTCGAGATCAGCAAGGTGCTTGACGCCATCGAGGGGCGGGTCAGCACGGACCCGGCACTGGCCCGGGCGGTGGTCGACCTGGCCGAGGTGATTCGTTGGCAGAACCTGGACGGCGGTCGGCCGGCCAACCTGCTGCGGTTGGGCATGGTGATCGACGCGCTGGCCCGGCAGATCGGGGAGGACAGCGTCCCGGTCTACGCGATCGTGCACCGGGCGCTGCTGTCCGACGCCGACCTGACCTCAAACGAGCGGATGGTGGTGCGCCGCTGGGCCGACGACGGCCTGGTCGAGGTGCTCGACCAGCCCGGCGACCGGATGCTGGAGGTGGCGGACCTGCTCGGCCTGCCGGTGCTCACCCGGGCCCGGCTGGACGGGCTCGTCGGCCGCTACCCGTGGGTCGGGCAGGCCGGGCGGGTGCTGGCCCCGGTGCCGGGCGCCGGCGGGCCGGTCTTCATCGCGCACGTCGGCGGCGGCCAGAACCCGGTCGGCGGCAACCGTTCCCCGGTCGGGATGAAGCTGCTCTCCCGGCAGTGGCACTGCCCCGAGTCCGGTTGCGCGCTGTTCGGCGGCGGCGGGGGAGGCGGGGCGTTCGCCGACCTGGCCGGCGCGGACCGCGGCCCGTCGGAGCAGCCGCCCCCCACGTTGCGCACCGGTGCGCCGACCTGCCCCCGGCACGGCGCGCGGCTCTCCGACGCGGGGCCGCGCCCGCGTACCGAGGTGCTCGCGGTGCGGATCGGCGGGCTGGTGCGCAAGCGGTTCCTGCTCACCGAGACCGAGCCGGTGTCCGTCGGGCGCGCGCCCGACGTCCCGGGCGGGGTGACGCTGGGCCAGTGGCTCAACGACGAGGCCCGACGCTGGATCAGCCGCAGCCACATCCGCCTCGAACTGCGGGTCGGCGAGGTGGTGGTCACCGACACCAGCACCAACGGCTCCGGCGTACGGCCGGGCGGTTCGATGGCCGAGCCCGAGCGGGTCAAGCTGGCGCCGCAGCAGTCCCGGGTGCTCGCCGAGGGTGACCTGATCGAGCTGTACCCGGGCGTGCACGTGGGGCGCGCCGCCGAGCTGAGCAGCGACGCCACGTACACCCCGAACTCGGTGATGGCCGAGGCCCCGACCATGGCGATGCGGCTACCGCGTCCCTGACCGGCACACGCGAAGGCGCCGGGACCGTCGTGGTCCCGGCGCCTTTTCGGGTACGGCCTCAGCCGGCCAGCACGGCGGCGAGCTGCGCCACTGCGTGGTCGATCTCGTTTTCGGTGATCACCAGCGGCGGGGCCAGCCGGATGGTCGAGCCGTGGGTGTCCTTGGCCAGCACACCCCGCTCCATCAGCCGCTCGCACGCCTGCCGGCCGGTCATCAACGCCGGGTCGATGTCCAACCCGACCCACAGCCCACGGCCACGTACCGCCACCAGGCCCCGGCCGATCAGTTCGCGCAGGCCGGCGTGCAGCCGCTCGCCCAGCTCGGCGGAGCGCCGCTGGAACTCACCGGTGGCGAGCAGGCGCACCACCTCGGTGGCGACCGCGCAGGCCAGCGGGTTGCCGCCGAACGTCGAGCCGTGCTGGCCCGGCTGGAGCACGCCCAGCACGTCCCGGTTCGCGGCGACCGCCGACACCGGCACGATGCCGCCGCCGAGCGCCTTGCCCAACAGGTACATGTCGGGCTCGACGCCGTCCTGCTCGCAGGCGAACGTGGCGCCGGTGCGGCCCAGCCCGGACTGGATCTCGTCGGCGACGAACAACACGTTGCGCTCGGTGCAGACCCGACGCACGCCGGCCAGGTAGCCCTCCGGCGGCACCACCACGCCCTGCTCGCCCTGGATCGGCTCCAGCAGCACGGCCACCGTGTTCTCGTCGATCGCCTCGGTCAGCGCGGCCAGGTCGCCGTAGGGGACCACGGTGAAGCCCGGCGTGTACGGCCCGAAGTCGGCGCGCGCGTCGGAGTCGGTGGAGAAGCTGACGATGGTGGTGGTGCGCCCGTGGAAGTTGCCCTCCGCCACCACGATGGTGGCCTGACCCGGCGTGACGCCCTTGACCTGGTAGCCCCACTTGCGGGCGACCTTGATGCCGGTTTCCACCGCCTCCGCGCCGGTGTTCATCGGCAGCACCAGGTCCTTGCCGCAGAGCGCGGCGAGTTCCTTGCAGAAGTCGGCGAACTGGTCGTGCACGAACGCCCGGCTGGTCAACGTGAGCCGGTCGAGCTGCGCGTGCGCCGCCTCGATCAGCTTGGGGTGGCGGTGGCCGAAGTTCAACGCCGAGTAGCCGGCCAGGCAGTCCAGGTAGCGGCGACCGTCCACGTCGGTCACCCAGGCGCCCTCGGCCGACGAGATCACCACCGGCAGCGGGTGGTAGTTGTGCGCCGTGTGACGCTCCGCGTCCCGGACGGCGGACGGAGTCCGCAGCATGTCGTCGATGATCACTTGCTCGCCTTTCCCTGACGGAGCCGCAACGTGCAGCACTTCGGTCCGCCGCCGGCCTTGCGCAGCTCGGACAGGTCGATCCCGATGGTCTCGTAACCCCGGTCGCGCAGCTTCTCGGCCAGATCGGTGGCCTGCGCGGGCAGCACCACGTGCCGGCCGTCGCTGACCGCGTTCAACCCCAGCACCTCGGCGTCGGCCATGGCGGCGTGGATCGCGTCCGGGAACAGCCGGCGCAGCACCGCCCGGCTGCCCGGGGAGAATGCCTCCGGCAGGTACGCCACGGTCCGCTCGTCGAGGACGGTCAGCGCGGTGTCCAGGTGGTAGAAGCGGGGGTCCACGAGCTGCATGGTGACCACGGGATAGCCGAAGGTCTCCTGGAGTTGCGCGTGCGAGGCGTGCGCGGTGCGGAACCCGGTGCCGGCGAGCAGGTGGTCACCGACCAGCAGGACGTCGCCCTCGCCCTCGTTGACGTGCTTCGGGTCGTACACCTCGAAGCCGGCCGCCTCGAACCAGGCCCGGTACGCGGGCGCCTCGTCGGCGCGCTGCGGGTCGCGGAACTGCACCGCCATCGCCCGGTCGCCGATCACCGTGCCGCCGTTGGCCGCGAAGACCATGTCCGGCAGGCCGGCGACCGGTTCGATCAGCTCGACCTCGTGGCCCAGGTCGAGGTAGGTCCGCCGCAGCCGTTCCCACTGCCGGACGGCCAGGTCGGCGTCGACCGGGGCGGTCGGGTCCATCCACGGGTTGATCGCGTAGTCGACGGCGAAGTACGTCGGCCGGCACATCAGAAAGCGCTGGCGGATGGCGTCCATCGTCATGTCGTGCTCCCAGGGTCGGGCGCGCCCGGCCACCGTCGGCCCGCGGGCTGGCGCCGTGGTCCAACGTTATGCGGCCCGGGTAGACGACATCCACCGTGGGAAGTTGCGTTCGACGGGGGATCGTTGCGTGGAAATGGTCACCGACGACCGATCGTTGCGTGAGGGCTGGCGCTCCGTCGTGGTCGGTCGCTGTGCGCCGCTCCGAGTGGCCGTGCACGTCGGCCGGCGGGTTGAAAACACTTCGGGGGCGGCGAACCGCCGCCCCCGAAAGAGGTGTTGTCCGGCCGGTGAACCACCGGAGAAGTTCGGACCGCCGGCACCGCCGGCAGTCCGAACAGTGCCCGTCAGAAGCGGTCGGCAAACTGTGAGTCAAGCCACTCGCGGAACCGGCCCACCCAGTCGCCGTCCGCGGTCGGCCAGTCGAACTGTCCGGTCATCGCCACGATGCCGAGCACCACGGCGGCCAGGCCGACCGTGATGCCGATCAGCGCGTCGGTCTTGCCCGCCACGTGGCGGCGGCGGGTGGCGATCAGGCCGAGCACCGCCAGCACCGCACCGAACGCGCCGACCCCGATGCCGTAGCCCGCCAACGTGCCGGAGAGCACGAACAGCGCACCGGCCACGGACACGATCAGACCGAGCGTGGCGAGCAGGCTCGCCCGGGGACGCTTGGTGGTGTACGGCTCCGGGCGATCCGGCCTGCCGTCGCCGTCCACGTCGACGCCGTCGGCGCGGCCGTCCCGGTCCACGTCCACCGTGCGGTCGGGCCGGCCGTCCCGGTCCACGTCCACCGTGCGGTCGGGCCGGCCGTCCCGGTCCACGTCCACCGTGCGGCCGGGCTGGCCGTCCCGGTCCACGTCGAGGGCGCGGTCGGCGGTCGGAGCGGTCACCGGCGTCGCGGCCGAGGTCTCCCCGACCGTTCCCGGGGTGGGGGTGTCGACGTCCGGGCGGCGGCCGGTGACCGCGCGGGCCGCGGCACCCCGTTCGGCGGCACGCCGCCGCGCGTGGTCGTCCGGCTCGCTCTCCGCCGCCGGGGAGGCGGCGGTGCGCTCGCCGTCGGTCACCGTCTCGGCCTCCCGGGCGCGCTCGCCCTCGGTGGCCGTGGCCGCGCTGCGGTAGGTCGTGCGCTCCGCGTCCCGGTCGGTGGCGACCGGTTGGCCCGCGCCCGTCTCGTCGGCGGACCGGTCCCGGTCGTCGACCACGCCGTCGCCGTTCGCGTCATCACGCGCCGGGTCGTTCCGGCGGGAAAGGATCTTCATCTTGGTACCTCCTGATGCAGGCGCGGAGGCCGCGCATGACAGTGACGAAGTACCCAGATGTGCCGAAGCTGACACCCGATGACGGAGCGCGGCCATCACGGCCCGTCACGACTGGATGCGGGACCACTGCTGGTTCGTGCCCGCACCGCAGGCGTACTGCTGGACGTCCGCGCCGTCACCGGTGGCGGCGTCGACCACGTCCAGGCACTTGCCGCTGTGCCGGGCACGCAACTGGAAGTAGCTGCCGAGCGCGGCCCACTGCCACTGCTGGTTGGCGCCACTGCCGCAGGTGTACTGGATGATGTTGGCACCGTCGGCGGTGGACGCGTTGGCGACGTCGAGACACTTGCCGCTCGTGGCGTTGACGAGGCGGAACCAGCCGCCACCGGCGTCCTGGAACTCCCACCGCTGGTTCCCGCCGCCGTTCCACCCCCACTGCTTGACCTCGGCGTTGTTCGCCGTGGAGTTGCCGACCACGTCCAGCACCCGGCCGCTGTGCCGGGCGGTGACGCGGTAGGAGGTGGGCGAGTTGCCGGTGACCGTGCCCGCGGCCGTGTCGATGGTGACCGACGGGTACCAGGTCAGGCTCATGCTGGTGGCGGTCGGGAAGGCGATCGGCAGCCACACGTACTGGGAGTCGTTGGCGGGCCCGCCCCAGGCTCCCGCCCACCGGTCACCCAGGTAGAGGTAGCTGGTGCCGGAGGTGCCCTGGATCGGCAGCACGAAGGCCGGCTGGGAGTTGAAGGTGGTGCCGTTGCCCACGTCGGTCCAGCCGCTCCACGGCCCCGAGACGCTCGGCGCGGTCGCGTACCGGGCCTGGTTCGGGCTCCAGCCCGTCGCCCCCGACGTCAGCAGGAAGTAGGTGTCGCCCCGCTTGAACATCGCGGGCGCCTCGCGGTGCGAGCCGTCCCAGAAGTTGCCCACCAGGCTCGCGACGGTGAGGTAGTCCGGCGTCAGCCGGTAGATGTGCAGGTCGTAGTTGTCGTCGGCGGCCGAGATCATGTACGCGGTGCCGTTGTCGTTGTAGAGCGTGATGTCCCGGGACATGTGCTGCCCGACCGGCCGGAAACTGCCGTGGTAGGTGTAGGTGCCGTCCACGGTGGCCGACGAGGCGACGGCGGCCCGCGCCTCGTTGTAGTCCGACCCGTTCTCCTTGTGCATCCACATCACGAACCGGCCGGTGCCGGCGTTGTAGACGACCTTCGGCCGCTCGATGTTGGCGACCCGCAGTTCGGCCGCCGACGACTGGGTGAGCACGTTGTTGCGGAACTCCCAGGTGCGCAGGTCCGTGGAGCGGTAGACGGAGACCGCCCGGAACGTGTTGTCCGGGTTGCGGTTCTCGCCGAACCAGTAGTAGTAGTCGCCGACCTTGAGGACGCCGCCGCCGTGGGCGTGCACCATGCCGCCGCCGGTGTCGGTGAACTGCGTACCGTTGGTGACGGTCACCGGCGCGGCCAGCGCGCCCGTGGTCGGCCCCACCAGGCTCGCCGCGAGGGCCACGGCGAGCGCCAACCCGACCGCCAGCAGACGGCCGCCGACCGTCCGGTCGTTCCTGCGGTGCCGCGCGCCGGTCGCCGGTCGCGGTCCGCGGCGCGGGCGCCGAGGGCCACGAGCGGGCCGAACGTCGTCGAGCCGTCCGATGCCGGCGTGCCGTTCCAGGTGCGGGCGGCGGCCGGTGCCGAGCGTACGGAGCATCTGTTTCTCCCGAGCTGGGGGCGCCGGAGTCGGTCGGCGCCGGACTGGTGGACCGCCTGTCAACGCCGCGCGATCGACAGCGCGTGCCCGGTGCGCGGCGCGACCGGTGGGGCGGCGTCACACCGTCCCGGGGCGGCGCTGCGGCGGCACGGCGGACTGGCGGAGAAGACTGCCCGGCACCCGGTGGCGTGCCACCGGCGCTTGTCGCCTCCGGCGGGATCGAGCGGCTCGCACTGGCTCCCGAGCGCGACCGGTGCCAGTCTGTCATTCGACAAACATCGATTCAATGGCGTCCCGGGGCGCGGTGGGACGGGAGAACCGGCGACTACCCTTGGTGCCTGTGCCAGAGGGACACACCATCCACCGCCTCGCCGCCCGGCACGCCGAGCTGTTCGCCGGCGACAAGGTGCACGCCGACAGCCCGCAGGGACGCTTCGCCGAGGGCGCCGCGCGGCTGACCGGCACCGTCCTGGACGGCACCGAGGCGTACGGCAAGCACCTGCTGCACCACTATGCGGGCGAGTTGACGCTGCACGTGCACCTCGGGCTCTACGGCAAGGTCACCGACGGGCCCGGCGAACCGCCGACCCCGGTCGGGCAGGTGCGGCTGCGCCTGCACAGCGACCGGAACTGGCTGGAACTGCGGGGCCCGACCGCGTGCGAGCTGCTCACCCCGGGCGAGGTGGCGGCGCTGCGCGCCCGGCTCGGCCCCGACCCGCTACGCGCCGATGCCGACCCGGACCGGGCGTACGCGCGAATCCGGCGCAGCCCCACCCCGCTGGGCGCGCTGCTGCTGGACCAGTCGGTGGTGGCCGGCACCGGCCTGATCTTCGTGACCGAGGCGCTGTTCCGCGCCGGCCTGCCCCCGCTGCTGCCCGGACGGAACCTCACCGCGGTCGGCTGGGTCGAACTCTGGGCGGACCTGGTGACGCTGATGACCCGCGCCGTCGAGCGGGGACGCATCGACACCGTGCGCGACGCGCACCTGCCGGAGGTCACCGGCCGGGCGCCCCGGGTCGACAGGCACGGCGGTGAGGTCTACGTCTACCGCCGACCCGGCGCACCGTGCCACGTCTGCGGCACCCCGGTGAGCCGCGGCGTCCTGGCCGGGCGCAACCTGTACTGGTGCGCCACCTGCCAGACCGGCTGACCCGGAGCCGGGCCGGCTACGGTCACGTCTCGTCGAGCAGCCAACGGACCGTGTCGACCTGGCCGCCGAAGACCTGATCCCCGCCGATGCTCCAGGCCAGCGTCTGCCCGACCGCCCAGCCCCGGACCCGTTCCCGGTCCAGGCCCAGCTCGGTGCTGAGCCGGTCGAGCCGGTGGCGCACCGCCGCCGGGGAGCGGCCCAGCTCCGCACCACGCACCAGCGGCACCACCGCGAACTCCCGCTCGCCGACGAGCGGCTTCGGGTCGATCACCAGCCACGGCTCGCGACCGGCCGCGAGGATGTTGCCGGCGTGCAGGTCCTGGTTCACCAGCACCTGCTCGCCCTGACTCGGCGCCAGTTCGGCGAGCAGGCCGAGCGCGGTGTCCAGCAGCCGCCGCTCGTACGGGCGGTTCGCCCGCCGCCAGTTGCCCGGCATCCGGTCCGCCCAGCCCGCCGCCTCCTCGGCGAGCGGGGTGAACGGCGCGCCGGCCGGCACCCCCAGCCGGGGGAGCAGGCCGACCGCGACGTCGAGCGCGGCGTCGGCCGCCAGCGCGTGCAGCGGCGTGCCCGGGTCGCAGCGCTCCACCAGCAGCGCGCGTCGGCCGGGGTCGTGGGCGAGCAGCCGGATCGCACCCCGGCCGGCCCACTGCGCCAACGCGGTGGGCTCGTGCACACTGTCGTCGTCCGGGTACTGCAGCTTCAGGACCGCCCGGGTCCCGTCGGGCAGCGTCGCCGGCAGCGCCAGCGAGGCGAACGCGTAGTCGAACGGTCGCCCGACGGTCAGCTCCCACCGGGCGACGCAGGCGGCCAGCCGGTCGGGCAGCTCCGCCAGCCACTCCCGCCCGGCCTCCGTCCGCTCGACCCAGCGCAGCCCCTCGGGAATGTCGTACCGCATCCGGCCACCATGGCAGACGCGGGCAACGGGTGCCGGGAGGGTCACCGCAGCCGGCGGATGTCCCCGTACGCGCGGTAGAAGCCGCCGCGGCCCGACTCCCGGACCTCGGTGACCAGGTAGCGGGCACCGGGTTCCCGAATGCCCTTGGGGAACTGGACCGACCAGTCCCGCCGGTAGCCGTCGGCCACGACGTGGACACGCAGCCGGCCGCCCTGGTCGACGCACTGCACGAGCACGCCGTCCCGGTCGTCGGTGGTCACCTCGACCGACGACCAGGCGGCCGTCTCGGGCAGCCGGGCCGGGGCCTTGACGTCCACCACGTCCGGCACGGTGCCCGCCTCGGCCGCCCGGATCGCCGCCTCGCCGGCGTCGATGCAGGCCAGGTAGCCGCTGGTGGTGACCACGTAGAGCCGGTTGTCGTGGTATTGCATCGAGTACGCCGAGCCGCAGCCGGTGCCGAGCTTCCACAACCGGTTGCCGGCCCGGTCGAAGCAGTAGATCGAGGACGCGCTGTCGCCGGCGAAGACGTACCGGCCGCCCTCGGCGGTGGCGCAGGAGAAGACCGCGGCGTCGCACTGGTACGCCTGCTCGGCCCGGCCGTCCTTGCGCAGCCGGACCACCTGGCGCGTGCCGGTACCGGCGAACACGGCGTCGCGTTCCTGCCAGCCGAACAGGACCGCGCCGGTGCCGGTGTGCCACAGCTCCCGCCCGGTGCGCCAGTCGTAGCCGGTGACCCCCTGCGAGTGGCCGTGGTAGAGCGCGTCCGCGTCGCAGCGCACCATCCACGCCGACCGCCCCCGCCCCGGCCGCCGCCAGAGGAACTCGTCCTCGTGGTCGATCGCCGAGATGCCGCCGTCCCGGTCGGACACGCCCAGCACGCCGTCGTGGATGTCCAGCCAGTAGATGTCGATCTCGGGGGCGATCGCGTACGCCGCCCGGGGCACCTTGCCGGAGAGGTCGTAGACGTTGCCGTCGTCGCAGCCGGCGTAGACCCAGGCGTCGTCGGCGACGATGCACTTGACCCCGTCGGGGAGCCGGACCTGGTGGAGCACCCGGGCGTCGTGGTCGAGGGTGGTGATCACGCCGTGCTCGTTGCCGACCATGCAGCTGCGCCCGTCGACGAAGATGCCGAAGGCGGGCGCGCCGGAGGCGTACCGCCACAGGACCGGGGCGGTGCGGGCGGTGGAGCGGGTGCTGACGATCTGCCGGCGCGAGACCGTCCGCTTCTGGCGTACGCCGGGCACGGCCGGGGCGTACCCCTTGCGGACCTTCTCGCCGATCTTCTTCGCGGCCGCGGCGCGGGCGCGGGCGTTGTCGGGGTAGGCGCTGGTCTTGACCTGGCCCTGGTCGCCGATCCGGCCGTAGCGCACGGTCAGCGCGGAGTCGTCCACCACCACCTCGTAGAACTTGTGCGCTCCACCATCCACTTCGGACAGTTCGAGGTAGGTCGTCTCCTGGGCCATAAGGGTTACCTCCGAGGGGAAGTGCCGAACCGGCAACGCGCACACGCTAACCCCGTCCTCCGACAAGACAGGTGTCAGGCGGGGGCCCTTCCTATACCGGAGGCGCTAACAGAGGGCCCTTTCTTACTCCCGGAGGGCGTCGACGGCCTTGCGGGCGGCGATCAGCACCGGATCCCACACCGGGGCGTACGGCGGCGCGTACCCCAGGTCCAGCGCGGTCATCTCGTCCACCGTCATGCCGTTCCACAGCGCCACGGCCAGCACGTCGATCCGCTTGGCCGCCTCCGACCAGCCGACGATCTGCGCGCCGAGCAGCCGCCCGCTGACCCGCTCGGCGATCAGCTTCACCGTCATCGGCCGGGCCCCGGGGTAGTAGCCGGCCCGACTCGTCGACTCGGCCCGCACGGTGACGAACTCGAAGCCGGCCTCCACGGCGTCCCGCTCCCGCAGGCCGGTGCGCCCCACCTCCAGGTCGCAGACCTTCGTCACGGCGGTGCCGATCACGCCGGGGAACGTGGCGTAGCCGCCGCCGATGTTGATCCCGGCCACCCGCCCCTGCTTGTTCGCGTGCGTGCCGAGCGGGATGTGCACCGGCAGCCCGCTGACCCGGTGCAGGGACTCCACGCAGTCGCCGGCCGCCCAGACACCGGGCACGCCGGGCACCCGCATCCGGCGGTCCACCCGGATCCCGCCGGACGGCCCGATCGGCAGGCCGGCGGCCTCGGCGAGCGTGGTGTTGGGACGTACGCCCAAACCCAGCACCACGACGTCGGCGGGGATCGGCCCCTGGTCGGTGACCACCGCGGCGATCCGGCCGTCCCGTTCCCGCAGGTCGGTCACCGTCAGGCCGGTGCGCACGCCGATCCCGCTGGCCCGCATCGCGTCGACCACCAGCTCGCCCATGTCCGGGTCGACGGTCGACATCGGCTGGTCGGCCTGCTCCACCAGTTGCACGTCGAGCCCGCGCAGCATGAGCGCCTCGGCCATCTCCACCCCGACATAGCCGCCGCCGACCACCACCGCACGTCGCGGCCGGGGCTCGCGGTCGAGCCAGTCGAGTACCGCGGCACCGTCGTCGAGCGTCTGCACGCCGAACACCCCGGCCACCTCGTCGCGCGCCCACGAGGGCTGCGCCGGGGTGGCGCCGGTGGCGTACACCAGGGTGTCGAAGCCGGCGCGGACCTCGCCGCCGCCCGCCAGGTCCCGCGCGACGACCTCGCGGCGGTCCAGGTCGATGGCGGTGACCTCGTGCCGGATGCGGACGTCGATGTCGAAGTCGTCGCGGAAGGTGGCGGGGGAGCGGCTGATCAGCTCGTCCCGCTCCGGCACCACACCGCTGACCCAGTAGGGGATGCCGCAGGCCGAGTAGGAGGTGAAGTGCCCCTGCTCGAAAGCCACGATCTCCAGGTCGGTCGGGTCCCGGCGGCGCCGCCGGGCCTGCGACGCGGCCGACATGCCGGCGGCGTCCCCGCCGATGACGATCATCCGTTCCGTCACGCGGCCCATCCTGTCAGAGTCCGGCGTCGCGGCGCTCAGCCGCGGGTCTGTCGGGCCACGTCCGCGACCACGTCGACCAACCGGCCGGTACGCGTGAACACCGCCCGCTGCCGCGCCGCGCCGCTGCCGTGCCGGCGCAGCCCGCCCAGCAGGTCGGTCACCCGGTCCAGGTCGCCGTGCCGCTGAAGTTCCGGGCGCAGCCGGTCGACCAGCCGGTCCAGCAGCTCCCAGGCGGGGCGCAGTTCGCCGTCGGTCAGGTCGACGCCCTCGCCCTCCAGCCCGTCGTGGGCGGCCCGCCAGTGCGCGGCGACAAGCAGGTGGTGGTCGGTGTTGACGGACGGCCGGCCGGCGGCGATGTCGCTCAGCGCGGTCGCGACGAGCGCGCGGACCAGCGCGGCCACCAGCACCGCGTCGTCGACGGACGGGCAGACGTCGCCGATCCGGATCTCGACCGTCGGGTACTTCGCGGAGAGCCGGGCATACCAGTAGAGCATTCCCTCGTCCAGCATCACCCCACTGGCGATGAGTTGCCGGATCAGCCGCTCGTAGTGTTCGTGCGACTCCAGGTACGGGGTGGGTGCCACCGACGGCCAGCGTTCCCACTCCACCGACCGCCAGCTCGCGTACCCGGTGTCCTCGCCCTGGGCGAACGGGGAGTTGGCGGTGACCGCCTGCAGGATCGGCAGCCACAGCCGGACGTGGTTGAGCACCTGCACCCCGGTGTCCGGGTCCGGGATGCCCACGTGCACGTGCATGCCGTTGTTGCCGGGGCCGGGCACCAGCAGCCGGAACCGTTCGATCATGCGGTCGAAGCGGGGCTTGTCCACCACGGCCGGCACCGGCCCGTCGACCGGCCCGGTGCCGATCGCCAGCAGCCGTACGCCCGCCCGCTCGGCCGCGTCGGCCAGTTCGGTACGCAACATCCCCAGGGAGTGCCGGATCGAGGAGAGTTCCAGCCCGGGCGGGCTGCCGATCTCGATCTGACTGGTCTGGAACTCGCGTTCCACCTGTCCCCGCAACTCGGCCGGCACCTGCTCCATCACCAGGTCGACGGCCGGCACGGCGGTTCCGGTGTGCGGGTCGGCGAGCAGGAACTCCTCCTCCACCCCGACTGTCAGCAGGTCCGTACCGCCGGATGCGGCGTTCCGTTCCCGCTGCGCCACCGAGCCGCTCATCGTCACCACCGTCTCCTCCGGACCGGTCGCGGCACGGTGCCGCTGTGGTCGAGTCCCTGTTACCCACCGTGTCGGCTCTCGGAAACGCGCTACCGGGCGTGTCGAGCCCCGTTCGCCCGTTCGGGTCGCCTCGCGGGCCCACGCCATGTGACACGGCGGGCTAGGCTCAGCCCGTGGCGCAAGCGCTGGCGGTCGTGACGGGGATGTGGGTCTACACCCTCACCCTGGCCGCGGACCGGCCGGTGGGGCTGCTCGCCGGGGCCGCGGTCGCCACCGCGCTGCTGCTGGCCATGCTGCTCGCGCTGCGGGTCCGGGCGCTGCCCACGCCGCCGGGCACCCGGTACGCCGCGGCACTGCGGGCCCGCTCCCGTCGTCGGGGTGTTCCCCGACAGACCGACCCGGACGCGGCGGGGCGTCCGCGCCCGCGGGCACCCGGAACGCACCCCTCGGCCGCATAGCCACCGCGTCGTCCGGGCCGGGCGACGCGAACCGGCCCGCCTCCGGGTGGCTCGGCGGCCGATTCCGCCGTCATCCGTCCCGCCCGCGCGGGACATCCGGAATCGGACCGAGGGGTCTGTCCCATGCTCTCCTTCGCACCGTTGCACTCCGCGGCCTCCGCTGCCGCGGTCGTCGTCATCTGGCTCACCGACCTGCTCGCCCCGCTCACCGGCGGTGCCGCGACGGCCGCCGCCATCGTCCTGTTCACCGTCTGCGTACGGCTGTTGATCTCGCCGCTGACCGTGGCCCAGGTCCGTGGGGAGCGGCGTCGCGCGGCGCTCGCGCCGCAGGTGCGGGATCTCCAGCGCCGGTACGCCGACGATCCCGCCCGCCTGCAGAGTGAGCTGTTCGCCCTCTACCGGCGGGCCGGGGCCAGCCCGGTCGCGGGGTGCCTGCCGGCCCTGTTGCAGGCACCGTTCTTCCTGGTCATGTACCGGCTCTTCGCCACCGGCGACGGTGCGCCCGGCCTGTTGGAGCAGCGGCTGGCCGGGGTGCCCCTGGGGTGGCACCTCGGCGACGGGCTGGCCGGTCCGGTGCCGCTGGTGTTCGGGGTGCTGCTGGCCGCGCTGCTGGCGCTGGCGTGGTGGTCGTCGCGGCGGATGCGGCGGGCGGCGGCGACCACCGGCACCGTGGCGGGCACCCCGACCGAGGGGCCGGGGGCGGCGGTGCTGGGCCGACTGCTGCCGCTGTTGCCGTACGGGACCGTGCTGGTGGCGCTCGTGGTGCCGCTCGCGGCGGTGCTCTATCTGGTCACCACCACCGCGTGGACGGCGTTGGAGCAGGTGGTGCTGCGCCGGCCGCAGCCGGCAGTCATCGACGAGCGTTGACAAGTGCGGGGGCGGGCGCGTAGAAATCGCTCTCAGAGAGCGCTCTCCCGGACCGTCCCCCGCAGAGAGGCACCCCGAATGAACCCGATTCCGGCGGCTCCGGCCGCCTCCGCCACCGTGCCCCGAACACGCCGCCGGCTCGCCCTGGCCGCAGGCGTGCTCGCCCTGACCACCGCGCTCACCGGCGTCTCGATGACCGCCCGGGCGGCGGTGCCCCCGACGCCCTCCGGCTGGAACCTGGTGTGGAGCGACGACTTCGCCGGCGGGGCCGGAACGCTGCCCTCGTCCGCCAACTGGATCATCGACACCGGCACCGGCTACCCGGGCGGCCCGGCCAACTGGGGCACCGGCGAGATCCAGACCTACACCTCCAGCACCGCCAATCTGGCCCAGGACGGCTCGGGCAACCTGCGCATCACGCCGTTGCGGGACGCCGCCGGCCGCTGGACCTCCGCCCGGATCGAGACGGTACGGGCGAACTTCAAGCCACCGTCCGGCGGCGTGCTGGCCATGGAGGGCCGGATCCGGATGCCCGACGTCACAGGCGCGGCGGCGTCCGGCTACTGGCCGGCGTTCTGGGCGCTCGGCTCGCCCTACCGGGGCAACTACCAGAACTGGCCGGGCATCGGCGAGTTCGACGTGATGGAGAACGTCAACGGGATCAACTCGGTCTGGGGCGTGCTGCACTGCGGCGTCGCGCCGGGTGGCCCGTGCGGGGAGTTCAACGGCATCGGCGCGTCCCGGGCCTGCCCGGGCAGCACCTGCCAGTCGGCGTTCCACACCTACCGGTTCGAGTGGGACGCCTCGACCAGCCCGCAGCAACTGCGCTGGTACGTCGACGGCCAGCTCTTCCACACCGTCGGGCAGAACCAGGTCGGTGAGCCGTACTGGGGTCAGATGACCAACCACGCCGGCTACTTCATGCTGCTCAACGTGGCCATCGGTGGCGGCTTCCCGGACGGGGTGGCCGGCTCGGCGACGCCCACCGCGGCGACCGTGCCCGGCCGGCCGATGCTCGTCGACTACGTGGCCGTCTACACCCGGGGCGGCGGTGGCGACCCGTCGCCGACCCCGACCACGCCGCCGCCGGGCGGGGTGCGGGACGCGTACGCGACGATCCAGGCCGAGTCGTTCAACGCGCAGAACGGCGTGCAGGTGGAGACGTGCGCCGAGGGCGGCCAGGACATCGGCTGGCTGGCCAACGGCGACTGGGCCCGCTACGACAACGTCGACTTCGGCTCGACGCCGCCGCGCGACTTCGTGGCCCGGGTCGCCTCCGGCGCGGCGGGCGGGGTGAGCGGGCTGGTCGAGGTGCGGGTGGACAGCCCGACCGCGCCGCCGATCGGCAGTTTCGCGGTCGGTGACACAGGTGGCTGGCAGACCTGGCGTTCGGTGCCCGGCAACGTCGCCGCGGTGACCGGCCGGCGCACCGTCTACCTGACGTTCAGCAGCGGTCAGCCGTCGGACTTCGTCAACGTCAACTGGTTCACCTTCCGCCGCTGAGCGCGGCCGGGGTGCGGCCCGGACCCTACGGTCCGGGCCGCACCGAACCAATGCTGGACAGAAACAGTTAACACTCTTAATAATAGGCGCACGTCGACGGTAGTGAATGCCTCTGCCCCCGCCCGTCACTGGAGGACGCCGTGAGACTCCGCCCCCGCCTGGCGACGCTCGCCGCCGCGCTGACCACCGCCGTGGTCGCCGGCGCCCTGCTGGCCGCGCCACCCGCCTCCGCCGCCACCGCCACCTTCGTCCGCACCTCCAGCTGGAGCAGCGGCTACGAGGCCCGGTTCACCGTCACCAACGACACCTCCACCGCCATCTCCTCGTGGAACGTGCAGTTCGACCTGCCCGCCGGCAACACGCTCGGCTCGTTCTGGGACGCCCGCCTGAGCACCTCCGGCCAGCACGTCACCGCCGTCAACCAGTCCTGGAACGGCGCGCTCGCCCCCGGCGCCAGCACCAGCTTCGGCTTCGTGGTCAGCGGCACCGGCGACCCGGTCAACTGCACGGTCAACGGCGCGTCCTGCACCGGCGGCGGCAACCCGGGCAACCCGGGCGCCCCGGCCACCCCCGCCGGGCTGCGGGTCACCGGCACCACCGCGTCGTCGGTGGCGCTGGCCTGGAACGCCGTCCCCGGCACGGTCACCGGCTACCGGGTGTACGAGGGCGGCACCGTCAGGGCCACCGTCACCGGCACCTCGGCCACCGTCTCCGGACTGGCCGCGTGCAGCGGACACAGCTACACCGTGACCGCGTACGACGGCGGCGGCGAGTCGGCCCGCTCGGCGGCGGTCGCGGCCACCACGGGCGGCTGCAGCGGCGGTGGCGCCGGCGCGATGGCCGCCGCGCCCTACCTCTACCCGGGCTGGGGCGACCCGCCCGCGCCGGCCACCGTCATGGGCGCGACCGGGATCAAGTGGTTCACCATCGCGTTCGTGCTCTCCGGCGGCGGCTGCATCCCGGCCTGGGACGGCAACGGCCCGCTGACCGGCGGCCCGCACGCCGCCACCATCGCCGCGATCAAGGCGGCCGGTGGCGACGTCATCCCGTCCTTCGGCGGGTGGAGTGGCAACAAGCTCGGCCCGAACTGCTCCTCGGCCGCCGCCCTGGCCGGCGCGTACCAGCAGGTCATCAACGCGTACGGGCTGAAGGCGATCGACATCGACATCGAGAACAGCGACGAGTTCGAGAACGAGGTGGTGCAGGACCGCATCCTGGACGCCCTGAAGATCGTCAAGCAGAACAACCCGGGCATCAAGACCATCGTCACGTTCGGCACCTCGACCACCGGCCCGGCCTACTACGGCACCCGGCTGATCAACCAGGCGGCGGCCAAGGGTGCCGGGATCGACGTGTTCACCATCATGCCGTTCGACTTCGGCGGCGGCGCGAACATGTACCAGAGCACGGTCAACGCGGCCGAGGGCCTGAAGACCGCGTTGAAGAACGCGTTCGGCTGGTCCGACGCCATCGCGTACGCGCACATGGGGCTGTCCGGCATGAACGGCCTCTCCGACCAGCAGGAACTGACCACGCCGGCCACCTGGACGCAGATCCGCGACTGGGCCAAGGCCCGCGGCCTGGCCCGGTTCACGTTCTGGTCGGTCAACCGGGACCGGCCCTGCCCGGGCGGCGGCGTGGTCGCCAACTGCTCCGGCATCGCGCAGGACACCTGGGAGTTCACCGCCGTCACCGCCGGCTTCTGACCGGCACCGGCCTCAGCGCCCGGTGGTCACCGACTGCCGGGCGCGCCGCCGGCGCACCTTCTTGACCGCCCAGCTCACGATCATGAAACCGAAGACCGCGAAGATCGCGTAGTTGAACCACTGGCTGTACTTGTCGACGTCCTTCCACCGCGATCCGAGGACGAAGCCGGCGCCGACGATGAGCGTGTTCCACACCCCGCTGCCGAGCGTGGTGAGCAGGATGAACTCGCCCAGCGGCATCCGGTTGGCGCCGGCCGGGACGGAGACCAGGCTGCGCACCACAGGCACCACCCGGCCGATCAGCACCGCCCACCGGCCGTGCCGCTCGAACCACCGGTCCGCCTTCTTCAGGTCCTCCTGGTCGACCAGCGGGATGTGGTCCAGCCACCGCTTGAGCCGGTCCTCGCCGAGCACCGCGCCGAGCCAGTAGAGGACCAGCGCGCCGAGCAACGAGCCGACGGTCGCCGCGACCACGATCAGCACCAGGTTGAACCGGCCCTCGGCGGCCAGGTAACCGGCCATCGCCAGCACGATCTCGCTCGGGATCGGCGGAATGATGCTCTCCAGCGCGACCAGCAGGGCCACACCGACCGCGCCGAACGAGTCGATCACGCTCGCCACCCAGCCGGTCAGCCCGGTGAACTCGTTCGGGTTGACATCCTGGGCGAGGGCCATGGTGGTCCTTTCACGCGGAGCCGGAGATCCGGGATTACTACCCAGGCCCGCCGGAGACACACCTGTGACTCAGCCCTCCGGGTGCAGCGCCGCGTCCGCCGGACCCCGCCGCCAGCCGGTGAAGCGGACCCGTAGGCCGCCGCGGCTGGGTGAGCAGCAGTACGGCCCGGCCGACGCCGTCGCCGCCGGATCGAGCGGGGCGACCCGGACCAGTCGCCACGGTTCCTCGTCGCAGCGGGCCCGGACGGTCAACGCGTCCCCGGCCCGGCTCACCCGCACCGTCACCAGGCGGCCCGACCACTGCGGCACCGGCGCCACCGACCAGTCGGAGAACTCGTCGGTGACCACGGCGCCCACCTGCGGCGCCCCGTCGCTCACCTCGACGCCGGCCTTGGTCCACCGCCGCTCGTCCACCCGCACCAGCACGCCGGCCTGGTCGAACTGCTCGGCGTAGTCGAGGCGGAAGGACACCTCGACCGCGCTGCCCACGCCGAACGGGGTGAGCAGCGCGCAGCCGTCGTCGTGCACGAAGCCGTAGCTGGTGCGCCGCCAGAAGTCGCTGCCGTCGTGCGGCTCGACCAGCAGGTCGCCGTCGCTCTCCTCGACCCGCGCCGGTGGGTTCAGCCAGGCGCCGGCGGACCAGTCGACGGCTGAGGTCTCCTCGCTCACCCCGGCACCGTACCGGGTTTGCCGGCGCCGACGTTCGGAGAAGTAGTCACCGCATGGGTGACAGGTGGTATCAGGAGGCGGTCGTCTACTGCCTCGACGTCGACACGTACGCGGACTCCGACGGCGACGGGGTGGGTGACTTCCAGGGTCTGATCAGCCGGCTCGACTACCTGGCCCGGCTGGGGGTGACGTGCCTCTGGCTCAACCCGATCCACCCCTCGCCCAACCAGGACGACGGGTACGACGCCACCGACTTCTACACCGTCGACCCCCGCCTCGGCACGCTCGGGGACTTCGCCGAACTGCTGCACCAGGCGGGCAACCGGGGCATCCGGGTGATCATCGACCTGGTGGTCAACCACACCTCGGACCAGCACCCGTGGTTCCAGTCCGCCCGGTCCTCGCCCGACTCGCCGTACCGGGACTGGTACGTCTGGGCCGAGCACGAGCCGGCCGACCGCCACCAGGGCATGGTCTTCCCGGGCGAGCAGCACGAGACGTGGACCTACGACCGGACCGCGAAGGCGTGGTACTACCACCGCTTCTACAAGTTCCAGCCGGACCTGAACGTCGAGAACCCGAAGGTCCGGGCGGAGATCAAGAAGATCACGTCCTTCTGGCTCCAGCTCGGCGTCGCCGGCTTCCGGATGGACGCGGTGCCGTTCATCATCGAGCGCACCGAGCCGGGCAACCCGGCCTCGCCCAAGGACTTCGACTTCCTCACCGACCTGCGCCAGCACGTGCAGTGGCGGCGCGGCGACGCGGCCCTGCTGGCCGAGGCGAACGTCGAGCCGGACGAGTTGCCGGTCTACTTCGGTGACGGCAGCGGCTCCGGCAACCGCATCCACATGCTCTTCGACTTCATGCTCAACGGCCGGCTGATGCTCGCCCTGGCCCGGGAGGACCCGGAGGTGATCATCGACGCGTTGCGCGACACCCCGAAGCTGCCCACCGGCGGCCAGTGGGCGACCTTCCTGCGCAACCACGACGAGATCGACCTGTCCAAGCTCACCGCCGACCAGCGCAACGACGTGCTGGGCAAGTTCGGGCCGGACGAGAACATGCAGCTCTACGGCCGGGGCATCCGCCGCCGCCTGGCACCCATGCTCGGCAACGACCGGCGGCACATCGAGCTGGCCTACTCGTTGCAGTTCTCCCTGCGTGGCACCCCGGTGCTGCGCTACGGCGAGGAGATCGGCATGGGGGAGGACCTGTCGCTCAAGGGGCGCGACGCGATCCGCACCCCGATGCAGTGGTCCTACCAGGACAACGCCGGCTTCTCCACGGCCGAGCCGGAGAAGCTGATCCGCCCGGTCATCGACAAGGGTGAGTACGGCTACCAGCACGTCAACGTCACCGCCCAGCGCAAGGACCCCCGGTCGTTGCTGGGCTGGTTCGAGCGGATGATCCGGACGCTGCGGGAGGCGCCGGAGACCGGCTCCGGCAGCACCACCCACATCGACGTGCCGATGCCGCCGGGGGTGCTCGCGCACCGCGCCGACGGACGCACCGGGACCATGGTCTTCCTGCACAACCTCGGCACCTCCGACGTCGAGGTCGACCTGAGCACGCTTGCCCCGGAGGCGGACCAGCCGATCGACGTGCTCAGCGACCGCAACTACGAGGACGTGGGCAAGCTCGACCGGCTCAAGCTCGGCGGGCACGGCTACCGGTGGATCCGGCTCTGCCGACGTCACGCGGTGTAGGGCGGCGTACGGCTGGGTTAAGCTCCTTCGATCGAGCCACAAGTTACCGGGAGGTAAGCATGTCGGAGGAGCCCCGCGTCGCCATCGTGACCGGATCCGCGCGCGGCATCGGCGCGGCCACCGCCCGCCGGCTGGCGGCCGACGGCATGGCCGTCGCCGTCGTCGACATCGACGAGTCCGCCACCAAGGAGACCGTGGACGCCATCGCCTCGGCCGGTGGCCGGGCGCTCGGCGTCGGCGCCGACGTGTCCGACCGGGCCCAGGTCGAGGCCGCCGTGGCGCGGGTCACCGCCGAGTTGGGCGCCCCGACGGTGCTCGTCAACAACGCCGGCGTGCTCCGCGACAACCTGCTGTTCAAGATGGCCGACGCCGACTGGGACACCGTCATGGGCGTGCACCTGCGCGGCGCTTTCCTGTTCAGCCAGGCCACCCAGAAGCACATGGTCGAGGCGAAGTGGGGCCGGATCGTCAACCTCTCCAGCACCTCGGCGTTGGGAAACCGGGGCCAGGCGAACTACTCGGCGGCGAAGGCCGGCCTCCAGGGCTTCACCAAGACGCTCGCGATCGAGCTGGGCCCGTTCGGGGTCACCGTCAACGCGGTCGCACCGGGCTTCATCGTCACCGACATGACCGCCGCCACCGCCGCCCGGATGAAGGTCGACTTCGAGGCGCTGAAGCAGCACGCCGCCGCCGAGATCCCGGTCCGCCGCGCCGGCACCCCGGAGGACGTCGCGCACACCATCTCGTTCCTGGCCGGCGAGGGCGCGTCCTTCGTCTCTGGCCAGGTCATCTACGTGGCCGGCGGCCCGAAGGACTGACCGGGCGCGCTCCACCCGGCGCGGTCCCGCTCAGGCGGGGTCGTGCCGGGTGCGCCAGAGCCAGAACAGGCCCAGCACCGGCAGCACCAGCGGCACGTAGCCGTAGCCGCTGCCGAAGCCCGACCAGACCGTCTCGTCCGGGAACAACTCCTCGTCGACCACGCTGAGCAGACCGACCCCGAGCACCCCGACCAGCTCGACCGTGCAGCAGGCAAGCGCCACCCGCCGGCCGGCGTGCCCGGCCCGGGCCAACCCCACCGCCGCCACGATGTAGATCAGCGCGGCCAGCGCGGACAGCAGGTACGCCACCGGCGCCTCGTCGAGCTTCGTGGCGATCTGCAGGCCGGCCCGCGACGTCGCGGCGATGGCGAAGATGATGTAGACGGCGATCAGCAGCCGGCCCGGCCCACGGTTGGTGGCGCGTTCCTGCGTCGTGGTCTCAGCCACCGAGGGCCTCCCAGGTCTGCTGAAGCCGTACCGCCACGACCGGCGTGACCAGGCAGACCGCGCAGACGATGCCCGAACCCCAGCGGGTCGGCTCCATCCGGGCCAGCACCCAGGCCAGCGGGGGCAGGCAGACGAGCGTCACCAGGTAGCCGAAGAACGCACCCGGCTCACCGGGCCGCTCCCCGCCGCCGAGCGCCACCAGGGCCACCACGGTGAGCGCGAGCAGCGCCACCTCCAGCACGGCCAGCCCGACGAACTGGACCCGGTCCGGCGGCCGGTGGCGTACCGCCACCACCAGGGCCCAGACCGCGACCGCCAGCGAGATCACGATCGCGACCGTGGCGAGCGGCCCGTCCACCGGGGAACCGGAGGCCGCCGCGCTGGTCGTCGACACGGTGTCGTTCACCGGCACAGCCTACTAACCGGTGTAGTAGCGGCTCGCCCGCCGGGTCGGGGCGCGCCGGGCGAGTCCGGCGACTAGCGTGGATCACGATCCCGGCGCACGCCGGTGGTCGATGTCGGCGGCAGGGGGTCGGGGTGCGGTTCGGGTTGTTCGGCACCGGTTACTGGGCGGCGGAGACGCACGCCGCCGCCATCGAGGCCCACCCGCGGGCCCAACTCGCCGGCGTGTGGGGGCGCAACCCCGCGAAGGCGGAGGAGTTGGCCACCCGGCACGGCGTACCGGCCTTCACCGACGTCGACGCGCTCATCGACGCCTCGGATGCGATCGCCGTGGCGCTCCCACCGGATGTGCAGGCCGACATCGCCGTCCGGGCCGCCACCGCCGGGCGGCACCTGCTGCTGGACAAGCCGCTGGCACTCGACCTCGCCGACGCCGACCGGGTGGTCGCCGCGACCGAGGCGTCCGGGGTGGCCTCGGTGGTCTTCTTCACCCAGCGCTTCCACCCGAACGTCACAGGCTTCCTCGCCTCGACGGCGGCGGCTGGCGGCTGGCAGCACGCCCGGGCCACCATGTTCGCCTCGATCTTCCAGCCCGGGAACCCGTACGGCGACTCGCGCTGGCGGCGGGAGCGGGGCGCCCTGTGGGACATCGGCCCGCACGCGCTGTCGCTGATCCTGCCGGTGCTCGGCGGGGTCACCCGGGTCGCTGCGACGGACGGGCCGAGCGGTCTGGTGCACCTGTTGCTCACCCACGACGGCGGCGCCACCAGCTCGCTCTCGCTCACGCTCGACGCGCCCCCCGGGGCGGTCGCCCGCGACTTCGTCTTCTTCGGCGAGAACGGCACCGAGACCGTCCCGCCCGGCGACGGCAGCGCCCTGCGGGCGTTCGGCGCCGCCCTGGACCAGTTGCTGGAGGAGGTCGACGCCGGCACCCGCGACCACCGCTGCGACGTACGGTTCGGCCGCGAGGTGGTGGCCGTGCTCGCCGCCGCCGAGACCGCCAGGGCGCAGGGACGCACCGTCGACCTGTAGGAAATCGGTCGCCGGGGCGACGGCCGGCCGCTAGCGTCGCCCGCATGTTCACGCACGCCCTGATCCGCGTGGCCGCCGCGCCGGCCGCGCACGGGTTCCTCCTGGTTGCCCGTCCGCGGTTCCGGCGCCCGGCCCTGGCCGGCCGGTACGCCCGCCGCGTCTGACCTGACCGCCGGCTCCTGCCCGCCCGCCTCGCACGAGGTGGTGCCGGTCGCGCCATCTCCACGAGGTGGCGGTGTCTGCCGTCCGTCGACCACGCCACCTCGCCGAGGTGGCGTCCGCGCCGATCCCTGGCGCCGCGTCCCGGCCACTCTCCAGGGCCGTCCGAGTCCCGATCCGCTCGGACCGCCCGCCCATCCGCCCTGTGCCGCCTCGGCGCACCGCCGTCTCGACGGCGAGGGCGACACCCGCGCAGCGGTCCGTACCCGTCGCCGTCCGGCGACAGACAGGACGAACCCGTGGCGCCCCGCCGACCCTCCGCACGCGACCGGTCCCGTCGCGTACTGTCCCAGAACTTCCTCACCGACCCGGCCGCCGTCGCCCGGATGGTCCGGGCGACCCGCCCCGACCCGGACGGCCTGCTGCTGGAGGTCGGTGCCGGTGACGGCCGGCTGACCCGGCCGCTCGCCGGCCGATGCGGGCGGCTGATCGCCTACGAGGTGGACCAAGCCGTGCTGCCGGACCTGGCCGTGACCTGCGCCGGCCTGCCGAACGTCGAGGTGCGGGCCGCCGACTTCCTGGCCGCGTCGCCGCCCGGCGAGCCGTTCTCGGTGACCGGCAACATCCCCTGGTCGCTGACCGCGGCGGTGGTGCGGTGGTGCCTGGCCGCGCCCGGACTGCGCACCGCCACGCTGCTCACCCAACTCGACTACGCCCGCAAGCGCACCGGCGACCACGGCCGGTGGAGCAGGCTCACGGTGCTCACCTGGCCGGAGCACCACTGGCGGCTGGCCGGTCGGGTCCCCCGGTACGCGTTCCGGCCGGTGCCGGGTGTGGACGGCGCCATCCTGCGCCTGGAGCGCCGTGCCGTGCCGCTGGTGGCGGCGGCGGAACTGCCCGCGTACCGGCGGATGGTGGAGGTGGGGTTCGGCGGGGTTGGCGGCCGACGGCATGGTCAACCTGGGCCAGCTCGGTCGGGAGCGGCACGGGCGGGACGCGGTGACGCTCATCGGCTTCGGCAGTTGGCGGGGCAGTGTGGTCGCCGCCCCGCGCTGGGGTTCCCCGGCCGAGACGATGGCGGTGCCGCCGGCCCGGGCGGGCTCGGTGGAGCATCTGCTGCACGAGCTGATGCCGGACCGGGCGGTGCTTGTCTTCGGCGGCGCGGACGAACCGGACTGGGTGACCGAGGAGGTCGACCACCGGGCCATCGGGGTGGTGTACGACCCGAGCTTCGAGTCCTGGGGCAACTACGTGCCGACCCGGCTGGGTGAGCGCTACGACGCGTTCGTCTGGTGCGACGAGACGACCGCGCTGCACCCGCTGCCCACCCGGGTGACGCCGAGCGAGATGGAGACCTACCCGGCGGGGGTGTGACCGGGTGGGGCCCGGCGGGGCCCCACCCGTCGGCTCACGCCTCGGCGTGCTTCTTCTCGTTGAGGTGGGCGCGCAGGCCCTCACCCTCGACGTCCACGTTGGGCAGGATCTTGTTCAGCCAACGGGGCAGCCACCAGGCGGCGTTGTTCAGCAGCGACATCACCGCCGGCACGATGGTCATCCGGACCACGAACGCGTCGATGGCGACGCCGACCGCGAGCGCGAAGCCCATCGACTTGATGATCGGGTCCTCCAGGAAGACGAAGCCGCCGAACACCGAGATCATGATGAGCGCGGCGGCGGTGACCACCCGGGCACCGTGCCCCATGCCGTTGATGGTGGCCTGCTGGGCGGTGTCGCCGTGCACGAAGTCCTCGCGCATCCGGGACACCAGGAAGACCTCGTAGTCCATGGCCAGGCCGAACAGGATGCCGATGAGCAGGATCGGCAGGAAGCTGACCAGCGGCGCCGGGGTGTCCAGGCCGACCAGGTCGGCCAGGTGGCCCTGCTGGAACACCGCGACCGTGATGCCGAACGTGGCCGCCACGGTGAGCAGGAAGCCCAGCGCCGCCTTGACCGGCACCAGGATCGACCGGAACACCAGCATCAGCAGCAGGATCGACAGGCCCACCACCAGCAGCAGATAGACCGGGAGCGCGTCGGAGAGCTTCTCCGACACGTCGATGCCGACCGCGGTGACGCCGGTGAGCAGCACGTCGACGTTCTGGACGCCCGATACCCGCTCACGGATGTCGTGCACGACCGTCTCGGTGGCCTCCTCGGTCGGCCCGGTCTTCGGGATCACCCCGATCAGGGCGGTACGCCCCGACGGGTCGACCTGCGGCGGGGCCACCGCGAGCACCCCGTCGGTCTTCTGGATCAGCTCGGCGACCTGCGGCACGGCGGCCTGGGTGGCCTGCGGCGAGTCGGCCGTCACCACCACCGCGAGCCGGCCGGTGAAGCCGGGACCGAAGCCCTCCCGGACCAGGTCGCTGCTGACCCGGGCCGGGGTGCCCTCGGCGGCGGCGGAGGCGTCCGGCAGCGCCAGGCGCATGTCCTGGGCCGGGATCGCGAGCAGGCCGAGGCCGAGCAGGCCGACCAGGATGACCGGGATGCGGAACCTGGTCACCCAGTTCGCCCAGCGGAACCCGAAGCCGGAGCGGTCCTCCGAGCCGGTGCCCGGGTCCTCGACCGCCTTGCGGTCACGCAGCTTGCGCGGCAGCACCTTGCGGCCGGCGAAGCCGAGCAGCGCCGGGGCCAGCGTGATCGCCACGAGCACGGCGACGGTCACGGTGCCGGCGGCGGCCAGACCCATCACGGTGAGGAACGGGATGCCCACGACGGCCAGACCGGCGAGCGCCACCACCACTGTCGCCCCGGCGAAGACCACGGCCGAGCCGGCGGTGCCGACCGCACGGCCGACCGCCTCCTCCGGGGACAGCCCGTCGAGCAGGTTCTGTCGGTGCCGGGAGGTGATGAACAGCGAGTAGTCGATGCCGACCGCGAGGCCGAGCATGAGTGCCAGGATCGGCGCGGTGCTGGTCAGCTCGACGGTGCCGCTGAGCGCGAACAGGCCGGCCATGCCGACGCCCACGCCGATCAGCGCGTTCAGCATGGTCATCCCGGCCGCCACCAGGGACCCGAACGTGATGACCAGGACGATCGCCGCGACCGCCACGCCGAGCACCTCGGTCGAGCCGACCTCCGGCTCGCCGTTGAGCACCTCGCCGCCGGGGGCGATCTGCCAGCCCTGCGCCTCGGCCTGCGCGCCGACCTTCTCGTACGCCTCGCACTGCTCGTCGGTGACGTCGTCGGCGCGGCCGGCGAACTGCACCTGGATCAGCGCGTACCGGCCGTCCGGGGTGAGCGCCTGCGCCTGGTAGGGGTCGACCGCGCCGACCACCCCGGGCAGCGTGGCCGCCTCCTGGGTGACCTGCTTGACGACCGCCTGCCCGGCGGGTGTGGTGAGCGCGCCGTCCTGCGGCGCCTTGACGGCGATGGTGCCGGTGGCGCCGCTGGCCGCGGGGAACCGGTCGGCCAGCAGGTCGATGGCCTTCTGCGACTCGGTGCCGGGCATGGTGAAGTTGCTCGCCGTCGGGCCCCTCAGCGTGGCCGCGGCCAGGCCGAGACCGACGAGTACGACGAGCCACACGACGGCGACGAGTCGCCGTCGGCGCAGGGATGCCCGGCCGAGCCGGTACAGCAGGGTGGCCATGAGTTTCCTTCGTCCTCGGGTGTGGATCAGATGGTGACGTCGAGTGCGCGGTATGCGACGGCGAGCAGCGCGGGTCGCAGCTCGTCGTCGCGGATGTCCAGGAACTCGCCGCAGGTCTCGGCGATGCCGGCGAGTACGACGAGCGCGGCGACGCGGGCCGCCGGCCGATCGGAGAAGCCGGCGAAGGCCGCGACCAGCCGCTCGGAGATCTGTTGGATGTGCGCGAACGCGGGCTCCTGGAGCAGGTCACCGAACTCCCCGCGCAGCAGTGCGATCTCCCGGCGGAACCGGACCGCCAGGTCGACGAAGCCCTCGGCGGCGACGCGCTGCGCCTCCGCGCCGGTGTGCGCGGCGGTCCGGGCGTCGACTTCCTCCAGCATCGCGATGGCCGGGGCCATCAGCTCCCGCAGCAGCGCGACCTTGCTGGCGAAGTGGTAGAGCACGGTGGCCTTCGAGCAGCCCACCTCGTTGGCGATGTCCTGCAACGAGGTGCCCTTGTAGCCGGTGACGGCGAACCGCCGGGCCGCCGCGGTGAGCAGCTCGCCGTGGGTGGCCGGGGTGGAACGTGCCATGTCCTCCAGCATGCCTGACCGATCGGTCAGCACCTGACCGATCGGTCAGATCGGGCGCGTGGTCTTCGCCACAGTAGGCTGTTCTGCCTGGTCAGCCGGTCCATTCGGCGAGCCAGTCGCCGGACCAGGTGAGCCTTCCCGCGCGCAGGTCGGCGACGAGCGCGCGGACCCAGTCCAGCTCGGCGCGGAGCACGGCCGCCCGGTACTCGTCCTCGACCAGGAAGAGTCGCGGCAGATCCACCGCGTTCAGGGTCGCCACGCGCTCACGCAGCCGCGCCTCGATGGCGACGGCCCGCTGTTCGAGCCGCCGGGTCGCCTCCTCGGGCGGCAGGATGGGCAGGAACGACAGGGCGGCGGGGAACTCCGGGAACTCCCGGGCGGGGGCGGCGAGCGCGTCGGCGAGCCACCCGTCCAGGGTGCGCCGTCCGGTCGGGGTGAGCGCGTAGACGGTGCGCTCCGGCCGTCCCTCCTCGCGCGTGGTCTCGGCGACCCGGATCAGCTCGTCGCGGCGCAGGCGCTCGATGGTCTGGTAGATGCTGTTGCGCTGCGCGACGTTGACCACGTCCTGCTTGTCCCGCTCGCGGATGAGCTGCTGCATCCGGTACGCGTGCATCGGCTCCTCGACCAGCAGGGCCAGCACCATCATCGCCAGCGGCGAGCGACGAGCCGTCATGCGCCCACCCTAGGTGACCCCTGGCCACTCATAGTCATTTTATGTATAGTCATGACATGACTAAAGCTGTTGTCGTCGGTGCCGGCCTGGCCGGTCCGGTCGCCGCCATGGCGCTACGACGCGCCGGCATCGACGCCCCGGTCCACGAGGCGTACCCGCGCGACGCCGTCGGCGTCGGCGCGTTCCTCACGCTCGCGGCCAACGGGCTGGACGCGCTGCGCGCGATCGGACTCGACGGCCTGGTCGCCGGGCTCGGCCACCCGACACCGCGGATGGTGATGCGCGACCACCGGGGCCGCCGGCTCGCCGAGTTCGGTGCCCCCGGCAGCCGCACCGTCGGCCGCTCCGACCTCTACCAGGCGCTGCGCGACGAGGCGGTGCGCCAAGGCGTCGAGTTCGTCCACGGCGCGCGGCTGACCGACGCCGTCCCGACCGACGGCGGCGTGACCGCGCTGTTCGCCGACGGCCGCACCGTCCACGGCGACCTACTGGTCGGTGCCGACGGGCTGCGCTCCCGGGTCCGCACCGTCATCGACCCGGCCGCCCCCACGCCCCGCTACGTGCCGTTGCTGAACGCCGGCGGGTTCGCCCACGGGCTGCGCCTGCCCGACCCGCCCGGCGCGATGCAGATGATGTTCGGCCGGCGCTGTTTCTTCTGCTGGATCGTGGTGGGACCCGACGAGGTCTGGTGGTTCGCCAACCCGCCGCAGCCGGTCGAGCCGAGCCGGGAACACCTCGCCGCGATCGACCCGGACGAGGCACGCGCCCGGCTGCACGCGCTGCTCGCCGACGATCCCGGACCGGCGGCGGCGATCCTCGACCACACCGCCCGGATCGAGTACGGCTGGCCGACGTACGACCTGCCCTCGGTGCCGCGCTGGCACCGCGACCGGATGATCGTCATCGGCGACGCGGCGCACACCGCCGCACCCTCCTCCGGACAGGGCGCGGCGATGGCCTTCGAGGACGCCGTCCAGCTCGCCCGCTGCCTGCGTGACCTGCCGGACGTCCCGGCGGCCTTCGGAGAGTACGAGCGGCTGCGCCGTGGACGGGTGGAACGGGTGGTCGCGCAGGGACGACGGACCAGCAGCACCAAGGTGGCCGGCCCGGTCGGACGGACCATCCGGAACCTGGGCATGCCACTCGCCGCCCGATACCTGGCGCGTAACGACGGCGCCGCCCAGGCGTGGCTGTTCGACCACCACATCGACTGGGCGCAGCGGGTGGCGGGCTGAACCGGCCGGACCGGTCGCCGACGCCCGGTGCCGTGTCGGGGTTGCCGAGCCGGCCCCGGCCCGGGAAGGTGGGCGGATGGGCGCCGCCGACGAGACCCGGGCCGGAGTGTCGCTGACCAACCTCGACCAGCCGCTGTTCGACGGCGCCGGGGCCACCAAACGCGACCTCGTCGACTACCTCGACGCCGTGCGGGAACGGATCCTGCCGCAGGTGCGCGACCGGCCGCTGTCGGTGCTGCGGGTACGGCCCGGCCAGGAGCCGTTCATGCAGAAGAACCTGCCGAAGTACACGCCCGACTGGGTGCGCCGCACCGAGGTCTGGGCGGAGGCGTCCCGCCGGCGGATCTCCTACGCGCTCTGCGACGACAGGCGGACGCTGCTCTGGTTCGCCAACCAGCGCGCGGTGGAATACCACCCGACGCTCGCCCACGCCGGGCACCCGGAGCACCCGACCCATCTGGTGCTCGACCTGGACCCGCCGGAGGGCGACTCGTTCCCGGCCGCGGTGCGGGTCGCGTTGCTCGTGCGGCAGGCGCTCGCCGACAGCGGACTGGCCGGCGCGGTGAAGACCAGCGGGGCGAAAGGGCTGCACGTGATCGTGCCGGTGGCGCCGGAGACGACGGCCGAGGAGGCCGCCGCCGCGACCCGGGCCCTCGCCGCCCGCACCGAACGGCTCGACCCGGCGGCGGCCACCACCGCGTTCATCGTGGCCGACCGTGGCGGCCGCGTCTTCGTCGACTCCACCCGGGCGTACGGGGCGACCGTGGTGGCCGCGTACAGCCCTCGCATCCGTCCCGGCACGCCGGTGTCGTACCCGGTGGGGTGGGTCGACCTGGAGGCGGCGCGGCCGGCCGACTTCACCGTGCGGACGGCGCCCGCGCTGCTCGGCGACCGGGACCCGTGGGCCGGGGAGATGCCCGCGCCGCAGCGGCTGCCGGCGGACCTGGTCGCCGAGGGGCGGACCATCCCGGTCGCCCGGGTGCAGGCGATGCACGAGGGCAAGCGTCGTGCCCGGGCCCGGCGCGCGGCCGGGTGAGCCGGGTCAGCGACGCGCGGTCGCCGGTGACCGCTTGCCCCAGGTGAGCGCGATCAGCGCCACCGAGAGTGCCCAGGTGACCACCAGGGTCCAGATCGGCCGGCTCTCGGTGGCCGCCCCCACATATCCGCCCACCGCATAGCTGACGAGGCAGAGCAGGCCGGTGGCGGCGAGCCGGCCGGCCGCGGCGCGGCCCGACGGCTCGAAGATCCAGTCGGCGATGCCCTTGGTGGTGCGCAGCACCGTACCGGTCTGGTAGGACGTGGCGGTCTGCACGCCGAAGGTGCGGACGATGAGGCCGCCGAGGATGCCGACCGGGAACGCAAGGAGCGCGGTCAACACGGTGCGCTCGGCCAGCGAACCGCGTCCCGAATCGAGGGACCGGTCCACCAGACCCCAGACGACGAGCAGCGCCAGCATGGCGAGCAGCTCCATCCCGGGCGGGGTGAGCGGGCCGGCCGGCGACAGCCTGCGGATGCCGGCACCGAGCAGGCCGCCGAGACCGAAAGCGACGAGCGACACCAGTGCGGACGGCCACGCCGGGAGATGACCTGCCGCCCCCATTCCGACGAACGCCACGTTGCCCGTCTGAATGCCCACGAAAACCTTGTACTTGAGGAAGGAAAAGGCATCGACCACCCCAGCCAGGCCGGTGGCCAGCGTGAGGGCGAGAAATGGCACGCGGGTCCCGCCGCCGCTGGCCGAGGACCGGGTGTTCAGCCCCACCGGCGACGTGCCGCGGACGTTCAAGCACAGCCTGCTCGCCCAGACACCGGAGAAGTTCGAGGGCGGCAGCGTCCGCATCGCCGACTCGAGCAACTTCGCCGCGGCGATCACCACGACCGTCGCCATGGTGGAGATCGAACCCGGCGCGCTACGGGAACTGCACTGGCACCCGAACGGCGCGGAGATGCAGTACGTCATCTCGGGCATGGGGCGTATGGGGGTGTTCGCCAACCACGGCACGGCGCGCACCTTCAACATGCAGACCGGAGACGTCGGCTACGTGCCGATCTCGATGGGCCACTACATCGAGAACACCGGCGACAAGCCCTTCGTCTACCTGGAGCTGTTCCGGACCGCGAAGTTCGAGGACGTGTCGCTGGCACAGTGGCTGGCGAACGTCCCGCCGGAGGTGGTCGCCGACACGATCAACGTGCCACGCGAGCTGGTCGAGGCGCTGCCGAAGACGAAGAGCCCGGTCCAGCGGCACTGACATCGACAGGCGCGGAGGCCACCCGAGGCGGGTGGCCTCCGCGCCGGATCGTCGCGTTCAGCGGTCGTCGTGCTGCCCGGCCTCCCACACCAGCGCCAGCTCCACCCGGTTGCGGACATCGAGCTTGGCGTAGATCGCGCGCAGGTGGGTGTCGACGGTGTGGAACGAGACGAACAGGTCCCGCGCCGCCTCCTGCTTCGTCATCCCGACGGCGAGCAACTCGGCCACCCGTACCTCGGCGGGGGTCAGCGTCGCGAGGGTCGGGGGCGCGGGATCGGCGGGTGCGGGGGTGCGCCCCGGCGTCAGGTCGCCCGTGGCGCCCATCCGGGTGTACATGGCGGCGTATTCGGCGCGCACGTCCCGCGCCTGGACCGCCGGCAGGCCGGGCACCGACGCCAGGTCACGCAGGGCGTCGGCCAGCGCCGGTCGGGCAGAGGTGGTACGCAGCAGCCGTACCGCCGCGTGCAGGGCAGCCGGGTCGCCGGTCAGCAGCCCGTCGGCCTGGTGGGCGACGCCCCGCCAGAGCCGGTTGTTGGCGGTGCCGGCGGCCCGCTTCAGGTGGCCGGCGAGCACCTCGGCGCGGTGCCGGTCGCCGAGCGCCAGCGCCACCCGTACCAGCCGGGGCCCGTGGTGTGGCACCAGCAGCAGGGGAGCCCTCGTCCGGTTGGGGATGTCGAGCGTGGCCCGCAGGAGCGCGGCGTGCCGGTCCGGTTCCGGGTCCTCGGCGGCGGCGCAGCCAAGCCGGAACCACTGCATGTGGTCGGGCCAGTCCACGGCGGGGCGTTCCCGGGCGAGCAGGGCCCGCGCGGGGCCCACCTCACCCCGGCGCAGCAGCACCTCCACCACCGTGGCGAGCAGGTCCACCCGGGCCTCCACCGGCATGGAGGTGCCCGGTTCCCGCAACGCCAGCCGGGCCCGGGCCTCCGCCTCGGCGAGTTCGCCGGTGGCGAGCCGGACCGTGCAGTCCAGGGCGGTGAACAGCGGCTGCGCCACCAGGCCCAACGTGTCGATCTCGGCGCCGACGGCGTCGAGCGCGGACGCGGCGTCGACGTAGTGGCCCAGCGCGACCTGGCTCGCGACCCGGGCCAGGCGCAGGAAGATCGCCTGGGTGCGGGCCGTGGGCTCGGTGGCGTCCACCTCGCGCAGGAATCGTGCCGCGCCGGCCAGGTCGCCGATGCCGGCGGCCAGCGACGCGCGGGCCAGTGCCAGCCGGATCTCCCCGCCGGGGGCCGGAGCGGTGGCGTGGGCCCGTTCCGCTCTCGCCAGGAGGTCGGTGGCGTCGGGATGCCCGAAGCGGGCCGCCAGCGACGCCAGCATGGTCAGGGCCCAGCTCCGACCGGCGGCATCCCGGTCCTGGTCCAGCGCCCGACCGAGGTACGTCAGCGACAGGGCGGGCCGCTGCGTCGCGTAGCAGGCGCCGAGCCGGCCGAGCAGGACGGCCTGCTGGCGTGGCCCGTACCTGTCGGCGGCGACCTCCCGGTGCAGCATCGCCAGCGTCTCGTCCACCCGGCCGGCGAGGAAGAGGTTGTCCACGAGGTCGACCAGCCAGGTCAGGCGCTCGGCGCCTCCTCGGGGGCGGGGGCGGCGAGCAGCAGGTCCGCGGCGAGGCTGGGACTGACCGCCGGGTGGTCGGCCAGCCGGGCGACAAGCGTCCGGGCGGAGCCGCTGGACGCCGGCATGGCCCGCAGCAGTTGCCGGGCGGCCTGGGCCGGGCGGCCGGCGTCGGCGAGCACCTCGGCGGCGGTCTCGCGCAGTCCCTGGCGCAACGACGGCGGAGCGTCCCGCAGGACGCTGTCGCGCAGCGCGATGGTGGCCAGCCGCAGTCCGGCGGCCGTGTCGACGAGGAACCCGCGGCAGATCAGCTCCTCCACCGTCCCCTCGATCGACGGCTGCGGCGGGGTGCCGGCCCGGTTGGCCATCTGATCGAGGAACCACAGGCCGCAGGGCGCGTCGGCGACGGCGACGGCGCGCAGCACCCACTGCTCGACAGCGGTCAGGGACGCGGGAACGCCTGTGTGCATCTTGGGCCGGTTGGTCAGCGGCGTGTCGGGCAACGATCACCTCGCGGCGTTTTCCGGGGTGGCTGCGGTGGAACCCGTCACCGCGAGGCTAACCGGGCCGGGAGGCGCCCACCCCCGGTTTCCGGCAGCAAAGGCGAAAGCTGTTCAGGCCGCGCCCCGGTCACGGGCCCGGGGTGCCTCGACGACGAAGGCCCCCGACCGGTTTTCGCCCGGTCAAGGGCCTCTCGTGCTGGTTTGCTCTGGTGCCCCCGGCAGGATTCGAACCTGCGCCCCCGCCTCCGGAGGGCGGTGCTCTATCCCCTGAGCTACGGGGGCTCAGCGACCCGAGAAGAGTAGCAAACCCCGTCTCCGATCACCGAATCGGTATCCCGCGGTCGATCTTCGGCCGGTTCAGGCGGCGGCGACGGCGCGACCGCAGCTCGGCAGCGGGTGCACCGCGATCCGCTGGGGCAGTCGGCGGGGCCACTCGTTGCGCGGCCATGAGCCGTCCACGATCAGGTGCACGGTGCGCTCCTCGGCCCCACTGAGCCGCAGCACGAAGTCCCGGGGCAGGGGCGGGTCCACCGACGGGGTGGTCACCATGAACCGCACCCGTCCCCGGGAGGAGACCGCCGACACCACGTCGGCGGCGGGCATGGTGCCGCGCAGGCGTACCCGGCCGATCCAGTAGACCTCCGCGTCGTGCTCCTGTGCGGCCCGGGTGATCGCCGGGTACTCGCTGCGTACCCACCGTTCGACCGCGCCGACGCAGAGCCCGCAGGCCCGTTCGCGCGGCTCGCGCGGCCCGAGCCCCCAAGCCCGCAGGTACGCCCCGACGGTGCCGGTGTCCAGCGCCAGCCCGAACCGGCGCTCGATGAGCGCGGTCAGGCTCTGCCGGGTCCAGAGTTCCTCGTCCAGACCGAACTCGTCGGGGTGGACCCCCCGCAGCACGTCGATGAGTTCGAGTTCCTGTTCGCGGCTGAGCGTTCCCGGCTCGCCCTGCCGCAGTCCGCGACGGACGGCTGCCACCGCTCCGTCACCGCCGATGGTGTGGCGTCGGCACCAGCTGGTCACCGACCGCCCTGCGTCTCTGAGTGCAACCCCCACGTCCTACGCAACGACCACGAATCCCAACCGGTCACGATATGTAGGTAGAAAAGTCGCTAAGCAGTGCAATGGGTTGTTAGCGCCAAAACGTTATAAACGGTCATAACGGGCAAAGTTGGTCACGGTGCTAAGCCCGGAGCCCGCGTCGCGGCAACGACGCGGGCTCCGGGTGGGCTGGACGGGTGACGCGGCTACGGGGTGCCACCCAGGCGCTTCAGCGCCGCGGACAGGTTCGTCAGGTCGTTCTGCTGGGTGTTCTTCATGGTCTGCGCGACCGCCCGGACGTCGTCGTCGTGCCCCTCGTCCAGGATGCCGTCGATCATGTGCACGCCGCCGATGTGGTGGCGGATCATCATCTGCAGGAACAGCACGTCGAACTCGCGGCCGCCCGCCGCCCGCAGCTTCGCCATCTCCTCCGGCGTGGCCATCCCCGGCATCAGGCCGTTCTTCACCAGGCCGCCGCCGTCGGACATCCACGCCATCGGAGCCTCGTCGCCGGTCGGATCCAGCTTCCAGGAGCGCAGCCAGGTCTGCATGGTGCCGATCTCACCCTGCTGCCCGGTGGCGATGTCCACACCGATCTGGCGTACCTCGGCGTCCTCGCCCTGGCGGAACGCGAGCAGCCCCATGGCCACCGCCTGGTTGTGGTGCGCCGTCATGTCGCGTGCGAAGCCCGCCTCCACCGAGTTGTTCCCCGGTCGGGTGAGCGCCGGCGTGAGCAGACCGCCGGCGTACCCCAGGAGGAGCCCGACCACGACGGCGGCGGCCACGACCAGCAGGCCGTAGCGTCGCGCCGCCCCCCGGCCGTCGGCGGCCGGGGCCTCGTCGATCTCGCTGTCGGTGGTCACCGGCGCGCTCATCGCGGCGTCCTCACTGGGCGGGCTGTTGCTGGGGCAGGTTGTCGCGAGGGGTGGTGCCGGGGGCGGTGACGCCCTGGTCGCAGAGGGCGTTCGGGCCCTCGACCGAGGCGTTCACGCGAAGCGTCTTGACGAACTCGTCGATCCGCCCGTCGTCGGCGTTGTCGACCTTGAGCTGGTAGCCCCAGGCCTGCAGGGAGATCGGCTTGTCCAGCCCTTCGAACGGGCTGAGCATCATCTTCTCCTTGCCCTGCACCTTGCTCTTGAGCTTCTCCACCTGGTCGGCGGGCAGGTCCGGGCGGTAGGTGATCCAGACGGTGCCGTGCTCCAGGCTGTGCACCGCGTGCTCGCTGGCGATGGGGGCGTCGTAGACGTCGCCCATGCAGTTCTGCCAGGCCTGGTTGTGCGGCCCACCGACCGGCGGGAGGATGTCGTACTTGATCGTGCCGGGCTGGTGGTTGCCGCCCTTGACCAGTTCCTTGTCCTTCTCGCGGTAGTCGACCACGCCGTCGATCGCCCGGGCCCGCTTCTCCCAGGGCTGGGCGCCCTGGTAGACCGCCCAGGCGCCGGCGCCGATGATGCCGACGGCAAGCAGGCCGACCGCCGCGAACAGCGCGATCGGGCCCCACGAACGACCCTGACTGACCTTCACCGGGGCGATCGGCTTGCGACCCTTGCCCCCCGCGCCGGGACGCGGGTTGCCCTTGCCGCCGCCGGCCTTGCCCGCGCCGGGCCTGCCCGCGTCGGCCTTGCCCGCGCCGGCCTTGGCCGTTCCGGCCTTGCCCGCGCCGGCCTTGGCCGTTCCGGTCTTGTCCGCTCCGTCCTTGGCGGCGGGCTTGTCGGCAGCCGCGGGCCGGCCGGCGCCCGGCTTCTTGCCGGTGCTGACCACGGTGGGACGGCGTTCCGGGCCGCCCGGGGTGCTGATGCTCATCGTGCCTCGTCAGGTCGGTCGGTCAGGGGGGTGCGGGGCACCGGTTCACATGCTGGGTCACCGCCGCGGTGGCCGAGTCTACCCCCGATAACATGGATCAGTGACTCCCGCAGAACTCGCCGAGGTCGTCCTCGCCGCAGCCCACGCCGTCTTCGACGCCCGGGGTCTGGACCGTGCCGCGCTGCCCGCGCAGACCACCGTCGAGCGACCCCGCAATCCCGATCACGGCGACTACGCCTCCACGCTGGCGCTCCAGCTCAGCAAGAAGGTCGGCGTCCCCCCGCGGGAACTGGCCACCGGGCTGGCCGACGAGCTGGCCAAGGCGCCGGGGGTCAAGTCGGTGGAGATCGCCGGGCCGGGCTTCCTCAACATCCGGCTCGACGCGGCCGCCGCCGGTCAGCTCGCCAAGGTCATCGTCGAGGCCGGCCCGGCGTACGGGCGCAGCGACACCCTCGCCGGCCAGCGGATCAACCTGGAGTTCGTCTCGGCGAACCCGACCGGCCCGGTGCACATCGGTGGGGTCCGGTGGGCGGCCGTCGGTGACGCGCTCAGCCGCCTGCTCCGCGCCACCGGCGCCGACGTGGGCACGGAGTACTACTTCAACGACGCCGGCTCCCAGATCGACAGGTTCGCCCGCTCGCTGCTGGCCGCCGCCCGGGGCGAGCCGGCGCCGGAGGACGGCTACGGAGGCGCGTACATCGCCGAGATCGCCGCCGACGTGATCCGCCTCCGGCCGGACGTGCTCGACCTGCCCGAGGGCGCCGCGCAGGACGTGTTCCGGGCCGAGGGCGTCCAGCTGATGTTCGCCGAGATCAAGTCCTCGTTGCGCGACTTCGGCGTGGAGTTCGACACCTACTTCAACGAGAAGGACCTGCACGACCGGGGCGCGCTGGAGGCGGCGCTGACCCGGCTGCGGGAGCAGGGGCACGTGTTCGAGTCCGAGGGCGCCACCTGGCTGCGCACCACCGACTTCGGTGACGACAAGGACCGGGTGCTGCGCAAGTCCAACGGCGAGTGGACCTACTTCGCCGCCGACTGCGCCTACTACCTGGACAAGCGGGAACGCGGCTTCGAACAGGTCGTGATCATGTTGGGCGCCGACCACCACGGCTACATCGGCCGGATGAAGGCGATGGCCGCCTGCTTCGGCGACGACCCGGCCCGCAGCCTGGAGATCCTCATCGGCCAGATGGTCAACCTGGTCCGCGACGGCGCGCCGGTGCGGATGAGCAAGCGCGCCGGCACAGTGGTCACCCTGGAGGACCTGGTAGACGCGATCGGCGTGGACGCCGCCCGCTACGCGCTGGCCCGCTACTCGGCCGACTCGCCCATCGACATCGACGTCGAGCTGTGGACCCGGGCCAAGAACGACAACCCGATCTACTACGTGCAGTACGTCGCGGCCCGCACCGCCGGTGTGGCCCGCAACGCGGCCGAGATCGGCCTGACCCGCGGCGACGGCGCGTCCTTCCACCCGGAGCTGCTCGGTCACGAGAAGGAGAACGAGCTGCTCAAGGCGCTTGCCGAGTTCCCCGCCGTGGTGGCCACCGCCGCCGAGCTGCGCGAGCCGCACCGCATCGCCCGCTACCTGGAGGAGAGCGTCGCCCCGGCCTACCACCGGTTCTACGACAACTGCCGGATCGCCCCGCAGGGCGACGAGGAGACCACCGACACCCACCGGGCCCGGCTCTGGCTCAACGACGCCACCCGGGTGGTCATCGCCAACGGCCTGCACCTGCTCGGGGTGTCCGCGCCGGAGCGGATGTAGTCATGCGCGCACACGAGGCAGGCGCACTGCACGGTGAGATCGGTCAGCGGGAGCCGGCCTGGCTGCGTCCCCCCGCCGACGTCAACGCCCTGGTGCCGCGGCTGTGGCCGCGGCACGTGACGCGCGGTCCGGCCGGGGCGCTGACCGTCGCCGGTCTGGACGTGCGCGACCTGGCCGCCGAGTACGGCACCCCGGCGTACGTGCTCGACGAGGACGACCTGCGGGAGCGCTGCCGCGAGTTCCGGGCGGCGTTCCCGGACGCGGACGTCTACTACGCGGGCAAGGCGTTCCTCTGCCGCGCGGTGGTCCGCGCGATCGCCGAGGAAGGGCTGTTCCTCGACGTGTGCACCGGCGGTGAGTTGGCCACCGCGCTGTCGGCCGGGATGCCGCCGGAGCGGATCGGCTTCCACGGCAACAACAAGTCGGTGACCGAGCTGACCCGGGCGGTCGACGCCGGGGTGGGCCGGCTCATCGTCGACTCGACCGCCGAGATCGACCGGCTCACCGCGCTGGCCCGCGAGCGTGGGGTACGCCCACGGGTGCTGCTGCGGGTCACCGTCGGCGTGGAGGCGCACACCCACGAGTTCATCGCCACCGCCCACGAGGACCAGAAGTTCGGCTTCTCGCTGGCCGGCGGCGCCGCCGCCGCGGCGGCGCTGGCGATCCTCGACGAGGACGTGCTGGAGCTGCGCGGGCTGCACTCGCACATCGGCTCGCAGATCTTCGACGCCAGCGGCTTCGAGGTCTCCGCCCGCCGGGTGCTCGCCCTCCAGGCGCAGATCCGCGACGCCCGGGGCGTGGAGCTGCCCGAGCTGGACCTGGGCGGCGGCTTCGGCATCGCGTACACCACCCAGGACGACCCGTCGTCGCCGCACGAGCTGGCCAAGCGACTCCGCAAGATCGTCGACGGGGAGTGCGCGGCGGAGAACCTGGCCGTGCCGCACCTGTCCGTCGAGCCGGGCCGGGCGATCGTCGGCCCGGCCGTGTTCACGCTCTACGAGGTCGGGACCGTGAAGGGCCTCGACGGGCTCCGGACGTACGTGAGCGTGGACGGGGGGATGAGCGACAACATCCGTACCGCGCTCTACGACGCGTCCTACTCGGCGACGGTGGCCAACCGCACGTCGGCGGCGGAGCCCCTGCTCGCCCGCGTGGTGGGAAAGCATTGTGAGTCCGGGGACATCGTGGTGAAGGATGAATTCCTGCCCGCCGACGTGCAGCCGGGAGATCTTGTCGCGGTGCCCGGCACCGGGGCGTACTGCCGGAGCATGGCCAGCAACTACAACCATGTCCCGCGGCCCCCGGTCGTCGCCGTCCGGGACGGCCAGGCCCGGCTGATCGTCCGCCGGGAAACCGAAGACGACCTGCTCGCATTGGATGTGGGATGACCTCACCGGTTCGCTTGGCGCTGCTCGGTTGCGGCACGGTGGGCAGCGACGTGGTGCGACTGCTGCACGAGCAGTCCGCCGACCTCGCCGCCCGGATCGGCGCCCCGCTGGAGATCGTCGGCATCGGCGTACGCCGCCTCGGCCGTGACCGGGGCGACCTGCCGGTCGACCCGGCGCTGTTCACCACCGACGCGCTCGGGCTGGTCAAGCGCGACGACGTGGACGTGGTGGTCGAGGTCGTCGGCGGCATCGAGCCGGCCCGCGGCTGGCTGGTCGAGGCGCTGCGTGCCGGCAAGAGCGTGGTCACCGCCAACAAGGCGCTACTCGCCGAGGACGGCGCGACCCTGCACGACGCCGCCGCCGAGGGCGGTGCCGACCTCTACTACGAGGCCAGCGTCGCCGGGGCCATCCCCCTGCTGCGCCCGCTGCGCGAGTCGCTGCACGGCGACCGGATCACCCGGGTCACCGGCATCGTCAACGGCACCACTAACTTCATCCTCTCCGCCATGGACGCCACCGGCGCCGGCTTCGCCGAGGCGCTGGAGGAGGCCACCGAGCTGGGGTACGCGGAAGCCGACCCGACGGCCGACGTGGAGGGCTTCGACGCCGCCGCCAAGGCCGCCATCCTCGCCTCCCTGGCGTTCCACACCCGGGTGACCGCCGCCGACGTGCACCGCGAGGGCATCACCGAGGTGACCTCCGCCGACATGGCCAGCGCCAAGGCGATGGGCTGCACCATCAAGCTGCTCTGCATCGCCGCCCGGGGCGTCGACCCGGCCGGGCGGGAGACCGTGAACGTCCGGGTGCACCCGGCGATGATCCCGCTGACCCACCCGCTGGCCGGCGTGGGCGACGCGTACAACGCGGTCTTCGTCGAGGCCGACGCGGCCGGGCAGCTCATGTTCTACGGCCGGGGCGCCGGTGGCGCGCCCACCGCCAGCGCCGTGCTCGGCGACGTGGTGGCGGTGGCCCGCAACCGCCTCGCCGGGGTACGCGCGGCAAGCGAGTCCGCGTACGCGGACCTGCCGGTACGCCCGATGGGCGAGGCGCTCACCCGCTACCACATCAGCCTTGAGGTGGACGACCGTCCGGGTGTGCTGGCCGGGGTGGCCGGCGTCTTCGCCCGGCACGAGGTGTCCATCGCCACGGTCCGGCAGGGGCCGGCCGGCGGGGACGCCGAACTGGTCATCGTCACCCACGTCGCCCCGGACGCGGCGCTCGCGGCCACGGTGGGGGAGCTGCGCGGGCTGGACATCGTCCGCTCGGTGACGAGCGTGCTGCGGGTCGAGGGCGGCGCGTGACCCACATCCCGCCTGATGGTTAGGGCAGGGTGTGGCCTTGGCTGGCCGCGACGGCTGGTCCAGGCTGTTGGTATGCCCCGGCGCGGGGCGACGGAGGCGAGGAGCGCGACATGTGGCGGGGACTGATCGAGGCGTACCGGGATCGGCTGCCGGTCACCGACGCGACTCCCGTCGTCACCCTGCACGAGGGCAACACGCCGCTGCTGCCGGCGCCGGTGCTCTCCGCCCGGGTCGGCGCGGACGTGTGGCTCAAGGTCGAGGGGGCGAACCCGACCGGCTCGTTCAAGGACCGGGGCATGACCGTCGCCGTCTCCAAGGCCGTCGAGGCCGGCGACAAGGCGATCATCTGCGCCTCCACCGGCAACACCAGCGCCTCGGCCGCCGCGTACGCGGCCCGCGCCGGGATCACCTGCGCCGTGCTCGTGCCGCAGGGCAAGATCGCGTTGGGCAAGCTGGCCCAGGCCCTGGTGCACGGCGCGAAGCTGCTCCAGGTGCAGGGCAACTTCGACGACTGCCTCGGCCTGGCCGGCAAGCTCGCCCAGGACTATCCGGTCGCGCTCGTCAACTCCGTCAACATCGACCGGCTGCACGGGCAGAAGACCGCCGCCTTCGAGATCGTCGAGGCGCTCGGCGACGCGCCCGACATCCACTGCCTGCCGGTCGGCAACGCGGGCAACATCACCGCGTACTGGATGGGCTACTCCGAGGACCTACGCGACGGCAACGCGACGAAGGCACCCCGGATGTACGGCTTCCAGGCGGCCGGGGCCGCCCCGATCGTCACCGGCCAGGTGGTGCCGGAGCCGTCCACCATCGCCACCGCCATCCGGATCGGCAACCCGGCGAGCTGGACGAAGGCCATCGACGCGCGGGACGCCTCCGACGGGTTGATCTCGGCGGTCACCGACCGGGAGATCCTGTCGGCGTACCGGCTGCTGGCCCGCGAGGTCGGTGTCTTCGTCGAGCTGGGCAGCGCCGCCAGCGTCGCCGGTCTGCTCCAGCAGGCCGCCGCCGGCCGGGTGCCGGCCGGGTCCCGGGTGGTCTGCACCGTCACCGGGCACGGGCTGAAGGACCCGGAGTGGGCCATCTCGACCGCGCCGGTGCCGGTGACCATCGCCAACGACGCGCTGGCCGCCGCCCGTTCCCTCGATCTGGCCTGACCCACCCGCTTCCTGGCCGTCCCCGGCCCGGGGAGGTGGTGCTGTCGGGGGACACCCCACAAGGGTGGGTGCGGGGCGCGTGCGGCAGACTCAGGGACCCCCGCATCCTTCCCTCTTCAGGAGTGAGTAACGCCGATGTCGCTGCTCGCCAGATTCAGTCTCGCCAACCGGGGCCTGATCGCCCTCATCGCGTTGGTGACCACGGCGTTCGGGGCGTTCGCCGTGCCGTCGCTGAAGCAGCAGCTGCTGCCGTCGCTGGAGTTTCCGGCCGCGTTCATCGTGGCGCCGTTCCCGGGCGCCGCGCCGGAGATCGTCGAGTCGCAGGTGGCCGAGCCGATCGAGAACAGCCTCCGGGGCATCCCCGGCCTGGAGAAGGTCACCTCGACCTCCCGTGAGGGCGCGGCGACGGTCCAGGTGGAGTACGCGTTCGGCACCGACCTGGACGACGTGGTCAACAAGATGGAGACCGCGCTGAGCCGGATCGACTCGCAGCTCCCCGAGGGCGTCGACCCGCAGGTCATCGCCGGCAGCACGGACGACCTGCCGGCCGTGGTGGTGGCCGCCACGGGCGACGGTGACGAGCGGGCGCTGGCGGAGAAGCTGCGTGCCTCGGTCGTACCCGAGCTGGAGGCGTTGGACGGGGTCCGCTCGGTGGACGTCACAGGCGCCCGCGACCAGGTGGTGACGATCACGCCGGACCCGGCGAAGCTGGCCGCCGCCCGGGTGTCGCCGGCCGCGATCGGGCAGGCGCTGAAGACCAACGGGGTGGCCGTGCCGGCCGGCGCGCTCGCCGACGGCGACCGGTCGCTGCCGGTGCAGGTGGGCAACCCGATCCGGACCCTGGACGATTTGCGCGGTGTCGTGCTCACCACCGCCCCCGCCGCCCCGGTACGTCTCGGCGACGTGGCCCGGGTGGAGCAGCAGCTCGCCCCGGCGACCTCGTTCACCCGCACCAACGGCAAGCCGAGCCTCGGCATCGCGATCACCGCCAGCCCGGACGGCAACGCGGTCGACATCTCGCACGACATCCGGGACCGGCTGGACGAGTTGTCGGCCGCGGCCGGCGCCGAGTTGACCGTGGTGTTCGACCAGGCACCGTTCGTCGAGCGGTCCATCGAGAGCCTCACCACCGAGGGCCTGCTGGGCCTGGTCATGGCCGTGGTGGTGATCCTGGTCTTCCTGCTCTCGGTGCGGTCCACCGTGGTCACCGCGGTGTCCATCCCCCTGTCGGTGCTGGTGGCGTTGATCGCGCTCTGGGTCGGCGACTACTCGCTCAACCTGCTCACCCTCGGCGCGTTGACCATCGCGGTGGGCCGGGTGGTGGACGACTCCATCGTGGTGTTGGAGAACATCAAACGGCACCTGGAGTACGGCGAACCGAAGCGGGAGGCCATCCTCACCGCGGTCCGGGAGGTGGCCGGCGCGGTGACCGCGTCCACGCTCACCACGGTCGCCGTGTTCGCACCGATCGCCCTGGTGGGCGGCTTCGTCGGGCAGCTCTTCGCCCCGTTCGCGATCACCGTGACGGTGGCGCTGCTCGCCTCCCTGCTGGTGTCGCTGACCGTGATCCCGGTGCTCGCGTACTGGTTCCTTCGTCCGCGCGGCCGGGTGGCCGACGACGCCGACCGCCGGGCCGCCGAGGAGAAGGAGCTGCGCAATCCGCTCCAGCGGGCGTACCTGCCGGTCATCGGGTTCGCCACCCGGTCCCGCAAGACCCGATGGGCGACCGTGGGGCTGGGGCTGCTGGTGCTCCTGGGGACCTTCGGGTTGGCGCAGAAGCTGGAGACCAACTTCCTGGACGACTCCGGCCAGGACACGCTCGCCATCCGCCAGGAGATGCCGGCCGGCACCTCACTGGCCGGCACCGACCGGGCCGCCGCCCGGGTCGAGGAGGTGCTGCGGCGTACGCCGGGGGTGGAGACCTACCAGGTCAGCGCCGGCGGCGGCGACAACCCGTTCGCCGGGGGCGGCAGCGACGCGGCCACCTGGTCGTTGGCGCTGACCGACGACACGGACGCCACCGAGGTGCGGGAGGCCCTGCGCAAGGAGTTCGACGCGCTCGGCCCGGAGGTGGGCGAGCTGACGTTCGGCGGCGGGCAGAGCACCTCGGCCAACCAGGTCGAGGTGGTGGTGCAGGCCGCGGACCCGCAGGCGCTGGCCCGGGGCGCGGAGGCGGCACGCGGGGCGATGGCCGGTACGCCCGGCATCGAGGACGTCACCACCAGCCTGGCCACCCGGGTGCCCCGGGTGGAGGTGACCGTGGACCGGGTCGCCGCGGCCCGCGCGGGTCTCACCGAGGCGGCCGTCGGGCAGCTCGTCGCGCAGACGTACCGGGGTGCGCCGCTGGGTCAGGTCACGTTGGACGGGACGACGCAGACCGTCGTGTTGAGCAGCGGGGCCCGTCCACCGCTGACCGTGGCGGAGCTGCGCGCGTTGCGGGTGGGCGCGGTGCCGCTGGACGCGGTCGCGGACGTCAACCAGGTCGACGGTCCGCAGCAGGTGACCCGGATCGACGGTGAGCGCAGCGTCTCGGTCACCGGCACGGCGACCGGCTCGAACCTGGGCGCCACCAGTCAGGAGCTGCGGGAGCGGCTGGACGCGTTGGACGTGCCGGGTGCCACGTACGTGATCGGCGGGGTGAGCGCCGACCAGGCGGACGCGTTCGCGGACCTCGGTCTGGCGGTGCTGGCGGCGATCGCCATCGTCTTCCTGATCATGGTGGCGACGTTCCGCAGCCTGACCCAGGCGCTGATCCTGCTGATCTCGGTGCCGTTCGCCGCGACCGGGGCGATCGGCCTGTTGCTGGTGACCGGGACGCCGCTGGGCGTGCCGGCGCTGATCGGCGTGCTCATGCTGGTCGGCATCGTGGTGACGAACGCGATCGTGCTGCTCGACCTGATCAACCAGTACCGGGCACAGGGCATGGGCGTGACCGAGGCCGTGGTCGAGGGTGGCCGGCGGCGGCTGCGACCGATCCTGATGACCGCGATCGCCACCGTGTTCGCGCTGCTGCCGATGGCGTTGGGGTTGACCGGTGAGGGCGGCTTCATCTCCAAGCCGTTGGCGATCGTGGTGATCGGTGGCCTGCTCAGCTCCACGTTGCTGACGCTGGTGCTGGTGCCGACGCTCTACACGATGGTGGAGCACACGAAGGGTTCCTTCCGGGCCCGCCGCCGGGGCGCCGCGGAGCCGGCCGAGCCGGTCGAGGAGCCGGCCCCGGTGCCGGCCGGCGTCGGTGGCGGGCAGCGGCGGGCCGAGGTCGCCCCAACGCCGTCCCGCCCGTCCGGCGCGCTCGTCGACGGCACGGACCAGTTCGAGGTGCTGCGCCTGCCGAAGAGCCGCCGATCTCCGCTGCCCCCCACCGACTGAGGGGTGGGCGGGGCCGGCCGGCGCACGTGCGTCCGGCCGGCCCCCGTCCGCACGGTGCCGATGGACGCCTTCCGGCCCTGCGCAGGCGGTACGCTCCGCGAGAGATTGCTTACGGAGCGTGTGAGGCGGGGATGGCCGACGGCGGATTCCGGTGGAGCCGACGCACCGTGTTGCGCCGGTCCGCGTTGCTGCTCGGTGGCGCCGCGCTCGGGTGCGCCGCGACCGTGGAGAGCACCTGGGTGGCCGACCGTCGGCTTCCGCTCGGCGGCGGCCCGGCCGGCGCCACGCTCGGCAACCGCCGCCAGGACGTGGGCGGAGGCGACGTGCAGGTCGTCTGGGGCGCCCGCACCACCGAGCCGCTGGTGGCCCTGACGTTCGACGACGGCCCGCTGCCGCAGTGGACCCCGTCGGTGCTTGACACGTTGGCCGAGCACCGGGTGCCGGCGACGTTCTTCCTGGTCGGTGCGCGGGCCCGCGAGCACGCCGCGCTGGTGCGGGGCCGGATGACCGGGCACGAGGTCGGCAACCACAGTTGGGCGCACGGGGACCTGGCCCGGATGGACGCCGCGACCGCGTACGACGACCTGCGCCGCAGTCACGACGCGATAAGCGCGGCGGTCGGGATGGTGCCGCGCCTGCTCCGCCCGCCCTGGGGCCACCTGGGCGGGGCGGTGTTGCACGCGTCGGCCCGGCTGGGCTACCGGCTGGTGCTCTGGTCGCTGCAGATGGTCGAGGGCGAGTTCCCGCACGACCCGGTCGGGCACGCCCGGCGGATCGTCGGTGACGTGCGTCCCGGCACGATCCTGCTCGCGCACGACGTGGGCGACGAGCGCAGACGTGTCGCGCTGCGGGGCCTGCCCGACATGATCGGCGGGCTGCGGGCCCGGGGTTACACTTTCGTCACGGTTTCCGACCTGCTGCGCCGCGCTGCCGCCCAGGAGGCGGCCCGGTAGGGTGCCGGCGTGTCGCCCGCTCTGTCGCTCGTTGCCCGTAACCGTGACTTCCGTAACCTGTTCCTCGCCGAGCTGGTGGTGTTCGGCGCCGACTGGTTCGTCATGGTGCCGCTGCTGGTGCTCCTGCCCGACCTGACCGGCAGCGGGATCTGGGGCGCGCTGGTGCTCGCGGTGGACACCGGCACCACCGCGTTGCTGCTGCCGTACGCGGGCACGGTCGCCGACCGGCTCGACCGCCGCCGGGTGATGATGGCGGCCAACGTGGCCGCGCTGGTCGGGGTCCTGCTGCTGCTCGGCGTGCGCAGCGCCGGGACGGCCTGGCTGGCGCTGGCGGCGATCGCGTTGGTGGCGGTGGCGAAGGCGTTCTACTCGCCCGCCGCCCAGGCCGCCCTGCCCAACGTGGTCGACCCGGAGGACCTGGCGGCGGGCAACGCGGTGGCCGGTTCGGCCTGGGGCACGATGACCGTGGTCGGCGCCTCCCTCGGCGGCATCCTGAGCGCCGTCTCCGGCCCGTACGTCAGCTTCTGGGTGGCCGCCGCGGCTCTGGCCGCCGCGGCGGGTCTGGCCGCGCTCATCCGCCGCCCGTTGCAGGCCCCCCGGGATCCGGCGGCCGCGGTGCCGCGCACCTGGGCAGCGATCCGCGAGGCGCTGCGCTACATCGCCCACCGTCCACGCGTGCTGGCGCTGGTCACGGTGAAGTCGGCGGTCGGCCTGGGCAACGGGGTGCTCACCGTCTTCCCGCTGCTCGCCGGGGTGTACGGGGTCGGGGCGGTGGGTGCGGGCCTGCTCTTCGCCGCCCGGGGCGCCGGCGCGTTGGTCGGGCCGCTGCTGACCCGCCGGGTGCTCAGCAACCGGGCCTGGCTGCTCACCGGCCTGGCCCTGTCCATGTCGATGTACGGCCTGGCCTACCTGGGCGCCTCGCTGGTCTCCTGGTTCCCGCTGGTGCTGGTCCTGGTCTTCCTGGCGCACCTGGGCGGGGGCAGCAACTGGGTGTTGTCCAACTACGCGTTGCAGGGCGAGGTGCCGGACCGGCTGCGCGGCCGGGTCTTCGCCACCGACATGATGCTGGCGACGCTCGCCATCGCGGTCAGCCAACTGGTGGTCGCGCTGGTGGTGGACCGGGTGGACGAGCGCACCGTGCTGGCCGGCTGCGGCCTGGTCACGGTGGTCTACGCGATCGGCTGGCGGTTCGCCACCCGGCGGCTCTCGCTCACCGATCCGGTGGACGTCCCGACCCCCGATCGCGCGGGCTGAGGCGTGGGTCGCCGGTCCCACGGTCCGGGCGATCCGGCCGGCCGGCCGCGGCGACGTCCTAGCATGGGCCGGTGTCCACCACCTTCGCCTCCGGCCCGGTCCGGGTCCGGGTGCCCGCGACCAGCGCCAACCTGGGTCCCGGCTTCGACGCGCTCGGGCTGGCTCTCGGCCGCCACGACGAGGTCACGGCCGAAGTGACCGGCGGGGGAGTCCGGGTGGCGGTGACCGGTGAGGGCGCCGGCGAGTTGCCCGCGGACGAGCGGCACCTGGTGGTGACCGCGATGCGGGCCACGTTCGACGAGTTGGGCGGGCAGCCGGCCGGTCTGGCGCTGGAGTGCGTCAACCGCATCCCGCAGGCCCGTGGGCTCGGTTCCTCGTCGGCGGCCATCGTGGCCGGGGTGTTGGCGGCCCGCGCGTTGGTCGTCGACGGCGACCGGCGGCTGGACGACGGGGCCGCGCTGCGCCTGGCGGCGGAGCTGGAAGGGCATCCCGACAACGTCGCGCCGTGCCTGCTCGGCGGCTTCACGATCGCCTGGACCGAGCCGGCCGGCGCGCGGGCGGTGTCGTTGCCGGTGGCGCCGGCCGTCCGGCCGACCGTCTTCGTGCCGGCCGAGCGGGGGTTGACCTCGGTGGCCCGGGCCGCGTTGCCGGCCACCGTGCCGCACGCCGACGCGGCGTCCAACGCGGGCCGGGCGGCGCTGCTGGTGCACGCGTTGACCGCCGATCCGGCGCTGTTGCTGCCGGCCACCGTCGACCGGCTGCACCAGGAGCAGCGGGCGCCGGGGTTGCCGGCCACGGCGGCGCTGGTGGAGGCGCTGCGTGGGGCGGATGTGGCCGCCGTGGTCAGCGGGGCCGGGCCGACCGTGCTGGCCCTCTCCCCGGTGCCGGCGGGATTCGTTCCGGGAACAGACTGGCGCCGCTGGGAGTTGCCGATAGATGTCAGCGGCGCCCGGGTTTCCCGGGGTAGACTTTGACACGCCGAGCGGGACCCTGTTGCCGCAGGTCGGAAGAGTTGATTACGCTCTAGACCGAGCACAGCCGCGAAGCATGCGATCTTCCTGCGGTTCGGCGCACCCCCGAAGCTCTCGGCGGTCAGCCCGTCACCCCTGCCAAAGGCCCACGCCGCACCGCAGTTTCCACAGGTCGCCGCAGGCGGCGAGACCTGCTCACCGATGGTGGTGAGCCGGGAAACCACCGGCTGCTGTGTCACAGACTCCCGCGACGCGTCCATGCGAGGCGGGTGCACCGAGGCCGCCCGGCCACCTGGCTCCACGACTCCGGGCAGCCCCGGCCTATCGAGGGAAGGAATCCATTGAGCGACACCACCGACGTGACGTCGGATGTTTCCAACGTCGCTGGCGATGCCACCACCGCCGCCCCCACGCGCCGTCGGCGTAGCGGCACCGGCCTGTCGGCGATGCTGCTGCCGGAACTGCAGAGCCTGGCCGCTTCGCTCGGCATCTCTGGTACGGCTCGCATGCGCAAGGGTGAGCTGATCAGTGCGATCACCGAGCGGCAGCAGGGCGGCGCTGCCGGGACCCCTCGACCACGTGCCGAGGTCGCGGCCTCTGCCGCCCCCGCCCGCGAGGAGGTGCACGCCGAGGTCCGTGAGGAGCGGACCGGAGCACGCGCCGCCGAGCCGGCACCGGTCGCCGAGGTGACCGAGGGGCGTACCCGTGCGCGGCGCACCCGGGCGTCCGCCGCGACCACCGAGAGCCGACCGGCCGAGGTGCAGCCTGCCGAGGCACGACCGGTCGAGACGCGCGCCGAGGAGGCTCCCGTCGAGACCGGCGAGCGGCCCGAGCGCGGTGCCGACCGGGGCCGCGAGCGTGCCGAGCGTGCCGACCGGGGCGGCGAGCGTGCCGAGCGGGGCGACCGTGCCGAGCACGGCGGCGAGCGTGCCGATCGGGGCGGCGAGCGTGCCGACCGGGGCGGCGAGCGTGCCGAGCGGGGCGACCGTGCCGAGCGCGGCGGCGACCGCAACGAGCGTGCCGATCGGGGTGAGCGTGCCGAGCGGGGCGATCGTGCCGAGCGCAACGACCGCAACGACCGGGGCGAGCGTGCCGATCGAGGCGAGCGTGCCGACCGGGGTGACCGCAACGACCGGGGCGAGCGTGCCGACCGGGGTGACCGCAACGATCGTGGTGACCGCAACGATCGTGGTGACCGCAACGATCGTGGTGACCGTAACGATCGTGGTGACCGTAACGACCGGGGTCAGCGCACCGAGCGGGACAACGACGGCGACGACGACGGCGAGGGCGGCCGGCGGGGCCGGCGCAGCCGGTTCCGGGACCGCCGGCGTGGCCGGGGCGAGCGGGTCGAGGGTAGTGACGGTGGCGGCCGCGAGCCGCAGGTGGGCGAGGACGACGTGCTCGTCCCGGTCGCCGGCATCATCGACGTGCTCGACAACTATGCCTTCGTCCGGACCACCGGCTACCTGGCCGGCGCGAACGACGTGTACGTCTCGATGTCCCAGATCAAGAAGTACGGGCTGCGCCGCGGTGACGCGATCACCGGCGCGGTGCGGGCCGCCCGGGACGGCGAGCAACGGCGCGACAAGTACAACCCGCTGGTCCGGCTGGACACCATCAACGGGATGGAGCCGGACGAGGCGCGGCGCCGGCCGGAGTTCTACAAGCTCACCCCGCTCTACCCGCAGGAGCGGCTGCGGCTGGAGACCGAGCCGCACATCCTCACCACCCGGGTCATCGACCTGGTCATGCCGATCGGCAAGGGCCAGCGGGCGCTGATCGTCTCACCGCCGAAGGCGGGTAAGACGATGGTGTTGCAGGCGATCGCGAACGCGATCACCACCAACAACCCGGAGTGCCACCTGATGGTGGTGCTCGTCGACGAGCGACCCGAAGAGGTCACCGACATGCAGCGGTCGGTGAAGGGCGAGGTCATCGCGGCCACGTTCGACCGTCCGCCGCAGGACCACACCACGGTCGCCGAACTCGCCATCGAGCGGGCCAAGCGACTGGTCGAGCTCGGCCACGACGTGGTCGTGCTGCTCGACTCGGTGACCCGGCTCGGCCGGTCGTACAACCTGGCGGCGCCGGCGAGTGGCCGGATCATGTCCGGTGGTATCGACTCGACCGCGCTCTACCCGCCGAAGCGGTTCCTCGGCGCGGCGCGCAACATCGAGAACGGCGGTTCGCTGACCATTCTCGCCACCGCGCTGGTGGAGACCGGTTCCATGATGGACACGGTCATCTTCGAGGAGTTCAAGGGCACCGGCAACGCCGAGCTGAAGCTGGACCGGAAGATCGCCGACAAGCGGGTCTTTCCGGCGATCGACATCAACCCCTCCGGCACCCGCAAGGAGGAGGTCCTGCTCGCGCCGGAGGAGCTGGCGATCATCCACAAGCTCCGTAAGGTGTTGCACTCGCTGGACTCGCAGGCGGCGCTCGACCTCCTGCTGGACCGGCTCAAGAAGTCCCGCACCAACATCGAGTTCCTGATGCAGATCGCGAAGTCCACTCCGGGCGAGTGAGCTGACGGATCCGACGACGAGGGGCACGGCCGAGCGGCCGTGCCCCTCGTGGCGTGTCGGGGTCCGGCGCGTATCTGAAGTATTTCTACGGTTCATGCGTCAGGTATTGAAACTTCTGTTCACCGTCGGGTTGACTGTGGTCCATGCGAATCCGCAGTCGACCCGCTCGTCTCACCGGCGTCCTGCTGCTGACGCCGTTGCTCACACTCACCACGCCGGCACCGACGGCAGCCACGGCCGCCGCGCCGGCCCCCGTCGCGCCGTCGGTCGCCACCGTCGCCGAGGACGCGCCGGCCGCCTCCTCCCGTCCCGATCCCGCGGTCGCGCTGGCCGGGGTGGAACCGGCCGGCGGTCTGGAGACCGCCAAGACCACCCGCCCGGTCGCCCCCGGTCTCGCCCTGACGTCCTTCGACAGGTACGACGCCGCCGGCTGGCTGCGCGCCGACGCCCTCACCGCCGACCTGTCCGGCGGTCTGACCGTGGACTACGTGAACTCCGGCGAGGTCACCCGGAACGAGCCGCTGCGCGCCGCGGTGGACCGCTCCCGCGCCGTGGCCGCGGTCAACGGTGACTTCTTCGACATCAACAACTCCGGTGCCGCCCAGGGCGTCGGCGTCCGCTCCGGCGAACTGGTGCAGTCGCCGGTCGCCGGGCACCCCAACGCGGTCGGGATCAGCGCCCAGGGCATCGGCCGGGTCGTCCAGGTCGGCTTCGAGGGCGCGGCGACGCTGCCCACCGGCCCGGTGCCGCTGACCCAGTTCAACAACATGGTGCAGCGCGACGGCGTGGGCGTCTTCACCCCGCTCTGGGGGTCGTACCCGCGGCAGCGGGCGGTGGACGGCGCGACACGGGTGGTCGAGGTCACCCTCACCGGCGGCCGGGTGTCGACCGTGGCCGACACCGCCGGGCAGGGGCCGATCCCGGCGGGCAGCACCGTGCTGCTCGGCCGCGAGGCCGGGGCCGCCGCGCTCGCCGCACTGCGACCCGGCGACACGGTGGACGTGTCCTGGCGTCCGCGCGCCTCCGACGGCGCTGACCTGCGCGCCGCCGTGGGCGGCGGCAACGTGCTGGTCCGCGGCGGCGCGGTGCAGCAGATCGCCGACCAGTCGCTGGCCCCGCGTACGGCGGTGGGCTTCTCCGCCGACGGCCGCAAGATGATCATGTTGACGGTGGACGGTCGGCAGGTGGACAGCCGCGGCGTCACCCAGACCGAGATGGGCCGGATGATGGTCGAGCTGGGCGCCGCCGACGCGCTCAACCTCGACGGCGGCGGCTCCTCCACCCTGCTCGCCCGCGAACCCGGCGCGGCGACGGTCCAGGTGGAGAACAGCCCGTCCGACGGCAGCGAGCGGCCGGTGCCCAACGGGCTGGCCGTCTACGCCCCGAAGGGCAGCGGCCGGCTCACCGGCTACTGGCTGGAGACCGCCAGCGACCCGACCGCCGCACCGGGCGTGGCACCGGTCCGGGGCGGCCGGCCGGACCGGGTCTTCCCCGGCCTCACCCGCCGGCTCACCGCCGCCGGCTACGACGAGACGTACGGCCCCGCGGCCGGCGACCCGCGCTGGCGCGCCACGCACGGGTGGGTGAACGGCGACGGGGTGTTCCGGGCCGCCATTCCCGGCCGGAGCACCGTCACCGCCGAGCGTGGATCGGCCCGGGGCACCATCGGCCTGACCGTGCTCGGCCCGCTGCAACGCATCGACGGCACCGTCGACCGGGTCGGCCTGGACCAGGCCGGCGACACAGGCCTGTTCGGCGTGGTCGGCTTCGACGCGGAGGGGAACACCGCGCCGATCGAGCCGGCCGACCTGAGGCTGGAGTACGACCGCGACCTGCTCTCCGTCACGCCCACCGCCGACGGCAACCTGGCCGTCAAGGCGCTCGCCGGCTCCGGTTCGGCGCTGGTCACCGCCCGCGTCGGCAGCCGCACCACGGTCCTGCCGGTGACGGTCGGGCTGACCGACGTGTCGGTGGCCGGCTTCGACGACGCTGCGTCCTGGAAGTTCAGCCAGGCCCGGGCCGCCGGCTCGGTCGCCCCGGCCGAGGGGCACACCGGCACCGGTCTGCGGATGTCGTACGACTTCGGCCAGTCCACCGGCACCCGGGCGGCGTACGCCGACCCGCCGGCCTGGATCGACGTGCCCGGTCAGCCGCAGGCGTTCGGCATGTGGATCAAGGCCAACGGCACCGGTGAGTGGCCCAGCCTGCACCTGCACGACGCGCAGGACACCCAGTTCGTGCTGCGCGGCCCGTACCTGGACTGGACCGGCTGGAAGTACGTGGAGTTCGCCGTCCCGCCGGGCGTGCAGTACCCGGTGCGGGTGCGCCGGTTCTACGTCGCCGAGACCGACGCGGCCAAGCAGTACCGCAGCGAGGTGGTCATCGACGACCTGGTGGCCCGGGTGCCGCCGGACGTGCAGGCGCCGCCGGAGCCGAACCGCACCGACCGGGTGGTGGTGCGCGACGGCACCGTGGACGGGGCGCCCTGGCGCTTCGCGGTGCTCTCCGACGCGCAGTTCGTCGCCGCGAACCCGGACAGCGACCTGGTCGCCCAGGCCCGCCGTACGCTGCGCGAGGTCCGCGCCGCCCGGCCGGACTTCCTGATCATCAACGGGGACTTCGTGGACACCGCCTATCCGGCGGACTTCGCCCTGGCCAAGCGGATTCTCGACGAGGAACTCGGCGGCGAGGTGCCCTACCACTACGTGCCGGGCAACCACGAGATCATGGGAGCGCCGATCGACAACTTCCGCGCCGTCTTCGGGGACACCTCCCGGGTGTTCGACCACCGGGGGACCCGCTTCGTCACCCTCAGCACGGCCACCGGGTCGCTGCGCGGGGGCGGGTTCGACCAGGTGGAGTTGCTGCGCCGCACGCTCGACGAGGCGGCCGGTGACCGCGGGGTGGGCTCCGTCGCGGTGTTCTTCCACCATCCGCCGCGCGATCCCACCCCGGCCAAGGCCAGCCAACTCGGCGACCGGAAGGAGGCGGCGCTGGTCGAGCAGTGGCTCGCCGACTTCCAGCACCGCACCGGCAAGGGCGCTCTGATGGTCAACGGGCACGTCGGCACGTTCCACGCCGACCGGGTCGACGGCGTGCCGTACGTGATCAACGGCAATTCGGGCAAGGGACCGTCCACGCCGGCCGCGCTCGGCGGGTTCACCGGCTGGACCGAGTTCGGGGTGGACCCGGTGACGCCGGGGGAGGCCGAGCGGGCCCGTCGTAACCCGCTCGCCGAGGGGCCGCGGTGGGTGGCGGCGGAGACGCACGCGCACGTCGACGGGCTCACCCTGACCGCCCCGGCCGAGGTGCGCCCCGGCGCGCCGGTCGAGGTGGCGGCCACGCTCACCCAGCCCGGCGGCCGGCAGGTGCCGGTGGCCGCGCCGGTCAGCGCGGACTGGGCCGGTTCGCCGAACCTGCACATCGGTGGCGTGACCGGCGTGCGGCCCTGGCACGTGGCCCGGTTCGACCCGGTTACCGGGCAACTGAGCGCGTTGCGTCCCGGCGCCCAGGTGCTGCTCACGGTGACCGTGAACGGCGTGAAGGCCGAAACCACGGTGCGGACCGCCGCCCGCACCGCGGCCTCCCGCGCCCGCCCCGCCGCCTGACCCACCCCGCCGCGGCGATCATGAGGTTGGCCGGAACCGGACGAACATGTCGTCGGTTCGACCTCATGGTCGCCGCGCCGCGCGGGAGTGGGCGGGGTGGGGGTGGGAATGCCGGACGGGAGACCGGTGTTGGAGGTGGCGGACCTCCTGCGTCGGGCGGAAGACGCCCGTGGCAGACTGGTCCATCGGCCACCGGTTCCGGTTCACGCCCGAGCCCCTCGCGGACGACGGGGGCACCGACGGCGACCCGGCGACCACCGACGAAAGGACCGAGGCGACATGAAGCCCAACATCCACCCGCAGTACGCGACCACCGAGGTCCGCTGCTCCTGCGGCAGCACGTTCACGACCCGCAGCACCGCCAAGGGCGGCGCCATCAGCGTCGAGACCTGCAGCGCCTGCCACCCGTTCTACACCGGTAAGCAGCGCGTGCTGGACACCGCCGGTCGGGTCGCGAAGTTCCAGCAGAAGTACGCCAAGGTTCAGGCCAAGAAGGCCAAGTAGCTCCGTCGACGACGCCCGTGTCCGGCCCCGTGCCGGATGCGGGCGTTCGTCCGTTTGTGCCGGTTCAGCCGACGACGAAGGAGCATCCGCAGCATGAGCAGCGAGCGCCTGGCCGCCCTCCTCGACGAGTACGCCCAGTTGGAGAAGCGGCTGGCCGACCCGGCCATCCACGCCGACCAGGGCGCCGCCCGGCGGGTCGGTCGGCGCTACGCCGAACTGGTCCCGCTGCACAAGGCGGCCGGTGAGCTGGCGCAGGCCCGCGCCGACCTGACCGCGGCCCGCGAGCTGGCCGCCGAGGACCCGGCGTTCGCGACCGAGGCGGAGGCGATCGGCGCGTCCCTGCCGGTGTTGGAGGAACGGCTCGCCGAGTTGCTCATCCCGCGCGACCCGCACGACGCCAAGGACGTGATCGTCGAGATCAAGGCCGGCGAGGGCGGGGAGGAGTCGGCGCTGTTCGCCGCCGACCTGCTGCGGATGTACACCCGGTACGCGGAGCGGCACGGCTGGGTCACCGAGGTGATCGACGCCCAGGACTCCGACCTCGGCGGCGTCAAGGACGTCTCGCTGGCGATCAAGAGCAGGGGCGTGCCGGAGGGCGGCAACGGAGTCTGGTCCCGGCTCAAGTGGGAGGGCGGCGTGCACCGGGTGCAACGGGTGCCGGTGACCGAGTCGCAGGGGCGGATCCACACCAGCGCGGCGGGCGTGCTGGTGCTGCCCGAGGCGGAGGACGTGGACGTCACCATCGACCCGAACGAGCTGCGCATCGACGTGTTCCGCTCGTCGGGCCCGGGTGGGCAGTCGGTCAACACCACCGACTCGGCGGTACGGATCACCCACGTGCCGACCGGCATCGTGGTGTCCTGCCAGAACGAGAAGTCGCAGCTGCAGAACCGGGAGCAGGCGATGCGGATCCTGCGCGCCCGCTTGCTGGCCGCGGCCCAGGAGCAGGCCGACGCGGCCGCGTCGGACGCCCGCAAGGCGCAGGTGCGCACCATGGACCGCTCCGAGCGGATCCGCACCTACAACTTCCCGCAGAACCGGATCACCGACCACCGCATCGGCTACACCGCGTACAACCTCGACCTGGCGTTGGCGGGGGAGCTCGACGGGGTACTCGACGCCCTCACCGAGGCGGACCGGGCGGCCCGGCTGGCCGGCGAGACCGAGCTGTCCCGCCGCTGACGGGCTTGGCGCGGGGGACCGGCCGACGGCCGGTCAGCCCGCGCGCGGTCGGCTCTTGGCCCGCAGCATCTCCCGGTCGGCCAGCTCGAACGCGGTGCCCAACGCCTCCCGGACGCTGACCGTGGTGCTGCCGTCCACCTCGGCGAAGCCGATGGTCACCCCGACCGGGGTGCCGGGAACCAGGGCGTCCCAGTCCTCGGTGCGCACGGCCGCCTCGATCCGCCGCGCCACCTCGACCGCCTCGGACCGGCAGGTGTCGGGCAGCACCACCACGAACTCGTCGCCGCCGTAGCGGGCCACGAAGTCACCGCGCCGCATCACCCGGTTGATCACACCGGCGACCCGTTGCAGCACCAGGTCGCCGGAGTGGTGCCCGTGCCGGGTGTTCACCGCCTTGAACCCGTCGAGGTCGCAGACGCCGACCACCACCCGCTCGCCGCGGGACACCACCGCGCCCAGGTAGCGCTCCAGCCGGCGTCGGTTGGGCAGGCCGGTCAGCGGGTCGGTGAGCGCCTCGCCCTCGTAGCGGGCGGCCTCGCGGCGCATCTCCTCGTGGTCGATGCGGGCGGCGATCCCGTCGATGTAGACGTCGCGGAGGCGGTCGCTGCGCCGCGCGGCCAGCCGGAACGCGTGCCGGTCGGCGCGGTGCGCCCCGGCGTGGTCGCCGGCCCGGGCCAACGCGATGCTGCGCAGCCGTTGCGGCTCGGCCGCCCCCAGCGTCTCGTCGGACACCCGCAGCGTGTCCAGCCGGGTGACCGCCTCGATCGGGCGGCCGGCGGCGACGGCCAGGCAGACCTGACCGAGTTGACGCAGGTCGCGGGCGCGGGCGCTGTCCCCGCCGAAACCGAGCAGGCGGTTGGGGTCGGCGTCCCCGGCGGACTCCACCCGGTCGCCGAGCGCGGCCCGCCGGGCGGCGGCGTAGCCGTAGGCGGCCAGGCTGCTCGGGCGCAGGTCGTCGGCCCGCCCGCCGCGCAGGAACCGGGCCAGGTCGCCGGCCACGTCGCGCAGCACCCGCAGGCAGCCGTCGCTGTCGCCGTTGTGGTCCAACGCCACGGCGTTGCGCAGCCGGATGCCCGGGGCGGCGAACGTCTCCTCCGGGATGCCCGCGCTCAGGCCGACCTCCCGGGCGCGTTCGATCGCGCCGAGCGCGTGGCCGTGGAAACTGAGATATGAGTACGCCATGGCCAGGTCGTGCCAGCCCCAGGCGGTGTCCCGGTCTGGCGTGTCGTCGGCACCCAACGCGCGGGCGGCCCGGACCAGGTGCATCACGCACCTGTCGAGCGCGCCCTGGTGGTGGGCGGCGAGCGCGGCGAGCGCGTTGAGGTGCCCGTGCAGGTAGGGCTCGGCCAGGTCCCGGACCGCGGCGGAGGCGTCCTCGACGGCGCGGGTGAACTCGGCGGTGCGACCGAGATTGATCAACGCGGACAGGCGCTGCACCAGCGCGTCGGCGCGGGCGTAGGGGTCCTCGGTGGTGCGGATGACCCGGTCGAGCAGGGCGCACGCCTCGGCGGAACGGCTGGCCTCCTGCAGCGACCGGGCACGTCGGAGAGCATCAACCTGGTCCTCGACCTGGTCGAGCCAGCCCACCCGAGACCTCCCTGCCGTGTGCGCCCGGACGCACCCGCTCGTGAGGTGGGCCGCGACGCTTCATGATTATTGCGTGACAACACTCCCGCAACACCCGTCCGAAGGGACAGAACGCGAACGTCCGACGCTCGTGGTCGCCCGCGTCTCCCGGACGCTCGCCGCGGCCGGCGTGGCGGCGCCCCGGGCCGAGGCCGAGCAGTTGGCAGCGCACGTGCTGGGGGTGCCGCGTGGCCGGCTGGCGCTGGCCGACGGCTTCACCCCGGCACAGCGCGACCGGCTGGACGCGCTCGTCCGTCGGCGGGTGGGTCGGGAGCCGTTGCAGCACCTGACCGGCGTGGCCGGTTTCCGGTTCCTGGAGCTGGCGGTCGGCGCCGGGGTGTTCGTCCCCCGGCCGGAGACGGAGTTGCTCGCCGGGTGGGGGGTCGAACAGGCCCGGGCGCGGGACGCGCCGCTCGTGGTGGACCTGTGCAGCGGCTCCGGGGCGATCGCCCTCGCGGTGGCCCACGAGGTGCCCTCGGCGCGGGTGGTGGCGGTGGAGCGGTCCCCGGCGGCGCTGACCTGGCTGCGCCGCAACGCCGCGGCGCGGGCCGCGGCGGGGGACCGGCCGATCGAGGTGGTGGTCGCCGACGTGACCGACCCGCGGCTGCTGGCCGACCTGGTCGGCCGGGTGGACGTGCTGCTGTGCAACCCGCCGTACGTGCCGCGGTCGGTGGCGGTGCCGCCGGAGGTGGCCGGGCACGACCCGGACGAGGCGGTGTTCGGCGGTGCGGACGGGTTGGCCGTGCTCCGCCCGGTGGTGACCCGGGCGGCCGCGCTGTTGCACCCGGGCGGTGTGCTCGGGGTGGAGCACGACGACACGCACGCCACGGCGGTGCCTGACCTGCTCGCCGACGACGGTCGCTACCAGCGCGTCGAGGAGCATCGGGACCTGGTCGGGCGGCCACGGTGGGCGACCGCGTCCCGGCGGGCGGACGGCACCCACGCCGACCGGGCCTCGGCGTGGCAGACTGACTCCTCGTGATGCTCTACGACTGTCGGTCGCCCGCCGACCGGGACCGCGGCATCGCCGCTGCCATCGAGGCGGTCAAGAACGGGGAACTCGTCGTCCTGCCGACCGACACGGTCTACGGCATCGGGGCGGACGCCTTCACGCCGTACGCGGTCAAGGCCCTGGCGGACACCAAGGGTGGCGCCCGGCAGGCGCCACCGGTGCTGATCGGTTCCCGGCACACGCTCGACGGCCTGGTCTTCTCCCTGCCCACCGCGGCGCGGGACCTGGTCGAGGCGTTCTGGCCGGGCGCGTTGACCATCGTGGTGGAGCATTCGCCCAGCCTGGCGTGGGATCTCGGGGACAGCAGCGGCACGGTGGCGGTGCGGATGCCGCTGCACCCGGTGGCGTTGGAGGTGCTGCGGGAGACCGGGCCGATGGCGGTGACGTCGGCCAACAAGGTCGGCCAGCCGGCCGCGCTGACCGCCGAGGAGGCGCGTGACCAGCTCGGCTACAGCGTGCGGGCCTATCTGGAGGCCGGGCCGGCGGTGGACCCGCTGCCGAGCACCATCGTCGACCTGACCGGCGAGGTGCCCCGGGTGCTGCGCGAGGGTGCGGTGACGTTGGCGAAGCTGCGTGACGTGGTGCCGGAGATCCTCGACGAACGGGGGGTCTGAGTGCCGCCGTTCACCGTCCTGCACGTCTGCATGGGCAACATCTGCCGGTCGCCGATGGCCGAGCGGCTGCTGCTGATCGCGGTCCGGGAGCGGCTGGGCCGCCTCGGTGTCGACCCGGCCGGGTCGGACGCGCTGGTGCACAGCCACAGTGCCGGCACCGGCGGCTGGCACGCCGGGGAGGAGATGAACCCGCCGGCTGCCCGGCAGGTGACCGCGCGCGGCGGTGACGTGGCCGGGTTCGCCGCCCGCCGGCTGCGCTCGGATCTGATCGACGCCGCCGACCTGGTGCTCGCCGCCACCGCCGACCAGCAGGAGTACGTGGTGGCGCTGCGGCCGGACGCCGCCGCCCGCACGTTCGTGCTGGGTGAGTTCGGCCGCCTGATCGGCGGGCTGGACCGGTCCGCGTTGCCGCCGGCCGAGGCGACGCCGGAGGCCGTGTACGCGCGCGGGGTGGCGCTCGTGGCGGCCGCCGACGCGGCCCGGCAGGGCACGTCGGCGCTGCCCACCGACGACCTGGACGACCCGTGGGGTCGGGGCGACCAGTGCTTCCAGCGGGTCGCCGACGAGATCGAGGAGACGGTGCAGCCGTTGGCTGCCGCGTTGGTGCCCTGACGTTCATCCTTTTCCGCGAACTTTCTGCGCATTTCCCCGAAGATGGTCGCTAAAGCGGCGGTTCCGGTCATTCTGATCAGGTCCGTACGGCCGGCTCCTGCGGGGAGAGCTGATGAACCGGGCCCATCTCGACAAACTGTTCACCGTTGTGCTCGCCGGCGTGCTCGCCGGACTGGCCCTGGCCGTCGCGGCGCTGCCTGCCGCGCTGGTCTTCGGGCTGGGTGTGAAGAACCTGATGCCGTACACGGCGCTGCCGGAGGCGCTCAGGGCACCACAGCCGGCGCAACGCTCCAACCTCTACGCCAACGACGGCCACACGCTGATCACCTCGTTCTACGTCGAGGACCGGGTGGACGTGCCGGTCGGCGAGGTGGCCCCGGTGATGCGCGCCGCCATCGTGGCCGCCGAGGACGTGCGCTTCTACCAGCACCACGGCGTCGACGTGCGCGGCGTGGCCCGGGCGTTCACCGCCAACCGTCGCGAGGGCACCCGCCAGGGCGCCTCCACGCTGACCATGCAGTACGTGCGCAACGCGCTCGCCGGTGACCCCCGGCTGACCGAGGAGCAGCGCGCCGCCGCCACCGAGATCACCCTCGACCGCAAGATCCGCGAGATGCGGTACGCGCTGACGCTGGAACGGCAGGTCGGCAAGGACGAGATCCTCGGGCGTTACCTGAACATCGCCTACTTCGGCGCCGGGGCGTACGGCATCGCCGCCGCCAGCAAGCGCTACTTCTCCACCACGCCGGACCGGCTCACGCTCGCCCAGGCCGCGCTGCTCGCCGGTCTGGTCCGCGCGCCCAACCACGACGACCCGATCAACGGTGACGCCGAGGCGGCGCGGCAACGACGCGGGTACGTGCTGGACCGGATGGTGGAGACCGGGCAGTTGGTCGCGACGGACGCGGCGGCGGCCAGGGACGAGCCGCTCGCGCTCACCCCGAGCAGCACCCCCAACGACTGTGCCGCGGTGCCGGCCGACCACAACGACTGGGGCTTCTTCTGCGACTGGTTCACCCAGTGGTGGAACGCCCAGCCGGCCTTCGGCAAGACCGTCGACGAGCGGCAGCGCACGCTGCGCCGCGGTGGCTGGTCGATCGTGTCCTCGCTCGACCCGGACGTGCAGGCCAAGGCCAGCCAGCAGGTCCGGGCGATCTACCCGGAGAACATCCCGCGGGCCGCGCCGACCGCCGTGGTGCAGCCGGGCACCGGCCGGGTGCTGGCCATGGCGGTGAACCGCACGTACGGGGTGGCCGCGAACCCGGGCGGGCAGCAGAACTATCCGAACACGGTCAACCAACTGGTGGCCGGGGGTGGGGGCATCACCGGCTACCAGGCCGGTTCGACGTTCAAGCTGTTCGCGTTGCTGGCCGCGCTGGAGTCCGGGCTGCCGCTGGACACCCGGTTCGACGCCCCCCGGGTCTACGTCACGAAGTACCCGGTCGGCCCGGGCCCGGCCAGCTGCGGCGGCCGGTGGTGCCCGGAGAACGCCAACACCTGGTGGATGGACGGCGAACGGGACATGTGGGACGCCTTCGGCCGGTCGGTCAACACGTACTTCGCGTGGCTGACCGAGCGGGTCGGCGCGGACCGGGTGGTCGAGATGGCGCAGCGGCTCGGCATCGCGTTCCGGGCTCCGCAGGACGCCCGGATGGGCGGCGACGGCGCGGCGACCTGGGGGCCGTTCACGCTCGGCGTGTCCGCCACCACGCCGCTGGACCTGGCCGGCGCGTACGCCGCCGTGGCCGCCGAGGGCGTCTTCTGCCGGCCCACCCCGGTCACCCAGATCACGGACCCGAACGGTCGCCGGGTCCCCGCCGGGGACAGCGACTGTCGGCAGGCGCTGGACACCGAGGTGGCCCGCGCGGCGGCCGACGCCAGCCGCTGCCCGGTCGGGGACCAGTCGATGTACCGGCGTTGCGCCGGTGGCACGGCCGAGGACCTCGCCCCGGGCCTGCGCCGGCCGGTGGCCGGGAAGACCGGCAGCTCGGAGCGCAACGCCACGGAGACCGTGGTCGCGTTCACCCCACAGCTCGCCGTGGCGACCATCGCGGCGAACCCGGACGACCCGCGCGACGCGGTCGGTGGCGGGGTGCAGACGCGGCAGATCGCCGCCGTCGGCCGCATCCTCGCCTGGGCGCTGCGCGACCAGCCGGTACGCGACTTCGTCCCGCCCGGCCAGTCGGTCGCGTTCCAGCAGACCGGCCCGCGCACCGGCAACTGAGGTCAGCCGGGGTGCTCGGCGCCCCGGGCGATGTTGCGGGCCATGCCGCCGAAGACGACGGCGTGGAACGGGGCCACCGAGGCCCAGTAGAGGTGGCCGGGCAGGCCGTGGGGGAGGAACACGGCGCGCTGGACGTAGCGGCTGCGGCCGTCGTCGGTCGGCTCGACGCGCATCTCCAACCAGGCCCGGCCGGGCAGCCGCATCTCGGCGCGCAGTCGCAGCAGCTCACCGGGGACGATCTCCTCGACCCGCCAGAAGTCCAGCGCCTCGCCGACCTGGAGCCGGTGCGGGTCGCGCCGGCCACGACGCAGCCCCACGCCGCCGACGGCCCGGTCCAGCCAGCCCCGCACCGACCAGGCCAGCGGGAACGAGTACCAGCCGTGTTCGCCGCCGACCCCCTCGACGACCCGCCACAGCGCCGCCGGTGGCGCGTCCACGTCCCGCTGCCGCAGGTCGGTGTAGGTGGTGCCGCCGGACCAGCCCGGGTCCGAGGGCAGCGGCTCGGCCGGCGCGTCCGGCCCGCTGGCGTTGGACCAGCGCGTCTCCACCTGGGCGTCGCGCACCTTGGCCAGTGCCAGTGCGACCGCCTGGTCGAAGCCGGTCAGCCCGCCCGGCGGGTCCGGCACGTACGCGGCGATGTCGTGTTCGTGCGCCACCGCCTCGTGCACGAGGCTCTCCACGAGCGGACGGGCGATCGCGTTCGGCACCGGGGTGATCAGGCCGACCCAGTGCGAGGAGAGCGACGGGGTGAGCGGGCGTACCGGCAGGATGATCCGGCGGCGCAGCCCGGCCACCCGCGCGTAGCGCTGCATCATCTGCGTGAACGTCAGCACGTCCGGCCCGCCGATGTCGAAGGCCCGGTTCACCTCCGCCGGCAGGCGCGCGCAGCCGACCAGGTAGCGCAGCACGTCGCGGACCGCGATCGGCTGGATCCGGTTGCGCACCCAGCGGGGGGTGACCATCGCCGGCAGCCGTTCGGTCAGGTAGCGCAGCATCTCGAACGAGGCCGAGCCGGACCCGATGATCACGGCGGCGCGCAGCACCACGGTGGGCACGCCGCTGGCCAGCAGGATGCGTGCGACCTCCGCCCGGGAGCGCAGGTGCGCCGAGGGCAGGCCGTCCCGCTCCGCCGGCTCCGGCCCGCCGAGGTAGACGATCCGGCGTACGCCGGCCGCCCGCGCCGCGTCGGCGAAGTTGGTCGCCGCCTCCCGGTCGGCCGCCTCGAAGTCGCGTTGACCCAGCGAGTGGACCAGGTAGTACGCGACGTCGACGCCCTCGAACACGGCCGGCAGCGTCTCCGGTCGGCGCAGGTCGCCCTCGACGACCTCCGCCTCGGCCGCCCAGGGCACGTCCCGCAGCCGTCCGGCGTGCCGGGCCAGGCAGCGCACGGCGTGCCCCTCGGCGAGCAGGCGGGGCGTGAGCCGCCCGCCGATGTACCCGGTCGCGCCGGTGACGAGGCATCTCACGGCCTCCAGTGTGCGGCTCCGTAGACTGCTTCGCTGTGGAGATCGCGAGGGACACCTTCTGGGGACCGGACTTCCAGCAGCTCAGCGCCGTCGATCCGGAGATCGCCGAGGTGGTGCTGGGGGAGCTGGGCCGGCTGCGCGGCGGGCTGCAACTGATCGCCAGTGAGAACCTCACCTCGCCCGCGGTGCTCGCCGCGCTGGGTTCCACGCTGTCGAACAAGTACGCCGAGGGCTACCCGGGTCGGCGTTACTACGGCGGCTGCGCCGAGGTGGACCGGGCCGAGGAGCTGGGCCTCGCCCGGGCGAAGGAGCTGTTCGGCGCCGAGCACGCCAACCTCCAGCCGCACTCCGGGGCGAGCGCCAACCTGGCCGCGTACGCGGCGCTGGTGCAGCCGGGCGACACGGTGCTGGCGATGGACCTGCCGCACGGCGGGCACCTGACCCACGGCAGCCGGGTGAACTTCTCCGGCAAGTGGTTCCGCCCGGTCGGCTACCCGGTCCGCCGGGACACCGAGACGATCGACTACGACGAGGTGCGCGACCTGGCCCGCGCGCACCGGCCAAAGCTGATCATCTGCGGTGCGACCGCCTACCCCCGGCTCATCGACTTCGCCCGGTTCCGGGAGATCGCCGACGAGGTCGACGCGTACCTGATGGTGGACGCGGCGCACTTCATCGGCCTGGTGGCCGGCGGCGCGATCCCGTCGCCGGTGCCGCACGCCGACGTGGTCACCGCGACCACGCACAAGGTGCTGCGCGGCCCGCGCGGCGGCATGATCCTGTGCCGGGAGTCGCTGGCGGCGCGGATCGACAAGGCGGTCTTCCCGTTCACCCAGGGTGGTCCGCTGATGCACGCGGTCGCGGCCAAGGCGGTCGCGTTGCGCGAGGCGGCGCAGCCGGAGTTCCGCACGTACGCCGCCCAGGTGGTCACCAACGCCCGGGCGCTCGCCGACGCTCTGGCGGCCGAGGGCCTGCGGCCGGTCTCCGGCGGCACCGACACCCACCTGGCGCTGCTCGACCTGCGCGAGGTCGGCGTGACCGGCGCGGAGGCCGAGTCCCGCTGCGACGCCGCCGGCATCACCCTGAACAAGAACGCCGTCCCGTACGACCCGCAGCCGCCGATGGTCGCCTCCGGCATCCGGGTGGGTTCGCCGAGCGTCACCACCCAGGGCATGCGCGAGGGGGAGATGCGCCGGATCGCGTCGTTGATCGGTCGCGCGGTGCGGACCGATCCCGGCGGGGCCGGTGGCGCGGACACCCTGGACGGGGTCGCCCGCGAGGTCGCCGAGCTGGTCGTCGCGTTCCCGGCGTACCCCCGATGACCGCCCCCCGGGCCGGCGAGCCGGGAGCGATCCGGGCCCGGCTGCCGCACCTGCGGTTGCCGCTGCTGGCGTGCGCGGTCCTCGCCGCGATCGCGGTTCCGCTGGCGGCGGTGCTGCGCGGCCCGACGGGGGCGGCCGGGGTCGCGGCGGGTGTGGCGCTCGTGGTCGTCAGCTACCTGATCTCCGGATTCTCGGTGGCGTGGGCGGACGCGATCAGCCCTCGGATGATCATGTCGGTGGGTCTGGTCACCTACGCCACCAAGATCGTGATCCTGGGTGTGGTGATGGCCGCCGTGGCCGCCACCGGCTGGGCCGGCCTGCCGGACATGGGGGTGGCCATCATCGCGGCCGTGGTGGTCTGGACCGGCGCCCACCTGACCTGGGCAATGCGGTCCCCGCTGCCCACCTACACGCGTCGCGACGACGAGCCGTGACGTCACCAATCCGTCCGGTACGGCGGGTCCCCGGATGGGCCCGACAGGAGTAACGTGGCGCCCGGTTGACGCACCCGCAGCAGGCCCGCACGCTGTCCGCAGTGTGGGGGGTGCCGCACATCCCCGCGCGCCGCTGCTGATATTGTTCGCCACGTCATGGCCGATGACCCCCGCTCCCGAACCCCTGACGAACACTCGTCGGAGGGTGCGGCGGGCGCCGTCGTGGGCTACCTGCTCGCCGGCATTCTGGTGTGGGGTGGCCTGGGCTGGCTGGCGGAGCGTTTTCTCGGGCTGCCAACCGGTATCGGGGTTGCCGTCGGCATGATGCTCGGCGCGGCCGGGGCGATCTACCTGATCATGAAGAGGCTCAGTGCCTGAGTTCCGGCACGCGCGGGTCTGTTGAGTGCGGAGGATGACACGGTGAGCGGACAGCTGGTCGTCGCCCAGGACCTTCCCTGGCCCCCCAGCGTCGGGGATTTCTACCCGCCGGATGTGGCCGGCCCCTGGGTCACCAAGTTCAGCATCATGGTCTGGCTCGCCGTCGCGTTGCTGATCATCTTCTACATGGCCGCCTACCGGAAGCCGAAGCTGGTGCCGGGCAGGGGCCAGTGGGCCGCCGAGGCGGTCTACGGACTGGTCCGGGACAACATCGCCCGGGAGCAGATGGGCAACGCGGGCATCCGCTTCGCGCCCTACTTCACGGTGCTGTTCAGCTTCATCCTGCTGACCAACTTCTTCAGCATCGTGCCCGGCCTGCAGATCTCGCCGAACTCGCACATCGCGTTCCCGATCGTGCTCGCCGGCATTTCGTACCTCATGTACAACTACATCGGCATCCGCAAGCACGGCCTCGGCAAATACCTCAAGCAGAGCCTCATCCTGCCCGGCGTGCCGTGGCCGATGCACTTCCTGCTGATTCCGATCGAGTTCCTGCAGAACTTCGTCGTCCGGCCGGTCACGCTGGCACTGCGGCTCTTCGCCAACATGTTCGCCGGCCACCTGCTCCTGCTGGTCTTCACCGTCGGCGGCTTCGTGATGCTCGGGTCGAGCAGCGTCTTCGTCCAGGCGACCTCGGTCTTCGCCTTCGCGATGGCGATCGTGATGGCCTTCTTCGAGGCCCTGGTCGCGGTGTTGCAGGCCTACGTCTTCGTGACGCTGAGCGCCAACTACATCGGCACGTCGCTGGCCGACGAGCACTGAGATCCCGGCTCGGCGGGCACCCGGCCCGGCCAAGCACTCTGGTACCGACCGCGTACACGTGAGCCCTCACGTGTGAACTAGGAGGAATACCCGCAATGAACGTTCTTGCCGAGATCGGTGGCAACGTCAACACCATCGGCTACGGCCTCGCCGCCATCGGCCCCGGTATCGGTGTGGCCCTGGTGTTCGCGGCCTACATCCAGTCGAGCGCCCGCCAGCCCGAGTCCGCCGGCTACAACCGCACCTGGCTGGTCCTGGGCTTCGCCCTGGTCGAGGCGCTGGCCCTGTTCGGCCTGGTGCTCGCCTTCGCCGTTAGCTGACGCGAGCTCCCCCGATCCGGAGGTCTGACATGTATCTCGCCGCCGAAGGCGCGCACAATCCGATCCTGCCCATCTGGCAGGAGATGGTCGTCGGGTTCATCTCCTTCATTCTGCTCGTCATCGTCCTGCTGAAGTTCGTCATGCCCCGCATGGAGGCGATGTACCAGGCGCGGGTCGACGCGATCGAGGGCGGCATCAAGCGCGCCGAGGCGGCCCAGGCCGAGGCGAACCAGCTGCTCGAGCAGTACCGGGCCCAGCTCGCGGAGGCGCGGACCGACGCCGCCAAGATCCGCGACGACGCCCGGGCCGACGCCGAGGGCATCCGGCAGGACATCCTCGGCAAGGCGCGCGAGGAGTCCGACCGGATCATCGCCGCAGGCAAGGAGCAGCTCGCCGCCGAGCGGGCCACCATCGTGCGCGAGCTGCGCACCGAGGTCGGCACCCTCGCGGTGGACCTGGCCAGCAAGATCGTCGGCGAGTCGCTCGCCGACGAGGCGCGTCGCAAGGGCACCGTCGACCGGTTCCTGAGCGGTCTCGAGAGCACGGGGGCCCGCTGATGCAGGCCGCCAGCCGGGAGTCGTACCGGGTCGGGGCCGAGCGCCTCGACGCGTACGTCCGCGGCACGGAGCCGTCGGCGGTGGCCTCCACCGCCGACGACATCCTCTCCGTCGCCGCCGTGCTGCGGCGCGAGCCGCGGCTGCGCCGGGCGCTGTCCGACCCGGCCCGCAGTGGGGCCGACCGGTCCGGCCTGCTCGGTGACATGCTGCGCGGTCGGATCGGCGCGGACGCGCTCGACCTGGTCGCCACGCTGGTCTCCGGTCGTTGGTCGGCCCCGTCCGAGCTGCTCGACGGTGTCGAGCGCCTCGGCGTGGAGGCGCTGCTCGCCAGCGCCGACCTGGCCGGTGAGCTGGGCGAGGTGGAGGACGAGCTGTTCCGCTTCGGGCAGGTCGCCGGTGGTTCCGCGGACCTGTCCAACGCGCTCTCCGACCCGATGGCGCCGATCGAGCGGCGGGCCGGCCTGGCCGGCCAGCTGCTCTCCGGCAAGGCCCGGCCGGTCACCGTCCGCCTCGTCGAGGCCGCGCTCGCCGGTTTCGGGGGACGCTCCTTCTCCGGGGCGCTCACCCGGCTGGTCGAGCTGGCCGCCGACCGGCGGGATCGTCAGGTCGCGTACGTGACCGTGGCGGCCCCGCTGACCGAGGAGGAGGAGCGACGCCTCGGTGCCCGCCTCACGGAGATGTACGGTCGGGAGGTGTCCGTCAAGCAGACGGTCGACCCCGACGTGCTCGGCGGGGCACGCGTGCAGGTCGGTTCCGACCTGTACGACGGCACCGTCCTGCGCCGCCTCAACGAGACACGCAACGCGCTCGCGAAGCGCTGACCAGCGTCTTTTGCAGCCCTGATTCGACGCCATCGGACCGGTCGGTACTAGGTATCCCGGGCCCCTGAACTTTAAGGAAGCAGAGGATGGCCGAGCTGACCATCTCGACGGAGGAGATCCGCGGCGCCCTGGAGCGCTACGTCTCCTCCTACACGGCCGACGTCTCCCGTGAGGAGGTCGGCACCGTCTCCGACGCCGGTGACGGCATCGCACACGTCGAGGGGCTGCCCTCGACCATGACCAACGAGCTGCTGGAGTTCGAGGACGGCACGCTCGGCGTGGCGCTGAACCTCGACGTCCGGGAGATCGGTGTCGTCGTTCTCGGTGACTTCTCCGGCATCGAAGAGGGGCAGCGCGTCAAGCGCACCGGCCGGGTTCTCTCCGTGCCGGTCGGTGACGCCTTCCTCGGTCGCGTGGTCAACGCGCTCGGCGAACCGATCGACGCGCTCGGCGACATTGCCAGCGAGGGCTACCGCGAGCTGGAGCTGCAGGCTCCGAACGTGATGTCCCGCCAGTCGGTGTTCGAGCCGCTGCAGACCGGCATCAAGGCCGTCGACGCGATGACCCCGATCGGCCGCGGCCAGCGTCAGCTGATCATCGGCGACCGGAAGACCGGCAAGACCACGGTCGCCCTGGACGCCATCCTCAACCAGCGGGACAACTGGCGCTCCGGCGACCCGACCAAGCAGGTCCGCTGCATCTACGTCGCGATCGGCCAGAAGGCCTCCACCATCGCCTCCATCAAGGGGACGCTGGAAGCGGCGGGCGCGATGGAATACACCACCATCGTGGCCTCCCCGGCCTCCGACCCGGCCGGCTTCAAGTACCTCGCCCCCTACACCGGCTCGTCCATCGGACAGCACTGGATGTACGGCGGCAAGCACGTCCTGATCGTCTTCGACGACCTGAGCAAGCAGGCCGAGGCGTACCGGGCCGTGTCGCTGCTGCTGCGCCGCCCGCCGGGTCGTGAGGCCTACCCGGGTGACGTCTTCTACCTGCACTCCCGCCTGCTGGAGCGCTGCGCCAAGCTCTCCGACGAGCTGGGCGGCGGCTCGATGACCGGTCTGCCGATCATCGAGACCAAGGCGAACGACATCTCGGCGTTCATCCCGACCAACGTCATCTCCATCACCGACGGCCAGATCTTCCTGGAGACCGACCTGTTCAACCAGGGCGTCCGGCCGGCCATCAACGTCGGCACCTCGGTCTCCCGGGTCGGTGGCGCCGCGCAGGTGAAGCCGATGCGCAAGGTCGCCGGTTCGCTGCGGCTGAACCTGGCCCAGTACCGCGAGCTGGAGGCGTTCGCCGCCTTCGCCTCCGACCTGGACCGGGCCTCCCGGGCGCAGCTGGACCGCGGTTCCCGCCTGGTCGAGCTGCTCAAGCAGCCGAACTACTCGCCGTACCCGGTGCAGGAGCAGGTCGTCTCCGTCTGGGCCGGCACCGAGGGCAAGCTGGACGACGTCCCGGTGGGCGAGGTGCGCCGCTTCGAGTCGGAGTTCCTCCAGTACCTCCGGCACAAGCACGACAGCGTGCTGGCCTCGATCGCGGACAACAACTGGGGTGACGACGTCATCTCCGCGTTGGACTCGGCCATCAGCGAGTTCAAGCAGGTCTTCCTGGGCAAGGAGGACGAGGTCCGGGTCAACGAGGCGCCGGCCAAGCCGCTGGAGGGCGAGCAGAGCCGCGAAACGGTGACCCGGTTCCGCGACGGCACCACCAACCGCCCGGCCGAGAGCTGATCCGATGGCGGCCCAGGTACGCGTTCTCCGCGGGCGGATCCGTTCCGCCAAGGGGATGAAGAAGATCACCAAGGCGATGGAGCTCGTCGCGACGAGCCGCATCGCCAAGGCCCAGGCCAAGGTGGCGGCCTCGTTGCCGTACGCCGAGGCGATCACCGGCGTGCTGACGGCGCTGGCCTCGAACGCGCGGATCGACCACCCGCTGCTCACCTCGCGCGAGCGGGTGCGGCGGGCGGGCGTCCTGCTGGTCACGTCCGACCGGGGTCTGGCCGGCGGATACAGCTCGAACGCGATCCGGGCCGCCGAGTCGCTGATCGCCCGGCTCCGTGCCGACGGCAAGGAGCCGGTGCTCTACGTCATCGGCCGCAAGGGCGTGGCGTACTACCGGTTCCGCGGCCGCGAGCTGGCCGGCAGCTGGACGGGCTTCTCCGAGCAGCCGACGTTCGCCGACGCCCGCGAGGTCGGTGAGACGCTGATCAAGGCGTTCGTCGCCGGCGCGGACGACACCGACGGCGACGCCGGTGCCGACGGCATCCTCGGGGTCGACGAACTGCACATCGTCTACACCGAGTTCAAGTCCCTGATGACGCAGAACCCGGTGACCCGGATCATCGGGCCGATGCAGGTCGAGGACCGGCCGCGGTCCGAGGGCGCGCTGCCCTCGTACGAGTTCGAGCCGGAACCGGAGTCGTTGCTCGACGCCCTGCTGCCGAAGTACATCAACACGCGGATCTTCGCGGCGTTGCTGGAGTCGGCGGCGAGTGAGTCGGCGGCCCGCCGGCGGGCGATGAAGAGCGCCACGGACAACGCCGAAGACATGATCGAGAAGTACACGCGCGAGATGAACTCGGCCCGTCAGGCCGGGATCACCCAGGAGATCAGCGAGATCGTCGGCGGCGCTAACGCGCTGGCCGCATCGGGAAGTGAAGTGTGATGACTGTATCCGCAGTGGAGACCAAGACGGCCACGGGTCGCGTGGTCCGGGTCATCGGCCCGGTCGTCGACGCCGAGTTCCCGCGTGACGGCATGCCGGGGCTGTTCAACGCCCTGCAGGTCGACGTGACGCTCTCCGGCGGTGAGAAGACGCTGACCCTGGAGGTTGCCCAGCACCTGGGTGACAACCTGGTCCGCGCGATCTCGATGCAGCCGACCGACGGCCTTGTCCGGGGCGCCGACGTCCGTGACACGGGCGCCCCGATCAGCGTGCCGGTGGGCGACGCGGTCAAGGGCCACGTGTTCAACGCTATCGGCGAGTGCCTCAACCTGACCGAGGGCGAGACGATCACCCCGGACGACCACTGGGGCATCCACCGCAAGGCCCCGGCCTTCGCGGACCTGGAGCCGAAGACCGAGATGCTGGAGACCGGCATCAAGGTCATCGACCTGCTCGCCCCGTACGTCAAGGGCGGCAAGATCGGCCTGTTCGGTGGCGCGGGCGTGGGCAAGACGGTGCTCATCCAGGAGATGATCACCCGGGTCGCCCGGAACTTCGGCGGCACCTCGGTCTTCGCCGGCGTGGGTGAGCGCACCCGTGAGGGCAACGACCTCATCGCCGAGATGACCGAGTCGGGCGTCATCGACAAGACCGCACTGGTCTACGGCCAGATGGACGAGCCGCCGGGCACCCGGCTGCGGGTGGCGCTCTCCGCGCTCACCATGGCGGAGTACTTCCGGGACGTGAAGAAGCAGGAGGTGCTGCTCTTCATCGACAACATCTTCCGCTTCACCCAGGCCGGTTCCGAAGTCTCCACGCTGCTCGGCCGGATGCCGAGTGCCGTGGGTTACCAGCCGACCCTGGCCGACGAGATGGGCGAGCTCCAGGAGCGGATCACCTCCGTCCGGGGTCAGGCCATCACCTCGATGCAGGCGATCTACGTGCCCGCCGACGACTACACCGACCCGGCGCCGGCCACCACGTTCGCCCACCTCGACGCGACCACCAACCTGGAGCGGTCGATCTCCGACAAGGGCATCTACCCGGCCGTGGACCCGCTGGCGTCCTCGTCCCGGATCCTCGCCCCGGAGTTCGTCGGCGAGGAGCACTTCGCCGTCGCCACCGAGGTGAAGCGGATCCTGCAGCGCTACAAGGACCTGCAGGACATCATCGCCATCCTCGGCATCGAGGAGCTCTCCGAGGAGGACAAGCTCACCGTCGGCCGTGCCCGCCGGATCGAGCGGTTCCTCTCGCAGAACACGTACGCGGCCGAGCAGTTCACCGGCGTGGTCGGCTCGACGGTCCCGATCGCCGAGACCATCGACGCCTTCCGCCGGATCAGCGAGGGGGAGTTCGACCACTTCCCGGAGCAGGCGTTCTTCATGTGCGGTGGCCTGGACGACCTCCGGGCGAAGGCCAAGGAGCTGATGGGCGAGGAGGGCTGAGAGCCCGCTCACACCACGAAGGCCGCCCCGACGCAGAGTCGGGGCGGCCTTCGCCTGTTCAGCACCGCTCACTATCAGATGCCCGCATCGCAGGCAAGCGGTTGGTCCGCGTGCGCGGTACCGTTCGTGGCACGACTTCCGATCACAGAGGTTGACTGCAACGAAACGAATCACCGCGCCCGTCTTCCTTTCGTGGGCGCGACGACGGGAGACGCACGTGGGCGACAAGGGTGGCACGGGCCGCAGCAAGCGGTCCATGTGGCGAGGCGTGCCCCGGTGGGCCCGCGTCTGCACCATCCTCGGCATCGTCATGGTGGTGCTCAGCGGTTCCGTGCTTGTCGCCTCGCGTGCGCTCGTCGCCCGCTACGAAGGCTCGGTCGGCAAGGCCGACCTCTTCGGTGACCAGGCCGCCGGCGCCAGCGAGAAGAAGAGCGACATCAAGGGGCCGCTCAACATCCTGTTGGTCGGCGTCGACCCCCGCACGGCGACGGCCCGACCGCTCGCCGACTCGATCATGATCCTGAACATCCCCGCCAGCATGGACCGGGGCTACCTTTTCTCGCTCCCACGCGACCTGCGGGTGGACATCCCGGCCTTCCCCAAGGCCGACTACTCCGGCGGCAGGGACCGGCTCAACGCCGCCATGTCCCACGGCAGCGACGTGCCCGGGCAGAACCCGAGCACCGCGCAGGGCTTCGAACTGCTCGCCATGACCGTGCAGCAGGTGACCGGGATCAAGCGCTTCGACGCCGGCGTGATCATCAACTTCAGCGGGTTCAAGAAGATCGTCGACGCCATGGGCGGCGTCGACATGTACATCGAGCGGGACGTGAAGTCCGAGCACGTCCAGCCGGACGGCACGCCGCGCCAGCTCAGGCCCGGTGGCGGGGGATACCTCGGTCCGCAGGCGCAGTACAAGAAGGGCAACGCCCACCTCAACGGCTGGCAGGCGCTGGACTACGTCCGGCAGCGTTACCCGCGCAACGGCGTCCCGGACGGCGACTACGGCCGGCAGCGGCACCAGCAGCAGTTCGTCAAGGCGATGGCGAGCCAGGCGTTCAGCGCCGACGTGGTGACGAACCCGGTGAAACTCGACCGGGTGCTGCGCGCCGCCGGCAAGTCGCTGGTCTTCAACGGGCGCGGCAACAGTGTGGTGGACTTCGGCCTGGCGCTGAAGGACATGCGCCCCGCCGCGATCGAGACGATCAAACTGCCGGCTGACTCCATCGGCACCGGCAGCGCGTACCGGGGTGAGCAGCTGCTCGAACCGGCGGAGGACTTCTTCGCCGCCCTGCGTACCGGGCAGGTGGACGCGTTCCTGCTGGAGCATCCCGATTTCAAGCAGGAGACCAAGTAGCCTGGTCCGGTGCGGGGCGGGCGTGGTCCGGCTCTCACCACCCGCGTTGGGTGGGCCGCGGGGGCGCGACTAGACTTTCGGCAATCCGCCGCCGCAGCAAGGAGACAGCGTGGCAAAGCAGCTTCACGTCGAGCTCGTAGCCGTCGAGGAGAAGGTCTGGACCGGCGAGGCCGAGATGGTCGTCGCCCGTACGACCGAGGGTGAGCTCGGTGTGATGCCGGGCCACGCACCCCTGCTCGGGCAGCTCGCGGAGCCCAGCCAGGTACGCATCAAGCAGGCCGGCGGCCAGCAGGTCGCGTACGACGTGGCCGGCGGTTTCCTGTCGGTGAGCGGTGAGGGCGTCACGGTCCTCGCCGAGAGCGCCACCCCGGCAACCCCGGCCCGCTGAGCCGACCCGCCGATGGCGATCGTCGAGGGTATCGGAATCGGCGTCGCGGTCGTCGTCGTCGGGCTTCTGATCCTCTTCCTCCGGCGGGCCCTGTTCACCCGCATCGGTGGCATCATCCGGCTGAGCGTGCGGGTCTCCACGATCCTCGACGGTCGCGGCTGGTCGCCGGGCTTCGGTCGGTTCGTCGGCGACGAACTCCGTTGGTACCGCATGTTCAGCTTCGCCCTGCGCCCCAAGCGGGTGCTCTCCCGCAAAGGGCTGGCGGTCGAGCGTCGCCGGCTGCCCGAGGGGCAGGAGCGCCTCTCCATGCCGGCGGAATGGGTGATCCTGCGCTGTACCAGCCACCACGCCCCGATCGAGATCGCCATGGCGCGTTCCACGGTTACGGGTTTCCTGTCCTGGCTCGAGGCCGCCCCGCCCGGGGCGGCCTCGCCGCGTCTGGCCTCCCAGGACTGGCCCGCCGCCTGACCGCACGGGCAAAACCGTCCGCACCACTCCTCGCCCGGGCCCGCTGGGCGGTTGTGGACCGGGTGTCCGGTTCCAGGGTGGTGGGCGGCACTGTGGGTGCGGAATCGCTGGCGGGTGGGTGGCGTTGTAACCGGGTGAGCGACCGAGCAACGGAAACGGCCCAGCCCTCGAACGGGCCGCACCGTCTGCGGGAACATCCCCGGGCCGTCGGTCGTTGAACATGGTTCCGGCGCCGCGACGTGGCATCCCCTCGCCCCGCGAGCGGTCGGACCCCCCGACAGTCTCTGAGCGCCTGACGGTGCCCACGCATCCCCGTCCCCCGTGGGTGTGTGTCGACCCCCGAATGGAGCACTCATCATGAACACGATCCTGCGGAAGAGCGTTCTGGGTATTGCTGGTCTGGCTTTCACCGGTGGCGTGTTCGCCGGTCCGGTCGCCGCCCACGCGGCGGTGGAGACCACGCACGCCGCCACGCCGGTCACGGCTGCGGTGCAGCAGGCTGACAAGCTGATCCCGCACGGCGTGCAGGGCGCCCAGTCGCGCATCGAGTTGAACGACGAGCAGAGCGCCAATGTGAAGGCGATCATCGCGGGCACGAAGAAGGCCGGCATGGACGAGCGTGCCGCGGTCGTGTCGATCGCGACGGCGTTGCAGGAGTCGAAGCTGGAGAACCTCGGCCACCTCGGCGAGCGTAACGACCACGACTCGCAGGGCCTGTTCCAGCAGCGCCCCTCCAGTGGTTGGGGCACGGTGGAGCAGATCACCGACCCCGAGTACTCGACCATGGCGTTCCTGAAGGGTCTGAAGCAGGTCGACGGTTGGCAGGACATGCCGCTGACCAAGGCCGCCCAGACCGTCCAGGTGTCGGCCTACCCGGACCACTACGCCCAGTGGGAGCAGCAGGCCGCCGACCTCGTCGCCGAACACTGGAACAAGTAAGACGAACAAGTAAGACACACAGCGAAAAGGCCGGCACCCCGCACGAAGGGGTGCCGGCCTTCACGCGTCCGCGACCAGCTCGACCTCGTACCCCTGCCCGTCGGTGAGGTAGGCGGCGTAGCTGTCCGGGCCGCCGGCGTGCGGGTGTCGGTCCGGGAACAGCAGCGTCCAGCCGTACTCGGAGGCGGCGGTGACCAGTCGCTCGACGGCGGCCGGTGGGCCGGCGTGGAAGGCCAGGTGGTTCAGGCCGGGCGCGCGCCTGTCGTGGGCACGGCCGGTGAGCGCGGATGACTCCTCCAGCACGATGTACGTCGCGCCGCGCCGCCAGGACCGGCCGGCGGGCCAGTCCTGGTAGAGCGTCCAGCCCAGCTCGCCGAGAAGCCAGCCCCAGGAACGACTGGCCGCCGCCAGGTCGGGTACCCACACCTCCACGTGGTGGAGGCCACCGACGGTCAGCGCTTCCCGCCCGGCACCCATAGCACGTCCCCGCCGGGATTTGCCGTTCTTGCCAGGATGAAGAGCAGGTCGGAGAGCCGGTTGAGATACTTTGCCGGGAGGGGACTGGTCCGTTCGGAATCGTGCGCGACCAGCGCCCACGCCGCGCGCTCGGCTCGCCGGGCGGTCGTCCGTGCCACGTGCAGCAGCGCCGCACCCGCGGTGCCGCCGGGGAGGATGAAGGAGTCGAGCTTGCTCAGGCGCGCGTTGAACTCGTCGCACCAGCCCTCGAGGCGCTCGACGTACTCCTCGGTGACCCGCAGCGGCGGATACTCCGGGTCCGGCTCCACCGGTGTGGCCAGGTCCGCGCCGACGTCGAACATGTCGTTCTGCACGGCTTCCAGCACTGCCCGCAGCTCGTCCGACAGATCACCGAGGGCGAGCGCCACCCCGATCGAGGCGTTGCACTCGTCCACGTCCGCGTACGCGGCGATGCGTGGATCGGTCTTCGGCACCTGCTCGTTGTTGCTCAGCCTGGTCATGCCGGCGTCGCCGGCCTTGGTGTAGATGCGCGTGAGGTGGACGGCCATGACGCACAGCCTACGGATACCGGACCTGACCATCCCGGCGCGGCCGGACCGGTCGACGGCGGGGCCGGCCGACGTCGGCGATCCGGCGCTCGGCGACCTCGACGTCATCCGGGTGCGGGGGGACGCCCGGCTCGCCGGCACCGTGCACGTGGTGGGCGCGAAGAACTCCGCGCTGAAGCTGATGGCCGCCGCGCTGCTCGCGCCCGGGCGCAGCCTGATCACCAACGTGCCCCGGATCACCGATATCGCGATCATGGGGGAGGTGTTGCGCCGGCTCGGCTGCGAGGTCAGCTTCGCCCCGGACGACCCGATCGATCCGATGGCGGCGCACGGCGGCCGGGAGCGGTCCCGGTCGGTGCTCATCGACGTGCCGGAGCGACCCGGCGCGGAGGCCGACTACGACCTGGTCCGGCGGCTGCGGGCGTCGATCTGCGTGCTCGGTCCGCTGCTGGCCCGCCGGGGGTACGTCCGGGTGGCCCATCCGGGCGGCGACGCCATCGGCTCACGCGGGCTGGACATGCACATCGCCGGGCTGGCCCGGATGGGCGCGGAGATCTCCGGTGAGCACGGTTTCGTCATCGCCGAGGCGCCGGACGGGCTGCGCGGCGCGGACATCGTGCTCGACTTCCCGAGCGTGGGCGCGACCGAGAACCTGGTGATGGCGGCGGTGCTGGCCCGGGGTGCCACCACGATCGACAACGCGGCCCGGGAGCCGGAGATCGTCGACATCTGCACCATGCTGAGCCGGATGGGGGCGCGGATCTCCGGCGCCGGCACGTCGACGCTGCACATCGTCGGCGTACCCGAACTGCATCCGGTCCGGCACGCCACGGTGGGAGACCGGATCGTTGCCGGCACCTGGGCGTTCGGCGCGGCGATGACCCGGGGTGACGTGACGGTGACCGGCGTCGACCCGGCCTACCTGGAGGTGGCGCTGGACAAGCTTGTCGCGGCCGGTGGTCTGGTCGAGACCCGCGACGACGCCTTCCGGGTACGGCTGGACGACCGGCCGAGGGCCGTCGACGTGGTCACGTTGCCGTTCCCGGGTTTCGCCACCGACCTGCTGCCGATGGCGATCGGGTTGGCGGCGGTCAGCGAGGGCGGTTCGCTGATCACCGAGAACATCTTCGACGGCCGGTTCATGTTCGCCAACGAGATGATGCGGCTCGGCGCGGAGATCCGTACCGACGGCCACCACGCCCTGGTGTGCGGTCGGGAGCGCCTGTCCGGTGCCCCGGTACGCGCCACCGACATCCGGGCCGGCGCCGGCCTGATCATCGCCGGGCTCTGCGCGGACGGGCTCACCGAGGTCTCCCACGTGCACCACGTGGACCGGGGCTACCCGGACTTCGTGGCGGACCTGCGCGCGCTCGGCGTCGAGGTGGAGCGCGGCACCGCGCCGGAGGAACCGGACCTGGCCATCTGACGACCGGGCCTTATCCGCCGTTAAGTAGGGTTCTTCCCGACAGTCGATAACACGGCGAGGGAGAAGTAGATGGCGGGTCGACTCGCGGTCGTCGGTGCCGGGCTGATGGGCTCGGGCATCGCCCAGGTGGCGGCTCAGGCGGGCTGGCAGGTGACGCTGCGCGACGTCGACGACGCGGCCACGAAGCGCGGCGTCGACGGCATCCGGAAGTCGCTGGAGAAGTTCGCCGAGAAGGGCCGGATCGAGGCGTCCGACGTCGAGGCGACGCTGGGCCGGATCACCCCGACCACCGAGCTTGAAGCCGCCGCCGACGCGGACATCGTGGTCGAGGCGGTCTTCGAGAAGATCGAGATCAAGCACGAGGTGTTCCGTGCGCTGGACCGGATCTGTCGGGCGGACGCGGTGCTGGCCACCAACACGTCGGCCATCCCGGTGACCCAGATCGCCACCGCCACCGAGCGTCCCGAATCGGTGGTCGGCACCCACTTCTTCTCGCCGGTGCCGATGATGAAGCTGTGCGAGCTGGTCCGCGGCTACAAGACCAGCGACGCGACCATGGACACCGCACGGTCGTTCGCCGAGGAGATCGGCAAGACCGTGGTGGTGGTCAACCGGGACATCGCCGGTTTCGTCACCACCCGGCTGATCTCCGCGCTGGCGATGGAGGCGATCAAGCTGGTCGAGTCCGGCGTGATCTCCGCCGAGGACCTGGACACCGCCTGCAAGCTGGGCTTCGGGCACGCCATGGGCCCGCTGGCCACGGTCGACCTGACCGGCGTGGATGTGCTGCTCAACGCCACCCGCAACATCTACACCGACACCGCCGACGAGAAGTTCTTCCCGCCGGAGCTGCTCCAGCGCATGGCCACCGCCGGCGACCTGGGCCGCAAGACCGGGCAGGGTTTCTACTCGTACTGACCGGCACGTCCCGCCCCCGGCCCGCGCGGCCGGGGGCGGTGTCATGTCCGGGGCGGGCTGAGTGCGCCGCCGAGCAGCGCGAACGCGTCGGGGATGACGGTGCCCCAGTAGCCGAAGTTGTGCCGCCCGTCGGCCCAGGCCGCGCGGACCGGCTCCTCGGGCAGCGCCCGGGCCAGCGCGCGGACGTCGGGGAGGACGTTGTCCTGCCGGCCGCACCACAGCCCGACGGGGGTGCCGCGCAGCTTCTCGGCGCCGGCGAAGACCGCGTCGCCGGGGCGCACCGCCGGGGAGAAGGCCGCCGCCATCCGCAACCAGCGCGGGTACGCCTGCGCGAGCAGCAACGCGCCGAAGCCCCCCATGGACCAGCCCCACACGGCCACCCGGCTGCTGTCGAATCCGCGCCGGGCGCACCAGATGGGCACCTCCTCGCGCACCATCCGCTGTGGGTCGTCGTCGCCGGAGGCGCGCCAGGACAGCCGCCCGCCGGCGGCGCCGGCGAGGGCGAACGGCGGGGCGCCCCGGCGTACCGCGTCGGTGAGGAAGCGGGCCAGCCCGAACCGGCCGAAGTCGCGCGGGGTGGCCGAGGCGCCGTGCAGGACCAGGCAGACGGGCAGGCCGCGGCCGTCGCCGTACCCGTCGGGCACGGCCGTCCAGAAGTCCACCTCGCGGCCACGGGCGGCGGACGCGATGCGGATCAGCCGCTCTTCGCCGGCCGGGGCGTCCGGCAGGGTGGGTCCGGTGCCCGGTCTCGGGTCGGACAGTTGCCGGGCGGCCAGGCCGCCGACCAGGCCGGCCCCGGCGAGGCCGCCGGCGGCGGTGAGCACCGTCCGCCGGCTCATCGTGCGTCCCATGCCGGCGAGTGTGCCATCTGGTACGCGCCGGGGGCGCGCGCGACGGCGTGACCAGGTGGTCAGCCGTCGCGCTTGGTGGTCCAGCGGAAGGTCGTCATGCACAGGACCAGGCCGAGGACGCACCAGGCGCCCAGCACCAGCGCGACGGTGCCCAGCTCGAACGAGCCGCCGGGCTCCCGGGCGCCGAAGCTGTCCGGCAGGAAGACCGACCGCAGCCCCTGGCACATCCACTTGAGCGGGAAGATCGCCGCGACCTGCTGCATCCAGGTGGGCAGGCTGGTGAAGACGAAGAACACGCCGGAGATGAACTGGAGCACCAGCGCGACCGGGGTGACCACGGCCGACCCGCTGCGGGCGGTGCGGGCCAGCGACGAGATGGCGATGCCGCAGAGCGTGCAGGCGGTGACGCCGAGGACGGCGACCCAGCCGAACGTCAGCCACTTGGCGGCGGTCTGCGGCAGTTGCAGGTCGAACATCGCCACCGAGACGGCGAGCAGCAGCGCGGTCTCGGCGATGCCGATGACCACCACCATGATCACCTTGCCGGCGAACCAGACCCACTTCGGCATCGGCGTGCCCCGGTAGCGCTTGAGCACGCCCCGGTCCCGCTCGATCGGGATCCAGATGCCGAGGTTCTGGAAGCTCACCGTCATCAGGCCGGTGGCGATCATGCCGGTGATGAAGTACTGCGTGTAGCTGACGCCCGGGGCGATCTCGTCGCTGAAGATCGCCGCGAAGATCAGGATCATGATGATCGGGAAGCCCATCGTGAACACGACGGACTCCCGGCTGCGCAGGAACTGGGTGATCTCCAGCCGACCCTGGCGCAGCGCCAGCGTGCCCGCGCCGGGCCGTCGCCCCGCGGTGGGGGCGACCGGGGCGGTAGGCGTCGTCGTGGTGGTCATGAGTGTCCGATCATCCGCAGGTAGACGTCTTCCAGGGTCGGCCGGGTCACGGTCAGGCCGGGCACCTCGCCGCCGAAACGCGCGGCCAGGTCGGCCACCAGCGCCGTCGGCGTGGCGGTCTGCGCCGACCACGGCCGCCCGTCCGGGGTACGGCAGGAGACGGTCGCCAGCGCCTCCTGCCGGCGGCCCAACTCGTGGGGCGGGGCGACCTCGACCACCCGGCCGGCGGCGATCACACCCACCCGGTCGGCGAGCGACTCGGCCTCGTCCAGGTAGTGGGTGGTGAGCACGATTGTGGTGCCGGCGGCGGAGAGGTCCCGGATCAGCTCCCAGAACTCCCGCCGGGCCTCCGGGTCGAAGCCGGTGGTCGGCTCGTCGAGGAAGAGCAGTTCGGGGCGGCCGATGATGCCCAGCGCCACGTCGAGGCGGCGCTTCTGCCCGCCGGAGAGCGTGTGCGTGCGCGCCTTGGCCTTGGCGCCCAGCCCGACCCGCTCGACGACCTTGTCCGGGTCGTCGGCGCCGGGGTAGAAGCCGGAGAAGTGCCGGACCACCTCGGCGACGGTCAGTTCGTCGAACTCGCCGGTGCCCTGGAGCACGATGCCGACGCGGGAGCGCCAGCCGGCGTCGGGGCGGGCCGGGTCGACGCCGAGCACCCGTACCTCACCGGCGTCGCGGTGCCGGTAGCCCTCCAGGATCTCCACGGTGGTCGTCTTGCCGGCCCCGTTCGGACCCAGTAGGGCGAACACCTCGCCCCGGTGGACGTCCAGGTCCACGCCGGCGACCGCGACGTTGTCGCCGTACGCCTTGCGCAGGCCCCGCACGGAGATCGCGAGCTCGTTTTCCATGCCGTCAAGTGTGCGTCGTGCGGTCGCCCGTTCCGCTGTCGGGTCATCTATATACGCGAGGTATGCACTCGGTGTAGTGTCTGGTCATGACGGTTCCCCTGACCCTGCTGGGGCTGCTCGAACGTGAGCCGAGCCACGGCTACGACCTGAAGCGCGAATACGACACCTTCTTCGGGCGCGGCAAGCCGCTGCCGTACGGGCAGGTCTATTCGACGCTGAGCCGGCTGGCCCGCGACGGCAAGGTGATGGTCAGCGACGTCGCGCCCGGCGCCGGGCCGGACCGCAAGCGCTACGTCATCACCGACCTGGGTGCCACCGAGGTGAACCACTGGTTGACCGAGCCGGTCGAACCGGAACCGCACCTGCAGACCGTGCTGTTCGCCAAGGTCGTGCTCGCGCTGATGCTGGAGCGCCCCGCCGAGGACTATCTGGACACCCAGCGCGCCGCCCACCTGCGCCGGATGCGCGAGCTCACCGAGGTCAAACGCAAGGGCGGACTCGTCGACGTGATGCTCGCCGACCACGGCCTCTACCACCTGGAGGCGGATCTGCGGTGGATCGAGACGACCGGCGCCCGACTGGACGCCCTGCGAAAGGCGGTAAGGCCATGACCGTGACGATCGAGGCCCGGGACGTCGTCCTCGCGTTCGGTGGGACACCCGCCCTGCGTGGCGCGAGCCTGGCCGTGGCGGCCGGTGAGGTCGTCGCCGTCATGGGGCCGAGCGGCTCCGGCAAGTCGACGTTGCTGCACTGCCTGGCCGGGATCCTGCGCCCCGACTCCGGCGAGGTCCGGTTCGACGGGACGCGGATCGACACGCTCGGCGAGGCCGACCGCAGCGCGCTGCGCCGCGACCGCTTCGGCTTCGTCTTCCAGTTCGGCCAGCTGGTGCCGGAACTCACCGCGGCCGAGAACGTGGCGTTGCCGCTGCTGCTGCGCGGCGTCCGCCGCACCCCGGCGCTGCGTGCCGCGCACGGCTGGTTCGAGCGGCTCGGCCTGGCCGGCCTGGAGCACCGCCGCTCCGGCGAACTGTCCGGCGGGCAGGCCCAGCGGGTCGCGCTGGCCCGCGGCCTGGTCGCCGAGCCGCGGGTGCTGTTCGCCGACGAGCCCACCGGCGCGCTCGACTCGCTCACCGGCGAGGAGGTGATGACGCTGCTGGTGGACGCCGCCCGCGAGAAGGGCACCACGGTCGTCCTGGTCACGCACGAGGCGCGCATCGCCGCGTACGCCGACCGGGAGGTCATGGTGCGCGACGGTCGGGTCAACGCCCCCGCCGGGGTCGTCTCGTGATCCGGCTCGCGCTGCGCCTGGCCGTCGCCGGCGGCCGGGAGGCGCTGGTCCGGCTGCTCGCCATCGCCGCCGCCGTCGCGGTCGGCACCGGGCTGCTGCTCACCACCGTCGCCGGCGTGCACGCCACAAACGCCCAACTCGGCCGGTACGCCTCGCTGTACCCGCAGGAGACGGCGGACGGCTCGGCTGATCCGCTGCTGTGGTCGACCCGGTTCGACTACTTCCGCGGCACCCAGATCGCCCGCGTCGACGTGGCCGCGACCGGGCCGACCGCGCCCACCCCGGTCGGTGTTCCCCGCACCCCCGGTCCCGGCGAGTACTACGCCTCCCCGGCACTGCGGACGTTGCTGGCCACCACCCCGGCCGACCAGCTCGCCGACCGCTATCCCGGCCGTGACCTCGGCACGGTCGGGCCGGCGGCGCTCACCTCGCCGGACACCCTGCTCATCCTGGTCGGCGGGACCCCGGAACAGGTCGGGGCACTGGAGCGGGTCCGCGAGATCACCCGGGTCGACGACAACCGGGCCCCGCTGCCGGGAACGGTGATCGCCCTCCTCCTCGCCGTGGTGACCGGCGGGCTGCTCTTCCCGGTGCTCATCCTCATCGGCACCGCGACCCGCCTCGGCGCCGCCCGCCGGGAGCAACGCTTCGCCGCGATGCGCCTGGTCGGGGCCACGCCGCGACAGATCTCGGTGGTCGCTGCCGTGGAGGCCGCGCTCGCGGCGGCGGCCGGCGCGGCGGGCGGCTTCGTCCTGTTCCTCGCGTTCCGCCGGCAGCTCGCCGGGTTCCCGCTCACCGGCATGCCGTACTTCCCCGACGACCTGTCCCTCGGCGTGCCGGACGTCCTGCTGGTGGCGCTCGGCGTGCCGGCGGGTGCGGCGGTCGCGGCCTGGGTCGCGTTGCGCCGGGTGCGGATCTCGCCGCTCGGCGTGACGCGGCGGGTGACGCCGCGTCCGCCGCGGGCGTACCGGTTGATTCCGCTCGTGCTCGGTCTCGCCGTGCTGGGCTTCGCCCTGCTCTACCGGCCCGGCACCGCGGACGGTCAGACCGCGCTCTTCCTGCCCGCCCTGTTGCTGGTCATGACCGGCCTGATCACGGGCGGGCCGTGGCTGACCATGGTCGGCGCCCGGGCGATGGCCGCCCGCGCCAGCCGACCGGCCGCGCTGATCGCCGCGCGCCGCCTCGCCGACAACCCGGCCGCCGGGTTCCGGGCCGTCAGCGGGGTGATGCTCGCGCTCTTCGTCACGACCGTGGCCGTCGGCGTCATGGGGACGATCGCGCACGAGCGCGGACCGGCGCCCCGGGGTTCGCTGGAGGCCGGTCGGCTGTCCCTCTCGTCGGCGGGCGACTCGCCGGTGCCCGGTTCGCTGCTGACCGACCTGGCCGCGGTGCCCGGCGTCCGCGACCCGGTGATCGTCCGGCAGAACCCGGTGCGCGGCGGCGGCCACGAGTCCGGCGTGATCGCCTGCGCGGACATCCCACCGGCCTACGGACGGTGCGCCGACGGGGCGACCGTCGCCGAGGTGGCGCAGGGTCTGATTCCCTGGCGGGAGTCCGCCTCCGCGGCCCGGATCTGGCCCGCGTCGACCGTCGACCCGGCCGTGCTCCCGCGGCTGCCGGTGGATTCCGTGGCGGTGGACGCGGCCGACCCGGCGGCGGTCGAGCGGGCCCGGACGGTCATCGAGGCCGCGTTTCCCGCCTTCGTCGTGGCCCCGAACGTGCCCGGTGACTTCGAGGCCGACTTCGCGGACACCATGCGCGGCTGGCAGCGGCTGGCCGACGTGGTCGTGGTGGCCGGCCTCGCGCTCGCCGGGTGCAGCCTGGCCGTCGGCGTCGCGGCCGGGCTCAGCGAACGGAAACGGCCGTTCAGCCTGCTCCGGCTCAGCGGTGCGCCGGTGCGGCTGCTGCGCCGGGTGGTGGCTCTGGAGAGCGCGGTCCCGCTGCTGACCGTCGCGGTGGTCGCGGTCGGGATGGGCCTGGTCGCCGCCCATCTGTTCCTTCGCGCGCAGATGGACTACGACCTGCGAACACCGGGGATCGGGTTCGCGGCCGTGGTGGCGGTCGGGCTGCTGGGCAGCCTCGCCGTCATCGCCGCCACCCTGCCGCTGCTGGAACGGATCACCGGACCGGAGACCGCCCGCAGCGAGTGACCCGTACGGTGGGCCGGTGGCGCGCCGGCCCACCGACGCGGTGTGGGTTGTGTGGTTTTCCACACTCTCTTTTACTGGGCGGTAACTTAAACTCCGGCCATGGATGACGCGATGCCGGGACGGCTGCCCGAGCGGGACCGCCCGTGGGTGATGCGCACGTACGCCGGGCACTCCTCCGCCGCGGCCACCAACGCGCTCTTCCGACGCAACCTGGCGAAGGGGCAGACCGGGCTGTCGGTCGCCTTCGACCTGCCCACCCAGACCGGGTACGACCCGGACCACGAACTGGCCTCCGGTGAGGTGGGCCGGGTCGGCGTGCCGGTGGCGCACCTCGGCGACATGCGGGCGCTGTTCGACGGCATCCCGCTGGCCGAGATGAACACCTCGATGACCATCAACGCGCCGGCGATGTGGCTGCTGGGCCTCTACGGCACGGTCGCCGCCGAGCAGGGCGCCGAGCTGAGCCGCTGCGCCGGCACCACCCAGAACGACATCATCAAGGAGTACCTGTCCCGGGGCACGTACATCTTCCCGCCGGCCGCCTCGCTGCGGCTGACCGCGGACATCATCGCCTACACGCTGCGCGAGATGCCCCGGTGGAACCCGGTGAACATCTGCTCGTACCACCTGCAGGAGGCCGGCGCGACACCGGTGCAGGAGGTGGGCTTCGCGCTCGCCACCGCGGTCGCCGTGCTGGACACGGTGCGCGACTCCGGCCAGGTGCCGGCCGAGCGGATGGGCGACGTGGTCCAGCGGGTCTCCTTCTTCGTCAACGCCGGCGTGCGTTTCGTCGAGGAGATCGCCAAGATGCGCGCTTTCGGCGCGCTCTGGGACGAGATCACCCGCGACCGCTACGGCGTGACCGAGGCGAAGCAACGCCGGTTCCGCTACGGCGTCCAGGTCAACTCGCTGGGCCTGACCGAGGCGCAGCCGGAGAACAACATCCAGCGCATCGTGCTGGAGATGCTCGGCGTCACGATGTCCCGCGACGCCCGCGCCCGCGCCGTGCAGCTGCCCGCCTGGAACGAGGCGCTGGGCCTGCCCCGCCCGTGGGACCAACAGTGGTCGCTGCGCATGCAGCAGGTGCTCGCGTACGAGTCGGACCTGCTGGAATACCCCGACCTGTTCGCCGGCTCGCACGTGATGACCGCGCTCGTCGACGAGATCGTCACCGGCGCCCGGGTGGAGCTGGACAAGGTGCTGGAGATGGGCGGCGTGGTCGCCGCCGTGGAGTCCGGATACCTCAAGAGCGCGCTCGTCGCCTCGCTCGCCGACCGGCGTCGGCGGATGGAGTCCGGCGCCGACGTGGTGGTCGGCGTCAACCGGTTCACCGAGACCGAGGCGTCCCCGCTGACCGCGGCCGACGCCGAGAACATCGAACAGGTGGACCCGGCCGTCGAGGCGGCGGCCACCGACGGCGTGACCCGGTGGCGGGCCGACCGGGACGCGGCCGCCGTGGACGCCGCGCTGGACCGGTTGCGCGCGGACGCCGCGACCACGACGAACCTGATGCCGGCGACGCTGGCCTGCGTGCGGGCCGGGGTGACCACCGGCGAGTGGGCGGGCGCGCTGCGCCAGGTGTACGGCGAGTACCGGGCGCCGACCGGACTGGCCGGGGCGGCCGGGGCCGGCGGCGACGCGGGCCTGGCCGCGGTCCGCGAGCGGGTCACCGCGACCGCCCGGGAGCTGGGCAGTGGCCGGCTGCGGCTGTTGGTCGGCAAGCCGGGGCTCGACGGGCACTCCAACGGCGCCGAGCAGATCGCGGTACGCGCCCGCGACGCCGGGTTCGAGGTGGTCTACCAGGGCATCCGGCTGACCGCCGGGCAGATCGTGGCGGCGGCCGTGGAGGAGGACGTCGACCTGGTCGGCCTGTCCGTGCTCTCTGGTTCGCACCTGGCCGCCGTGCCGGCGGTGCTGGACGGGTTGCGCGCGGCCGGGCGGGGTGACCTGCCGGTGGTGGTGGGCGGGATCATCCCGGCCGCCGACGCCGCCGCGCTGCGGGCCGCCGGGGTGGCGCGGGTGTTCACGCCGAAGGACTTCGCCCTCACCGGCATCATCGACGACCTGGTCACCGTCGTCCGCGAGGCCAACGACCTGAGGTGAAAGGAAGGGGCCCCTCTTAACGCCTGCGGTAGAGCAGGGGCCCCTTCTTAACAACGGCGCGGAGGCGGCGGCGCCCCGCCGAGGCGGTTGCGTGGGTGAGTCAGCGGCTCTCGTAGGTCATGCAGTCGGCCATGTCCATGTCCGGGCCGACGGTGATCGCCGGGGCGTGGCACTCCAGGTCGGAGTTGTGCCGGCAGTCGGCGCGCGAGCAGGCGCCGACCTGGGCGACCAGCTGGTCGAGGCCGCCGCGCACCGGCATCTCCACGAACGTGTGGCAGTGGGCGTGGTCGCTGCTGCCGATCGTGATGGCGAACGCGTGGCAGTCGTTCGTGTGGTTGTAGGCGCAGGACCGGACGGCGCACTCCTGGACCCGGGGCATTTCCAACGACGCGGTCATCTTCCCGTACCTCCTTGGGTGTCTTGCCCCAATTTTAGAGGGTTCCGGAGCCGGGGCGGGTCAGACGCGGAAGCCGGCCTCCCGGGCGGCGGCGCGTTCCCGGCGTCGACTTCGGCGGCGGCGTACCAGCCAGGGCACGAAGAACACCAGGGCGAGCAGGAACACCAGCACCAGCACCGGCAGCAGGATCGCCACCACCGACATGACCACACTCGTCGCGTCCTCGGCGGTGCTGGCCACCGGGGCGCCGAAGCCGGCCGTGGCCGCGTTGATCACCGGCCGGGTGGCGGCCTTGAGCAGGTGCACGCCCAGCGCGATGACCACGCCGACCACCACCGGCACCCACTGGTGGGAGGAGAAGAACGAATCCGGGTCGCTGACCGTGACCGTCTCCGAACCGGAGCCCGCGCCGAACGCGAGGCCGCCGGCGGTGGGTCGGACCACCGTCTGCACCACGTCGTTGACGTGGTCGAGCACCGGCACCTTGTCCGCCACCACCTCGACCGCCAGCAGCACGGCGAGGATCACCACCACCCAGCCGTTGCCGAGCCACTGCCAGCCGCTCGGCAGCTCGATCAGATCGGTGTAGCGGGCCAGCAGACCCATCAGCAGTAGGGGGATGTAGGCGTTCAGGCCGGCCGAGGCGGCCAGGCCGGTACCGGTGAGGACTTCGAGCACCATCTCAATATGGCACTGCCGCGCCAGTGGCGCTCGTCGGCGCCGGTGGGGGCCTCCGCTACCCTCGTCGGGTGCGGTTGGTGATTGCGAAGTGCTCGGTGGACTACGTCGGACGGCTCTCGGCACACCTGCCGCCGGCCACCCGGTTGCTCATGGTGAAAGCGGACGGCTCGGTGTCGATCCACGCGGACGACCGGGCCTACAAGCCGTTGAACTGGATGAGCCCGCCGTGCCGGCTGGAGGAGGCACCCGGGGTGTGGCGGGTGGTGAACAAGGCCGGCGAGGAGTTGCGCATCACACTGGAGGAGATCTTCCAGGACACCTCGTACGAACTGGGCGTCGACCCGGGCCTGCGCAAGGACGGCGTCGAGGCGCACCTGCAGGAGCTGCTCGCCGCGAACCCGCAGACGCTGGGGGAGGGCTTCACCCTGGTCCGGCGGGAGTACATGACCGCGATCGGGCCGGTCGACCTGCTGTGCCGCGACGCCAATGCCGGCGCGGTCGCCGTCGAGGTGAAGCGGCGCGGCGAGATCGACGGTGTGGAACAGCTCACCCGCTACCTGGAACTGATGAACCGCGACCCGCTGCTCGCGCCGGTGACCGGGGTGTTCGCCGCGCAGGAGATCAAGCCGCAGGCCCGGGTGCTCGCCACCGACCGGGGCATCCGCTGCGTCGTGGTCGACTACGACAAGCTGCGCGGCATCGAACGCGACGAGCTGACGCTGTTCTGACCGCCGGCCGGCTCAGCGTCCCCGGCCGTAGATCAGCTTGGCGACCTTGACCAGCCGGGCCACGTCGGCGGGGGTGCGGTTGAAGGTCATCGACGGCAGCAGCGAACGCGCCCGCCGGCGGGTGACCGACTTGGCGTGGGTGAACTCGCGCAGCCCGTCCTCGCCGTGGATGCGGCCGAAGCCCGACTCGCCGGTGCCGCCGAACGGCAGCGTCGACATGCCGGCGAAGGTCAGCGCCGAGTTGACCGAGGCCATGCCGGAGCGCAGCCGCCGTGCGACGGCCACCGCCCGCGCCCGGCCGAACACCGAGCCCCCGAGGCCGTACGGCAACGCGTTGGCGCGCTCGACGGCCTCGTCGACGTCGCGTACCCGGTTGACGACCAGCGTCGGGCCGAACGTCTCCTCCTGAACGGCGGCCGAGTCCTCCGGCACGTCGACGAGCACGGTCGGGTGCACGTACGGCGGCTGGACCGCCTCCGGGCCACCGAGCACCGCCCGGCCGCCGCGGGCGATCGCGTCGTCGATGTGTCGGCGGATGACCTCGATCTGCGACGGCATGGTGATCGGTCCGAGGTCGGCCCCGTCGGCGCCGACGGTCAACCGCCCGGCCTGTGTCACCAGCTTGTCGACGAACGTGTCGAAGACCTGGTCGACCGCGTAGACCCGCTCGATGCCGATGCAGGTCTGGCCGGCGTTGGTGAGCCCGCCCCAGAGACATGCGTCGACCGCCGCGTCCAGGTCGGCGTCGGAGTCGACGATCATCGCGTCCTTGCCGCCGGCCTCCAGCAGCACCGGGGTGAGCGTCTCGGCGCAGGCTGCCATCACCCGGCGGGCGGTGGCGGTCGAGCCGGTGAAGGCGACCTTGCCGACCCCGGAGCGGCACAACGCGGCGCCGACCGCGCCGAACCCGTGCACCACCTGGAACACCGGCTGCTCGGGCACCACCTCGGCGAACCGGTCGACGAGCCACTGACCGGCCGCCGGGGTGTACTCGCTGGGCTTGAGCACCACCGTGTTGCCGGCGGCCAGCGCGTACGCGGCGGAGCCGATCGGGGTGAAGACCGGGTAGTTCCACGGGCCGATCACGCCGACCACGCCGTAGGGCTGGTATTCCAGGTGGCCGGTGAACTCGGCCAGGATCAGCCGGGAGCGGACCCGCCGGGGGCCGAGCACCCGGCGGGCGTTGCGGGCGGCCCAGTCGATGTGCTCCAGCGCGGTGAGGATCTCCACCACGGCGTCGCCGACCGGCTTGCCACCCTCGACGTGCACCAGGTCAGCCAGTTCCTCGATCCGCCGGGCGATCACCCGGCGCCAGCGTTGGAGCCGGTCCTGCCGGCCGGCGAAGCCGAGCCCGGCCCACCAGTCCGACGCGGCACGGGCCCGGTCGACGGCGGCGTGCACGTCAGCCTCGGCCGCCAGCGGGAACCGCCCGGCCTCCGCGCCGGTGGCCGGGCTGGTCGACACCAGTTGACCATCGGAGATGAGCGGGGCTCCCGGCACATGCACAGCGGTCATGGCCGAAGTCTAGACCTGAGAATTACTCGCCGGTAGGCGTGGACGGCCCGTACGCTGCCCGGACGAACAGGCGTCGCATCGATGACGATGCCGACCGAAACGGCGAACGGGAGATGGCCGGCCGGGGTGGTCGGGGTGACCGTGCGGTGGTGGGAGCCACCCCGTTGAGGTGACAGGCTGACGCCGCAGGCGATGTGGGGTGGAGGTCGACTGTCCATGAAGGAGCATCCGGAGCTGATGCCGTTGCTGACGGTGTCCGGCGGGGCGATGCGTGGGCTCAGCTTCCGGGTCGGCCGGGGCACGCAGGTGATCGGCCGGGCGCCGACCGCCGACATCGTGCTCGCCGATCCGCACCTGAGCCGCCGCCACGCCACCGTCCAGGCCACCCCCGCGGGGGTCGTGCTGACCGACCTCGGGTCGACCAACGGCACCTGGCTCAACGACACCCGGATCGCCGGCAGCGTGCCGATCTCCGACGGGGACGTGGTCCGCCTGGGCCGCACCGACCTGCGCCTCTACGACCCGGGTGTGGCCCGGACCGACCCGGTCGGGATGAGCTTCGGGGCCCTCCGCCGCGACCAGCGGCCCACCCTGCCGCTGCCCGTCCCGGCGCCCCGGCAGCCGATCGAGGCCCGCGAGGCGCAGCCGGTCGACGCCCGCGAGGCGCAGCCGGTCGACGCCCGCTGAACCCGAGCCTGTCGCCACCTCCCCGACGTCGGCTGTGGATGCCGGCCACATGGACTCCGCCACGGCGTTCGTGCCAGCATGCGCGGATGCGTAGCGCGCGGCACACGGTCCAGGCCCACGGCATCAACCAGGCGGTACGGGTGGCCGGCCCGCCGGACGGCGTGCCGGTGCTGCTGGTGCACGGCAACGTCTCCTCGTCGGCGTTCTGGGAGCCGCTGCTGTCCCGGCTGCCCGGGACGCTCCGGGTCGTCGCGCCCGACCTGCGCGGCTACGGCGAGACGGACACCGCCCCGGTCGACGCCACCCGAGGGCTCGCCGACTTCGCCGACGACGTGGCCGCCCTGCTGGAAGCCCCCGGCCTGTTCGCCCCGCACGCCCGGCCGGTGGTGGTCGGGCACTCCCTGGGCGGCGGGGTGGCGATGCGGTTGCTCGTCGACCACCCGGACCGGGTGGCCGGGCTGCTGCTGGAGGCGCCTGTCTCCCCGTACGGCTTCGGTGGCACCGGGGACCTCGACGGCACGCCGACCACCCCCGACCTCGCCGGCACCGGGGCCGGCGGCGCGAACCCCGGGTTCGTGGCCCGGCTGGCCGCCGGTGACCGGAGCGCGGACGGCCCGACCAGCCCGCGCAGCGTGCTGCGCACCGCGTACGTGGCCGACCCGGCGTCGCTCGGCGACGACGAGGACCTGCTGCTGGACAGCATGGTGACCACCGCCGTCGGGTCCGACAACTACCCGGGCGACGCGGCCACCTCGCCGCACTGGCCGGGGACCGCCGCCGGAGCGCGCGGCGTGCTCAACGCGCTGGCCCGCTTCCGGGTCGCCGACGAGCTGGTCGCCGTCGGGGTCAAGCCGCCGGTGACCTGGGTACGCGGTGACGCCGACGTGATCGTCTCGGACACCTCGCTGTTCGACCTGGCGTACCTCGGTCAGCTCGGCGTGGTGCCCGGCTGGCCGGGCACCCCGCAGTGCCCGCCGCAGCCGATGATCGGCCAGACCCGCGCGGTGCTCGACCGGTACGCGGCGGCCGGCGGGGCCTACCGGGAGGTGGTGCTGCCCGGCTGCGGGCACAGCCCGCACCTGGAACGGCCGGCGGAGTTCGTCGCCGAGCTGCTGGCGCTCACCGGGGCGACCGTCACCGGGTGAGGCACGGTGCGTGAAATATCCCACCGCGTCTCGACAACACAGCGTCACGTGGCAGACTCCGGCGCATAACCTTAGCGGCCGTTCATGTCGCGGACGGCGGAGTCGAGCCAGGGGAGGCCGGTCGTGGCGCGGGAGTTCACCAAGGTAGGCGTGGTGGGTCTGGGCACCATGGGTGCCGGCATCGTGGAGGTGTTCGCCCGCAACGGCATCGACGTGACCGCGGTGGAGATCTCCGACGCCGCGCTGGAGCGGGGCCAGGTCACGCTCACCGGGTCCACCGACCGCGCGGTGGCCAAGGGCAAGCTCGCCGAGGCCGAGCGGGACGCCCTGCTCGCGCGGGTCGACTTCCGGGTCGGGCTGGACGCGCTGCGGGACGTCGACCTGGTGATCGAGGCGGTGCCCGAGCACCTGGACCTCAAGCAGCGGATCTTCGCCGAGCTGGACCGGGTGTGCAAGCCCGAGACCATCCTGGCCACCAACACGTCCTCGCTGAGCGTCACCGAGATCTCCGTGGCCACCAGCCGGCCGAACCAGGTCATCGGCATCCACTTCTTCAACCCGGCCCCGGTGATGAAGCTGGTCGAGGTGGTCCGCACCGTGGTCACCTCCGCCGACGTGGTGGCCGACGTGGAGGCGCTCTGCGCGCGGCTGGGCAAGGTCGACGTGACCATCAGCGACCGGGCCGGGTTCATCGCCAACGCGCTGCTCTTCGGCTACCTGAACCACGCCGTCGGCATGTTCGAGGCGCGCTACGCCACCCGCGAGGACATCGACGCCGCCATGAAGCTCGGCTGCGGCCTGCCGATGGGCCCGCTGGCACTGATGGACCTGATCGGCCTGGACACCGCGTACGAGATCCTCGACACCATGTACCGGCGCGGCGGACGGGACCGCCGGCACGCCCCGGCCCCGCTGCTCAAGCAGATGGTCACCGCGGGGCTGCTCGGTCGCAAGTCCGGTCGCGGCTTCTACACCTACGAGCGGCCCGGCTCGCCGAAGGTCGTACCCGACGCGCACACGCCGCCGGCCGGGGACGCCGCGCTCGCCGACGGCGCCCGGACGATCGCCAAGGTCGGCGTGGTCGGCTCCGGCACCATGGCCACCGGCATCATCGAGGTCTTCGCCAAGGCCGGGTACGAGATCATCTCGGTGACCCGGGGCGCGGAGAAGTCCGCGAAGGTCTGCGAGGCGGTCAAGACGTCGCTGAACAAGGGCGTGGTGCGGGGCAAGCTCAGCGAGACCGACCGGGAGGCCGCGCTGGGCCGGATCACCTGGTCGGCGACGCTTGAGCACCTGGCCGACGTCGACCTGGTGGTCGAGGCGGTGATCGAGGAGCTGAGCGTCAAGAAGGCCCTGTTCGCCAGCCTCGACGAGATCTGCAAGCCGGACGTCGTGCTCGCCACCACCACCTCGTCGCTGCCGGTGATCGACGTGGCGATGGCCACCCAGCGCCCGGCCGACGTGGTCGGCCTGCACTTCTTCAACCCGGCGCCGATCATGCCGCTGGTGGAGATCGTGCAGACCATCCGTACCTCGGCCGAGACGTCGGCCACCGCCCGGGCGGTCTGCGCCACGCTGGGCAAGACCGGCGTGGTCTGCGGCGACCGGTCCGGCTTCATCGTCAACGCGCTGCTCTTCCCCTATTTGAACGACGCGGTGAAGATGCTGGAGGCCAGCTACTCGACCGCCGACGACATCGACTACGCGATGAAGCTCGGCTGCGGTTACCCGATGGGTCCGTTCGAGTTGCTCGACGTGGTCGGCCTGGACGTGTCGCTGGCCATCCAGCGGGAGCTGTACCTGGAGCTGCGCGAGCCCGGCTTCGCCCCGGCGCCGCTGCTGGAGCACCTGGTCACCGCCGGCTACCTGGGTCGCAAGACCGGCCGCGGGTTCCGCGACCACACCCGGCGCTGACCGCTGTCAACAGCCGGGCCCGGTGACGGCGTCTTCAGGGTGTGACCTTCGAGGAGTACGTCGGCAGCCGCGGCCCGGCCCTGTTGCGCCTGGCCCGGCTGCTGACCGGCGACGCGCACCGCGCCGAGGACCTGACCCAGGACGTGCTGGCGCGCGCGTACGTGCACTGGCGGAAGATCGCCCGGGTCGACCGCCCCGACGTGTACGTGCGCCGGATGCTCGTCAACGCGAACACGTCCTGGTGGCGGCGGCGGTCCAGCCGTGAGCTGACGGTGGACACGTTCGCCGACCGGCCCGAACGCGGCGACCTGAGCGGCGAGGCGGCCGACCGGGACGCGATGTGGGGGCTGATCCGCGCTCTCCCGGACCGCCAGCGTGCCGTGCTGGTGCTGCGCTACTACGAGGATCTGGACGACGCCACGATCGCCCAGATCCTCGACTGCTCCCCGGTCACCGTCCGCACCCACGCGATGCGGGCGCTCGCCCACCTCCGGGAACGCTGCGGCGTCCCGACGACCAAGGGGAGCCGGCTGTGACCGACCTCAACGAACGGATCGCCTCGACGCTGCGGGAGCAGGCCGAGGGGGAGATGGACACCGGACGTCTGCTGCGCGGCTCCCGCGCACTCGGCCGGCGCCGGCGGGCACGCCGCCGGGTGACCGCCGGCACCGCGCTCGCCCTGGTCGGCGTGCTCGGTTTCACCGGCGCGACACGCGCGGACATGGGCGGGCTCGCCGAGCGGATGCCCTGGACGGCGGCGACGCCGACGGCCGCCGCGCCGGTGCCGCCGAGGGCCGACGGGGTACCGGGGGCACGCGACCGCCCCGACCTGGTCGGCACCGACGGGCAGGTGCTGCACCTGAGCCTGGACGACAGCCAGGCCCGCTATCTGGGCTGGTCCGTCCACGCCTCCGGCCCGATCGAGTCCATCCGGTTCAGCATCGACGGCGGACACACGATCGTGCTTGAGGTGAGCCCGGACGCGAAGGCCATCAACGGCACCCCCCCGATCGAGGGCTTCCCGGCGCAGGCCGTCACCGGCCCGCCGACCTTCGACGGTGCCGTACTGCGCGTCGCCGGCACGGATGGCCTGGTCAAGTCGTGGCAGCCCGTCCCCGGTCTCTACGCCCGGGCGGCCGTGCTCGGTGGCGACGTGTCCGTCCTGGACCGCGCCGCCGGGCTGGTGCGCTGGGACGAAGCCCGGCGGTGCACCGGGCCGGTGCGATTGACCACGTTGCCGGCGAACGCGACGGTGACGGCATGCTCGGTGGATGCGGCCGCCTTCCCGAAGGGCGTCATAGCTCAGTTCACCGTCTCCCGGGCGCCGTCCTCGACCATGTGGATGCGGCTGGTCTACGGGGCGGAAATGGCACCGGGCGCGGATCGGAACAGCAACCGCGACCTGCGTGGCCGCCCGGGCTTCCTCTACCCGGACGGCACCCGGCTGGAACTGCTCGGCCTGCCCATGGGGCGGGTGACTGTCGACTTCGCCTGGCCCTTCCCGGGCGACCGACCCGCGGGCCAGGTGGACTTCACCGAGGCCGAGGCGACGACCGTGCTCGCCGGCGCGCAGGTGGCGAAAGACCTCACCCGCCCAGACACCTGGCGCTGACCGACCCGCCCCGAACGAGATCTTGGTACGGAACGGCCCTTCGAGGGGCGCATCCGTACCAAGATCTCGTGGGTTCGGGGCATCGGCGGTGGGGTGGGGAGGGGCCGTAGGGTGGGACTGTGAGTCCCCGTCGCAACCGTCCCCGCCGGGACGAGATCGCCGCAGTGGACGGCGAGCGCGCCCGGCACGGCGTGTCGACCGTGCAGCAGTGGCGCGACGGCGACTGGCAGATACGCGCGATCAGCGGTGGGGCGTCCGCCAAGACGTACCGCTGTCCCGGCTGTGACCAGGAGATCCGGCCGGGCGTGGCGCACCTGGTCGCCTGGCCGGCCGACGACCGGGGTGACCTGACCGACCGCCGGCACTGGCACAGCGGCTGCTGGCGGGCGCGCGACCGGCGCGGACCGAACCTCCAGCGGGGCCGGGGCGCGCCCCGCTACGGCTGAGCGATCTGGATCACCCGGTTGCCGTCCCGGCGGGCGGCCGGGCCGCCGACACGGGAGACTGGCAGGCGTGAGCACTCCGATTCGCGCGTCGTCGATCCTGCCCGGCCGCCGGGAGGACATCGAGCTGCACACCGCCGACGGGTTGACGCTCGTCGGCGAACTGGCCCGGCCGCTGGAGCACGAACCGGTCGCCACCCTGGTCTGCCTGCACCCGCTGCCCACCCACGGCGGGATGATGGACAGCCACGTGTTCCGCAAGGCGGCCTGGCGGCTGCCCGCGCTCGCCGACCTGGCGGTGCTGCGGTTCAACACCCGGGGCACCAGCAGCGTCCGGGGGACCAGCGGGGGCACGTTCGACGGCGCCGTCGGTGAGCGGTTCGACGTGGCCGCCGCCATCGAGTACGCCGAGTTCCACGAACTGCCGAACGTCTGGCTGGTCGGGTGGTCGTTCGGCACCGACCTGGCACTCAAGTATGGCTGCGACCCGGCGGTGTCCGGCGCGATCCTGCTCTCCCCGCCGCTGCGCTTCTCCGCCCCCGAGGACCTGACGGTCTGGGCCGACTCCGGCAAGCCGCTCACCGCCCTGGTGCCGGAGTTCGACGACTACCTGCGCCCCGAGGAGGCACGGCAGCGCTTCGCCGCCGTGCCGCAGGCCGAGGTGGTCGGCGTGGACGGCGCCAAGCACCTGTGGGTGGGCGACGCGGAGAAGGTGCTCGACGAGATCGTCCGGCGGGTCGCCCCGGCCGTGCCCCTGCCGCTGCCGACGACCTGGGACGGCCCGATGGAGACCGGCGACGTCAGCGCGTACGCCGACCGCACGGTGGCCGCGTTCGCCGACACCCCGGTCCCCGGCCCGGCCCAGCGGCGCGCCGAGTAGCCGCTCAACGCCGGTCCTGGCGGGGCAGCACCACCTCGCGCACGATCAACTGCAACGCGGCCACCAGGGGGATCGCGATGAGCGCGCCCACCACACCCATCAGCGCCACCCCGAGCAGCGCGGCGAGCAACGCGGCCACCTCGTTCACCGACACCGCCCGGCGCATGATCTTCGGGTAGATCAGGTAGTTCTCCAGCTGCTGGTAGAGCACGAAGAACACCAGGCAGGCGATGCCCACCGGCAGGGAGGTGGCGAGCCCGACGAGCGTCACCACCACCGCGCCCAGGGTGGCCCCGATCTGCGGGATCAGGTCGGTGACCGCCACGACCACGGCCAGCGCGAACGGATAGGGCAGGTCCACCACGAGCGCGAACACGAACGTGGTCACGCCGGCCAGCACGGCGATGGCCGACGCGCCCACCATGTACGCGCCGACGCGGGTGAGGATCTCGTCGCCGATCAGCCGGACCCGCTCCCGGCGGGTACCCGGCACCAGCGAGTACCCGAGTTCGCGCATCCTGTCGAAGTACGCCAGGAAGTAGATCGTCAGCACCAGCACGGTCAGCAGGCGGAAGAGCGTCCCGAAGACAAGTTGCGCCCCGCCGAGTACCCCACCGAGCGCCCGCCCGATGGTGTCCGTGTTCGCCGCCGCCCGTACCCGCTCCATCACGTCGTACCGGACGATCAGATCGTTCACCGTGGGATTGCGGCGCAGATCCTCCACGTACCCGGGTAGCTGCTGGACGAACTGACCGGACTGGGTCACCACCGGCGGCACCAGCGCCAGCAGCCCGCCGACTATCAGCAGCAGCACGGTAAGCGTCACCACCGCCACCGCCAGCCCGCGGGGCACACCCCATCGCCGTAGCCGGACCACCGCCGGGTGCAGGCCGACGGCCAGGAACAGCGCGATGACCACCAGCACCAGGATGCCGGCCGCGTTGCGCACGCCCAGATACACCGTGTACGCCAGCAGCGCGCCGAGGGCGCCGGTGAACCCGACCAGGAAACTGCTGCGCCGCAGGGGTTGCCCGGGTTTGCCGAACCGTCCGCCCGACGGTCGCCCAGCCGAACCGGCCCGGACGCTCGCCGTTTCGTCGGGGTGCGCGTCCGCGTGCACGGCGTTCGTGCCGGCCGGTGCGGCGCCGGCGGTCACGGCTGTGGTGTCTGCGGTGTCGGCGCGTCCGGCGTCGCCGCCCGTGGTGTCGGCGGCGCCCCGGCCCGGGTTCGCGGCGGCCTGATTCGCGCCGGCCGGGTTCGCGCCGGCCGGGTTGGTGGCGGCCGTGCCGGACTGGTCGTCCCGGGCGGCGAAGTCCTCCTGCGACACCCGTGCCTCCCCGCTGCCGGCATCCCGGCCGGCCTGCCGGAACGCGTGTCGGCCCACGCCTGACGGCGGGACCTCTGCCGCAGGGTAGTCGTCGCCGGATGTGCCCGCCGGTGTGGTCGGCCTGCCCGGCACCGTCGGTCGGCCAAGCGGTCTCGGTTGGTGGCGGGTCGCCGGCCTCGCGGTGGCGGCCCGCCGCGTCAGTCCTTGTCGACGGTGACGGCGCTGGGCTTGGCGCTGCGCTCGTCGGTGGTGGGCTTGGTGGGGCGCTTGCCGTTCTCCCCGGTGCTGGTGATCTTCGTGGGGGTGGCACCCCGACCACCCTCGCCCGGCACGGCGGCGACCGTGGGTTCACCGTCCACCCCGCCCGCGGCGGGCGAGTCCATGGTGGTCACCGGCTCGGCGACCGGTTTCGCCTCGGCCGGCGCGTCGCCGTTCGGGGTGGCGGCCAGATCGCCCGGAGCGACCGGGGTGGCCGAGATGCCGGCCGAGCCGGCGTCGCGCCGCAAGTCGGTGAGCCGGCTTTGCAGGTCGTCGGACTCCTGCCGGGACTTCCACGTCTCGGTGCGCAGGTCCGCGAGTTCCTGCTGCGCCTTGGCGATCTCCAGCATCACGTGGGCGAGTTGCTGCCGACCGGCGGCGACCTCCTGCTGGGTCGCGGCGAGGTGCTGCTGGGTGGTGGCCAGATGCTGCTGCGTGGTGGCCGCGTGCTCCTCGAACTGGCGCCGTGACCCCGCGACGTGCTCGTCGGCCTTGCGGCGCTGCTCGGTGGCGTCCGTCTCGGCCCGGCGCAGCAGCTCGGCGGCTTCCTGCTCGGCCTGCTGCCGCATGGTCTGCGCGTCGGCCTCGGCGGCGGACCGGATGTCGGCGGCGGTGCTGTCGATCTCCTCGCGGCGGGCGGCGTACGCCTGCTCCAGCTCCTGCTGCCGCGTGGTGTGCTGGTTGTCCAGCTCGTCGCGGCGCTTGGCGAACTCCTGCTCGGCGGCGGACCGGCGCTGGGCCAGCTCCTTCTCCACCTTCTCCCGCTGCCCGGCGACCTCCTTCTCCACCCCGGCCCGCCAGGCGCCCAGCTCCTGTTGCGTCTGCGCGCGGGCCTGCTGCACGTACGTCTCGATCTCGGTGCGCATCCGCTGCACGTACGCCTCGACCTCGGCGCGGTTGCGCTTGCCGGCCTCGGCGGCCTCGGTGGTGAGCCGGCTGGCCTCGGAGCGGGCCCGGCCGCGGGTGACCTTGGCGGCCTCCTCCGCGTCGTCCACGATCTTCTTGGCCTCGGCGAGCGCCTTGGCATGGGAGGCGCGACCGGCCTCGGCGGCGGCGTCGGTGAGGCGCTTGGCCTCCTGCTGGCCCTTGGCGTGGACCTCCTTGGCCGCCTCACGGAGCTGGGCAGCCTCCTGCTGGGCCTTGGCCAGTGCCTCCTTGGCAGCCTCGCGCAGCCGGGCGGCCTCCTGCTGGGCCCGGGAGTGGATCTCCTTGGCGGTGTCCCGGAGCTGGGTGGCCTCCTGCTGGGCCTTGGCCAGCGCGTCCTGGGCGGCCCGGCGCAGCTTCTCCGCCTCGTCCTCGGCGGCCCGGCGCAGCTTCGCCGACTCGTCCTTGGCGGTTTTCAGCGTGGCCTCGGCCTCGGCCCGGCGGGCGGCGGTGTGCCGCTCCTCCTCGGTCCGCCGGGCGGCGAGGGCGATCTCGAAGTCCTTGAGGGCGCGGGCGGCCTGCTCCCGGGCCTCCTCGACGATGTGCTCGGCAGTGGCGCGCCGGGCCTCGATCTCCTCGTTGGCGGCGGCGAGGATGTCGTCGGCCTGTTCCTCGGCCATGGTGAGGATCTGCTCGACGCGCGGGCCGAGGTGCCGGAACGACGCCCGGTCCACCACCCCCACCTGCTTGCGCACCTGGGCGAGGTCGCGCTGGAGCACCTCGACCTGACCGGCCAGCTTGTGGATCTGGGTATATGCCTGTTCCCGCTCGTTGGTCAGCGCCGCGATCTCGTGCTCCGCGCGAGCGACGTAGCGGTCCACCTGCCGTTTCTCGTACCCCCGCAGGGCGGACTCGAAGCTTGGCTCCGTCGTCACGTCCCCGCCGAGCGCGAACAGTTCCTCGCCGTGCGACATGCCCCCATCCTCACACGCCTCCGGCATCGCTGGGGCGATACGGAGGGCCCATCTGGGAGCTACTTCACCCTCGTGGCGAAACGGGCCCGCACAAGCATGACGGCGCGGGGCGACACCGGTCACCCGGTGTCACCCCGCGCCGTGGCTCATGCCCCGTCCGCGGGTGGTCGTTCAGCTGGCCGACTCGGCCGTCACCTTCTGCCCGGAGGCGTCCGTCTTCGGCGTCTCGGCCTTGGCCGCGGCCGGCACGCCCGGCACGATGCCGGCCAGGCCGGACAGCATCTGCCCGAGCTGCGAGGTGACCGCGTCCTTCTGGCGGGTGAGGTCGTCGACCTCGCGACGGGCGGCCTGCGTGGTCAGCTCGGCCTCGGTGCGGGCCTCGTTGAGCACGCGCTGCGCCTCGGTGCGCGCCTCGTTGAGCGTCTTGTCGGCCAGCGCCTTGGCCTTGTCCACGGTCTCGTTGGCGGTGCGCTCGGACTCGACCCGCCGGGCCTCGGCCCGCTGCTCGATCTCCTTGGCCCGCTCCTGCGCGGCCCGGGCCCGCTGCTCGGCCTCGCCGACCAGCTTCTGGGTCTGGGCGACCTGGGCGGCGTGCCGCTGGGACTCCTCGCGCTCGGCCTTCTCGCGCCGCTCGGCGAGCTGGAGGTCCAGGGCCTGCAGGTCCTTGTCGCGCTTGTCACGCGCGTCGGTGAGCAGCTTGGTCGCCTCGGCCCGCTTCTCCTCGGCCTCCCGGCCGGCCTTGGCCCGCTGCTGGGTGATCTCCCGCTCCGCGGTGGCGCGCAGGGTGGCGACCTCCCGCTCGACGGTCGACTTCAGCTCGGCCACCTCGTGGGCGGTGACCGTGCGCAGCTGCTTGGTCTCCCGGTCGGCGTCGGCGCGCAGGGTGTCGGCCTCGCGGCGGGCCTGCACGCGGACCTCGGCGGCCTCGCGCTCCGCGGCGGTGCGGACGCTGCCGGCCTCCCGCTCCGCGGTGGCCTTCATGGCGGCGGCCTCGGCGCGCGCCTTGTCGGTGATCTCGCGGGCCTCGAGGCGGGCGGCGGAGAGGATGCCCTCCGACTCGCGCTTGGCCTCGTTGCGGTGGTCGTTGGCCTGCTCCTCGGCCAGCCGCAGGATCTGCTCGACGCGGGTGCCCAGGCCGGACAGCGTCGGGCGGCTGTTCTCCTCGAGTTGCTTGTTGGTCTCGGCGAGCTTCTGCTCCAACGCGCTCTGGCGCTGCTCGGCCTGCCGGAGCCGACGCTGGGCATCGTTCATCCGCTGCTCGGCCTCGGCGCGGGCCTGCTCGGACTGGCTCAGTGCGGCGCTCAACCGGCCGATGAAGTCGTCGACCTGGTTGGTGTTGTATCCGCGCAGGCCGACAGTGAAATCGGGCTGTGAGTTCGCGTTATCGAAGAACGCGAGAGGGGAGGACTGCTGCTGGGGCATTGGGACATACTCGCAGACCCCCCAGGGTGGTTCGCAAGAGTGGTCGGCACCTTTCGCGTCCGGTTCACATGGTCAACTCCGCCCGCCGCCGGGGTCGGGGCGACTGGCGATCTTGGCAGGTCCCGGGCGGGTCGGGCGTGGCGGAGAAGGGACACGAAAAGGGCCGCGGTTGGGTACCCGCGGCCCTTTGTCCGGACGGCCGAATGGCGCCCGGGTCGGCCGGAAAGACAATCCGGCGCGACCGTACGGTCAGTGCCCGCGGAACCGGTTGATCGCGCTTTCGTGCCGCGAGCGCATCTCGGTGTCCCGGACGCCGAGCCCGTCGGTGGGGGCGAGGCAGCGCACGCCGACCTTGCCCTGGTGCGCGTTGCGGTGCACCTCGTAGGCGGCCTGGCCGGTCTGCTCCAGCGGGTACGTCTTCGACACGGTCGGGTGCACCCGGCCCAGCGCGACCAGCCGGTTCGCCTGCCACGCCTCGTGGTAGTTGGCGAAGTGGCTGCCCACGATGCGCTTGAGGTGCATCCACAGGTAGCGGTTGTCGAACTGGTGCAGGTAGCCGCTGGTGGAGGCGCAGGTGACGATCGTGCCGCCCTTCTTGGCGACGTAGACGCTGGCGCCGAACGTCTCCCGGCCGGGGTGCTCGAAGACGATGTCCGGGTCCTCGCCGCCGGTCAGCTCGCGGATGCGCTCCCCGAAGCGACGCCACTCGTCCTGGTCCTGGGTGTGCTCGTCGGACCAGAACTTGAACCCCTCGGCGGTGCGGTCGATGACCAGCTCGGCACCCATCTTGCGGCACAGCTCGGCCTTCTCCGGCGAGGAGACCACGCAGACCGGGATCGCGCCGCCGTTGAGCGCCATCTGGGTGGCGTAGCCGCCGAGGCCGCCGGAGGCGCCCCAGATCAGCACCACGTCGCCCTGCTTCATGTTCGCGCCGTGGTGCGAGACGAGCTGCCGGTACGCGGTGGAGTTGACCAGCCCCGGGCTGGCCGCCTCCTCCCAGCTCAGGTGGCGCGGCTTCGGCATCAGCTGGTTGGCCTTGACCACGGCCAGCTCGGCCAGGCCGCCGAAGTTGGTCTCGAAGCCCCAGATCCGCTGCTGCGGGTCGAGCATCGTGTCGTCGTGACCGGCCGCGTCCTCCAGCTCGACGGACAGGCAGTGCGCGACCACCTCGTCGCCGGCCTTCCACTTGGTGACGCCCGGCCCGGTGCGCAGCACCACGCCGGCCGCGTCCGAGCCGACCACGTGGTACGGCAGGTCGTGGCGGCGGGTCAGCTCGGAGAGCCGACCGTAGCGCTGGAGGAACTTGAACGTGGGCAGCGGCTCGAAGATGCTGGTCCACACCGTGTTGTAGTTGATCGCGCTGGCCATCACGGCGACGAGCGCCTCGCCCGGGCCCAGCTCGGGGGTGGGTACCTCCTGCACGTGCAGCGCCTTGCGCGGGTCCTTGTCGCGGGTGGCCAGGCCGTCGAACATGCGGGTGTCCTCGGCGCGCACCACCACGCCCCGGTAGCTCTCCGGTACCGGCAGGCCGGCGAGGCCGGCGAGCTCCCGCTCGGGCTGCGACGAGCCCTCCGCCGCCATGATCGCTTCGAGGATGTCCTGCACAGTGACCTCCCGTTCCGTCCGCACCCGCACACCGCGGGCAGGGGTGCTGCCATCGTCGGCGCCGGTGCGACGGGACCGCCATGTCGGCCATCGACACGTTCCGGCACCGGTCGCGTTCCTGTGGGCCGGACGTTACTGAACGGTAGCTAAAGCGGGAAGCCCTGTGTGAAAAACCGCATCTGCCGATGCGTGGAGGTGCGCGGGAACACGTCCCCGCGCACACCCTCGCGCGCTGCCGTCAGGCGGGCTGGACCAGCTCGATGAGGACGCCGCCGGCGTCCTTGGGGTGCACGAAGTTGACCCGGGAGTTCGAGGTGCCGCGCCTCGGGGCCTCGTAGAGCAGCCGCACCCCGCGCTCGCGCAGCGCCGCGCACGCCACGTCGATGTCCGCCACCGTGTACGCGACCTGCTGGATCCCCGGACCGCGCCGGTCCAGGAACTTGCCGATCGTGGTGTCCGGCGACAGCGGCGCGAGCAGCTGCACCATGCCGCCGGAGGCGTCCGGCCCGACGGCCAGCATCGCCTCGCGTACACCCTGCTCGGTGTTGGTCTCGGTGTGCACGCAGCGCATCCCGAACGTGCGCTGGTAGAAGTCGATCGCGGCGTCCAGGTCGGCCACGGCGATCCCTACGTGGTCGATGCGGCGCAGGCCGATGTCTGTGACAAACTCGGCAGCGGGCTCGACGGGGGAGTTCTCAGCCATGGCGCTAGTCTGACCGAACAATCGTTAAGGCGTACAGGTCGGCTCCCCCTCGGAGGCAGGTAATGGCTTCGGTGATCGTCAGCGGCGCGCGGACCCCGATGGGGCGCCTGCTGGGCAACCTCAAGGACCTCCCGGCGACCAGGCTCGGCGGCATCGCGATCAAGGCGGCGCTGGAACGTGCCGGCGTGGCGCCGGACCAGGTCCAGTACGTGATCATGGGACAGGTGCTCCAGGCGGGCACCGGACAGATCCCGGCGCGGCAGGCCGCCGTGGAGGCCGGCATCCCGATGTCCACCCCGGCGCTGACCATCAACAAGGTCTGCCTCTCCGGGCTGGACGCGATCGCACTCGCCGACCAGCTCATCCGGGCCGGCGAGTTCGACGTGGTGGTGGCCGGCGGCATGGAGTCGATGACGAACGCCCCGCACCTGCTGCTCGGGCAGCGCTCCGGTTACAAGTACGGCGACGTGACGGTCAAGGACCACATGGCCCTGGACGGCCTCACCGACGCCTGGGACTGCTGCTCGATGGGCGAGTCCACCGAGCGCCACGGCGCGAAGCACGGCATCACCCGCGCCGAGCAGGACGCCTTCGCCGCCGCCAGTCACCAGCGCGCCGCCGCGGCGCAGAAGAACGGCCACTTCGCCGAGGAGATCACCCCGGTGATCATTCCGCAGCGCAAGGGCGACCCGCTGGTGGTCAGCGAGGACGAGGGCATCCGGCCGGACACCACCGCCGAGTCGCTGGGCAAGCTGCGTCCCGCCTTCGCCAAGGACGGCACCATCACCGCCGGCAGCGCCTCGCCGATCTCCGACGGCGCCGCCGCGGTGGTCGTGATGAGCAAGGCCAAGGCCAAGGAGCTGGGGCTGACCTGGCTGGCCGAGATCGGCGCGCACGGCAACGTGGCCGGGCCGGACAACTCGCTGCACTCGCAGCCGTCGAACGCGATCAACCACGCCCTGAAGAAGGGCGGCCTGAGCATCGAGGACCTCGACCTCATCGAGATCAACGAGGCGTTCGCGGCGGTCGGCATCCAGTCCACCCGCGATCTCGGGATCGACGCGGACAGGGTGAACGTCAACGGCGGCGCGATCGCGCTCGGCCACCCGATCGGCATGTCCGGCGCCCGGGTGGTGCTCACGCTGGCGATGGAGCTCAAGCGCCGGGGCGGCGGCACCGGGGCGGCGGCGCTCTGCGGCGGCGGCGGCCAGGGCGACGCGCTGATCATCCACGTGCCGAACGGCACCGAGAGCTGATACCTGCGAGCCCCGCAGTCGTGAACGAAGGCGGCACAGTGCCAGACGTCCAGAACACCCCGGCGGCGGCCACCGGACCGGTGCGCCGCAGCCGGGACGTACCCATGCTCGTGACCCGGGCCCGCGCGGGCGACCCCCGCGCGGTGGCCCGGCTGATCACCCTGGTGGAGTCCGGCGACGAGGTGTTGCCGCAGGTCGCGGCCGCGCTGGCGCCGTATGCCGGGCACGCCCAGGTGGTCGGCCTGACCGGGTCGCCGGGGGTGGGTAAGTCGACCACCACCAACGAGTTGGTCCGCTCCCTGCGGGCACGCGGGCACCGGGTCGGCGTGTTGGCCATCGACCCGTCCAGCCCGTTCACCGGTGGGGCGATCCTCGGCGACCGGGTGCGGATGCAGGACCACGCCACCGACCCCGGGGTCTACATCCGGTCGATGTCCAGCCGGGGCCACCTCGGCGGGCTCTCCGCGGCCACGCCCCAGGCGGTGCGCGTGCTGGAGGGCGCGGGCTGCGACGTGGTGCTGGTGGAGACCGTCGGGGTCGGGCAGGCCGAGGTGGAGGTGGCCTCGCTCGCGGACACCACGCTGGTGCTGCTCGCCCCGGGCATGGGCGACGCGATCCAGGCGGTCAAGGCCGGCATCCTGGAGATCGCCGACGTGTTCGTGGTCAACAAGGCCGACCGGGACGGCGCGGACGCGACGGTCCGCGACATCCAGGGCATGATCGCGCTCGGCGAGCGCGGGCCGGACCAGTGGCGTCCGCAGGTGGTGCGGGCGGTCGCCGCCCGCGCCGAGGGCATCGACGACATCGCCGCCGCGATCGACAAGCACCGCGACTGGCTGGAACGCCACGACGAGCTGCGCCGCCGGCGGGAGACGCGGGCCGCGGCCGAGATCGAGGCGATCGCGCTCGGCGTGCTGCGGTCCCGCATCGGCTCACTGCGCGACGGTACGCAGTTGCCGACGCTCGCGGCGAAGGTGGCCGAGGGCGCGATCGACCCGTACGCCGCCGCCGAGGAGTTGCTCGCCCAGCTCCGCGGCTGAGGTCGGTCCCGCCACTTCCACGGCAGGGAAACTCCATGATCGACGGTGGGGGTACGCTCCCGGGGACGAGGGAGGGCGCGTGGAGGATGACGCTACCCGGGAGTTGTCGATGACTCCCGATGCGGTGGTCGGTGGGGCCACCCAGGTGTCCGACGAGGTCGTGGAGAAGATCGCGGTGGCGGCCGCCCGGTCGGTGCCCGGGGTGGCCGAGCTGGGCGGCGACGTCGCCCGGTTCTTCAACGCCGTGCTGGACCGGGTCGGCCTGGACCAGGTGGGCGACGCGCGGCGTGGCTGCTCGGCGCACGTGACGAACGGCGCCGCCGTGGTCAACCTGGTCATCGTGATCGACGGTGGCCACCAGGTCCCGCAGGTGACCGACGGCGTGCGGGCCGCGGTCACGTCGGCCGTCGAGGGGTACGGGCTGCGCGTCGACGAGATCAACATCCGGGTGGACGACGTCGCCCTGGGTGCTGGCTGACAATCGTGGCACCGGAGCGTGGCTGAGTCGTCCCGCGGTTCGGTCGCGTTCCGGGTGGGTCGGCTCGACCGTCCTGTGTTCACCGCCCCGCCGTGCGGCACAGCCTGCGTTCCTGCCGCGGTGGGCGGGGTCAGCCCGTCGGGCGGGCGGGTGCCCCGTACCGTTGTTCCCGGTGGCGCGGGGCCGCCGCGTGTCGGGAGGTTCGCATGCCCAAGGGTGTCCCGTTCGCCCCCGTGCGCACCGTGAGGGCGTACGAGGGGATCGTCCGGCAGGTGGAGGACCGGATCGCCGCCGGTGACCTGCGGCCGGGGGACCGGCTGCCCAGTGAACGCGAGCTGACGACGCAGTTCGACGTGAGCAGGTCCACTGTGCGCGAGGCGCTGCGTGTCCTGGAGAGCAGCGGCCTGGTCCGGTCCCGCCCGGGTGACCCCCTCGGACCGCAGGTGATCGCCTCGACCGCGTCGGCGATGCGCAAGCTTTTCGCCCGGGTCGTGGACAGCCGTCGGTTGGGGGTGGCGGAGCTGTTGCAGTTCCGGATGCTCATCGAGTCGGCCGCCGGTTTCGTCGCGGCCCGGTTGGCGTCACCGTCCGAGTTGGACCAGCTCGAACAGGCGCTTGTGGAGATGCGGACCGCCGCCGCCGAGGGCTACGAGGCCTTCAGCGCGGCGGACGTCCGATTCCACGAGCACGTCGCCCGGCTGTCGGGCAACGAACTGCTCGTGCTCTGCCTCGACGCGGTCCGGAGCATGGTGCTGGACCTGATTTCCACGAAGCTCGCCGAGGCCCCGGACCGCGCGGCGCTCATGGATCGCACCCTTGCCCACCACCGCCGGGTCCTCGACGCGATGCGGGCCGGCGAGGCCGACGAGGTCGCCCGGCTGACCCGTCAGGAGCTGCACCACTACTACGCCGAGTACGTGCAGGAGCAGCGGCGGTCGATGGTGGACGTTTTGCTCTGAACCGGCCCGGTATGAGCCGAACCGGGGTCTTCCCCGGATCGGCCATCGGCTGAATGAGGGGTTCCTTTCAACTGGTCTGACCAGTAGCCTCCGTCACATCGGGGGACCACGCAGTTGACCATTGCATCGATCGCCCCAACTGGGCGGACGTCGCACTGCTTCGCATGGGAGAAGCTCCATGAAGTCGTCCAGAATCGCGGCGCTCGCCGCGACAGCCCTGGCCTGCCAGGGACTCGCGCTCGTCGCGGCCGCGCCCGCGTCGGCCAACCCCGCCGCCGGTGCGCCGGGCACCCACAACGCCATCACCGACGTCCCCGGCATCCAGGTCGGTCAGGTCCAGTCCGACACCGCCCCGTACCTGACCGGCACCTCGGTCGTGTACATGCCGACGATGTCCGTGGCGAGCGTCGACCAGCGCGGCGGCGCCCCCGCCACCAAGGAAACCGACCTGCTCAGCCCGCTCAACTCCAACCCCGGCGTCAACGCCATCCAGCTCGGCGGCAGCAGCATGTACGGGCTGTCCGCCACCAACGGCATCATCCGCTGGCTGGAGGACCGCGGCGAGGGCGTCGGCGTCGGGGCCGGAGGCGTGGCCCCCATCGTGCCGGCCGCGGACATCTTCGACCTCGGCCGCGGCGGTGACCCCAAGGCGCGTACGTCCGCCGAGTGGGGCTACCTCGCCGCACAGGCCACTTCGGACGGCCCCGTCCGTCAGGGTGGCGTCGGCGGCGGCACCGGCGCCCGTGGCGGCGGTCTGCGCGGCGGTGTCGGCACCGCGAGCGTGCACCTCGGCGACGGCATCTACGTCGGCGCGATGGTGATCGTCAACCCGGCCGGTTCCCCGGTCGACCCGGCCGACTGCACCCTCTACGGCACCAAGTTCGGCATCGGCGACGAGTTCGCCGGTTACAAGGCGCCCAAGAAGAAGGAGTGCAACCCGCCGAGCACCCCTGCCCAGCAGCCGGCGAACACCACGATCGCCGTCGTGGCCACCAACGCCCCGCTGGAGAAGGCCGCCGCCCAGCGCATGTCCGGCAACGCGCACGACGGCATGGCGCGCGCGATCAGCCCGATCCACACGCTCGGCGACGGCGACACCGTCTTCGCGGTGTCCACCGGCAAGGGCGAGGCGCTGCAGATCAACGACCCGGCCGACACCCGGCAGCTCAACGCGATCTTCAATGCCGGGGCCAGCACGCTTGCCCGCGCCATCGCCAAGGCGGTCCTCTCCTCCGAGAGCATCGGCAACACCAGCAGCTACTGCGACCGCTACCCCTCCGCCTGCAAGGGCATGAAGCAGCTGAAGCAGTGGCGTACCCAGGGCAACGCCCCGACCGTGACGCCGGAGACCTTCGCCCAGGCGTCGGAGGCGCTGAAGCAGACTCCGGTCCCCGCGCCGGCCGGTGCCGACAAGGACAAGGGCAAGGGCAAGGGCAAGCCCAACGCCGCTCCGGCGAGCAACACCAGGAACGACGCCGGCCAGGACTCGCAGAACGGCATCGTCCTCGCCTCCGGCGACACCGGTGGGCCCGGTGTGTCGACCGGCGTGACCACGGCGCTGCTGGCCGCGGTCCTGCTCAGCGTCGGCCTGCTGGGTATGCACCTGCGGGGACGTCGGCGGGCGCTGCCCTCCGCCTGACAGGCAACGCTGTCCCACTGTCGCGCCGGTAGCCAGGCGCGCCTGATGATCGAGGCGGGTTCCGTCCACCGGACGGGACCCGCCTCGCTGTGTGCGTCCCGCCGGACGCCGTGCCAGCGGTAGCCGCCGGACCGCTCCACGCGCGTACCGCCCGGCCCAGTGACTCCCGCGGTCGTTTACGTGAGTGCGGCAGTGGGTCCTGGGCGGTCCCTGTGCGGAGCGGACGACAACCGTCCAGAACCTGGGGGCGCCCCACCGAGCAGGGGAACATCCCTGCCGGCCCGTGACTGCAAGCCGCGAGTGTCCACAGTCCGCCTCCGCCTCCGCCTCCGCACTCGTACTCGGCTCGGCTCCTACTCGGCTCGGGCTCGTACCCGGCTCGGGCTCGTACTGGGCTTGGGCTCGTACTGGGCTTGGGCTCGTGCTGGGCTCGGGCTCGGGCTCGGCGATCTTGCACGTTGCTGCTCCGCGGAATTCGCCGACCGGGCGTCCCGGGGGCGCGAGGTGCAGGATCGCGTGGGACGTGCTGGCGGGGAGGTCACGGGGCCGCAGCGTCGGCGGCGGGGCGGTGGTGGCGCGGCGCCGACAGGCCGGTCGGCTGTCCGGGCAACGAGAGAAGGACCTGGTGGGCCGGAGCCCACCAGGTCCCTCCGGGTACGTGGAGCAGGTTACTTCTTCGACACCTTGGTGACGTCGAACGACTGGGTCACCGCGTCCTTCGGGAAGCCCTCGACACCCTGCCGGATCACGGCCAGGTTCGGCAGCAGGAAGAGCCAGTCGCTGGCAGCCTCCTGCGAGATGACCTTCGCGGCCTCGGCGAACTTCTGGTCCCGGACCGACGCGTCCAGGGCGGTGTCGGCCTCGCTCATGAGCTTGGTGACCGCCGGGTTCTTGTACCGGTGGTAGTACTCCGGCTCGCCGTAGCGGACGAGGTCACGCGGCTCGACGTGCGCGATGATCGACAGGTCGTAGTTGGCCTTGCCGAACACCTTGTCCAGCCACTGCGGCATCTCGACGTTGTTCTGGGTCACCTTGATGCCGACCTCGCCCAGCTGCGAGGCCACGAACTGCGCCGACGAGCGGGCGTACCCCGGCGGCGGGACGTCCATGGTCAGCGAGAGCCCGTTGGCGTGACCGGCCTCGGCCAGCAGCTGCTTCGCCTTGGCCGGGTCGTGCGGGAAGTCGCCGGTGCGGTCCTCGTACCAGGGGTCGCTCGGCGGCACCATGCTGCCGATCCGCGTTCCGTAGCCGGACCAGACGGTCTTGATGAGCGCGTCGTGGTCGATCGCGTGGCGGACCGCCTGACGCACCCGCGGGTCGGCCAGCGGGCCCTTGCTGTTGTTCATCGCCAGGACGACCTCGCCGGTCGTCTTGCCCTCGACCACCTGGAACTGGTTGTTGCCCTTGAAGACCTCGAGCAGCTGCGGCGCCTGGATGTTCGCCACGATGTCCAGCTGACCGGAGAGCATCGCGTTGTTGAGCGCGTTCGCGTCGGTGATGTAGCGGAAGACCACCTTGGCCGACGGGGCCTTCTCGCCCCAGTAGCTGTCGCTGCGGGCCAGGGTGATGCTGTCGCCCCGGTTCCAGTTCTCGAACTTGAACGGGCCGGTGCCGTTCGGCTTGGTCCCCAGGTCGGCGGCGCCTTCCTTGAGCACCACGCCGACGCGGCCGGCGATGTCGAACAGCCAGCTCTGGCTGGGCCGGGACAGCGTCACCACGACGCTGGACTCGTCCGGCGCCTCGACGGTCTTGACGACCGTCATCTGCGACTTGAACGGGTTCGTCGAGGCCTTGTCGGTCACCCGCGTGAAGCTCCACACCACGTCCTTCGCGGTGAGCTTCTGCCCGTCGTGGAAGGTGACGCCGTCGCGGAGCTTGAACGTGTACTTGGTCCCCTCCTCGGAGACCTGCCATTCGCTGGCCAGCAGCGGCTCCACCTCACCGGTATCCGGGTTCTGGCGCACCAGACCCTCGTACACGTTGTAGAGGAGGACCTGCGGGATCGCCGCTCCGGCCTCGGCCGTCAGGTCGAGGCTCACCGGTTCCAGGTAGGCGCCCAGGGTGACCGTCCCGTTGCCGGAACCGCTCGTGGTGTTGTCCGAGTCGCCGTCGCCGCTGCACGCGGTGAGAGCGAGCGCCGTAGCGAGCAGCACGGCGGGCATTTTTATCTTCAGCCGGTTCATTCGTGTCGTCCCATCGCGAAGAACGCCAAGGGCGCTCATGGCCTGTGAGCTGGGACACTAGGAGGGTGGTACCCGATTCAAAAGGGCCAGATCAGCGGCCCCGGCAGGTACCAATCGCCTGCGTGCACCCGTTGTTGTGGTCAGCTGCCGCCGCTGATGGCGGCGGCGACCGCGTCCCCGAAGTCCTCCGTCGACATGCCCATCTCCGGTCCGCGCATCGCGCCCAGCCGCGGCAGCACCGCCTTCACCCCGTCCTCCAGGCTGCGTGCCGCCTCCGGGTGGCCCAGGTGCTCCAGCATGAGCGCGGCGCTGAGGATGGAGCCCGCGGGATTGGCCCAGCCCCGGCCGGCGATGTCCGGCGCGGAACCGTGGACCGGTTCGAACATGCTCGGCGCCGAGCCGGTCGGGTTGAGGTTGCCGCTCGCGGCCAGGCCCAGCCCGCCCTGCACGGCCGCGCCGAGGTCGGTGATGATGTCGCCGAACAGGTTGTCGGTGACCACGACGTCGAACCGCTCCGGCTGCGTGACCAGGTAGAGGCACATCGCGTCGACGTGCACGTAGTCCGTCGCGATGTCGGGGTACTCCGCCGCGACCTCCTCGAAGGTCCGCTGCCACAGGTCACCGGCGAACGTGAGGATGTTCGCCTTGTGCACCAGGGTGAGGTGCCTGCGCCGCCCCATCGCCGCGCGGAAGCCGTGCCGGATGAGACGCTCGACCCCCTTGCGGGTGTTGACCGACTCCTGGGTGGCGATCTCGTCCGGCCCGCCCCGGTGGACGAAGCCGCCGGCCCCGACGTAGGCGCCCTCGGTGTTCTCCCGCAGGATCAGCAGGTCGCACTGCTCGGGGCGGAGCCCCGCGATGGGCGAGGGTACGCCGGGCAGCAGCTTGACCGGCCGCAGGTTGACGTACTGGTCGAAGGCGGTCCGCAGATGGATCACCAGGCCGCGTTCGAGTACCCCGGGTGGCACCGACGGGTCGCCGACGGCGCCGAAGAGGATCGCGTCCGCCTTCGCCAGTTCCTGTTCCACGTCCGGCGGCACGACCTGGCCGGTTATCCGCCAGTAGTCCGCGCCGAGTTCGTATTCTTCCCAGACCAGATCGATCCCGAACCGTTGCGCCGCGGCGTCGCACGCCTTGACCGCCTGCGCGGTGACCTCCGGTCCGATGCCGTCCCCGGGCACCAGCGCGATTCGCTGGGCGCTCATTAGTCCACCCCTGTCCGCGTGCAGGAGACCGTCACCTGCCGTCGCCCGGCCAAGCGTGGCGGGATCGGGCCCTCCGCAACAGGTCCAGGTCTCCGGCTAGGCTAGTACCAGCGAGGCGCGGAGGGGGTCCCGCGGTGTGCGGCGACGGGACCGGGCGAGGCTCCGCGGGAGGTGGGAGGTCGGTATGACGGACTTTCTGCTACCGGTCAACCCGCAGAGCACCGTCCCCCTGTACGAGCAGATCATCACCGGGCTTGAGGACGCCATCCTCGCCGGGCAGTACGACGACGGCCCGCTCCCGAGCACCCGCCGGCTGGCCGAGGCGCTCGGCGTCTCGCGGAACACCGTGCTGACCGCCTACGACCGCCTCATGGAGCAGGGCCTCATCCTGACCGTGCCCCGGCGCGGCCTCTACGTCTCCTCCGCCGCCGTGGTGCGGATGCGGGCCGCGCGACGGACCTCCCGCTCCCCGGCCACCCGGATCGACTGGTCGGCGCGACTGCCGGAACCGCCGCCGACGCCGGTGCACCGGGACCCGGCCTGGGCACGGGCACCGTTCCCGTTCGTCGTCGGCCAGCCCGACCCGGCCATGTTCCCCGTGGGCGCATGGGAGCGGGCGCAGCGTGAGGCGTTGCGACAGGACGGGCTGTCGCGGGTGATCGGGGACGCCGGGCAGGCCGACGACCCCGAACTGGTGCGTCAGCTGTGCGAGCACGTGCTGCCGTCGCGCGGCATCTCCGCCCGCCCGGACCAGGTGATGATCACGCTGGGTTCGACGCACGCGCTGCACCTGCTCGCGAGCGTCCTCATCCGGCCGGGCAGCGTGGTGCTGGTCGAGGATCCCGGCTACCCCGACGCGCGGACGATCATGCAGTTGGCCGGGGCCGACGTGGTGCCCGGCCGGGTCGACGAGGACGGCCTCGTCGTGGCGGACCTGCCGGCGGACCTGCACGGCGCCGAGTTGGTGTACGTCACGCCGAGCCACCAGTACCCCACCGGCGCGACGATGTCGGCGTCCCGCCGCGAGGATCTGCTGCGACTGGCCGGCACCGCGGACGCCGTGGTCATCGAGGACGACTACGACCCGGAGACGACGTTCCGGGGCATCCCCGCGGTGGCGGTGCGGGCCCTCGACGACGAGGACCGGGTGGTCTACCTCGGCAGCTTCAGCAAGCTGCTGGCACCCGGCCTGCGGCTCGGCTACGTGGTGGCCTCCCCGGCGCTTGTCGACGCGATGCGGGCCCGGTCCCGCTACGTCCTGCGCCACCCGCCCGGCACCATGCAACGCGCCCTCGCGCAGATGATCGCCAGCCGTGACCTGGCCCGGCACGTCCGTCGCATCCGCGCCCACTACCAGGGGCTGTACGAGGAGATGGTGCGGGCGGTGGAACGCCACGTGCGTTGGGGGCCGCAGCCGGTGCCGCGTGGTGGCCTGGCCCGGTGGATCACCGGCCCGCCGGGCCTGGACGCCGGGGAACTCGCCCGCGAGCTGCGTCGGCAGGGTGTCCTGCTCGACCCCGGCGCGCCGTACTGGACCGCCCGGCCCGCCCCGCGCCACCACTTCCGCCTGGGCTACCAGGTGATGCCGCTGGACCGCATCGACGAGGGCGTGCGACGGGTCGCCGCAGCCGTGGAGGAGCAGGTCGGACGGGGGCTGGTACCCCCGCCGACCCGGAAACTGGACGTTCCCCTTCCGCAGCGGAGTTCGTAACGTCCGTCGCCATGACGACGGACACCCACGCCACCCTCCGCGCCGGCCACCTCGTCGATGAGCAGGCCGTCGTGTCGCTGACCCAGGAACTGGTCCGCATCCCCTCGACCTGGGACGCGGGACGCGGGCGTGGCGAGCGGCCCGTGGCGGAACTCGTCGCCGAGGTCATGCGGGGCTTCGGCTGGCAGCCGGACGTCGTCGAGGTCGCCCCGGGGCGGCCGAACGTCGTGGCGGTCGTGGACGGCGGCCTACCCGGCCCCACGCTGATGTTCGAGGGGCACACCGACGTCGTGACCGAGGGCTCCCGCGACGAGTGGACCGTCGACCCGTTCGGTGGTGAGATCGTCGACGGGCGACTGTACGGTCGCGGCTCCGCCGACATGAAGGCCGGTGTGGCCGCGATGATCCACGCCACCCGGGCCGTCGAGTTGGCCGGGCCGTTCCCGGGGCGCATCGTGGTGGCCGCGCTCGTGGACGAGGAGGGCCAGATGCTCGGCGCGAAGCACTTCACCACCACCGCGCTCGCCGCGGAGGTGGACGCCGCGATCGTCTGCGAGCCGGAGGCGGAGGAGATCTGCGCGGTGGCCAAGGGCGCGGTCCGGCTCCTGGTCACCTGCACCGGCCGGATGGCCCACGGCGCGATGCCCCAGCACGGCCGCAACCCGGTCCCCGCGGTGGCCGAACTCGTCCGGTCCCTGGGCCTTTTCCAGGCGGAGTTGCAGGCCGAACCGGGCGAGCACGAGCATCTCGGCCTGACGTACCTGACCCCCACGGTCCTGGACGCCGGCTCCGCCGACCAGCTCAACGTCATCCCGGGCGGCGCCGTACTGGGCGTGGACTGCCGGACCGTGCCCGGGGTCGACCACGCCGCCCTCGCGGCGCGCGTCCGCTCCGACGCCGACGCCATCGGCGCCCGGCACGGCGTCACCTTCGCCGTCGAGGTCGTCGACGACCGGCCCTGCGCGGTCACGCCGGAGGACCACCCCGTCTCGCTCGCCGTGGCATACGCGCACCGCGCGGTCACCGGCACGGAACCCGTCTTCGGCGGCGTGCCCGGCGCGACCGACGGAACGATCCTGTGGCGCGACAGCGGCATCCCGAACGTGGTGTACGGCCCGGGCCCCAAGTGGATTGCCCACCAGCCCGACGAGTACGTCGAGGTCGACGACGTCGTCCGCAAGACCAGGGTGTACGCGGAGGCCGCGCTGGTCTTCCTCACCGGGTCCACCGGCGCCGCGGCGGGTGCGGCGTGACCGCCCGGGAGTTGCTGGACGCGCTGCCCGCCGGCCTGCCGATCGGCGACGGCTGGGCGGCCACCGCGCAGACGGCGCCGGTGCGGTTCCCGTTCGACGGCAGCACCGTGACCCGGGCCCCGTGGGGCGACCCCGCGGACGCGGAGGCGGCCGTCGGTGCCGCGTACGCCGTCGCGGGGCAGATGGCCGACCTGCCCGGTCACGCGCGTCGTGGCATCCTGACCCGGGTGGCCGCCGAGGTCCGTGCCCGCGCCGACTCCCTCGCCGAACTGCTCGTCCTGGAGACCGGCAAGCCCTTGGTGGACTGCCGGGTCGAGGTCGCCCGCACGCTCGTCACGCTGGAGACGGCCGCGGAGGAGGTCGGCCACCTCACCGGTGAGACGGTGGCCCTCGACATGCAGCCGGCCGGCGAGGGCATGCTGGGGTTCTGGGTGCGCCGCCCGGTCGGCGTGGTCGTCGGCATCACCGGCTTCAACTACCCCCTGCTGCTGGCCGCGCACAAGGTCGCGCCGTCCGTCGCGGCGGGCTGCCCGGTGATCGTCAAGCCGGCGCCGAACACGCCGCTGGCCACGCTCGTGCTCGTCGACCTGTTCCGTCGGGCGGGCTGCCCGGCGGCCGGGGTCCAACTCGTCACCGGTGGCGTCGAGGTCGGCAAGCTCCTGACCACGCACCCGCACGTCGCGGCCGTGTCCTTCACCGGGTCCGCGCAGGTCGGCCACCAGATCGCCCGTGCCGCCGCCCCCCGCAAGGTGCTGCTGGAACTGGGGTCCAACGCGGCGCTCGTGGTCGGCCGCGACGCCGACCTCGACCGGGCCGCCGAGGCCGTCGTACGCGGCGGGTTCTACGCCTCCGGGCAGGCGTGCATCAGCGTCCAGCGGGTCGTCGTCGAGGAGCCGGTGCGCGAGGCGCTGCTGGAGCGCCTCGCGCCGCTGCTGGAGAAGGTCACCACCGGGGATCCCCGATCCGCGGACACCCGGGTGTCCGCCCTGGTCGACGAGGCGTCCACCGAGCGGGTCCACTCGTGGGTGGACCGGGCCGTCGCCGCGGGCGCCCGCTGCCTGGCCGGTGGCACCGCGTACGGCCGGGTCCTCCAGCCGACCCTGCTGGTCGACGTGCCCGAGGACGCCGACTGCTGGGCGGAGGAGATCTTCGGCCCGGTGGTGTGCGTCCGTTCGGTGCCCGACATGGACGCGGCCGTCGAACTGGTCAACAGGTCCCGCTACGGGCTCCAGGCCGCCGTCTTCACGCGCGACCTGGGGGTCGCCCTCGACGTCGTGCGTCGTCTCGACGTCGGCGGGGTGCTCGTCAACGAGGTGCCCGGGTTCCGGGCCGACAACATGCCCTACGGCGGCGTCAAGGACTCCGGCATCGGCCGGGAGGGCCCCCGCTTCGCGATGGAGGAGCTGACCGTGACCAAGATGGTGATGATCAGGCCATGACTCGGAGTGGGAGCGCACACGCATGCTGATCTACTTCGCGCGGCGGCTGGCCATCCTCGCGGTGTCGCTGTTCGCCGCGTCGATCCTGGTCTTCACGCTGTTGACGTTGCTGCCCGGTGACCAGGCGCAGGCGATGCTCGGCGTGAACGCCACCCCGGAGGCGCTTGAGGCGCTGCGGGAGCAGTTCGGGACGAACCGGCCGTTCGCCGAGCGCTATCTGGACTGGGCCGGCGGCCTGATCCGTGGCGACTTCGGGATCTCGCCGCTCAGCGGGGTGTCGGTCGGGTCGGAGATCGCCGACAAGCTCGGTGTCACCGTGCCGCTCATCCTGGCCGGGATGACACTGGCGCTGCTCATCGCCGTTCCGCTGGGCATCCTCGCGGCGGTGAAGAGCCGCACCGCGATCGGTACGGCGTTGTCGGCGTTCAGCCAGGTCGGCATCGCCGTCCCGTCGTTCTGGCTGGGCATCCTGCTCATCACGGTGTTCGCGGTGAAGCTCCAGTGGCTGCCCGCCGGTGGGTTCAGCGGGTGGGACGACGTCGGGGGTGCCGTCCGGGCCCTGCTGATGCCGGCGCTGGCCCTCGGCGTGGCCCAGGGCGCCATCCTGATGCGCTACGTCCGGTCCGCGGTGGTCGAGGTCATGCAGGAGGACTTCATCCAGACCGCCCGCGCCAAGGGCCTCAGCCGCTCGCAGGCGCTGACGCGGCACGCGTTGCGCAACGCGGCGATCCCGGTGATCACCGTCCTCGGCCTGCAACTCGCGACGTTGCTCATCGGCACCGTCGTCATCGAGAACGTCTTCGGCCTGCCCGGTCTCGGCCGGATGCTGTTGCAGGACGTCGGCAACCGCGATCTGCTGAAGGTGCAGGGCACGGTCATGGTGCTCACGGCCGCGGTGCTTCTGATCAACTTTCTCGTCGACGTGGTGTACCACGCAGTCGACCCCAGGTTGAGGAGCAAGGCATGACCTCCGTCGCCGAAGCCCCACCCGAGGCCACCGCCGACGTCGTGGCGCCCACGGTCGGCAAGCCGCGCCGGTGGAACCTCACGCTGGTGATCGGCGCCAGCGTGGTGGGCCTGGTCGTCCTCACCGCCGTGGTGTCGTTCATCTGGACGCCGTACGACCCGACCCGGGTCGACCCGGCGAACACCCTGTTGTCCCCGGGCGGCGACTACTGGCTCGGCACCGACCACTTCGGGCGGGACATCGTCAGCCAACTGCTCGTCGGCGCGCGGACCACCCTGTTCGTCGGTGTCGTCGCGGTCGCGATCGCCGCGGCGATCGGCGTACCGCTCGGTCTGCTCGCCGCCAGCGGGGGACGCTGGCTCAGCGAACCGGTGATGCGGGCGCTGGACATCGTGTTCGCCTTCCCCGCCATCCTGCTGGCGATCATCCTGGCGGCCGGCTTCGGTGCCTCCACGCTCACCGGCATGATCGCGATCGGCGTCGCCAACGTCCCGGTGTTCGGCCGCCTCACCCGCGCCGGCGCGCTCCAGGTGTTGCAGAGCGACTTTGTGCTGGCCGCGCGCAGCTACGGTCGCCGGGGCGTGGTGCTCATGGTCCGGTACGTGCTGCCCAACATCGCGGCGTTGCTCATCGTGCAGGCGTCGGTGTCGTTCGCGCACGCGGTGCTCGCCGAGGCGGCGCTGTCCTACCTCGGCTACGGCACCCCGCCGCCGACCCCCACCTGGGGTCGGATGCTCCAGGAGGCCCAGAACTACTTCGTCGTGCAGCCGATGCTCGCGGTGTGGCCCGGTCTGGCCATCGCGTTGTCGGTGCTCGGTTTCAACCTCATGGGCGACGGGCTGCGCGACGCCCTCGACCCGCGGCTGAGAGGACGGTGACCGGGGTGAGCGGGCTCGTGGTGGAGGACCTCGTGGTCAAGGTCCACGACGTTCAGGCGGTCAAGGGCGTCTCCTTCGAGATCGGGCGCGGCCGGCGTACGGGGCTGATCGGCGAGTCCGGGTGCGGCAAGTCCCTGACCGCCCTCGCGCTGATGGGCCTGCTGCCGCACGGGGTGACGGCGTCGGGGCGGGTGCTGCTGAACGGCCGGGACCTGCTCGACCTGTCCGACCGCGAGATGTGCGCGGTGCGCGGCAACGACATCGCCATGGTGTTCCAGGAGCCCATGACGGCGCTCAACCCGCTGATGCGGGTCGGCAACCAGATCGCCGAGTCGCTGCGCCTGCACCGCGGGATGAGCCGCAAGGCGGCCGCCGCCCGGGCCGTCGAGCTGATCGAGCGGGTCCAGCTGCCCGAGCCCGACGACACGGCGCGCAAGTATCCGCACCAGCTCTCCGGCGGCCAGCGGCAGCGCGTGGTGCTGGCCATCGCGTTGGCCTGCGACCCTGCCGTGCTCGTGGCGGACGAGCCGACCACCGCGCTGGACGTCACGGTGCAGGCGGAGATGCTGCGGCTGATGGACACGCTGGTGCGGGAGGAGGGCGCGTCGCTGCTGCTCATCACGCACGATCTGCCCGTGGTGGCCAGCATCTGCCAGGAACTGCTGGTGATGTACGGCGGCACGATCGTGGAGCACGGCGACGTCGCCACGGTGTTCGACTCGCCGCGGCACCCGTACACGGCGGGACTGCGGGCGTCCACGGTGCTGGAGAGCACCGACGGAAGCGGGCGGCTGACAACCATCGCGGGCCGGGTGCCGTCGCTCGGGGCCTTCCCCGGCGGGTGCGTGTACCGCAACCGGTGCCCGCGCGCGGACGACGTCTGCCGGACCGTCCCGCTGCTGACGGCCCCACCCGGCAGTTCGCAACGTGCGGCCTGCCACCACCCGATCGAGAGTGACCAGCCGCTGGAGACCGGGAAGGCGAGCGCATGACGACGACCCCGTTGTTGGAAGCCGTCGACGTGGTACGCGAGTACCGGTCACCCCGGCGGTCCCTGCGTACGCCGGGGCAACCGATCCGCGCGTTGGACGGCGTGAGCCTGCAGGTCCACGAGGGCGAGGCGTTCGGCATCGTGGGGGAGAGCGGCTCCGGCAAGTCCACGCTGTCGCGCATCCTGATGGCCCTGGACCAGCCGACGTCCGGCACGGCCTCCTACGCCGGCCAGCGCATCAGCGGCGTGCCGGAGCGGCGGCTCGGGTTCCTGCGGCGCGATGTGCAGATGGTGCTGCAGGACCCGATGTCGTCGTTGAACCCTCGGATGCGCGTCGCGGACATCATCGGCGAGCCGATGCGGGCGTTGCGCCTGCCGGGCGACCGCCGGGCCCGGGTGGCCGAGTTGATGCACTCGGTGGGCCTGCCCGAGGAGGCGGTGACCCGCTACCCGCACCAGTTCTCCGGCGGTCAGCGGCAGCGCATCGCCATCGCCCGCGCCCTGGCGGCCGGACCGAAGGTCATCGTGGGGGACGAGCCGGTCAGTGCCCTCGACGTCTCGGTGCGCGCGCAGATCCTCAACCTGCTCACCGACCTGGCCGAGCAGTTCAAGCTGACCCTGATCCTGGTCTCCCACGACCTGTCCGTGGTCCGGTACCTCTGCGACCGGATCGCGGTGATGAACCAGGGCCGGATCGTCGAGACGGGTGACACCGAGGCGATCTACTCCGACCCCCAGCACCCCTACACCCAGAAGCTGCTGTCCGCCGTGCCGACCCTGCGCGGCGACCTTCTGGACCGATTCAACAGGAGCAGCACATGAGGTTGGTTGACCGCGTCGCCGTCGTCACCGGAGGCGCCAGCGGCATCGGCCTGGCCACCGTCGGCCGGCTCGTCGAGGAGGGCGCGCGTGTCGTCATCGCCGACCTCGACGGCGACCGCGCGGCCCGGGTGGCCGCCGACCACGGCAGCGGAGTCGTCGGTGTCGCCTGCGACGTGACCCGGGCGGAGGACTGCCGCGCGGCCGTGGCGACCGCGGTGGAGCGGTTCGGGCGGCTGGACGTCATGCACGCCAACGCGGGGACCCCGTTCACCGGCCCGGTGGACGAGGTGGACCAGGCGACGCTCGACCGCGTGATCGACGTCAACCTCAAGGGTGCGTTCTGGACCGCGCAGGCCGCGGTGCCGGCGCTGATCGAGGCCGGGGGCGGTTCCATCGTGTTCACCGCGTCCCTGCAGGCCGTCATCGCCCGCCCGCGGTACGCGCCGTACACCGCCGCGAAGCACGGGGTCATCGGGCTGATGAAGGCGCTGGCGCTGGAACTCGCGCCGCACGGCATCCGGGTCAACGCGATCGCCCCCGCGGCGACGGAGACGCCGATGCTCTCGGCGTTCCTCGGCGGGATGGGGGAGGTGCCGGACAGCGCCCGGGAGAACTTCCGGGCGTCGATCCCGCTGGGGCGGATGGCGACGCCGCGCGACTCCGCGGACGCCGTGATCTACCTGGCCAGCGACGAGGCGCGGATGGTGACCGGCCACACGCTCGTCCTCGACGGCGGCACGACGGCCGGCTGAGGAACGCCACGGCGTCGACGCCGGTTCGTCGACGACCGGCGGCACGCACATACGACGGCGGGGGGGGGGGGGGGGGGGGGGCGCCCCCCCCCCCCCCCCCCGGGGGGGGGGGGGGGGGGGGGGGGGGCGGGCGCGGCCGGGGGG
>NZ_JBNCKZ010000002.1:0-153568 GCF_049841795.1 Micromonospora sp. DT31 | reverse complement strand
TGTGCCCCCGCCCCCCCCCCCCCCCCGCCCCCCCCCCGCCGCCCCCCCCCCCCCCCCCCCCCCCCCCCCCCCCCGTCGTGCGTCCCGGTGCTCAGCGCATCGCCAGGCCCCACACCGGGTCCTGGAGGAACCGGCCGACGTGGGCCAGCACCCGACTGCCGAGTTCCCCGTCCACCAGCCGGTGGTCGAACGACAGCGACAACTGCACCGTCCAGCGCGGCACCACCTGCTCGTCGACCACCCAGGGCGTCCTGCGCAGGGCGCCGAGGCACAGGATCGCGGCCTCGCCGGGGTTGAGGATGGGGGTGCCGGCGTCCACACCGAACACGCCGATGTTGGTGAGGGTGATGGTGCCGCCGGCCAGGTCGGCGGGGCGGGTGCGCCCGTCGCGCGCCGACGCCGTCAACTCGTTCAGGGCGACGGCGAGACCCCGCACCGACCGGCCCTGCGCCGCCTTGATGTTCGGCACGAGCAGCCCGCGTGGCGTCGCGGCGGCGATACCGAGGTTGACGTCGGCGAACCGGATGATCTCCTGGTTCTCCTGATCCCAGCGGGCGTTGACGTCGGGGTACCGGCGGACGGCGTCGAGCAGCGCCAGCGACGCCACGAGCAGCGGGCTGACCTTGACGTCCTGGAAGGCCGGGTCCTGCTTCAACCGGTCCACGAACTCGACCGTGCCGGTCACGTCGACGGTGAGGAACTCCGTGACGTGCGGCGCGGTGAACGCGCTCGTCACCATGGCGGTCGCGGTCGCCTTACGCACGCCGCGGACGGGCAGGCGCTCGTCGCCCCGCGCCGCGTCGTCACGGGCCGTCGTCGACCCCCCGGGTACGTCCGCGGAGGCGTCGCCGCCCGGACCGCGCGGCGCCGGGCCGGTGGTGTGGTCGAGGAGGTCCTGGCGCGTGACCCGGCCGCCCGGGCCGCTGCCGCGTACGCCGGACAGGTCCACACCGAGGTCCTTCGCGAGCTTGCGCAACGGCGGCTTGGTGAGCACCGGCGGCCGCGTCGAGCGGGGCACGCGGCTGGTGTCGTCCGGGCGTACGGAGGGCACGCCGCGTCGCCGCCGACGGGTCCGGGCCTGCGCGGACACCCCGTACCCCACGAGCACCGCGGTGCGTTCCGCGGCCGGCTCCCCGTCACCGGCGGGTTCCTCGCCTGTCGACTCCTCGTCACCTGCCGGGTCGTCGGTGCGGATGGCGATGATCGGCGAGCCGACGTCGACGCTCTGCCCCTCCTCGGCGAGGAGGCGGTGCACCACACCGGCGTAGGGGCTGGGCAGTTCGACGACGGCCTTGGCGGTCTCGATGTCCACGAGGATGTCGTTGAGGCGGACCGGGTCGCCCGGGGCGACCCGCCAGGTGACGATCTCGGCCTCGGTGAGGCCTTCGCCGACGTCGGGAAGGTGGAACTGCTGGACGGTCACGGGAACCTCTTCCTCTACTCGGCGAGTACGCGGTCGACGGCGTCGAGGATCCGGTCCAGGTCGGGCAGGTACTCCTCCTCCACCTTGGCCGGCGGGTACGGCAGGTTGAAGCCGCCGACCCGCTCCACCGGCGCCTCCAGCGAGTAGAAGCACCGGCTCGTCACCTGCGCGACGACCTCGGCGCCGAACCCGGCGAAGGTGGGAGCCTCGTGGACCACGACCGCCCGCCCGGTGCGGCGCACGGACTCCTCGACGGTGCGTACGTCGAGCGGGGAGATGGACCGCAGGTCGACCACCTCGACGTCGCGGCCCTCCTGCGCGGCCGCTTCCGCCGCGGCGACGCAGGTGGCGACCGTGCCCCCGTAGGTCAGCAGCGTCACGTCGCTGCCGGGGCGGACCACCCGGGCGCGGTCCAGCGGCAGCGGCGGGCCGGCGTCCTCTCCGGTCACCTCTCCCTTGACCCAGTAGCGGCGCTTCGGTTCGTAGAAGATGACCGGGTCGTCCCCGGCGACGGCCTGGCGGATCATCCAGTGCGCGTCGTCCGCGCTGGCGCAGTAGACGACCCGCAGCCCCGCGGTGTGCGCGAAGTACGCCTCGTTGGACTCGCTGTGGTGCTCCACCGCGCCGATGCCGCCGCCCACCGGGATGCGCACGACCACCGGCAGGCTCAGCCGACCGTTGGTGCGGGCCCGCATCTTGGCCAGTTGGGAGACGATCTGGTTGAACGCGGGATAGACGAAGCCGTCGAACTGGATCTCGCAGACCGGGCGGTACCCGCGCAGCGCCAGGCCGATCGCGGTGCCGATGATCCCGGACTCGGCGAGCGTCGAGTCCATCACCCGGGCTTCGCCGAAGTCCTTCTGCAGACCGTCGGTGACCCGGAAGACGCCGCCGAGCCGGCCGACGTCCTCACCGAGGAGCACGACCTTGGCGTCGTCCTCCATGGCGCGACGCAGACCGCTGTTCAGTGCCTGGCAGAGGTTGAGCATGAACGAGTCCTCCGATCGGGGCGGGCGTCAGTCGAGGAAGGAGCCGCGGTAGGCGACGAACGCCTCGCGCTCCTCCCGGAGCAGCTGCGGCACGTCGGCCAGCACGGTGGTGAAGGCGTCCGCGAGGTCCGGGGCCCGCAGTGCCAGGCACTCCCGGCGGGTGCGGTCGGCGAGTTCGTCCGCCTCGGCCTGGATCCCGTCGAGGTACGCGGTGTCGCTCCAGCCCTCGGCGCGCATGAGCGCCTCGACCCGGCCCAGCGGGTCCTTCCCCCGCCACGCGTCGAGTTCGCTGTCGGTGCGGTACCGGGTGGGGTCGTCGGACGTGCTGTGCCCGCCCATGCGGTAGGTGGTGGCCTCGACGAGCGCGGGTCCGGCACCGGAGCGCACGTGCGCGGCCAGCGCCGACGTCACCGCGTGCACCGCGAGGACGTCGTTGCCGTCGACCCGCTCGCTGCGCAGACCGAACCCGGCCGCGCGGCGGTGGATGGGCGTGCGTGACTGGGCCGACGCGGGCGTCGAGATCGCCCACTGGTTGTTCTGGCAGAAGAACAGGACCGGCGCGTCGTTGGTGGCGGCGATGTTCATCGCCTCGCTGGCGTCGCCCTCGCTGGCGGCACCGTCGCCGAAGTACGCCACGACGAGGGTGTCGCTGCTGTCGCGCTGCACCCCCAGCGCGTACCCGGTGGCGTGCAGCAACTGGGCCGCCAGGACCAGGGTGTAGATGTGGAACGAGTGCGGTCGCGGGTCCCAGCCGCTGTGGGCCACCCCCCGCCACTGACGCAGCAGGTCGGCGGGGCCGATGCCGCGCCACAGCGCCGCCGCGTGCTCCCGGTAGCTCGGGAAGACGTAGTCGTCGGCGCGTACCGCCGCGATCGAGCCGACCTGTGCGGCCTCCTGTCCGCGGCACTGCAACCACAGGCCCAGTTCGCCCTGCCGCTGCAACGCGAACGCCTCGTCGTCGAGGCGGCGCGCGAGCCGCATGCCCCGGTACAGGTCACGGGTGAGCCGACCGAGGGCGTCGTGGTCGGGGTGGGCGTCCGGGTGCAGCCGCCCGTCGGGGGTGACGAGCTGGATCTCGCCGTCGGGGGTCCGGGGGAGGTCGGCGGTGGTGGGGAAGGGGTCGGGGTGGCCCGGCGCGGAGCCGGTGGCCGGCGGGCTCGCCGCGTCTACGGTGTTCAAGGCGTCACCTTCTGGGTGCTCGTGCCCGCGTCACCGGGGTCACCGGCGGGCCGCGGGTCTCGGATACGGGCCACCGCCCGCCGGATCGACCGAGCGGGCGGTGGTCGGCAGCGCTCAGAGCGTGTGTCGGTCGGCGAGCGTCAGGGCCTCGTCGAGGACCGCCAGTCCGGCCTTCACCTCCGTCTCCGACACGGTGCACGGCGGCACCACGTGGAGGCGGTTGAAGTTGGCGAACGGGACCACGCCGTTGCGCTTGCACGCGGCCAGTACCTCGTTCATCTCGGGCGACGACGACCCGTACGGCGCCAGCGGCTCCTTCGTCTCGCGGTCGCGTACCAGTTCCAGCGCCCAGAACACGCCGAGCCCGCGTACCTCCCCGACGCTCGGGTGCCGGTCGGCGAGTTCGCGCAGCCCCGGGCCCAGCACGTCGGCGCCGATCGCGGCGGCGTGCTCGACGATCCCCTCGTCCCGCATCGCGGTGATGGTCGCGACGGCGGCGGCGGTGGCCAACGGGTGCCCGGAGTACGTCAGCCCGCCCGGGTAGGGGCGGTCGGCGAACGTCTCGGCGACGTGCTCGGCGATCACCACACCGCCGAGCGGGACGTAACCGGAGTTGACGCCCTTGGCGAACGTGATGAGGTCGGGCGCCACCCCGTAGTGGTCGAGCGCGAACCAGGCGCCGGTGCGTCCGAACCCGGCCATCACCTCGTCGGCGATGTAGAGGATGCCGTGCCTGTCGCACAACTGCCGCACCCCGGCGAGGAAGCCCGGCGGCGGCGGGATGATGCCGGCGGTGCCCGGGACGGTCTCCAGGATGACGGCGGCGATGGTGGACGGTCCCTCCATCTCCACGACGCGTTCGAGGTGGCGCAGCGCGAGCACGCCCTCCTGCTCCTCGGTCGTGGCGCCGAACTCCGACCGGTACGGGTAGGGGCCGAAGAAGTGCACCACCCCGGCGGTCCCGTTGTCGTTGGGCCACCGCCGCGGGTCGCCGGTGAGGTTCACGGCCGTCTGGGTGCCGCCGTGGTAGCTGCGGTACTGGGACAGCACCTTCGGCCGGCCGGTGTGCAGCCGGGCCATCCGGACGGCGTGTTCGACGGCGTCCGCGCCACCGTTGGTGAAGAACACTTTGTCCAGGCCGGCGGGGGTCCGCTCGGCGATCAGCCGGGCCGCCTCGCTGCGCGCCTCGTTGGCGTACGACGGCGCGATGGTGCACAGTCGCGCGGCCTGCGCCTGGATCGCCGCGACCACCGCCGGGTGCTGGTGGCCGATGTTGGTGTTCACGAGCTGGGACGAGAAGTCCAGGTAGCGGTTGCCGTCGCCGTCCCAGAAGTAGGAGCCCTCGGCGCGTTCGACGACCATCGGGTCGAGCTGGGACTGGGCGGACCAGGAGTGGAAGACGTGGGCGCGGTCGAGTTCGTAGGTGCGGCGTGCGCTGCTGCTCATTGTCGCCTCTCTCCGCTGCTCAGTCGTTCTCGGGGAAGCCGAGGTTGAGCCCGCCGTGGCTGGGGTCGAGCCACCGCGACGTGACGACCTTGCCGCGGGTGAAGAAGTGCACGCCCTCGGCGCCGTGGGCGTGCGAGTCGCCGAACAGGCTGTCCTTCCAGCCGCCGAACGAGTAGTAGGCCATCGGCACCGGGATCGGCACGTTGACGCCGACCATGCCGACCTCGACCTCGTTCTGGTAGCGGCGTGCCGCCCCGCCGTCGTTGGTGAAGATGGCGGTCCCGTTGCCGTACGGGTTGGCGTTCACCAGCGCCAGTGCCTCGTCGTAGCTGCCCACCCGGACGACCGACAGCACCGGGCCGAAGATCTCGTCGGTGTAGACGCTCATCTCGGGGGTCACCCGGTCCACCAGGCTCGGCCCGAGCCAGAACCCGGCCTCGTCGCCGTCGACCTGCACGCCGCGGCCGTCCACCACCAGCTCGGCGCCGACGGCGGCACCCGCGTCGAGGTACGACGCGACGCGGTCGCGGTGCTCCCTGGTGACCAGCGGCCCCATGTCGCAGGAGCGCCGGCCGTCACCGACCTTCAGGGTGGCGATGCGCTGGCGGATCCGCTCCACCAGGTCGTCGGCGACGGGCTCGACGACGATCAGGGCGGAGATGGCCATGCACCGCTCACCGGCGGACCCGAACCCGGCGTTGACGGCCGCGTCCGCGGCCAGGTCGAGATCGGCGTCCGGCAGCACCACCATGTGGTTCTTGGCGCCGCCGAGGGCCTGGACACGCTTGCCGTGCCGGGTGCCGGTCTCGTACACGTACCGGGCGATCGGCGTGGAGCCGACGAACGACACCGCCTTGACCTCGGGGTGCTCCAGCAGTCGGTCCACGGCCACCTTGTCGCCGTGCACGACGTTGAACACGCCGGCGGGCAGGCCGGCCTGCTCCCACAGGCGGGCGACGAGCAGCGACGCGGACGGGTCCTTCTCGCTGGGCTTGAGCACGACGCTGTTGCCAGCCGCGATGGCGATGGGTACGAACCACATCGGGACCATCACCGGGAAGTTGAACGGTGAGATGACGGCGCAGACGCCCAGCGGCTGGCGGATCGAGTAGACGTCTACGTTCGTGGACACGCCCTCGGAGTAGCCGCCCTTGAGCAGGTGCGGGATGCCGCAGGCGAACTCGACGACCTCCAGGCCCCGGGTGACCTCGCCGAGCGCGTCGGAGACCACCTTGCCGTGCTCGGCCGTGATGAGTTCGGCCAGTTCGTGCTTGTGCTGGTTGACGAGTTCACGGAACGCGAACAGCACCTGCGTGCGCTTGGTCAGCGACGACGTCCGCCACGACGCGAACGCCGTGGCGGCGGCGGCGACGGCGCGGTCCACCTCGTCGGTGGAGGCCAGCGGAACCTCCGCGCGGATCGTGCCCAGTGCCGGATCGTAGACTGGTGCCGTACGCTCCGTGACGCCGACGACCCGCTGGCCGTCGATCCAGTGGGTCAACCGCTCCAGCGAGGCAGGAGCGGGAACGGTGTCGGGTGCTGTCTGGGTCATGCCCGGATCATCTGCGCTTCCCCAGGTCCGGGCAATGGGCACTGTGTCGCTCCCGCTCTCCGGAAGCACACATACTGTGCGCCGGGACGAGAAGGGAGACGGGCTCATGCCGATGACGGTCCGGGACGTGCTCGAACTGCCGGCGTTGGAGCAGGCCGGGCCACGTGTCCTGGCCGGTCGGGACCGGCTGGACGCCCCGGTGCGTTGGGTGCACGTCGCCGAGGTGCCCGAGGTCGCCGACCTGCTCCGCGGTGGTGAGTTGGTGCTGACCACAGGCATCGGCCTGCCCCCGGACGACGACGGGCTGCGCCGGTGGATCGACGCCCTGGCCGACGTCGGTGCGGCGGGTGTGGTGATCGAGCTCGGGCGCCGGTTCGGCGGGACCCTGCCGGCCGGTCTGGTCGAGCGTGCCCGCAGCCGGAACCTGCCCCTCGTCGCGCTCCGCCGCGAGGTGCGCTTCGTGGCGGTGACCGAGGTCGTCCACTCCGTGATCGTCGAGGAGCAGACCGCCGACCTGCTCGCGAACGACGAGATCCACCGCATCTTCACCGAGCTCTCGGTCGAGGGGGCCGAGCCCCGGCAGGTGCTCCGGGAGGTCACCCGCCTGTCCGGCCGGCCCGCCGTGCTGGAGAACCTGGCCCGCCAGGTGCTGGCGTACGACACCGGCCCGGTGTCCGCCGAGGAACTGCTCGACCGCTGGGAGACCCGCTCACGCGCGGTGGAGGTGCCGTCCGGCACCGGTTACGAGCCGCGGTCGGGTTGGCTGGTGACAAGCGTCGAGGCCCGGGGCAACCGGTGGGGGCGGCTCGTGCTGCTGTGCGACCAGGAGCCGCCGGCACGTACGAGGGTCCTGCTGGAGCGGGCCGCGTCCACCATCGCGCTGAACCAACTCGTCACGCAGGACTCCTCCTCGGTCGAACGGCAGGCGCGCAGCAGCCTGCTGTGGAGCCTCGTCACCCACTCCGCGCCCACCCGGGACGTGGCGCTGCGCGCGCGCGGCCTCGGCGTGGTGCTGGAGCAGCGCCGGCTGCTCGGGGTCGTGGTGCGCAGGCGCCGGCTGACCCGGGGCACGGGCGTCGAGATGAACCTGCGTCGACGGGAACTGCTGGACGCGGTGGAGTCGGCGGTCCGCGCCTGCGGCCTCGCGGCGTTGACCGGGGACGTCGACGAGGCGGTCGGCGGCGAGGGGGTCAGTGTCCTGGTCGCCCTCGGTGACGCCGAGGGTGACGAGGACGCGCTGCGAGGGCTGTCCGCCGCGCTCACCGAGGCGGGCCACCCGGCCGGGTCGGACGTCGTGGTCGCCGCCGGGTCGGTGGTCCGGTCGCTCGACCTGGCGAGGCGCTCGCTGGCGGAGGCGGCGCAGGTGGCCGACGCGGTGGTGCACACCGCGGAGCCGCGACCCTTCTACCGGCTTCTCGACGTCCGGCTGCGGGGCCTGCTCCACCTGCTCCGCGAGGATGTGCGTCTGCAGACGTTCGTGGAGCGCGAACTGGGCCCGCTGCTCTCCTACGACCAGCGCCACGGCACGAACCACACGGCCCTGCTGGAGACGTACCTCGTGGAGGGGCGCAACAAGCGGCGCGCGGCGGACGCCATGGGTCTGTCCCGGTCCGCGCTGTACCAGCGGTTGCAGCTGATCGAGCGCGTGCTCGGTGTCGACCTGGACTCCAGCGAGCGACGCCTGTCCCTGCACGTGGCGCTCACCGCCCGGGACGTCATGCGTCACGAGGCCGGCCCGGCGTCGGGCTGACGTCGGGCCCGCGCGCGGCGTGCCGCGCGTCGTCACCTGGTGCGGCGACGCCCCGGCCGGTGCGTGGCGCCGGCACGTGCGGGTGCGGCGTGCAGGCTCACGCTGACGACGGGCACCGCGTTCGCGACGCTCTTGCGGACCGTCTCCAGCGTCGCCGTGCTCGGGGAGCACTCCACGATCATCACCGCCGAGCTGTTCGGGCACTGCACGTACTGCAGGTGGGAGACCGCGACCCGGCGTGCGTGCAGCACGGACAGCACCTTGAGCAGGCCGGTCGTGGAGTGTCCCGCGCTGATGTGGACGACCATCGTCCACGGCGTGCCGTCCGCGCCGTCGGCGACCGCACGGGTCGGGTGGTCAACAGTGGTGGGGGTGGGGTGCAACAGGGTCACGGGGGCCTCACAGTGACGAGCCGACGGAACGCTGGACCGGCGGCGCGCGCAGAGGACGCACGCCGCCTAGGTAATCAGCCCGATCAGAACTCGCATGCCCACGGCGGCAGTGTGGCACGCCCCGCGCCGGCGGCCGGCGCCCGCCGCGGAGTCGTCCGGCACGTGGGACGCCCGCCCGCGAGGACTCGCGCCGGGGGTGACGCCGGGTTACCGTCCGGTACGCATGCCCTTAGGGATCGTTCAGGCTCCCGCTCTACACTCGGCTGGGACGACGACTTGAGAAGGAGTTTCGCGCATGGACGCTGACGAGATCGCCGCCGGTCGGGCCCGCTGGCAGGCCCGCTACGACGCCGCCCGCAAGCGCGACGCGGACTTCACCACGCTCTCCGGCATGAGTGTCGACCCGGTGTACGGCCCGCCGGAGGGCACCGTGTACCCCGGTTTCGAGCGGATCGGCTGGCCCGGCGAGTTCCCGTACACCCGGGGTCTGCACCCCACCGGCTACCGCGGGCGCACCTGGACCATCCGGCAGTTCGCCGGGTTCGGCAACGCGCAGCAGACGAACGAGCGATACAAGATGATCCTCGGCGCGGGCGGCGGCGGGCTTTCCGTCGCCTTCGACATGCCGACGCTGATGGGCCGCGACTCGGACGACCCGCAGTCGCTCGGCGAGGTCGGCCACTGTGGTGTCGCGATCGACTCGGCCGCCGACATGGAGTCGCTGTTCGACGGCATCGACCTGGCCGGCGTCACCACCTCGATGACCATCTCCGGGCCGGCCGTGCCGGTCTTCTGCATGTACCTCGTCGCCGCCGAACGGCAGGGCGTCGACGTGTCCACCCTGGACGGCACGCTCCAGACGGACATCTTCAAGGAGTACATCGCGCAGAAGGAGTGGCTGTTCGACCCCGAGCCGCACCTGCGCCTGATCGGCGACCTGATGGAGTACTGCGCGCGGGAGATCCCCCGGTACAAGCCGCTGTCCGTCTCCGGCTACCACATCCGCGAGGCCGGCTCGACCGCCGCGCAGGAGTTGGCGTACACGCTTGCCGACGGATTCGGGTACGTGGAGCTGGGCCTGTCCCGCGGCCTCGACGTCAACGTCTTCGCCCCCGGCCTGAGCTTCTTCTTCGACTCCCACCTGGACTTCTTCGAGGAGATCGCCAAGTTCCGCGCCGCCCGTCGCATCTGGGCCCGCTGGCTGCGCGACGTGTACGGTGCCACCAGCGAGAAGGCTCAGTGGCTGCGGTTCCACACCCAGACCGCCGGGGTGTCGCTGACCGCCCAGCAGCCGGTCAACAACGTGGTACGCACCGCCGTGGAAGCCCTGGCCGCGGTGCTCGGCGGCACCAACTCGCTGCACACCAACGCCCTCGACGAGACGCTCGCCCTGCCCACCGACGAATCCGCCGAGATCGCCCTGCGTACCCAGCAGGTGCTGATGGAGGAGATCGGGGTGACGAACGTGGCCGACCCGCTCGGCGGCGCCTGGTACGTCGAGGAGCTCACCGACCGGATCGAGGCCGAGGCGGAGGAGATCTTCGCCCGGATCCGCCAGCTCGGCGGCGAGGGCCCGCACACCATCGGCCCGATGACCTCCGGCATCCTGCGCGGCATCGAGGACGGTTGGTTCACCGGGCACATCGCCGAGTCGGCGTTCGTCTACCAGCAGGCGCTGGAGAAGGGCGAGAAGAAGATCGTCGGCGTCAACTGCCACACCGGCACGGTCGCCAAGGAACTGGAGATCCTGCGCATCTCGCACGAGGTCGAGGTGGAGCAGCGCCGGGTGCTCGCGGAGCGCAAGTCGGCCCGCGACGACGCCGCCGTCACCGCCGCCGTCGCGCGGATGGTCGAGGTCTCCCGGACCGGGGAGAACATGGTCCCGGCGATGCTCGACGCGGTCCGCGCCGAGGCCACGCTGGGCGAGATCTGCGACGCCCTGCGCGCCGAGTGGGGCGTCTACCGCGAACCCGCCCGCTTCTGACCCTCCGTCCCCCACCCACCCCCGCGATCGTGTGGTCGACCCCCGTTCCGTGCGGCAGTTGTCGCATTTGCCGGGGCGGAAAGCGCACGATCGCGGGGCGGTGGGGGTGTGCGGGTTGAGCAGCGGGAGAGTGGTGACTGTCGCCGTCGCGGCTGGTCGGAGATCCGTGGCGTACGTGCGAGACTAGACAACCATGAGCGACCCACGGATCACCCCGTCGATCTTCACCCGCGGCGCGGTCGACCTCAGCGCGCTGCGCACCCCCGCACCTGCCGACACCCCCTCCGCGACACCGACACCGGCCGGCCCGCCCGCCGGCCTGTCGGGCAGCGCCGCCGGCCCGGACGCCGTGTTCGACGTGACCGAGGCGAACATCCAGTCAGCGGTGCTCGAACGCTCGCTCACCACACCGGTCGTGGTCTTCTTCGGCGCCGCCGGCTACCCGGAGAGCGACCAGTTCGCCCCGGTGCTGGAACGACTCGCCGTCGAGGGCGGGGGAGCGTGGCTGCTGGCCCGGGTCGACGTGCAGCAGCAGCCCCGGCTCGCGCAGATGTTCCAACTCCAGGCGCTGCCCACCACCTACGCCATCGTCGGTGGTCGACCCGTCGACGCCGTGTCCGGCGTGCTGTCCGAGGCGCAGGCGCGGCAGTGGCTGCAAGCCGTGCTCAAGGCGGGCGGGGTCGCCGTCGCCGAGCCGGAGGACCCGCGACTGGACGCCGCCGACGACGCGTTGATGAGCGGCGACCTGGACGCCGCCGAGGCCGCGTACCGCAAGATCCTGGCCGAGTCGCCGGCGGACGCGGCGGCGGAGGCGGGCCTGGCACAGGTCGGGCTGGCCCGCCGGGTGGCCGGCGCGGACCCGCAGGGCGCGCTCGACGCCGCGGCCGCCGCCCCCGACGACGTGGACGCCCAGCTGCTGGCCGCCGACATCGAGGTGCTCAGCGGCCTGGCCGACCAGGCCTACCGGCGTCTGGTCGGACTGGTCCGCCGGACCGCCGGCGACGACCAGGACCGGGTACGCCAGCACCTGCTCGGTCTGTTCACCATCGCCGGTCCGGACGACCCGGCGGTCGCCTCCGCCCGACGCGCCCTGGCCAGCGCCCTGTTCTGAGCACGTCGCACGTCGCACGCCCACGCGGGCCGGCGCACCCGCCGGCCCGCCCGAACACCGAGGACGGGAGCCCATGATGCGCCGGATAGCCGTCCTCGACGCGCCGACCAACCTGGGGTTGCGTCCCCCCACGGCCAGTTCCGTCCCCGGCTGCGGCAAGGCCCCCGGCGCGCTGCGCGACCACGGGCTGCTCGCCCGGCTGCGGGCCCGCGACGCCGGCTGCCTCACCCCACCCCGGTACGACCCGGGTGACTGGCGGCCCGGCGACGGCGTCTGCCACGCCCCGGAGATCGCCGTCTACTCGGCGGCGCTCGCCGACCGGATCGGCGCGATCATCGACCGGGGGGAGTTCCCGCTGCTCCTGGGCGGGGACTGCTCGGTGCTGCTCGGCTCGGCCCTGGCCATGCACCGACTCGGTGAGGCGGTCGGCGGGCGGATCGGTCTGGTCTTCGTCGACGGCCACTCCGACTTCCGGCATCCCGGCAACGCCTCCTACGTCGGCGCCGCCGCCGGGGAGGACCTGGCGTTGGTCACCGGGCGGGGCCAGCCCGACCTGGCGGCCATCGAGGGCCGGCGCCCCTACTTCCGGGACGTCGACGTGGTGGTGCTCGGCATCCGGGCGCAGGACGAATACCGCCTCGACCTCCAGGCCGCCGGCATCACCACCCGGCCGGTGCCGGCGCTGCGCGCCGAGGGCGCCGCGCGGACCGCGCAGTGGGCGCACGAGCAGCTCGTCGACTGCGCCGGCTACTGGGTGCACATCGACGTGGACGTGCTCGACCCGGCCGTGATGCCCGCCGTGGACGCCCCCGACGCCGGCGGCATCGCCTTCGCCGAGTTGGAGATCCTGCTCGCCGGGCTGGTCGACACCCCGCACTGCCTCGGGGTCGAGCTGACCGTGTTCGACCCCGACTACGACCCGGACGGGGCGTACGCGTCGGAGATCGTGAACACGGTGGTGGCCGGGCTCGCCCCGGTCGTCGCCCCCGGCGCGGTGCCGCCCCGGCTGCTTCCGGCCACGCCGGTCGCGCCGGCGCCCCGGGCGGGCGAGGCCCGCACCGAGCGTGCGCCGCTGCCGGCCCCGGCGGCGGTGCCGGCACCCGCGGTCGCGGTGGAGCCGATCGGTCCCGACCCGACCGAGGACGCCGCGGCCGACGGCGACCTGCTGGCCGCCGAGCACTTCACCGCCGACCCGCTGACGCCGGGCCGGCTGCGCCGAGTGCCCACCGGCGCGGACGAGCCGGCGACCGAGCCCGGTGCGGCCCGCTCCGGCATCGACATCGCCTGACGGTACGGCTCAGCGCGGGAGGCCCCGCAGGAACCGCTCGGCGATCGGCGCCGCGACCTTCGAGCCCGCCCCGCCCTGCTCGACGAAGACAGCGAAGGCCACGTCGCCCTGCCAACCGACGAACCAGGCGTGCGTGTGCGCCGGGTTGTTGTCGTATTCGGCGGTGCCGGTCTTGCCGTGCACCGGCTCGCCCGGCACGTCCGCCAGCGCGCTGCCGCTGCCCGAGGTGACCACCCCGCGCATCATCGCCTTCAGTGCCGCCACCGACTCGGCCTTGAGCGCCGCACCGGCGGGTGCGGGCTTGGCCGGCGCCGGGTCGAGCAGCAGTGTGGGCTGCTCCCACTTGCCCCGGGCCACCGCCGCGGTGGCACCCGCCATGGCCAGCGGGCTGACCAGCGTGGTGCCCTGACCGATGGCGGCGGCGGCCTGCTCGGTGGTCGAGCCGTTGGCGGAGACCTTGCCGGTGAACGCGTCTACGCCCAGATCCCACCCGGCTTCCAGACCGAGCGCCCGGCCGGCCTGCGCCAGCCCGTCCGGGCCGAGCTTCGGCGCCAGCGAGACGAAGGCGGTGTTGCAGGACTTGGCGAAGTCGGTGGCGAACGGCACCGCGCCCAGCTCGAAGTTGTCCGAGTTCTTGAACGTCCGACCGTCCACCACGGCCGTCTTCGGGCAGTTCACCATGGCCTGCGGGGTCACCGCCCCCCGGTCGAGCAGGCCCAGCGCGCTGACCATCTTGAACGTGGAGCCGGGTGGCACCTGGGCGGTGAAGGCGAGGTTCTCGCCGGCCGCGCCGGGGCCGTTCGCGGCCGCCAGCACCGTGCCGTCGCTGACCCGCACGGCGACCAGGGCGGAGCGGCGGGTCTGCCCGCGCAACGCCGCGTCGGCCGCGTTCTGGGTGGCCACGTCGAGGGTGGTGCGCACCGGCTGCCCGGCCTTCGGATCGCTGCGGAACAGCTCCGTGCCGGTCGGCTCGGCGGTGCCCGCCGGGGTGGTCCGCTCGGTGATCACGGTGATGCCGGGGACGCCGCGCAGCCGCTCGTCGTAGCGGCCCTGGACGCCCCCATGCCCGACCAGGTCGTCACGGGCGTACCGGTCCGGGTGGGCCTTGAGGTCGTCGGCCTGGGCGGGGTCGACCGAGCCGAGAAGCGCCCGGGCGAACTCCCGGGTCGGGGCGAGTTGGAGCTGGGCGCTGTCGAACCGGGTGCCGGGCAGGTCGTAGATCCGCGGCTTGATCTGCCGGTAGGCCTCCTCGCGCAGCGTCACCACCTCGACCCGCGCGTTCGGGTCCGCATCCTTGAGCCGCTTGGGCAGGTCGGTGAGGTCGACCGGAGGGCTGAGCGCGGGACGGATCGCCTTGAACGCGGCGTCCAGCCGGCGTACCAGCCCTGGCACGTCGGTGACCTCGCCCGGGGCGACCTGCACCCGCACCACCGGGCGCGGCGCGACGATCGGGTTGCCCGCGGCGTCGAGCACCGCGGCCCGCGGCGCGGCCTCCCGGCGCAAGGCGAACCGGTCGCCGGCGGTCAGCTTCTCGTGGACCACTGTCGGCTCCCAGACCACCTGCCACTGGTCCTCGCCGCCGCGCTTGAGGCGTACCGGATTCTCGTAGGCCCAGCGGGTGCCGCCGGGCAGCGGCCAGGTCAGCCGGACCCGGGCGGTGGTGACGTCACCGGCGGTGGTGATGTCACCGGTGCGCTCCAGTGTCGGCGCGGTGGCGGACAGCGCCCCGGCGAGCTCCTTGAGCTGCTTCGTCACCTCGGCGGCGGGCACCCGCCCGCCGGTCGGCTCGACGAACCCGACGGAGTGCAGGTCGCCGGAGCGCCAGCCCGCGAGGAACGCGTCCACGGCCTGTTCCGGGCCGTCCTCGCCGGAGCAGCCGGTCACCGAGCCCGCCGCCAGCAGGACGGCGGCCAGACCGGCGGTCAGCCGGTGACGGGTGTGACGGCGGGGGCGGACGGGGTACGACACGGGCATGAAGCAGTCCCTCCGGTGCGCAACTGCCCTGCACGCTAGTACGGCAGGTGGCTTCCTGCCGCCCCGCCACGGCCTCCGGCAGCGTCAGAAGCGGGCTGTGGCAGTGTGATGAACATCGCCAGTCCGGGTACTCCGGGGCCGGACGACCACGGACCCGCAACAGGTGAAAGGACAGAGTCCCGATCCGGACGTCCGGCCAGTGGTCCGCCGACGCAGGGACACACCGGCAGGGCCTAGGCTGGGCGGCAGAGTGACCCACAACGCGGTGGGTCGAGGGGAGTGGCACCGATGGACCGGCGTCCGGCGATCAAACCGGGACCCGACCTCCGGCAGGATGACACCGGCCGGGACGACGACAGCTTCGATTCGGCGACCGACGGCGACGGTTACGGCCGTCTTCACACAGGCGTGACCGGGATGACCGGTTCCAGCATCGACACCCTCTACGACCTCGGCCTGCCCGCGCAGGCGCTGGCCGACGAGTCCGAGGACGCCGAGCTGGACGAGCCGGTGCCGAACGCGGAACGGCTGGTCGCCCAGGCGGTCGCGCTGGCCGGCGACGACCACGACGCGGCCACCCTGGTGGACCGCTTCTGGCGGTTCGCGCCGGACGAGGAGCTGATCGGCTTCACCGCCGAGGAGATGCTGGCCGCCGCCCGGGCCCACCGGGACCTGGCCCAGCAGCGGGTGCCGGGTGAGCTGAAGCTGCGCATCCACGAACCGGACGCCGACCAGCACCACACCGTCGTCGAGATCGTCACCGACGACATGCCGTTCCTGGTCGACTCGGTGACCGCGCTGCTGAACGCCCACCACCTCGACGTGCACCTGCTGGTGCACCCGCTGGTCGTGGTGCGGCGCGAACCGCTGGGCCGGCTCGCCGAGGTCTCCGCCGACGTGGAGCCGGACGACGCCATCGCCGGCGACCTGGTCGAGAGCTGGATGCGCATCGAGATCGACCCGGTCCGCGACCCGGGCGCGCGGGAGACGCTGCGCCGCGAGCTGCAACGGGTGCTCACCGACGTGCGGGAGGCCGTCGAGGACTGGCCCAAGATGCGGCAGCGGGCGCTGGCGCTCGCCGACGAACTGGGCGCCGCCCGGACGGCGGACAACCGGCCGCCGGTGCCGGAGAAGGACATCACCGACTCGGTGGAGCTGCTGCGGTGGCTCGCGAACGACCACTTCACGTTCCTCGGCTACCGGGAGTACCGCCTGGTCTCCGCCGACGGGACGCACGGCGGGCAGGCCCTGGAGGCGGTGCTCGGCACCGGGCTGGGCATCCTGCGCTCCGACTCGCCGGAGGCCCGGTCGCTGAACTCGATGACCCCCGAGGCACACGAGAAGGTGCTGGAGAAGCGCCTGCTCATCATCACCAAGGCCAACTCGCGGGCCACCGTGCACCGGTCGGCCTACCTCGACTACATCGGCTTCAAGATCTTCGACGAGGCCGGCGAGGTGATCGGTGAGCGGCGCTTCCTCGGCCTGTTCTCCACCGCCGCCTACCGGACCAGCGTGCAGGAACTGCCGGTGGTGCGGCGCAAGGTCGCCGAGGTGCTGGACCGCTCCGGCCTGAGCCAGCGCAGTCACTCCGGCAAGGATCTGTTGCAGATCCTGGAGACCTACCCGCGCGACGAGCTGTTCCAGATCAAGACCGACGACCTCTACCACGCGGTGATCGGCGTGCTGCGGATGGCCGGTCGCCGGCAGCTGCGGGTGTTCCTGCGCCGCGACGGGTACGGGCGGTTCATCTCCTGCCTGATCTACCTGCCGCGGGACCGGTTCACCACCCAGAACCGGCTGCGCATGCAGGACATCCTGCTGCGCGAGCTCAACGGTGTCGGCGTGGACTACACCACGCGGGTCACCGAGTCGATGCTGGCCCGGGTGCACTTCATCGTGCGTACCGACCCGAACAATCCGCCCGGGGACATCGACGCCGACCTGCTGGCCGAGGAACTGGCCGACGCGACCCGGCTGTGGGACGACGACTACCGGCTGGTGCTGGAGCGCAAGCTCGGCGACGAGCAGGCCAAGCACCTGTTCAGCCGGTACGCCGACGCGTTCCCGGAGGGCTACAAGGACGGGCACACGCCGTACGAGGCGATGAAGGACCTGGCCAAGCTGGAGCTGCTGGAGGAGCCCGGCCAGCTGGAGATGCACCTGTTCCGCAAGCAGGCCTCGCCGCGCCCGTACACCTCCCGGCTCACCGACGAGGCCATGGACGTGCGGTTCAAGGTCTACCGCTACGGCGAGCCGATGATGCTCTCCGCCGTGCTGCCGGTGCTGCACTCGCTCGGCGTGAAGGTGGTCGACGAGCACCCCTACGAGGTGGAACGCGTCGACGGCCGGATCTGGCTCTATGACTTCGGCCTGGAACTGCCGGAGCGTCACCAGGACCTGGCCGAGGTGCGCCCGCACGTGGAGAACGCCTTCGCCGCCGCCTGGCGGGGCGAGGCCGAGGTGGACGGCTTCAACGAGCTGGTGCTGCGGGCCGGGCTCACCTGGCGGCAGGCGGTCGTGCTGCGCGCGTACGCGAAGTACCTGCGGCAGGCCGGCACCGTGTTCTCCCAGGAGTACATGGAGCAGACGTTCATCGCGTACCCGCGGATCGCCGAACTGCTGGTGAAGCTGTTCGAGACCCGGTTCGCCCCCGGCGCGGCCACGCTCGACGAGCGCCGGCAGCGCAGCGGCGAGCTGGTCGAGGCCATCGGCGAGGCGTTGGACGAGGTGGCCAGCCTCGACCAGGACCGCATCCTGCGGTCGTACCTGACGTTGATCCAGGCCACGCTGCGCACCAGCTTCTACCAGAAGCCGGTGGGCGGGCGGCCCAAGCCGTACGTGGCGTTCAAGCTGGACCCGCAGGCCATTCCGGACCTGCCCGCGCCGCGACCCAAGTTCGAGATCTTCGTCTACTCGCCCCGCTTCGAGGGGGTGCACCTGCGGTACGGGCCGGTGGCCCGCGGCGGTCTGCGCTGGTCCGACCGGCGCGAGGACTTCCGCACCGAGGTGCTCGGCCTGGTCAAGGCGCAGATGGTGAAGAACGCGGTGATCGTGCCGGTCGGCGCCAAGGGCGGCTTCGTGCTCAAGCAGAAGCCGGGCGACCGGGACGAGGCGGTGATCTGCTACAAGGAGTTCATCTCCGCGTTGCTCGACGTCACCGACAACATCGTCAGCGGCGAGATCGTGCCGCCGGAGGACGTCGTCCGCCACGACGGCGACGACCCGTACCTGGTGGTGGCCGCCGACAAGGGCACCGCCACGTTCTCCGACATCGCCAACGAGATCTCCGAGGCGAACCGCTTCTGGCTCGGTGACGCGTTCGCCTCCGGCGGCTCGGCCGGCTACGACCACAAGAAGATGGGCATCACCGCCCGGGGCGCCTGGGAGTCGGTGAAGCGGCACTTCCGGGAACTGGGGCACGACACCCAGACCCAGGACTTCACCGTGGTCGGCGTCGGCGACATGTCCGGCGACGTGTTCGGCAACGGGATGCTGCTGTCGGAGCACATCCGGTTGGTGGCCGCGTTCGACCACCGGCACATCTTCCTCGACCCGGACCCGGACGCGGCCACCTCCTTCGCGGAACGCAAGCGGCTGTTCGACCTGCCCCGCTCGTCCTGGGCGGACTACGACGTCGAGCTGATCTCCGACGGTGGTGGCGTGCACCCGCGTACCGCCAAGTCGGTGCCGATCACGCCGCAGGTCCGCGCCGTGCTCGGCCTCGACGAGGACGTCACGCAGCTCAGCCCGCCGGAGCTGATGAAGGCGATCCTCAGCGCGCCGGTCGACCTGTTCTGGAACGGCGGCATCGGCACCTACGTCAAGGCGTCCAGCCAGACCAGCGCCGAGGTGGGGGACAAGTCCAACGACGCCATCCGGGTGGACGGCAAGAACCTGCGTTGCCGGGTGGTCGGCGAGGGCGGCAACCTGGGCTTCACCCAGCAGGGCCGGATCGAGTACGCCTCGACCGGCGGCCGCATCTACACCGACTTCATCGACAACGCGGCCGGGGTGGACTGCTCCGACCACGAGGTCAACATCAAGATCCTGCTCAACACGGCGGTCGCCGACGGGGAACTGGACCGGCCGGAACGCGACGAGCTGTTGGCCGAGATGACCGACGAGATCGCCGAGCTGGTGCTGCGGGACAACTACGACCAGGCGCGGGCGCTCAACAACTCGCAGGCCCAGGCCGCGTCGCTGCTCCCGGTGCACCGCCGGATGATCAACGATCTGGAGCGGTCCGGCGCGCTGGTCCGGGCCCTGGAAGGGCTGCCGCCGGACGACGAACTGGCGGTCCGCGTCGAGAGCGGCCTGACCGCGCCGGAATTCGCGGTGCTGCTCGCGTACGTGAAGATCGTGCTGGAGCGGGAGATCGTCGGCGAGGGCCTGGCGGACGAGGAGTGGACGACCGACATCCTGGTCAACTACTTCCCGACGCCGCTGCGGCAGCGCTTCGCCGACCGGATGGGCCGGCACCGCCTGCGCCGGGACATCGTCACCACCGTGCTTGTCAACGAGGCGATCAACCGGGGCGGCATCTCGTTCGTCTTCCGGGTCGTCGAGGAGACGGCCGCGTCCGCGGCGGACGTGCTGCGGGCGTACGTGGTGGTCCGCGAGGTCTTCGGGCTGCGCGACCTGTGGGACGCGGTCGAGGCGTTGGACAACAAGGTCTCGCCGGAGTTGCAGACCGCCGTCTACCTGGACACCCGGCGGCTGCTCGACCGCGCGGTGCGCTGGCTGGTCACCAACCGGCGGTCCCCGCTGGACGTGCCGGCCGAGATCGAGCGGCTGCGCGGCGGGGTCGCCCGGCTGCTGCCCGACCTGGAGGACCGCTTCTGGGGCACCGAACGGGAGGCCATCGCCGAGCACATGGGGGAGTTGACCGGCAAGGGGCTGCCGCGCGACCTGGCCGAGCAGGCGACCCGCCTGATGTACAGCTTCGGTCTGCTGGACATCGTCGAGACGGCCCAGACGACCGGCCGGAACGTGGACGAGGTGGCCTCGGTCTACTTCGTCCTCTCCGACCGGTTCCGGGTGGACTCACTGCTGTCGAAGATCTCCCTGCTGCCCCGGGAGGACCGCTGGCAGACCCTGGCCCGGATGGCGCTGCGCTACGACCTGTACGCCGCGCTGGCCGCGCTCACCGGGGAGGTGCTCGCCTCCACGCCGGCCAGCGTGTCACCTGTGGAACGGGTGCAGGAGTGGGAGCAGGCGAACGCCACCTCCATCCACCGGGCGCACCGGGCGATGGGGGAGTTCGACGAGTCCCGCGCCGACCTGTCCGCGTTGTCGGTGCTGCTGCGCCAGATCCGTACCCTGGTCCGGACCTCGGCGGCGGCCTGACGGTTGTCGCTCGCACGTGGCCCGGTGGTCGAGCGACCACCGGGCCACGGCCGTTTCGGGTCTAGCCGACCATGCGAGCGTAGACCACGATGTTGTTCAGGTAGCTGCCCGCGGCCCGGTCGAACACCCCACCGCAGGTCACCACCCGCAGCGCCGGGGCCGCCGCCGGGCCGTAGACCCGCTCGGCGGGAAAGGCGGTCTTCGGGTACGACCGCACTTCGTCGACCCGGAACGTGGCGGTCGAGCCGTCCTGCCGGGTGACCGAGATCGTGTCGCCGGGCAGCAGCGCGCCCAGGTTGAAGAACACCGCCGGGCCGAGCCGGGCGGAGTCGACGTGTCCCACGACCACGGCGTTGCCGACCTCGCCCGGGCTGGCGCCCGGCGAGTACCAGCCCGCCTTCATGGCCTGTTCCAGCGGCGGCACCTGGACCGTGCCGTCCGGGTTGGTGCCGAGCGACATGATCTCCGCGTTGACCCCGATGCGGGGAATCGAGATGGTGGTCGGCGTCGACCGGGGCAGCGCCGCCGGTCCGCCCGGCGTGGCGGGGACGGCCCCGGTTACCGGTCCCGGCCCTGCCCCCGGTGCGCCCGGCGCGGCGGCCGGACCGGGACCGGCCGGCGAGGCGCCGGCAGCGCCCGGCAGCGCCGGCGTGCCCGGTCCTGGCGTGCTCGGTCCTGGTGCGGGCGCACCAGGTGTGCCGGGGCCGGCGGGTGGCGGTGTGCCCACCGGGGCTCCGCCGCCCGGCACGATCGGTGTGCCCGGGACGCCCGGCGTGGTCGGTGGACCGCCGGGGGCTGCGGTGGCCGGTGGCCCCGGCAGTGCCGGAAGCGCGCTGTCCGGCGGCAACCAGTCACCGGCGCCCGGCGTCAGGTCCAGACCGCCGCCCGGCGCAGGCAGACCGGTGTCCCCGTCCAGGCCCGAGGTGGCCGGGCCCGCCTGCGCGATCGGCTGCGGCGGGGTCAGCGGTGCGGCGGGCCGCAGGGACGCGCCGACCATGCCGGCGCCCACCATGGCGAGCAGGACGGCGACGGCCGCGCCGGCGGCACGCCACGGTTTCCCGTGACGGCCGCCGGCCGCGGTCGTCGTCCGATCAGACCGAACCATTGGCCCGCCGCCGGCGCAGCAGCACCAGGCCGCCCAACGCGGCGACACCGATCATGCCCGCACCGCCGGTGGCGAGGCCACGGTCCACGCCGGTGGGGCTCATGCCGCCGTCGCCGCCGTCCACCCCACCGTGCGGCAGGACCACCAGCTCACCCTCGCCGCAGGTGCCCTGCAACTCGTACCGGCCCGGCCGGGCGTCCTTGGAGACGGTGGCCTCGCCGTAGTAGACGAAGTCCTTCCCCTGCTCCCAGCCGCCTTCCTCGTGACCCGGCCGGTCCGGAGGGTACTTCCCGCCCCGGTCCTTACCGTCCCGGTCGTCCTGACCGGGCGCCGGCGGCGGTCCGCCCTTGCCGTCCTTGCCGTTCTTGCCGTGGTTGTCGTCCTGCCAGGACGCGGACGGCTTCCCGCCCTTGTCCTCCCGAGCCGGGCCCGGCCCGGCGTCCTTGCCGCCAGGGCCGTGGGCGTCCTTGCCGTCCGGGCCGTGGGCCTGTTTGCCGTCCGGGCCGTGGGCCTGTTTGCCGTCCGGGCCGTGGGTGTCCTTGGCCCATTCGGAGGCGTCCCGCTGCTGCTTGTCCCAGCTCGGCTCGGCGGGCATGCCAGCCGGCTTGCCACCGGGCTGCGGTTGTCCGCCCGGCTGGGGCCGGCCGGGCGGCTGGTCGGCGGGCGGCTGCGGCATACCGCTACCGCCGGGGCCGTTGCCCTCGGGGCCCTTGCTGCCGGGGCCCTTGCCGTCCGGGCCGTGGCCGTCCTTGCCATCGGGGCCGTGCCCGTCCTTGCCGTCGGGGGCCTGGTCGGCACCCCAGCCCCCGGCGCCCTGGTCGGAGTCGGCCCAGTCGCCGTGTCCGCCGTCGCGGGCCGGGCGCAGGTCCACCTTTCCGGTCACCTTCGACCAGACGGTGGCGTGCTCCTGCGGCTGCGCGCAGACGGCGAGCAGGTCGACGGTCTCGCCCGCCTTGACCGCGTACGGCTTTGCGATGATCTTTCCCTCGTCGTGTCCGCCCGCGTAGGCCATACCCGGGGTGAACACGAGAAGGCCCGCGCCGCCGAGGGCGGCGCCCGCGACGACCTTCCCGAGCATCTTCTTAGCCATGACCAGCGTCTCCATCCCTGTTTGTCCAGAGCCCGACGTCAGTCGAGCTACGGCTGACGTTAGACCTTTTCGTGACTTATCCGGGGAAAGATTCACTTTTAGGGGTTTGTCGATGTGAGGACGCCCACGCGTGGTCGCCGCCCGATCGGCGGCGTTCGGCCCCGCCGTGACCGTTGGCCCCGCTCGTCCGAGGCGTGCCCGGCCGCCGCCGCTCGGGCCCGCTCCGGCACCGCTGGGCAGATCGCGACGGGCTGCCGTGGTCGCCAACGGCACCTCTGTCCGCTCCCGGCGGGCGAAGGCGGGCTAGGGTGGGGCGGGCATCGCATTGAGCCATTGCCATGGAAGCGCTCCCATGCAAGAATCGCTGCACGTGGTTCGGGGAGCCACACCGCGAGCTCCGACGTCGAGGGCAGCCGGTTATTCCGGCCGGCGTCCGGCTCAATCGACCGGTCCTGCGGACCGGTCGGCACCACCACCCCCCACGCCCGTCCGGGTCGGGCGTCCCCCGAAGTGACCCGTGGCGCGCACGGTCGTTCCCGCAGGACGATCGCCGCCGCCATTGCGCCGGGCCGTACGCGGATCCGGTCTCGCCCAAGGAGATCAGTGGTATGAATCTGTGGAGAAGGCTGTCCGGCCGGAACCGGACGCTCGCGCTAGCCGGCGCCGGCGTCATGGTGGCCGGTGGACTGGTGACCCTCCCGGTCACCGCGGCGCAGGCCGCCACCCAGTGCAGCGTGGAATACACCAGCAACGACTGGCCCGGTGGCTTCACCGCCTCGGTGACCATCAAGAACCTCGGCGACCCGCTCAGTTCGTGGAACCTCGGTTTCACCTTCCCGAACAGCTCGCAGCGGGTGGTGAACGGCTGGTCGGCCCGCTGGACGCAGAGCGGCCAGAACGTCACCGCGCAGAACGAGGCCTACAACGGGTCGCTGGGCACCGGTGCCAGCACCACCCTCGGTTTCAACGGCTCCTGGAGCGGCAGCAACCCGAAGCCGACCCAGTTCACCCTCAACGGCACGGTCTGCAACGGCGGCAGCACGCCGACCTCCCCGCCGCCCCCGACCATCCCGGCGACCACCCCGCCGCCGGCGACCACCCCGCCGCCCGTGACCCCCCCGCCGCCCGGCCAGAAGGTCGACAACCCGTACGCCGGGGTGAAGGGGTACGTGAACCCGGAGTGGAAGGCGAAGGCGGAGTCGGTATCCGGCGGCAGCCGGGTGTCGAACAACCCGACCGCCGTCTGGCTCGACCGGATCGCCGCCATCAACGGCACCCCGGACAGCAGCTCCAACGGCGCGATGGGGGTCCGTGACCACCTGGACGCCGCGCTCGCCCAGGGCGCCGGCTACATCCAGTTCGTCATCTACAACCTGCCCGGCCGGGACTGCTCCGCGCTCGCCTCCAACGGCGAGCTGGGCCCGGACGAGCTGCCCCGCTACAAGGCCGAGTACATCGACCCGATCGCCGCGATCCAGGGCGACGCGAAGTACCGGAGCCTGCGCATCGTCAACATCATCGAGATCGACTCGCTGCCCAACCTGGTGACCAACACCTCGGGCAACGCGGGCGGCACCGTGATGTGTGACACCGTCAAGGCCAACGGCGCCTACGTCAACGGTGTCGGCTACGCGCTGGCGAAGCTGGGCGCGATCGGCAACGTCTACAACTACATCGACGCCGCCCACCACGGGTGGATCGGCTGGGACAGCAACTTCGGCCCGGTCGCCGACCAGCTCAAGGCCGCCGCCGTGGCGTCCGGCAGCACGGTCGCCAACGTGCAGGGCTTCATCGTCAACACCGCCAACTACTCCGCGCTCAAGGAGCCGTACGTCAAGGTCACCGACTCGGTGAACGGTCAGACGGTGCGGCAGTCCAAGTGGATCGACTGGAACCAGTACGTCGACGAGCTGTCGTTCGCCCAGGCATTCCGACAGAAGCTGGTCTCGGTCGGCTTCGACAGCAACATCGGCATGCTGATCGACACCTCCCGCAACGGCTGGGGCGGGACCGCCCGGCCCACCGGCCCGGGCCCGTCGACGAGCGTGGACGCGTACGTCGACGGTGGTCGGGTCGACCGCCGCTTCCACACCGGCAACTGGTGCAACCAGGCCGGCGCGGGTCTCGGCGAGCGGCCGAGGGCCAACCCGGAGACCGGCATCGACGCGTACGTCTGGGTGAAGCCCCCGGGTGAGTCGGACGGCTCCAGCACCGAGATCCCGAACGAGGAGGGCAAGGGCTTCGACCGGATGTGCGACCCGACGTACACCGGCAACGCCCGCAACGGCAACAACATGTCCGGCGCCCTGCCGAACGCGCCGATCTCCGGCGCGTGGTTCGCGGCCCAGTTCCAGCAGCTGATGCAGAACGCGTACCCGGCGCTCTGAGCCGCGGCTGAACCACCCGCCGCGACGGGAGTGAGGCACCGCCGCGCGGGTTCCCCGGGCCCCTGGTCGACGCCCACGTCGACCAGGGGCCCTCGGGCGTGCGGGGGTCAGGGAACGGTGCGCTCGATCGCCGCCCGGCCCAACTCGGCCAGGTCGCGGCGGGCCCGTTCGAGGTTCTCCGGCGTCACGTCCTGACCCCGGGCCATCACCAGGTCCTCCGGTTCCCAGGGCTGCTCGGCCCCGGTGCGGATGTGGTCCCCGGCGGCGCCGGTTCCGGTGCCGGTGGCGCCGGTCCCGGCCGCGTACGGGTCGCCGACGAGATTCGGCGAGCCGGTGTCGGGCACGGCGCCGTCGGGCTCGGTGAAGACCGGGTTGTCCGGGTCGGCACCGCCGTTGCGCAACTGGGGCACCGTGCTCTCGTCCTCCACCGCCGCGGCCACCTCGGGGGTCTCCTCCAGCGGACGGTCACGACCGGTCATGTTGCTCCCCTCCCGTGGCGTGTGCGTGATCCCCGCGGCCTACCCGGTGCCGGGCGCACCATGCGGGACGGCTCAGGACACCTCGTCCGGCGGCTCCGTGGCCGCGGTCGGGCGCATCTTCTGCCACAGCAGCATGAGCAAGCCGAAGATCAGCATAAGCGCGCCGGCCCACAGGTTGATCCGCAGGCCCTGCGCCTTGTCGATCTCGGCAGACGAGTCGAAGAGCCCCATCAGGCCGACGATCAACCCGTACGCGACGAACAGGCCACCGATCACCCGGCGGATGTCGAACAGCCGGGCCGCGGCCGACCGGGCCCGCCGGGCGTCCTCGGTCTCGTCGACGAGCGGGTCGTGGGCCTCGCCGGGTTGGTAGCGGTCGGCGTCGTCTGCCATTGCGCGGGTCCCTTCCTCAGAAGACCGGGATGTAGAACAGGGCGGCGAGGACCACGGCGACCACGCCGAGCAGCACCGGGGAGCGGTACCAGGCGGCGTCGCCGGCCAGCGAGTCGTCGACGAGCGTGGTGTCGGCGAGGCCGTACACCAGGCCGGTCAGCTCGCTGTCGGGCTTCGGCCGGGTCAGCGGCGTGACGATCACGGCCACCACGGCGGCCGTGGCGAACGCCAGGCCGGCGCCCCAGAAGCTCTCCTCCAGGTCCGAGTTGAAGCTGAGCACGCCGCCCTTGTAGAGCAGGTAGGTGGCGGTGGCCACCGCGGTGCCGGACAGCAGTGACCAGAAGCCGGCCAGCGGGGTCATCCGCCGCCAGAACATGCCGATGATGAACGTGCCGAACAGGGGCGCGTTGAAGACCGAGAAGAGGGCCTGGATGTAGTTCATGATGTTGCTGAAGCCGGCCGCGATGAACGCCGTGCCGATGCCGACGACGACCGCGAGGACGGTGGCGATCCGCCCCACCGTCACGTAGTGCTCGTCCGGCTCGTCCGGCCGGAAGTACGCCTGCCAGATGTCGTAGGTGAACACGGTGTTGAACCCGCTGACGTTGGCCGCCATGCCGGCCATGAACGACGCCACCAGGCCGGTCACCGCGACGCCCAGCACGCCGTTGGGCAGCAGGTCGCGCATGAGCAGCGGGATGGCGTTGTTGTAGACCATGGCGCCCTCCTCGGCGCCCAGGCCCTTCACCGTGATCAGCGCGATCAGGCCAGGGATCACGGTAACCACCGGAATGAGCAGCTTCGGGTACGCGGCGATGATCGGGGTACGCCTGGCGGCGCTCATGTTGCGTGCCGACAGGGCCCGCTGCACCTCGGCGAAGTTGGTCGTCCAGTAGCCGAAGGAGAGCACGAAACCGAGGCCGAACACGATGCCCAGCCAGTGCGCGCCGAGCGGGTTGTCGGTGCTGCCGGTGCCCTGCCAGGCGTGCAGGCCGGCCTCGCCGAGGCGGGACTCGCGTACCGCGTCCATCAGGCCGTTCACGCCACCGACCTTGACCAGGCCGATCACGGTGATCGGCACCAGACCGGCGATGATCACGAAGAACTGGAGCACCTCGTTGTAGATTGCGCCGGAGAGCCCGCCGATGGTGATGTACGCCAGCACGATCACCGCGCCGACCACGATCGCGAACCAGAGCGGCCAGCCCAGCAGCGCCTGCATGATCAGGGCCAGCGCGTAGAGGTTTACGCCCGCGATGAGGACCTGCGCGACCGCGAAGCTGATCGCGTTGAGCAGGTGCGTGGGGCGGTTGAAGCGCAGTCGCAGGTATTCGGGGACGCTGCGGACCTTCGAACCGTAGTAGAACGGCATCATCACGATGCCGAGGAAGACCATCGCCGGCACCGCGCCGATCCAGTAGTAGTGGACCGTCATGATCCCGTACTGGGCGCCGTTGGCGGCCATGCCGATGATCTCCAGCGCGCCCAGGTTGGCCGAGACGAACGCCAGGCCGGTGACCCAGGCGGGCAGCGAGCGCCCGGACAGGAAGAAGTCGACGCTGGTCCGGATCGCCCGGCGGGCGGCGAAACCGACCCCAAGCACCGTGACGAAGTAGAGCGCCAGGATCAGGTAGTCCAGGACGTTCATGTCCAACCGCAGGCCGCCGCCCATGCCCGTGCCTCCTCGCCCGGTACCGCTGCCGGCGCCTACCCCGATCGCGAACTTTCATGCCTGCTGTTCGGGTCGGGACACGAAGGAGCCCCGGCCGGGTTACCGGCCGGGGCTCTGTGGGGGGACGTCAGCGGCCCAGTACGCGGTCCAGGAAGTCGCGGTAGCCGCGCACGGCCACCCGGAGCTGCTCGGTGTCGCTGGAGCCGGACTGCTGCCAGGCGCCGAGCCGGGTGCGCTGCTCGGCCAGGGCGGCGGAGAGCGCCTCCATCGCCTCGGCGACAAGCGACTCGGCCTCGCCGACCGCGGCGCGCGGGTCGTCCACGAAGCGCAACTGCACGTCGCGCCAGCGGTCCCGGAAGCCCTGCGCGGCCTCCGGCGCCAACAGCGTGGCGGCGTCGGCCGGCACCGCGCCGGGCGTGGGCCGGTCCGCGCCGGCAAGCGCCGCGCCACCGGCGCCCGCGGCCGCGCCGGCCGCCGCCGCGGTGGCGGTGTCCGCGTCGACGTGGTCGTGGTGCCGGTCGGTGTCGTCCGCGTCGACCGGAACGGGTTCGGCGTCCGGGTCGACCAGGCCGGGTTCGGCGCTGCCGTACCCGACCGCGCCGGCGGTCGCCGTGTCGTCGCCCGGCGTGTCCGTCGGGTCGTCCGCGTGCCCGGCGGCCGACTCGTCGTCGCCTGCCCAGCGGTCGCGGTCGTGCAGCCGGTCCCCGGCGGTCGGGTCGGCCCGCTCGTCGTCGAGCGGGTCGGTGCGCCCCGGCGCGCCGTCGCCCGGCGCGGCGGTGTCCTCGTCCCGGGCGTCCCGCTCGTCCTGCGGTCGCCCGCCGGCCAGCGCCGAGGCGGCGACCGCGTCGCCCACCGTCGTCGCCCCGAAGGCCGTCGGCAGCGGTGCCGGCTCGTGGTACACGGCCTCGCGGTCGCCGTCGGTCGGGTCGTCGCCGTCGGTGCGGTCGTCGGCCTGCTCGTCGTCGGTCCGGTCGGTCGCGTCGCGCCGGTCCTCGGTGTCGTACGTCCGGGTCTCGTCGGGGTCGGCCTCGGCGTCCCGCCGGTCGTCGAGCGCGTCCCGGTCGTCGGCCGCGTCCCGGTCGTCGAGCGCGTCCTCGGACGTGCCGGCGTGGTCGGCGTACGGCCGGTCGGTGTCGGCGTGGTCTCCCGGCGGTGGCACCGGGACTGGCGTGGACCGGACGGCCTCGGGGTGATCCTGTGTGACCTGCTGCTCTTCCTGGCGCATGGGGGCGGCCTCCTCAGCGGTTGGTGACGTCGCGGTCGTGGTCGGGGTGGCGCTGCTCCGGCTGCGGCTGGCCCACCGGCTCCTCGCCGAGCAGGTCGGCGAAGAGGGCCCGGTAGTGCACGAGGGCCTGTCGGAGGTCCTCGGTGCGGGCTTCACCGCGCTCGTTGCGCTGTCGGATCTCGTGGGCGTCCCGGTAGTGGGTCAACGTGCGGGCGTGCTCGACGGAGAGATGGGCGATCTGGTCGGAGAAGTCCCCAGTGGGGTATCCGCGTTCGGCGATCAGGCGACTGACCAGCTCGTCGGCATCGCTGACGGTTTCCGCCGGGGAGTCCACGAAACGCACCTGGAGTTCCTCCCAGGCCGCGGCGTAGCGGGCCCGGGACTCCGGGTCCAGCGGGGTCAGCTCCAACTCGGCGTGTCGGCGCTCGCGCTCGCGCAGCTCCCGCTCGGCGGCGCCGCGGCTGTCCTGCTCGGCCACGGCCCGGTCATACTCGGGGCCGAACCGCTGCTTGAGGGCCCGCCGGCGGTTGGCGACCACGGCGAACGCGACCAACGCGGCGATGATGACGACGACTATGACTATGACGACTACCTGGGTGGGCGACATGGCTCCTCCTTCACCCACTGGTATTCCCTCTGGTGGGTGATCACCAATCCCGTTCCGGAAGACTTTCCGGTCGGGTTGCCGCACGCGGGCGGCCCATCGGTGTCCGGCGTGACCGTCTCGGACCGTAGCGAGGGCCGAGACGGCCGGTAGTGCAACCGTCGCGGATTACGTATTCTGCCGAAGGCGTCCGGGCCGGGCCCGGCGTCGTGGCGGGCGAAGGCCGGCCGCTGCCGGCGCCACCGAGCGACACCTTCCCGGGCGAGGTTTGATTGAACACCCGTGACTGGCCGATCCGCGCCAAGCTCACCGCGCTGGTCATCGGCCCGGTGGCCGGGCTCCTGTCGTTGTGGATCTTCGCCACCACGCTCGCCTTCGGCCCCGCCCTCGACCTGCTCTCCGCCCGCACCCTCCTCTACGACCTGGGTCGCCCGGGGGAGCGCGTGGTCGCGGAGTTGCAACGGGAACGGCGGCTCGCGGTGATCCAGCTCGCCGGGAACCGCACCCTGCCGGCGGTGGCCGAGCAGCGCACCCGCACCGACGCCGCGGTCGCCGCGCTGCGCCGCAGCGTCGACGGCGACGACCTGCGCGACGTGGCCGACGAGCACCTCGACACCCGGTTGGACCAGTTGCTCTCGGCGCTGGAGGCGCTGCCCGCGGGTCGGTCCTTCATCGACGGTCGGACGGTGGACCGGGCCGGGGCCGTCGGTCTCTACAGTGGAATGATCAATTCGGTCTTCCAGGCGTTCTCCGCCATGGCCGGGCTGCCCGATCCGCAACTCAACCGCCAGAGCACCGCGCTCACCGCGCTCGGCCGTTCCCGCGAACTGCTCGGCCAAGCAGACGCGCTGCTGGCCGGCGCGGTCACTGCCGGCCGGTACGCCGACGGCGAGCACGAACAGCTGGTGCGGACGGTCGAGAACCAGCGCTTCCTGGCCGAGACGGCGGTCGCCGACCTGCCGGACACGGAGCGGAGCGCCTACCAGCGGCTGAGCGAGGACGCCGACTTCGTCACGCTGCGCGCCCTCCAGGACACGCTGATCCGCTCGCCCCGGCTGCCGGCCGGGTTCGACGTGCGGGCCTGGGAGAGCAGCCACACGCAGGTGTCCCAGCGCCTACGCGACTTCGAGCTGCGTGGCGTGGACGCCCTGGCCGAGCGCTCGGTGCCGCTGGCCACCCGCATCCTGGTCCAACTCGCTGTCGCCGGGGTGCTGGGTCTGCTCGCCGTCGTGGTCTGCGTGCTGGTCGCGCTGCGGGTGGGCCGGTCGCTGGCCCGGCGCCTGACCGGGGTGCGCACCGCCGCGACCGAGGTCGCCGAGCACCGGCTGCCCGACGTGGTGGCCCGGCTGCGCCGGGGGGAGGAGGTCGACGTCGACCGGGAGGCCCCCGAACTGGACCACGGCGGCGACGAGATCGGTCAGGTGGCGCGCGCCTTCAACGAGGTGCGGCGCACCGCCGTGCGGGCCGCCGCCGACGAGGTGACCCTGCGGCGGGGGTTCAACGAGGTCATCCTCAATCTCGCCCGGCGCAGCCAGGGCCTCGTGCACCGGCAGTTGGCGCTGCTGGACCGGCTGGAACGGCGTACCGGGGACCCGGACGAGTTGGCCGGGCTGTTCCAGGTCGACCACCTGGCGACCCGCCTCCGGCGGCACGCCGAGGACCTGGTCATCCTGGCCGGCGCCGCACCGGGACGGGGCTGGCGGCGGCCCGTCGCCGCCGTCGACGTGATGCGCGGGGCGATTTCCGAGGTCGAGGCGTACGACCGGGTCGACGTGGGCGAGATGGCGCCGGTCGGGCTGCTCGGCCGGGCCGTGGGCGACGTGATCCACCTGCTCGCCGAGCTGATCGAGAACGCCACCGCGTTCTCCCCGCCGGGCACCCGCGTGGACGTCACCGGCCGCACCCTCCCGGGCGGGTACGCCATCGAGATCACCGACCGGGGGCTGGGCATGTCGGCGTCGAAGCTGGCCGCCGCGAACCGCAGGTTGGCCGAACCGCCGGAGTTCGACCCGACCGAAAGCGCCCGGCTCGGGCTGTTCGTGGTCGCGCGGCTGGCCGCCCGGCACGGCGTGCGGGTGGAGTTGCGCCCGGCCCACCCGGCGGGGACGGTAGCCGTCGTGTTCGTCCCGGCGGAGCTGATCACCGACGAACCCCCGGTCGGCCCGGACGCCGCCGGTGGCGGGCCGGAGCAGCGGCGACTGGCCAAGGTCACCCGGCTGACCACTGTGCCGCGCGGACGGCCGGTCCGGGCGGTCCGGGACCGGCCGGACAGCACCGTGGTGCCGCTGCAGGCGGCCCGGGCCTCGACCGTCGAGCCACCGGCGGACGGCGACGGCCTGCCCCGCCGGATCCGACGGCGGGGCGCGTCGACCCGGACCCGCGCCGCGGTGACCGACACCCCGGCCCACCGCACGCCCGAGGAGGCGCGCCGGGCCATGTCGGCGTTGCAGGCCGGCACCGCGCGTGGGCGTCGGGACGGCTCCCGCGCCGGCCGCGACGCCGAGCCGGGCGACCCGGCCACCGAAACCCCGGCCACCGAAACCCCGGCCACCCGAACCCCGGCATCCGGTACGCCGGCCACCCGAACCCCGGCATCCGGTACGCCGGCCACCCGGCGATCCCCGGACCGGGAGCCCGTGCCGGAGCCGGACCAACCAACCGCGACAGAGAGGGACGCCTAGTGGTGCACACGACGCGGCAGAACGCCGACCTCGACTGGCTGCTCGACGACCTGGTGGAGCGGGTGCCGTCCGCGCGTCAGGCGGTGGTGCTCTCGGCGGACGGGCTTCTGCTCGGCGCCTCCAGCAACCAGGGCCGCAGCGACGCGGAGCATCTGTGCGCGCTGGCCTCCGGCTTCTCCGGTCTGGCGAAGGGGGCCACCCGGCACCTGGGCGGCGGCGCGGTCCGGCAGACCGTGGTGGAGATGGAGTCGGCGTACCTCTTCGTCACCGCCGCCGGTCAGGGGGCCTGCCTGGCGGTCGCCAGTGACGCGGACGCCGACATCGGCCTGGTGGCGTACGAGATGGCGATGCTGGTGATCCGGGTCGGGGAGAATCTGACCGCGCCCACCCGCGCCGTGGGGGAGTTGACCGATGCGGGCTGAGTCGCCGGGGCCGCAGCACGAGTGGCTGGACGTGGACGCCGGCCCGGTGGTACGCCCCTACACGGTGACCGGCGGTCGGGTGCGCCCGCCGGTCGAAGGCTTCGACCTGTTGGCGTTCGTGCTCGCCACCGGGCGGGCCGTGCCGGCCGGCACGCCCGGTCTGCAGCCGGAGCACAGGCGTCTGATCGAGCTGGCCCGGCGCCCGAAGGCGGTGGCCGACCTCGCCGCCGACCTCGACCTTGCCGTCGGTGTGGTCCGGGTGCTGCTCGGTGACCTCCTGGCCCACGGGTTCGTCGCGGTGCACCGGCCGCCGACCACCGCGTACCTGCCCGACGACACGATCCTCAAGGCGGTGGTCAATGGACTCCGTGCGCTCTGACCGGGAGGCGGGGGCACAGCGGGTGCCACTGGCCCTGAAGATCCTCATCGCGGGCGGTTTCGGCGCCGGCAAGACGACGCTCGTCAGCGCGTTGAGTGAGGTCCGGCCGTTGCAGACCGAAGAGGTGCTGACCGGGGCCGGCCTCGACACCGACGACGTCTCCGGGGTGGAGCAGAAGTCCACCACCACGGTGGCGATGGACTTCGGCCGGATCACCATCAACGACGACCTGCAGGTCTATCTGTTCGGGACGCCGGGGCAGGACCGTTTCTGGTTCCTCTGGGACGAGCTGGCCTTCGGCGCGCTCGGCGCGGTGGTGCTGGCCGACACCCGACGGCTGGCCGACTGCTTTCCCTCGATCGACTACTTCGAGCAGCGGGGCATCCCGTTCGTGGTGGGGGTGAACTGCTTCGAGGGTTCCCGGCGGTTCGGGCTGGAGGCGGTCCGCGATGCCCTGGACCTGGACCCCGAGGTTCCGCTCGTGCTCTGCGACGCCCGGGACCGGCAGTCCGGCAAGCTGGTGCTGATCGAGTTGGTCGAGCACGTGGCGCGGCAGCGCGGCGAGCCGGTGCCGGTGGGTTGACCGCGCCTGTCGCCGATCCGTTCGGGCGTCCCGGGAGTGACCGGGCGTCCGGGCGGGAAGCCTGTGGTGGGAGCGCGGGCAGGACCGACGGAAGGTGGGCACGGTGACGGTGCGGGACGAGATCCTCCACATCGGTGGATACACGGCGGAGACGGGCGGACGGGCCGAGGGCATCGTGGCGGCCCGGCGGGACCGGGGGACCGGGGCGCTGACCCCGTTGGGCACCGTGGCGGTCACCCCGTCGCCGTCGTTTCTGGTCCGCCACCCGGGCCTGCCGGTGCTGTACGCCGCCAACGAGCTGCCCGACGGGCTGGTGAGCGCGTTCCGCGCCGCGCCGGACGGGTCCCTCACCGCGCTGGGCGTACGCCCGACGGGCGGGGCGGAGCCGTGTCACGTCGCGGTGGCGCCGGACGGCCGGCACCTGTTCGCCGCGAACTACGGCGGCGGCAGCGTGGCGGTGTTCCCGCTGGACGCCGACGGCGTGCCGGGGGAGCGCACCGACCTGGTCCGGCACGAGGGGCGCGGTGTCGACCCCGAGCGGCAGGAGGGGGCGCACTGCCACATGGTGTCGCCCGACCCGGCAGGTGGCCCGTTGCTCGTGGTCGACCTGGGTACCGACTCGGTCTACCGGTACGATCTCGACGCCGTCTCGGGACAGCTCGCACCCCGGCCGCCGCGGCTGCGGACCCCGGCGGGGAGCGGCCCGCGGCACCTGGCCCGCCACCCCGACGGGCGGCGGTGTTGGCTGGTGGGCGAGCTGGACGCCACGGTCGCCGGGTACGACCTGACGCCGGAAGGGCTGCACGAGCGGGTCCGGGTGGACGCGAGCGGCCGGGCCGGGCACGTGCAGCCGTCCGAGGTGGCGGTGGGGCCGGGTGGGCGTTTCCTGTACGTCGGCAACCGCGGGGTCGGCACGGTGGCGGTCTTCGCGCTGGACGGCGTGAGGCCGGAGCTGGTGGCCGAGGTCGACACCGGTGGCGGGTGGCCGCGGCACTTCGCGCTGACCGGCGAGCATCTCTACGTGGCCGACGAGCGGGCCGACCTGATCCGGATCCTGCGGGTGGACCCGGGGACCGGGGTACCCGAGCCGGTGGGCGAGCCGGTTGCGGTGGCGAGTCCGACGTGTGTGTTGGCGTGACCGTCCGGTGACGCGGAGGTGGTCCTTTTCGGATTCCCGTCACCCCTTGATTACTGACCGGTAACTCACCGTGCCATCTGGGCCAACGCATGTTTCTGAGGGGTAACTTTCGTCCGAACGGTTGTGGCAGTTGCCCCTCCGACGTACGCAGGATGGTCCCGTGTCTGGCCGCCATCGCATGACCTCCCACCTGCGAGGAGCAGGCGCCGCCGCCGTGGCGGTCGCCCTCGTCGCCGTCGTCGTCGGCTCCTGGTTCGGTTACCAGCAGCTGGCCGGCCCGAACTGCTCCGGCCGCATCGAGCTGTCCGTGGCGACCGCGCCCGAGATCGCCCCGGCGGTGCGCGGCGCCGCCGACACGTGGGTCTCCGACGGCGCGGCGGTGGGCGGCACCTGCATCGCCGTGAACGTCACCTCGTCCGAGCCGGTCGAGGTCGCCGCGGCGGTGGCGAGCAAGCACGGCGCCACGCTCGCCGGCGTCGGACAAGCAAGCGGCACCGTGGTCACCCCCGACGTCTGGGTGCCGGACTCGTCGACCTGGCTGGTGCGGCTCAGAAGCGGTGGAGCCAGTGCGTTCGCGACCACCAACGGCGCGTCGATCGCCCGCAGCCCGGTGGTGGTCGCCCTGCCCGAACCGGTGGCCAGGCGCCTGGGGTGGCCGGACAAGAAGCTCCACTGGTCGGACCTGCTCGCTCAGGTCACCGCCAGCAAGCCCCTGCGGACCGGCATCGTCGAGCCCACCCAGGACGCGGCCGGCCTGTCCGGCCTGCTGTCGCTGACGGCGGCGGCCAACTCCACAGGCGCGCCCGGCTCGCCCAAGGCGCAGGAGGCGATGGTCGCGGCGCTGCGGGCGCTGGCCACCAACCGATCGTCGCTGCGGCAGGACCTCCTCGCCCGGTTCCCGCGCTCGTCGGACCCGACGGCGATCGCCAACGCCCTCGGCGCGGCGGCGCTGTCCGAGGAGGACGTGATCGCCTACAACAACACGCAGCCGCCGATCAAGCTGGCCGCGCTCTACCTGGAGCGGCCGCCGATCCCGCTGGACTACCCGTTCGCGGTGCTGCCCGGCATCGAGCCGAACAAGGCCGCCGCCGCCCGGGTGCTCTTCGAGGTGCTGCGTACGGAGAGCTTCAAGGACCGCCTCGCGGGGCAGTCGCTGCGCGCCTCGGACGGCAACTGGGGGCGCGGTTTCCAGGCGCCCGCGGGCGCGCCGAGCCCGGCGAAGGGCGGCGCGAGGCAGGTGCCGCCCTCGGTGCAGGGTGGCGCCGCCGGCCTGGACCCGGCCGCCATCTCGACCGCGACCACCTCGTGGTCGGTGGCCACGCAGTCGGGTCGGATGCTCTGCGTCATCGACGTCTCCGGGTCGATGAAGAAGCCGGTCGCGACCGCCAACGGCGCCAGCCGCGAGCAGGTCACCGTGGCCGCCGCCGGGCAGGGCCTGGGGCTGTTCGACGACTCCTGGTCGATCGGCCTGTGGACCTTCTCCACGAACCTGGAGGGTTCGCAGGACTGGAGCGAGCTGGTCGGAATAAGGCCGTTGTCGAGCAACCGCGGCGCGCTGCAGCGCGGCCTCGCCTCGATCAGGCCGTCAAGCGGTGACACCGGCCTGTACGACACGATGCTCGCGGCGTACAAGAAGGTGCAGCAGGACTGGGAGCCCGGCAAGGTCAACTCGATCGTGCTGTTCACCGACGGCAAGAACGAGGACGCCAGCGGCATCTCGCAGAAGCAGTTGCTGGACCAGCTCAACAAGCTCAAGGACGACGAGCAGCCGGTGCAGGTGATCATCATCGGCATCGGCACGGAGGTGAACCGGGCCGAGCTGGAGTCGATCACGAAGGTGACCGGCGGCGGCGCGTTCGTCACCACCGACCCCAGCAAGATCGGCGAGATCTTCCTCCGGGCGATCGCGCTTCGCCCGCCCGCCCCCCGCTGACCCGGCGCTCAACGATAGCCTTCCGCCGTACCGGAAACGCGTTGCGGCGGAAGGCGTGCCGGCCCGACAGCCGGGACGGCAACTGACAGTAATGTGTCTGATTCAATCGGTAGCCATAACTGTTAGGGCATGATGACCGGGTACCTCGGCCGCTCCCTGTCGGAGCCGGCACGGGGGCGGCTGCGAGGGAAGTGGGAGGGCCGGTGACCTCGGCGACGCTGTTGACCCCTGCCAGGGCGCCACGGCCCGGCGGCGAGCGTTCCGGCGGAACGACACACGCCGCCGAGCGTGCCTACATCCGGGTCCTGGTGGTGCTCGACACCGCCGTGCTGGCCGTGGCCATCCTGGTCGGCTACCTGGCCCGCTTCGGTGACGAGCAGCCCACCGGGTCGAAGATCCCCTACGTGGTGGTCGCCCCGGCACTGCTGCTGGCCTGGCTCGTCTCGCTCAAGGCGATGCGGTGCTACGACGACCGGGTGCTCGGCTACGGCGCGGACGAGTACCGCCGGGTCAGCGCGGCGAGCATGCGGCTGGCCGGCGGCATCGCCATCGCCGGGTACATCGCCGACGTCGGGGTCTCCCGGGGCTTCCTGGCCATCTCGTTCGCCGTCGGCACGGTCGGGTTGGAAGTGGCCCGGTTCGCCGCCCGCAAGCGGCTGCACCGGGCCCGCGACCGCGGCGCGGGCTGGTCCCGCAAGGTGCTCGTGGTCGGCGACACCGCGCACGTGCTGGAACTGGTGCACACGCTGCGCCGCGAACCGTACGCCGGCTACCAGGTGGTCGGCGCGTGCATCCCGGACGCGTTGCTCGCCCCGGTGCCCCAGCGGCTCGGCGACGTGCCGGTGGTGGGGTCCTTCCGGGGCATCCCGGAGGCGGCCACCGCCATCGGCGCGGACACCGTCGCGGTCACCGCCTCCGGGGAGTTGACCGCCACCCGGCTGCGCCGCCTGGGCTGGCAGTTGGAGGGCACCGGGGTCGACCTGGTGGTGGCCCCGGCGTTGACCGACGTGGCCGGCCCCCGCATCCACACCCGCCCGGTCGCCGGCCTGCCGCTGATCCACGTCGAGGCGCCCGAGTTCCGCGGTGGACGCAAGCTGGTCAAGGGCTTCGTCGACCGGTTCGTCTCGTTCGTCGCCCTGCTCCTGTTGTCGCCGCTGCTGCTGGTGATCGCGCTCGCCATCAAGCTGGGCAGCCGCGGCCCGGTGCTGTTCCGCCAGACCCGGGTCGGCCAGGGCGGCGAGGAGTTCGGGGTCTTCAAGTTCCGCACCATGGTGATCAACGCCGACGAACTGCTCGCCGAGCTGGCCGCCCGCAACGAGACCGACGGCCTGATGTTCAAGATGCGCGACGACCCGCGGGTGACCCGGGTCGGCCGGCTGCTGCGCAAGTGGTCGCTGGACGAGCTGCCGCAACTGGTGAACGTGCTGTTCGGCCAGATGAGCCTGGTCGGCCCGCGTCCGCCGCTGCCGTCCGAGGTGGCCCGCTACGACGGCGACGTGGCGCGACGCCTGCTGGTCAAGCCCGGCATGACCGGCCTCTGGCAGGTCAGCGGTCGGTCCGACCTGAGCTGGGAGGACGGCATCCGCCTCGATCTCTACTATGTGGAGAACTGGTCGCTGGCCGCCGACCTGACCATCCTCTGGAAGACGTTCGGCGCGGTGCTCAACAGCCGCGGTGCGTACTGAGGCGGCGGGTCAGGGCTGCGGGTCAGGGCTGCGGCCCCAACCAGTCCAGGCACACCACCACCGCGTCGTCCACCAGGTCGCCGGCGACGAAGGCGCGCAGATCGCCGATCAGCGACCGGACCGCGTCCAGCGGCTCCATCGGGCCGGTGCGGCGCAGGAACCGGTCCAGTGCCACCTCGCCGTAGCGGACCTGGTCGGCGGCGGCGTCGATCACCCCGTCGCTGACCACGAACAGGCGGTCCCCCGGGGCCAACTGGAACCGCTGCTCCTGGTAGTCGGTGCCCTCGAACATGCCGAGCGGGAACTGCTTGTCCAGCACCTGTTCGTCGACCCTGCCGTCACGCAGTCGCAGCAGGCGCGGCGAGCCGGCGTCGACCGCGGTGAGCACTCCGGTGGCCAGGTCCAGTTCGGTCAGGAGCACGGACAGGTGCTGGGCGCCCCGGTGCTGCTCGTAGACCGCCTGGTCGGCCAGGGCGGCCTGGTCGGCCAGGCCGAGCCCGGCCCGGCGCGCGTTGCGCAGCGCGTACGTGGCCAGCGAGGTGAGCAGCGCCGCGGCCACCCCCTCGCCGAAGCCGTTCAACACCGCCAGCCAGAGCCGGTGGCCGTCGTCGGACCAGTCGAAACTGTCCCCGCGCACCGCGTACGCCGGTTCCAGCTGCCCGGCCAGGTTGAACGATGGATGATTCCGACTGCGCCCGGGCAGCAGGTCCCACTGCATCTCGGCGGCCAAGGTGAGCCGTCGGCTGCGCCGGGCGGTCAGGTAGACGTCGGTGCTCGCGCTGACCGCGCTCAACTCGTGCCCGAGCGCCGTGGCGATGGCACCCACCTCCCGCCGGGCGACCGGGTCGGCGGGCACCGGGGCGACCCGCAGCACCCCCCGACGTTCACCGCGCATGCCCACCGGGAACCAACCCACGTCGCCGGCGACCAGCGGTTCCTGGTGGTCGAAGGCGCGCCAGGCCGGATGGCCGGGACCACCGATCGGGTCGCCGTCGCCCAGCGGCAGCAGTTCGGCGAGCCGGTAGTCGACCTGGTACAGCTCGGTACGGGTGATCCCGTACAGCCGTGCCAACTCGGCGGCGAGCCGGTCCACGACGAGATCCGTCGGCGCCTGCGTGAGAACCCGCCGCGCGGCGCCCTCCGGTCCGCTCATCGTTGCTCCTTCGCACAGGCCACCGGGCTGGCCCGGAGGGTAGTCTCGGGCACACCATGACCGAAGAGCGCACTCCCCGGGGACCCGAAGTGAGTATGTCCGCCGCCCTCGACGAGGCGGCGGGCACCCTGCTGGCCGTCTGGGAGGCGGCCCGGGAGCGCACCACCAGTCGGCTCTCCGCCGCCCAGCTGCGCGCGGTCATGGTCGTCGAGCAGTATGACGGCATCAACCTGCGGCGACTGGCCACGCTCACCGACATGCTGCTCTCCTCCGCCAGCCGGTTGTGCGACCGGTTGGTGGCCGCCGGGATGCTGGAACGCGAACCGGGCCGGTCCGACCGGCGGGAGATCTCCCTGCATCTCACCCCGGCGGCCGTGCGGCTCCTGGCCGAGCTGCGCGCCGACCGGCGGGACCGGCTGGACCGGATCCTGACCGGGATGAGCCCGGAGGGCCGGGCCGCGTTGGTGCGCGGCATGCGCGAGTTCGACGAGGTCAGCCGGCGTGCAGAGGCGTCGGAGGCCGAGGGCTGGCCGGTGTCGCGCCCGTCCGGGGAGCGCATCGGGGAGCCCGCACGGACGATGCTGCCCCCGCAGGCACGCACCGCCTGACCGGCCAGGTCAGGCCGCCGCCACGGCCAGCATGGCAACGTCGTCGTGCGGCTGCCCGCCCAGCCACTCGTCGACCAGGCGGAGCACCCGTTCGACAAGCGCGTCCGGCGGCAGGCCGGCGCCGGAGGCCAGCGCCCGCCGCAACCGGGTGTCGCCGAACATGGCCGGCTCGGTGGGGCCGCCGCGGGCCTGCGTCACCCCGTCGGTGTAGGCCAGCAGCAGGTCACCCGGGGCCAGGCGCACCTCGGTGTCGACGAACCTCGCCCCGGGCAGCGCGCCCACCGGCATGCCACCGACCCGTACCGTCTCGATCCCGCCGCCGGCGCGCACCACGAGCGGGGCGGGGTGCCCGCCGCCGGCCACCCGCACCCGCAGCCCGCCGTCCGGCTCGCGGCGCAGCGCGCCCAGCAGGAGCGTGGTGAACTGGGCCCGCCGGGCGGCGTCCGGCGCGTCCAGCAACGCCCGGTTGAGCAGTTCCAGCAGCTCCCGGGGGCGCGGCTCGACCAGGCGCAGGGTCTGCAACGACTGGCGCACCCGGCCGGTCAGCACGGCCGCGCCGACGCCCTTGCCGCAGACGTCGCCGAGGGCGAACAGCCCGCCGTGCGGGGTGGAGAACAGGTCGTAGAAGTCCCCGCCGATGCGCAGGCTGTCCCCGGCGGCCCGGTAGCCGCCGGCCAACGTCATGCCGGGAAGCTGCGGCAGCCGGGGCGGTAGGAGGCTGTTCTGCAGGACCCGGGCCAGGTGGGCCTGCTCGCCGTAGAGGTCGGCGGCGGCCACCGCGGCCCCGACCCGGCCGGCGAACTCCTGGGCCAGCCCGATCTCCCGTTCGTCGAAGCCGGGCCGCCCGAGCCGGCGGGCCAGCACCAGCGCACCGGCCGGCCCGCCGGCGCCGGGCATCGGACTGATCAACACGGTGCCGGGCCGCCCGAAGCCGGCTGGCAGCATCTCGGCCAGGTCGGCCAGCTCCGCGTCCAACCAGGGACTGGGCTCGCTCCGGTCGCCGTCGAGCGCCTCGACCAGGCCGGGTACGGACGCGACGGTGCGCCAACCTGCCACGCCGGTGGCCGGGCCGGGCTCCCCGGCGGCGTACCGGATCCAGTGCGGCTTGTCCTCGGCCGGTGGTGGCGGGCGGTGCACCACCACCGCGACGTCGGCCAGGTAGGGCACCGGCAGCGTCACGGCGGTGCACAGCGTCTGGTCCCGGTGCAGGGAGAGGCCGAGGCGGCTGCCGGCCTGGGCGAGGAACGCGGTCCGGGACCGTTCGGCGAGCAGTGCGTCGTTGCGGGCGTGTTCCTCGGTGACGTCGTGGACGTACCAGGCGCCGTGGTCGTCGGCCAGCCGGCGGCGCAGGCCGCGCAGCCGCCGCCCGTGGTGCGCGGTCTCGAACGTCTCCGCACCGGCGCGGGCGGCGTCGGCCAGCGCGGGCACCGGGCAGCCGGCCAGGTCCATGCCGGGGCTCACCTCGGGGAGGAGTTCGGCGGCCACCGCGTTGACCATCGTCACCACGCCCGCCGGGTCGACGGTCAGCACCGCCTCGGTGAGCCCGTCCAGCAACTCCCGCGCGAGCCGGTCGTCGGTCGGCAACGCGACCCCGGCCACCCGCCGGGGTCGCTTCCTCCAGGGATGTCCACCGCCGCTGACCGGTCCGGCGACACCGCCTCGGGCGGCGGCGGTCACCGCCGGCGGCCGGGCGATTCGGTCGGGGGAGCCGTGCGCATGGCTGTCGGTGCACTCCTCGCTCGGCGGATGGGTCCGGTTGGCGGCAAGAGTACCGAGCACCGGCACGGCTTGCCCATCGAGGAACGCCAGGATCAGGTGGTTCGGGCCAACCAGCCGACCGGGCGGTCGACGATCCGGCGGACCACCGAACCGGCCCCTCCGACCGCGGCGGACTGTGCGCCGAGCACGGCCGGGCGTACCGTGACCGGCGCCCAGGCGGCGGTGAGCACCCGCCGGGAGATCTCCGCGAGCACCGGTGGCCGCAGCCACGGCGCGAGCGGTGCGTATCCGCCCCCGAGCACCACCGTGTCCAGATCCAGCAGGTTCACCACTCCCGCCACGGCCACCCCGAGGGCCGTGCCCGCGTCGCCGAGCGCGGTGCGGACGGCCGGGTCGCCGGCCTCGGCCAGGTCGGCCAGGCGGGCCGCGGCGGTGTCCGCCGGCAGTTCCGCGCCGGGCAGCCCGGCGGCGGCCAGGATCGCCTCCTGGCCGGCGTACCGCTCCAGGCAGCCCTGACCGCCGCAGCGGCACGGCCGCCCCTGCGGCTGCACCGGGAAGTGGCCGATCTCTCCGCTCCAGCCGCGCGTGCCCCGGTACAGCGCGCCGCCCAGCACGATCCCGGCGCCGATGCCGATCTCACCTGTGACGTGCAGGAAGCTGTGTGGCCCGCCGGGGCGGGCGTACAGCTCACCGAGCGCGGCGAGGTTGGCCTCGTTGTCGACCACCAGCGGCGGCACCCCGGCCACCGGCTCGGCCAGCGGATGCCCGGCGAGCAGCGCCGGCACGTCCACGTCCCGCCAGCCCAGGTTGGGCGCGAGCCGGACCAGTCCGTCGTCGCCGACCAGGCCCGGCACGGCAAGCGCCGCACCGGCGAGGGTCAAGCCGTCGCGTACGGCGGCGGCCCGCGCCTCGCCGGCCAGCGCGGCGAGCCGGGCCAGGGCGTCGGCGGGGGACACCGGACGCAGGTCGGCGCGGCGGACCAGGTGGTGCCGCACCGCGCCGGTCAGGTCGACCACGCAGGCCGCGAGGTAGTCGACGTTCACCTCCAGACCGAGGCCGGCCGGCCCGTCGGTGGCGAGGACCAGACCCCGGGCCGGCCGCCCCGCACCGGTACGCGGCTCCGGCTCCGCCTCGGCGACCAGCCGACCGGCGATCAGGTCGTCAACCACGGCGGAGACGGTGGCCCGGGTCAGGCCGGTGTCGGCGGCGAGCCCGGCCCGGGAGGGTGGCCGGTGGGCGGCGGCGATCCGCCGCAGCACCACCGCGAGGTTCAGCTCGCGCAGGCTGCCCTGTCGGACCGCTCCGGCGGTGCTGGGGCTTGTCACCTCTTGACACTGCCACATCGTCGCCATTTAATTCAACCGCTGAACAAATCGCGGACGACACCACCACCCGGAGGTCTGCCATGGCACCCCGCCCCACCCCCGCGGACAAGTTCTCCTTCGGCCTCTGGACGGTGGGCTGGCCGGCCCGTGACCCGTTCGGCGACCCCACCCGTCCCGAGCTCGACGCCGTCGAGGCGGTGCACCGGCTCGCCGAGCGGGGCGCGTACGGGATCACCTTCCACGACGACGACCTGGTCCCGTTCGGTGCGGACGCGGCCACCCGCGACGCCCGGCTGAGCCGGTTCCGCAAGGCCCTCGACGAGACCGGCCTGGTCGTTCCGATGGTCACCACCAACCTGTTCAACCACCCGGTGTTCAAGGACGGCGGCTTCACCAGCAACGACCGCGACGTACGCCGCTACGCGCTGCGCAAGGTGCTCCGCAACGTCGACCTCGCCGCCGAGATGGGCGCGAAGACGTTCGTCATGTGGGGCGGCCGGGAAGGCGCCGAGTACGACGTGGCCAAGGACGTCCGCGCCGCGCTGGACCGCTACCGCGAGGCCGTCGACCTGCTCTGCCAGTACGTCGTCGACTCTGGCTACGACATGCGCTTCGCCCTGGAGCCCAAGCCGAACGAGCCGCGCGGGGACATCCTGCTGCCCACCGTCGGCCACGCGCTCGGCTTCATCTCCACACTGGCCCGCCCGGAGATGGTCGGGCTGAACCCGGAGGTCGGCCACGAGCAGATGGCCGGGCTGAACTTCGTCCACGGCATCGCCCAGGCCCTCTGGCAGGGCAAGCTGTTCCACATCGACCTCAACGGCCAGCGCGGCATCAAGTACGACCAGGACCTGGTCTTCGGCCACGGCGACCTGCTCAACGCGTTCGCCCTCGTCGACCTGCTGGAGCACGGCGGCCCGAACGGCGGTCCCGCCTACGACGGCCCGCGGCACTTCGACTACAAGCCCTCCCGGACCGAGGACATCAGCGGCGTGTGGGCCTCGGCGGAGGCGAACATGCGTACCTACCTGCTGCTCAAGGAGCGGGCCGCGGCGTTCCGCGCGGACCCGGAGGTGGTCGAGGCGCTCGCCGCCAGCCGGGTCGGTGAGCTGTCCACCCCGACGCTGAACCCGGGGGAGGGCCACGCCGAGCTGCTCGCCGACCGGGCCGCGTTCGAGGACTTCGACCCGGAGGTCGCCGGCGCGAAGGGCTTCGGCTTCGTCCGGCTCAACCAACTCGCCGTCGAGCACCTGCTCGGCGCGCGCTGAGGCGGGTCGCCATGCCGCTCGTCGCGGGGATCGACTCGTCGACCCAGTCCTGCAAGGTGGTGGTCCGGGACGCGCAGACAGGTGCGCTCGTCCGGCAGGGCCGCGCGCCGCATCCGCCCGGCACCGAGGTGGACCCGCACGCCTGGTGGGACGCCCTGCGGGCGGCGGTGGCCGAGGCCGGCGGCCTGGCCGACGTGGCAGCCGTCTCGATCGGCGGCCAGCAGCACGGCATGGTCTGCCTGGACGAGGCGGGTGAGGTGGTCCGCCCGGCGCTGCTGTGGAACGACACCCGGTCCGCCGACGCCGCCCGGGACCTGATCGAGGAGGCCGGCGGCGGGGAGACCGGCCGCCGGTTCTGGGCCGAGACGACCGGCTCGGTGCCGGTGGCCAGCTTCACCGTCACGAAGCTGCGCTGGCTGGCCCGGCACGAGCCGGCAAACGCCGACCGGGTGGCCGCCGTCTGCCTGCCGCACGACTGGCTCACCTGGCGGCTGGCCGGCGCTCCCGGGCTCGACGCGTTGCGCACCGACCGGGGGGACGCCAGCGGCACCGGCTACTGGTCGCCGCGCACCGGCGAGTACCGGCTGGATCTGCTGGAGCGGGCCTTCGGCCGGCGGCTGCGGGTGCCGGTCGTGCTCGGGCCGGCCGAGGTGGCCGGCCGCCTCGACCCGGCCGCCCTCGGCGACGGCTCGAACGACGCCGGGGTGCGGCTCGGACCCGGCACCGGGGACAATGCGGCGGCGGCGCTCGGCGCCGGGGCCGGCGCCGGAGACGTGATCGTCTCGATCGGCACCTCCGGCACCGTCTTCGCGGTCGCCGACACGCCGGCCGCCGACGCCGACGGCGCGGTGGCCGGATTCGCCGACGCCACCGGCCGGTTCCTGCCGCTCGTGTGCACGCTGAACGCGGCCCGGGTGCTCGACGCCGCGGCGACCCTGCTCGGCGTCGACCTCGACACGCTCGGCGAGCTGGCGCTGTCCGCCCCGCCGGGCGCGGACGGCCTGGTCATGGTGCCCTACCTGGAGGGCGAGCGGACGCCGGACCGCCCACACGCCACAGGCGAGCTGACGGGCCTTACGCTGCGCACCGCCACCCCCGCCCACCTGGCGCGGGCGGCCGCCGAGGGCATGCTCTGCGGGCTGGCCGACGGCCTGGACGCGCTGACCGCCCAGGGCGCCCGCGCCGAGCGGATCATCCTGGTCGGTGGCGGCGCCCGCTCCGCCGCGGTACGCCGGATCGCGCCGCAGGTCTTCGGCCGCCCGGTGCTGGTGCCGCCCCCCGGGGAGTACGTCGCGGACGGCGCGGCCCGGCAGGCGGCCTGGGTCGCGCTGGGCGGCGACGCCCCACCGGCGTGGTCCGTCGGCGACACCGAGGAGTACACGGCCGACGCCGTGCCCGCCATCCGCGAGCGCTACGCCCGGGCCCGGGAGAAGGTGCTCGACCGAGCGGCGTAGAACCGGGCGCCGGGCGGCTGTCGCCGACCCTCACCGCCGGGTTGTCGGGCATCGGCGGCTGTCGCTGACGGGCGGGTCCGTGTTCGCGACGTGACCCGCACCTGATTGGCTGCCCGACATGAGCGGCACCAGGATCTCCCGCGGTGGCGGCGCGGCCCACCGGTTCTACAGCGTCGCGGTGTTCGTGGTGCTCGCCTCGCTGGACAACGTGGCGATCGGCCTGGTGCCACCGCTGTACGGGCCGATCTCCGCCGCCCTTGACGTGCCCACGCGGATGCTCGGCCTGGTCACCGCCGTGAGCTTCCTGGTCAGCGCCGTGGCGGCGGTGGGTTGGGCGTACGTCGGCGACCGGACCAACCGCAAGCCGCTGCTCATGGTCGGCACGCTGCTCTGGGCGGCCGGCACCGGAGGCAGCGCGATCGCCGGGGACTATGCGACGTTCCTGGCCGCCCAGTTCGTCGGGGCGGTCGGGCTGGGCGCGGTGGGCTCGGTCGGCTTCTCCGTGGTCACCGACCTGATCTCGCCGCGCCGCCGCGGGTTGGTGATGAGCTTCTGGGGGCTTTCCCAGGGCGTCGGCACGCTGGCTGGGACGCTGCTCGGCGGGTTGCTCGGCGCGACCGACTGGCGGCGGCCGTTCCTGCTGTTGACCGGCGTGGGCCTGGCCGCCACCGTGGCGTACCTGTTCACCTACGACATCCGGCGCGGGCAGAGCGAACCCGAACTGGCCGGGGCGATCGACGCCGGGGGCGAGTACGACTACCGGATCAGCCGCGCCGACGTGCCCCGCATCCTGGCCCGCCGGACCAACCGCTGGCTCATCCTGCAGGGGCTCACCGCCCAGGCGGCGTTCGGCTCCCTGGTCTGGCTGCCGGTGCTGTTCAGCCAGCGGGCCGAGGCGCAGGGCTACTCGCCGGCCACCGCCGTGGTGGTGGGCAGCGTCTTCGCCACCCTGTTCCAGCTCGGGGGCGTGCTGTCCATCGTCGGCGGTCTGGTCGGCGACGCGCTGCAGCGGCGTACGCCGAGCGGCCGGGCCATGGTCGCGGCGGTGGGGGTCCTCGCGGCGCTGCCGTTCTACCTGATCCTGTTCTTCGTGCCGTTCCGCATCGACGTGCCCGACGGCGCCGGCACCGGCGCGGTGGTGGCGGCGGTGCTGTCCAGCGTGCTGACCGAGCCGACGATCGGGTTGAGCCTGCTCACCGCCGTGGTCGCGTTGGCGTTGACGTCGGCGAACTCGCCCAACTGGTTCGCGTTGATCGCTGACGTCAACCCGCCCGAGCACCGGGGCACGGTCTACAGCCTGGGCAACCTGGTCAACGGCGTCGGGCGGGCGGGCGGCAACGCGCTCGTCGGGGTGGCGTTCGCCGGGCTGCGGGCGGCCTTCCCGCCGCCGCTGAACTACGCGGTCGGGCTGGCCGCGTTCCAGCTCTTCTTCATCCCGACCGGCATCATGTACTGGCTGGCCGCCCGCACCTCGCCACGGGACATCGCCGAGGTGCGTGACCTGCTGCACGCCCGCGCGGACCGGTTGGAAGGCGAGGGCTCCGCCGGGCGGTGAACCCGCCCGGCGAAGCCCTCCGCATCAGCTGCGGAACCAGACGGTGACGTCGGTGGGGACCGCTTCGCCGTCCAGCGGGGCGCTCGCCACCAGCACCTGCGCGTTGGCCGGCAGCGGCACCGGGGCCGCGCCGAAGTTGGTCAGCACGGTGAGGTCGCCGTTGGTGAACGTGAGCACCTCGTCGCCGGAGGAGAGGAACCGCAGCGGCCCGCGGGCCAGGGCGTGCTCGCGGCGCAGTCGCAGCGCGGTCCGGTACAGCTCGTACGTCGAGCCGGCCACGCCGCGCTGCCGGTCCAGCGCGTACTCGGCCCACACCGACGGCTGGGGCAGCCAGCTCGCGTCGGTCGGCCCGAAGCCGTACGACGGGGCGTCGGCCTCCCACGGGATCGGCACCCGGCAGCCGTCCCGGCCGCGCTCGGTGTGCCCGCTGCGCGCCCAGGTCGGGTCCTGCCGGGCCTCGTCGGGCAGCATGGTGTGCTCCGGCAGCCCCAGTTCCTCACCCTGGTAGAGGTAGGCCGAGCCGGGCAGCGCCAACATGAGCAGGCTGGCCGCCCTGGCCCGGCGCAGGCCCAGCGCGGCGTCGGGCTGCGGGTCGTCGGCGCCGATGCCGTTGCCCCGGCCGCCGTCGGTGCCCAGTCCGAGCCGGGACGCGTGCCGGACGACATCGTGGTTGGACAGCACCCAGGTGGTGGGGGCGCCTACCGCGTCGGTGGCCTCCAGCGAGCGGGTGATCACCGCGTACTGGGCCGGGGCGCTCCAGGCGGCGAGCAGGTACTCGAAGTTGAACGCCTGGTGCATCTCGTCCGGACGGACGTACCGGGCCAGCCGCTCGGCCGGCTCGACCCACGCCTCGGCGACCAGGACCCGCTCCCCGGGGTACGAGTCGAGCAGGCGCCGCCATTCCCGGTAGATCTCGTGCACGCCGTCCTGGTCCCACATCGGCGGGCGCGGCTTGTCCAGCTCGCTGCCGGAGAGGATCTCCTGCGGCTCCTGCCAGTCGGCCAGGTCGGCCTGCTTGATCAGGCCGTGCGCCACGTCGACCCGGAAGCCGTCCACGCCCCGGTCCAGCCAGAAGCGCAGCACGTCGAGGAACTCGGCACGCACCTGCGGGTTGTCCCAGTTGAGGTCGGGCTGGCCGGAGTCGAACAGGTGCAGGTACCACTGCCCGTCGGGCAGCCGGGTCCAGGCCGGGCCGCCGAACACGCTCGTCCAGTCGTTCGGCGGCTCGGTGCCGTCCGGACCCCTGCCGTCGCGGATGACGTACCGGTCGCGTTCCGGGCTGCCCGGGGCGGCGGCCACCGCCGCGGTGAACCAGCGGTGCGCGGAGGAGGTGTGGTTCGGCACCAGGTCGACGATCACCCGCAGCCCGCGGGCCTTCGCCTCGGCGATCAGCCTGTCGGCGTCGGCCAGGGTGCCGAACAGCGGGTCGACGTCGCGGTAGTCGGCCACGTCGTAGCCGGCGTCGGCCTGCGGGGACGGATAGAACGGGGACAGCCAGACCGCGTCGACACCCAGCTCGCTGAGGTGGTCGAGCCGGGCGGTGATGCCCGGCAGGTCGCCGATGCCGTCGCCGTCGGAGTCGGCGAACGAACGCGGGTAGACCTGGTAGATGACCGCCTCGGTCCACCAGCCGGTGCCCGGGGCCTGCTGCGTCGCGTCGGTGTTCAGTGCTTTCTCCCTGTCGTGGTGCGTGGCGAACGGGTCCGTTCAGTGTGCCCGGGGTGGTGCGGTCGACTCCCGCACCACCAGGCGAGTGGGCAGGATCACCGGGGTCGGTGTTCCGTCGTCGGAGGTGGCGCCGCGGGGGGCGGGCGCCAGCCCGGGGTACGCCGTGTCGGCCCGTACGCTCAGCGGGTCGAGCAGGATCCGCGCGGCGAGCAGACCCTGCTCGGCGGTGGGTTGGGCGACGGTGCTCAGGCCGAGCAGGCCGGCCAGCTCGTGGTCGTCGATGCCGATCACGCTGACGTCCTGCGGCACCCGCAGTCCGGCGTCGCGCAACGCGGTGACCGCGCCCATCGCCATCTCGTCGCAGGCCGCGAAGATCGCGGTCGGCGGTTCGCCCCGGGACAGCAGCTCGGCCGCGGCCCGGGTGCCCCCGTCGACGGTGAACTGGGACTCGACGTCGAGGCTCGGGTCGGGCCGGAGGCCGGCGTCGCGCAGCGCCTCCTGGTAGCCGCGCCGACGGTCCAGGTGGGTGGTGAAGGCCAGTTCGTCGTCCGGGTCGCCGGAGATGTGCGCGATCTGGGTGTGTCCGAGGTCGAGCAGGTGGCGGGTGGCGAGTCGGGCGGCGGCCACGTCGTCGATCCGTACGCGGGGCCATCCGGGCACCGCGGTGCCGGAGCTGATCGTGACGCCGGGCAGGTCCAGCTTGGTCAGCGCCTGCACGTCGGCCGCGCGCAGTGGGGTGGCGACCAGGATGATGGCGTCCACCCGCTTGTGCAGGCTTGCCGTCCGCAGCACCCGCTGGTGGGTCTGCTCACGGCCGCCGAGGTTGTAGAGCAGCAGGTCGTGGCCGGTCTGCTGGAGGTATTCCTCGACCGCCTCAACGACGGTGCCGAAGAACCAGCGGGTGATCCGGGGCACCACGACCGCGACGGTGCCGGTCCGGCCGCCGGCCAATCGGCTGGCGCTTGGCGACACCGCGTACTGGAGCTGTTCGGCGGCGGCGAGGACCCGGCGGCGGGTGGCCGCCGAGACGGTCGGCAGGCCACGCAGCGCCCGGGAGACGGTGGCCGTGGACACCCCGGCCAGGCGGGCGACGTCGTCAATCCGGGTCATCTGGCCTCCCGCTGTGCCGGGACCCCCGCCGCCGGCCCAGGGCCGGCGGCGGGGGATCGGTCAACCCTTGACGCTGCCGGCGAGCAGGCCTCGCACGAAGAAGCGCTGGAGGGACAGGAACACGATCAGTGGTACGACGATGGACACGAACGCGCCGGCCGTCAGTCGCTGCCACTCGTTGCCCCGGGTGCCGGCCAGTTCGGCGAGCCGGACCGTCAGCGGGGCGGTCTCGTCGCCGCCACCGGCGAAGATCAGCGCGACCAGCAGGTCGTTCCAGACCCAGAGGAACTGGAAGATGCCGAACGCCGCCAGTGCGGGGGTGATCAGCGGCAGCACGATGGTGCGGAAGATCTTCGGGTGGGAGGCTCCGTCGACCCGGGCCGCCTCCATCAGGTCGCCCGGGAGCTGCGAGATGAAGTTGTGCAGCAGGAAGACGGCGAACGGAAGTGCGAAGCAGGTGTGCGCGAACCACACCTGTGCGAACTTCTGCTCGTCGACCAGGTCCCACGCCGGGAGGATCTGGAAACCGCCGACGGTGACGCCGGTGGAGAAGAACCGCAGCAGCGGCACCAGGGCCATCTGCAACGGCACGATCTGCAGCGCGAAGATTCCGATGTAGACCAGGTCCCGGCCCTTGAAGTTCATCCACGCCAGCGCGTATGCGGCAAGCGCCGCGAAGGCCAGCGGGAACAGCACCGAGGGGATGGTGATCGCCAGCGAGTTGATGAAGTAGCTGGCCAGCTGCCCCGAGGAGCCGGTGCTGAACAGCACCTCCTGGTAGTTGTCCAGAGTGAACTGCGGGTCGCTGAAGAACGTCCACCAGCCGGTGGTCTTGATCTGGTCCTCGGGCCGGAACGAGGAGATGAACAGGCCGAAGGTGGGAACCGTCCAGAGCAGCGCGATGACGATCGAGACCAGTGTGGCGGTGCGGCTGTTCAGCCGCTTGCGTACCCGGCCGACCCGGGTGGCCGGCTCGGTGGTCTGGGCGCCGACTCCGGCGGTGGGCGTGGTGGTGGTCATCTCAGCCCTCCCGCTGCTGGCGCAGGTTGCGGATCTGGTAGATCACGATCGGGATCACCAGGATGAAGAGGAACACCGCGAGCGCCGAGCCCTGCCCGTTCTCCTGGTAGCGGAACGCCTGGTTGTACATCTCGGTCGCGATCACGTTGGTGTCGTAGTTGCCGTTGGTGGCGGTGCGGACGATGTCGAAGACCTTGAGCGTGGCGATGGACAGTGTCACCACCACCACGATCAGCGCCGGACGGATGCTCGGCATGGTGATCTGCCAGAACATCTGCCACGGGCTGACCCCGTCCAGGCGGGCCGCCTCGACGATGTCGGCCGGGATGGCCTTGATGGCGGCGGAGAGCACCACCATGGCGAAACCGGCCTGGATCCAGACCATGATCACGATGAGCAGGAAGGTGTTGAGCGGGGACTCCAGCAGCCACTGCTTCGGCTCCCCGCCCAGGCTGACCACGATCTGGTTGAGCAGGCCGATCTGGTCGCCCTCGCCGCGGTAGGCGTAGACGAACTTCCAGATGATGGCCGCGCCGACGAACGAGATCGCCATCGGCAGGAAGATCAGGGACTTGGCGACCGCCTCGAACCGGGCCTTGTCCACCAGGACCGCGTAGATCAGACCGAACGCGGTGGCCACCAGTGGTACCAGGATCACCCAGATCAAGGTGTTGATCAGGACTCGGATGATCGAGTTTTCCGAGATCATCCAGGAGTAGTTGTCCAACCCCACCCAGTTGCTGCTGCTGGAGTCCATGAAGGAGAGCAGCGTGGTGCGCAGGGCGGGGATCACCAGCCCGATGGCCAGCAGCAGCAGCGTCGGCAGCAGGAAGAAGAACGCGAACGTGCCCTCACCCTTCTTGCGCCGCCGGGGAAGCGAGGCTGCGGCCAGTTGCGCCTTCCGTCGCCGGGCGGACCAGGCCGGCACCACCACGTCGAGGAGCGGGTAGAGGAACGCGAGGTTGTCCTTGCTCTTCCTGGGGCTCCTCTTGAGCCGCCGGGGAAGCGGTGCGCCGCCCACCGAGGCCGCGATCAGATGCGCCTCCCGTCGCCGGGCGAACCAGGCCGGCACCACGTCGAGGAGCACGAGCAACCCGCCCACCACCGCGACGAAAGCGATCAGCCCGTACATCAGCATGAGGAACTTCGGCTGTTCCGCCGCGAAGTCGAACTCCATCGACCCTCCTTCAAGGGTTCGGTCGCGGGAGGGGGCCCGGGCCGCGACGCGGCCCGGGCCCCCTCCTCAGATCACTTCCAGCTGCCCTCGATGTCGTTCAGGACGGACGCGGTGTCCTTGCCGTTGATCCAGGCCACCATGCCCTTCCAGAACGTGCCCGCGCCGACCGCGGCCGGCATCAGGTCCGAGCCGTCGAAGCGGAAGACCGTCTTCTCGTCCTGGAGGATGTCCACGGAGAGCTTGTCCACCGGGTTCGGCACGTTGCTCGGGTCCAGCTTCTTGTTCGCCGACACCCAGTCACCGATCTTGGCGCGGCTGTTGGCGAACTCGCCGGAGGCCAGGTAGGTCTGCACCGCCTGGACCTCGGGACGGTCGGCGAAGGCCGCGACGAACTCGCCGCCGCCCAGGACCGGCTTGCCCTTGGCCGGGTCGATGGCCGGGAAGTAGAACGCGAAGACGTCGCCGTCCTCGGCCACCTTGGTGCCCTTCGGCCACTGGTTGGCGTAGAAGGACGCCTGGCGGTGCAGCGCGCACTTACCGGTGGTGATCGGCGTGCCGCCCTCCTGGAACGCGGTGGTGGAGATGCTCTTCACCCCGCCGAAGCCGCCGTTCATGTACTTCTCGTTCTTGAGGATGCTGCCGGCCCGGTTGACCGCTTCGGCGACCTTCGGGTCGTTGAACGGGATCTGGTGGGTGGTCCACTGGTCGTAGACCTCGGGGCCGCCGGTACGGAGCAGGACGTCCTCGATCCAGTCGGTGGCCGGCCAGCCGGTGGCGTCGCCGGACTCGATGCCGGCGCACCACGGCTTCGTGCCGCTGGCCGCGATCTGGTCGCTCAGCTTGATCAGGTCGTCCCACGTGGTGGGGACCGTCCAGCCCTTCTCCTTGAAGGTCTTCGGCGAGTACCACACGAAGGACTTCACGTTGGAGCCGAGCGGGGCGCCGTAGAACTGGCCGTTGACGGTGCTGTACTTCAGCCAGTCGGGGGAGTAGTTCTGCTCGGCCATGGCCTTGGTGTCGGCACCGGTCGGCTTGAGCTTGCCCGAGTCGACGAACCGCTTGAGCAGGCCCGGCTGCGGGATGAAGGCGAGGTCGGGGGCGTTGTTGCCGTCCACCCGCACCGGGAGCTGCGCCTCGAACTCGGCGTTGCCCTCGTGGTCGATCTCGATTCCGGTGCAGTCCTCGAACTCCTTCCAGGACTGCTGGAGGCGCTCGTCCTCGATCTCCCGGATGGAGGAGTAGATGGTCACCTTCTTGCCGTCGTGACCGTCGTACTTCTCGTATGCCGCGCACTCTGCCGAGCCCGCGTTGTCGCTCTTCTTGTCGTCACCGGTGCCACAGGCGGCGACGCCGAGCGTCAGCCCCAGCACGCCGGCGATCGCGAGAGCCGGGCGCGATTTGGCAAACGCCATGCCGATCTCCTTCCTTGCCGGCGCCTTGAGGGATCGAACCCGCGCCGGTCCGATGGGTCGTCCCCACATGTAAGCGCTTGCATCGCGCCCGGTCCACCCCTAGCCGGACACGGCCAGGTAACAATCGCGAAATCCAGCCATCCTGCGTGGGCGCGCTCCCACGATTCTTCCCGTGAGCGGAGGTTTCTGTCAGGATGCCCGCATCATATTGAAGGCTTTCGACATCGGAGGAAGCGGATGCACAAGCGCTGGCTCGCCCTCGGCGCGGGCGTGACGATTCTGGCGGCGACCCTGGTGCCGGCGGCGCCGGCGATGGCCGCGCCGACGTTCAAGGTTCCGTTCCCGTGCAACCAGTCCTGGTCCGGCAAGACCCGGACCGACCACAACCCGGCCAACGCGATCGACTTCAACCGGACCGACGACGCCGGTGACCCGGTGGTCGCCAGCGCGCCCGGCACGGTCGACGTGGTGACCAACCTCGGCGACACCAGCTACGGCAAGTACGTCCGGATCAACCACGGTGGCGGCCACACCACCTACTACGCCCACCTGAGCGCCTTCAACGTCTCGGTCGGGCAGACCGTCGGTTACGGCAGGGTGATCGGCTACGTCGGCACGACCGGTGGGTCCAGCGGCCCGCACCTGCACTACGAGCAGCGCCTCGACGGCAGCTCCGTGAAGATCAGGTTCAACGGCGCGCAGGCGCTCTACTGGGGTGCCAAGACCTACACCAGCGACAACGGCTGCGGCGGCGCGGACACCGGGGAGGGCACCGTCAACACGGCCGGCGCACCGTTGACGGTCCGCTCCGGTCCGGGCACCGGCCACAGCGCGGTCGGCACCGTGGCCGACGGGGCGAGGGTGACCATCCAGTGCCAGACCAGCGGTACCAGCGTCAGCGGCACCTACGGGACCAGCTCGATCTGGGACCGGATCGGCTCCGGCCGGTTCATCTCCGACGCCTACGTCCACACCGGGTACGACGGCTACATCCCCGGCGTACCCCGCTGCTGAACCCGCCGGGCGCGGGGGTGCCGGCCCCCGCGCCCGGCCCGGTCAGGTGTTCAGCCGCCACACCGCGAAGTTCAGCGCCGACGCGAACGTCACCCAGGCCCAGTACGGCAGCATCAGCAGCGTGGCCGGCCGGGAGACGCGCCGGAACAGGGCCACGGTGACCCCGATCGCCAGCCACATCAGCACGATCTCGGCGAACGCCAGCCCGTACCGGCCGGCGCCGAAGAACAACGGGGTCCAGATCGCGTTGAGCACGAGTTGCACCACCCAGGCCCAGACCGCGGGGCCGAAGCCGACCCGGCGCCACACCAGCCAGCCGGCGATCGCGATCAGCACGTACAGCACGGTCCAGACCGGGCCGAACAGCCACGACGGCGGCGCCCAGGCGGGCTGCTCCAGGCTCTGGTACTCGGTGGAGGTGCCCTGGACACCCAGCCCGCCGAGGGCGGCGGCGGCGAACGTTGCGGCGCCGAAGCCGAGCAGGGCCCACCACTTGCGCGCCCCGGCGGTACGCCGCCCGGCGCTCTGCGACATCTCCATGGTCAAGAGGTTTCCGTCAGAGAGGGCGGCAAACCCCTACGCACCGAGCGGTGAGAGTTGCCGGGAACGTGAAACACCGGGGCCGTCGGGCCGTGACGCTTCGATCTGGGAGGACCAAGCGCCCGGGCCCGACGACCCCGGTGGGTCGAGAGGTGGGAGGTGTCGCTAGTTGTTGAAGATGCTCACCCCGCCCGGGCCGACCAACAGGCCGACGACGATCAGGACGACGCCCCAGAGAATCTGCCGACGGAACAGGGCAAGAACTCCGGCGACCACCAGTACGACTGCGAGAATCCAAAGAATCAGCTCCATGGCGGCTGAGATACCCGCGCCGCCGAAGTCGGAAACCTGGCTCAGTCGACCTGATCACCCAGGTGGTAGACGCTGTACGCCTGCTTGATCACCGGGTGCGCGACGTTGCGGACGAGGACCCCGCCGGGGGTGGTGCCGCGCTCGGTGCCGTGGTGGGCGTGCCCGTGCAGCGCCAGCGCGGTGGGCGCCGAGTCGATCGCCTGCCCGAGCTGGTAGGAGCCGAGGAACGGATAGATCTCCGGTGGCTCCCCGACAAGCGTGTCCGGCACCGGCGAGTAGTGGGTCAGCGCGACCAGCGCGTCGCAGTCCAGCGAGAGCAGCGCGGCGGCCAGGGCGTCCGCACTCTCCCGGGTGGTCCGCACGAACGATTTCATCTCCGGTTCGCCGAAGTCGCTGGCGCACCGCCCGGCGAACCCGCCGCCGAAGCCCTTCACGCCGGCCACCCCGAGCCGCCCGCCGGCACACTCGACCACGGTGCCGGTGCCCTCCAGCACGGTGATCCCGGCGTCCTCGAGCACCTTGACCACCTGCGGCACCTGGTCGCACTGGTGGTCGTGGTTGCCGAGCACGGTGACCACCGGTACGCCGAGGTCGCCGAACTCCCGGGCCACGCAGCGCGCCTCGGCCTCGGTACCGTGCCGGGTCAGGTCCCCAGCGAGCAGCAGCACGTCGGCGCTGTCCGGAAGTTGCTCCAGCGCGGGGCGGAAGCGGCCCACCACGTCCTCGTCCAGGTGCACGTCGCCGACGGCGGCGATGCGGATCACCATCGAACCTCCCTCACGGCAGTTCCTCGACCTGGGTGGGCGCCTGCGTACGCGTCACCCCGATGTCGCTGGTGACCGGGGTGTCGGGGAACCGTTCGGTCACCCGGCGCAGGATCTCCTCCCGGCGGTGCGGGCTCTCCACCTCGCCGGAGAGCACCAGCCCGCTCTCGCGGCGCACCACCGTGATGCCCTGTTCGGCCACGGACGGGTCCTCGGTCAGCATGCTCTGGATCTCCGCCTCGACGTACTCGTCGGGCGGTACGTCACCGGACAGTCCGGTCACCGGGTCTCCCTTCCACCGGACGCACCGTCGGGCAGCACGTCCAACCGGTCCAGCAGCACCAGGAACGCCTCCGCGTACGGCGAGTGCTGCGTCTCCTTCCGTACCCGCTCCCAGTCGATCTGTTCCCGCAGCGACCGGGCCAGCGGCAGGGCGCGGGCGAAGTCGCAGTAGTGCTGGGAGAAGCTCAGCAGCTTGTGCACCATGAGCTGGCTGGCCGACAGCACCGGCATGTGGATCGCGTCGACCGGCCGGACGATGGTGTCGGCGAAGGTCTCGTCGGTCACCGGCGACTCCACCGGCCGGTGGATCAGGTCCACCATCCGACCCTCGTCGTACACCTTCACCAACCAGTCCTCCGGCGGACGCTCGGCGGTGAAACCGGCCTCCACCAGTGCCTCCAGGGCCCGGTCGACGTCGGCCTCCCGAAGCAGGAAGTCGACGTCGTGGTCGCTGGAGTGTCCGCCATGCGCGTAGACCGCGAAGCTGCCGCCCAGTGCGAACGGGATCTCGGACTGTTTGAGCACGGCGGCGACCTTCTTCAGCGTGTGTACCAGGGTCTCGTCCCCGCGCTCGGCCATCTTGCGGCTCCCTTGTCGTGGTGGGCGGTGGGACCCCGATGCGTACCCGGCAGAGCCTCCGCCCACACCTGTTGTGGGGCCGGTCCGCCCCGCTACGGTACAAACGTGACGAATCACCGAGGTGATGCGCCGATCGGATAACCTCGGCAAAGTGGCCAGGTCACTGCGTACGCGGCGCGGCGGTGCCCTGCGCGCCGTCGCCCTGATCGGCATCGACGGCTCGGGCAAGACCACCCAGGCCCACCGGCTCGCCGAGGCGCTGACCGCCGCCGGCCATCCGGCCACCTACAAACGCAACGCGGGCGGTCGCCGCTGGCTGGGCCGGCTCGCCCAACGGGTCGGCCGGGCCGATGCGCAGCGGCTGCTCGGGCGCGGCGGCCTGCTCGTGGTCGAGTCGGTGCTGCGGTGGCTGGCCATCGCGCGCGCCCTGCTCAGTTGCCTGGTCACCGGCCGGACGGCGGTGATGGACAGGTGGTCCGCCTGCCAGTACGCCAGCATCCGCGCGCACGGCGGGCAGCGCTGGGAGCGGCTGGCCCGGGTCGGGTACCGCATCTTCCCCGCGCCGCAGGTGACGTTCCTGATCACCCTGGACCCGGCCGAGGCGTACCGCCGCATCGAGCGGCGCGGCACCGACCACGAGAGCATGCGGTGGCTCACCGCCGCGGCCACCGCGTACCGGACGTTGCCGGAGTACGCGAGTTTCGTGGTGGTGGACGGCAGTGGCCCGCCGGACGAGGTGTCCCGTCGGATCCGGGCGCACCTGGGGGAGTGGCTGCCGGACGACCCGGCACCCGGTCCCGGTCCGCTCCCGGGCGGCCCGCCGCACCCGTCCGGCGCCGGCCGGGACGGGCCGGTGCCGGTTCAGGCCCGACCGTAGACCGGGATGCCGGCGCCGCTTGTCGGCGCGGACTCCGCCGAAGCCAGGAAGTGGATCACCGCCGCGATCTCCGCCGGGGGCACCCACCGCCGGTGGTCCGCGTCGGGCTGGGCGGCCCGGTTCGCCGGGGTGTCGATGACGCTGGGCAGCACCGTGTTGCACCGGACCCCGCGCTGCCGGTACTCGACCGCCACCGCGTCGGCGAACGCGCGTACGGCGGCCTTGGCGGTGGCGTAGCCGGCGGCTCCCGGGAACGGTGCGACCGCGGCCCGCGCGGAGACGCAGACCACCGCGCCGTCGCCGGCCGCGACCAGGTGCGGCAGCGCCGCCCGGGTGACCAGGTACGTCGGGCGCAGGTTGAGCCGCAGCATCCGGTCGAACTCCTCGATCGGGGTCTCGTGGACCAGCCCGCCGCTTGCGTACCCGCCGACCAGGTTGACCACCGCGCGCAGCGGCGCGGCCGGGTCCGTGGTGGCCGCCTCGACCGCCCGCGCGGCCCCCTCGGGGGTGAGCAGGTCGGCCACGACCCGGACCGGCTGGTCGCCGTCGCCGTGGTCGTCGGCGTCGCCTTCCCGGCCGGGTGCGACCACCCGCCATCCGGAGCGCAGGAAGGTGGCGGTGACCGCGCCGCCCAGCCCGCCCGAGCCCCCGGTAACCAGCACCGTGCGTTCCGTCATGGGCACACGCTAGCCAACCATCCGACCGGCGGCTGGCCGAGGCCGACCGGCCCGCCCGGTCGCGGCCGTCCGGGCGGCCCGCCCCGCGCGACGGTCGACGTCCCGGACCGCTGTCGGAAGGTGGTCCGCCGGACCGGATGAGGCGGCCGGGCTGCGACGATGGGAACCTTGACGTGGAGCGCCACGGAAGACGGTAAATTTCCCGATACGCGGTGTCATGGTTGACGCTCACGCGCTGTGAAAGTAAGTTTCATCCGTGGCGAAGAGTCCGAAGATTTCTGCGAGTCACGAGTCCGGTGGACTGATCGTCCACATCAGCGGTCTGCTCCCCTCGCTGTCCCCGGCCGAACAGCGGGTGGCCCGGTTGGTCGTCGCCGACCCGGCGGACGCGGCCCGGCGGACCATCACCGACCTCGCCACCGCCGCGGAGACATCCGAGGCGACAGTCATCCGGTTCTGCCGCTCGGTCGGCATGAACGGCTATCCCCAGTTGCGGATCCGACTCGCCGCCGAGGCCGCCCGCCGCGTCGAGCCACCCGACGCGCGGGTGGTCGGCGGCGACATCCCGCCGGGCGCGGACCTGGCCCAGATCATCGCCACCATCGCGTTCAACGACGCGCGGGCCGTCGAGGAGACCGCCGAGCAACTCGACCCGGCGGTCTGCGAGCAGGTGGTCGAGGCGATCGGCGGGTCCGGCCGGATCGACGTCTACGGCGCCGGTGCCAGCGGCTTCGTCGCCTCCGACTTCCAGCAGAAGCTGCACCGCATCGGCCGCATCGCGTTCTACTTCCCGGACGTGCACACCGCGCTCACCTCCGCCGCCCTGCTCGGGCGCGGCGACGTGGCGGTCGGCATCTCGCACACCGGCACCACCTCCGACGTCATCGAGGTGCTGGAACAGGCGCGGGCACGCGGCGCCACCACCGTGGCGCTCACCAACTTCCCCCGCTCGCCGATCACCGAGGTCGCCGATCACGTGCTCACCACCGCCGCCCGGGAGACGACCTACCGCTCCGGCGCGACCGCCAGCCGGCTGGCCCAGCTCACCGTGGTCGACTGCCTCTTCGTCGGGGTGGCCGCGAGGAGCCGGGCAAGAACGAAGAAGGCGCTCGAAGCCACCGCCGAGGCCGTCCGGTCGCACCGGGTCGGCCCCGGGCGGAGGCGGGGATGACGGCGGGTCGGGTGGAGCGCGAACCGGTGGCCGCGGTGCGACCTGTGGTGCGCGTCGGCGCGCCGACCGAACGGCGCAACCCGCTCAGCGTCGACCTGGACCTGATGTCCACCCGCGACGTCCTCACCGTGATCAACGAGGCCGACCGGCGGGTGCCGGCGGCGGTCACCGCCGTGCTCGCCGAGATCGCCGAGACCGTCGACCTGGCCGTCGCCGCGCTGCGCGGCGGGCACCGGGTGCACTACTTCGGCGCCGGCACCTCCGGCCGCCTCGGCGTGCTGGACGCGGCCGAGCTGGCCCCCACGTTCAACTCGCCGCGGCACTGGTTCTGCGCGCACCTGGCCGGAGGGCCGGAGGCGATGTGGCGGGCCGTCGAGGACGCCGAGGACGACGAGCGCGGTGGCGCCGCCGAGGCCGCCGAGTGCGTCCACGCCGGTGACCTGGTGGTGGGCCTGGCGGCCAGCGGGCGCACCCCGTACGTCCTCGGGGCGCTCGCCGCGTCCCGGACAGGCGGGGCCGGGACGGTCCTGCTGTGCGCGAACCCGGAGGCCGAGGCCGCCGCGGCGGTGGACGTGTTCATCGGGGTGGACACCGGACCCGAGGTGGTCACCGGGTCGACCCGGATGAAGGCCGGCACCGCGCAGAAGTTGGTGCTCAACACGTTCTCCACGGCGGTGATGGTGCGCCTGGGGCGCGTCTACTCGAACCTCATGATCGACATGGTTGCCACCAACGCCAAACTGCGCGGCCGCATGATCTCGATCCTCATGGAGGCCACCGGCTGTGCCGAGGAGGTGTGCCGGGTCGCGCTGCGCGAGGCCGACGGCGACCTCAAGACCGCCCTGGTCGCGCTGGTCTCCGGCGCGGAGGTGCCGGCCGCCCGGGCCGCGCTGGCCCGCTCCGCCCACCAGGTACGCGGCGCCCTGGCCCTGCTCGCCCCCTGACCGCCGGTCGGTCGGCCGCATCCCCGCCGCCCACCCCGCATCCGCGAGGTGGGTGCGACGCGTATCACGGGCGGGGAGGGGACGGCTTTCCCCGCCCGGATTGTTCAACGAGGCGGAGGGTAATCCGACGAGCGTGGCTGAACCGATCGGCCCACGGGTGCGTATCCCGCACTGACCGGGATCGCTGCGGCTGCCGTTGCACGGGTGGTCGGACAGCCGCCGGAACCGGGTCCCTAACAGGAAACATGGACCGGGCTCTCAGCTACTACTCAGGCATTCGTGACAGTTTCGACTCACGGCATGGAATCCCCGACGCGTCGCATCTGTTGTGTAGGTGTCAGCACCTACGGGCACAGCGGAGGTTACGGGAGGGCTGATGAACGTGGGGATGGCAAGGAACCGGGCAACCGGCGCGAGCGAGGGGACCGTGGCAATCGTGGACAAGAACATCGGCATGCGTACCGACGAGGTCGCCGAGGAGCGGGACCTGGTCGGCGTCTACCTGCACGAGATCTCCCGTACGCCGCTGCTGGACGCCGCCCGGGAGGTCGATCTCTCCAAGGCGATCGAGGCCGGCCTCTACGCCGAGCACCTGCTCGACTCCGACCAGGTGCCCGACGGCGTCACCCGGGCGGAACTGGAGCAGGTGGTCACCGACGGCGACCGCGCCAAGGACCTGTTCATCCGCGCGAACCTGCGGCTGGTCGTCTCGATCGCCCGACGTTACGTGCGCTCCGGCATGCCCATGCTGGACCTGATCCAGGAGGGCAACACCGGCCTGGTCCGCGCGGTCGAGAAGTTCGACTACGAGCGGGGTTTCAAGTTCTCCACCTACGCGACCTGGTGGATCCGGCAGGCAATCAGCCGGGCGATCGCCCAGCAGGAGCGGACCGTACGGCTGCCCGTGCACCTGGTGGAGGACGTCAACCGGATGCGCAACGTGGCCCGGCAGCTCACCCGTGAGCTGGGCGGCGACCCGGAGCCGGAGCAGATCGCGAAGTCGCTCGGCGTCACCGTCGAGCGGGTCAACGAGCTGGTCCGCTGGTCGCAGGACACCGTGTCGCTGGACACCCCGGTGGGCGACGACGGCGACACCAAGCTCGGTGACCTGGTCGCCGACAGCGACGCGCCGTCGCCGGAGGAGATCGTGCTCACCGGCCTGGAGCGGCAGCGGATCGAGGGCCTGCTCAACCACCTCGACGACCGGTCCGCCGGCATCATGCGGGCCCGGTACGGCCTGGAGGACGGGCGGGAGCACTCGCTGACCGAGGTCGCCTCGCGGTTCTCGCTGTCCCGGGAGCGGATCCGTCAGCTGGAGATCCAGGCGCTGGGCCGGCTGCGTGAGCTGGCTCGCGCGGAAGGGCTCCAGGCGGCCTGACCGGGCACGAACGAGCAAACGAACGGCCGGCGCCCGACAGGGGACGCCGGCCGTTCGCCGTCTCGTGGTCAGACCCGGCCGTAGCCCGCGATCGACATGATGTTCATGCCGCGTTTGCTGACGTTGCGGCCCGCGCTGGGCGCGTCGATGATCTGGCCGCTGCCGACGTAGAGCGCCACATGCCCGAGCCCGGAGTAGAACACCAGGTCACCCGGTTGCAGCTCGCTGCGGCTGATCCGGGTGGTCGCGCTCCACTGTCGCGCCGCGCTGTGCGGCAGTGACTTCCCGGCCGTCCGCCACGCGGCGAGCGTCAGACCCGAACAGTCGTAGCTGCCGGGGCCGTCGTTGCCGTAGCCGTAGGGCTTGCCGACCGCGCCGTAGGCGTACCGCACGGCCACGCCGGCCTTGCCGGACACGGCCGGGGGAGTGCCCGCGGAACTGGCCTTGCCGGGCGCCTCGGTGGCCCGGCCGTACGCCTTGCGGCGCGCCTCGTAGAGGTCGGACAGGTCCGCCTCGATCCGCGTCTTCGCGGCCTTGAGCTGCTTGGCCTGCACCGCCTCGCGGGCGAGCGTGGCGTCCAGCCGGGTCTTCTGGTCGATCAGCCGTCGCTGGTCGTCGGTGAACCCGGTGATGACGCGCTGCCGCTGGCGGGTCAGCTGGTCGAGCGTGCCCAACCGCTCCGGCAGCGACGCCTGACCGCCCGGCTCCAGCAGGGCGGCCGCGGCACGCATGCCGCCGGTCTTGTAGGCGGTGGCGGCGAGCAGCCCCACGTCGGCGCGGCTGCGTTCGGCCTGTTCCTGGAGGGGGCCGATCCGGGCCTGGAGCTTGGCCGCCGTGGCCTTGTTGGCCTTGATGTCCTCGTTGAGGTTGTTGTAGGACTCGACGATTCGCTCCAGCTCAGTCGAGGACTTCTCGATCTGCTTCGTCAGCTCGGCGGGGGTGGGCTCGGCCCGGGCCACCTGTGCCGGGGCGAGCAGCGCGACCGACAGGCCGGCCACCGCCAGTGAGCGGAGCAGTATCCGTAAGGACGACAAGAGCGGAAAGCTCCTCTCCCACAGCCGTCGGGGCGCGTTCGCGAACCCGGCGACATCGGCCCGGGGCCGTCCGGGTGGACGGCGGTCGACCGTGACCGACCTGGACAACCTAACCCGTGATCAAAGCAGACGGGAGTTGAAGCAGGGGCGAAAGTTAGCAAAGTGTCGGAAATTACCAGAGGGATGGTTGACGCTCGGTGCGCCTTTCGGCGACCTCCTGTCGCGTCGTGGCGACCGGGTGCGACAAAGGCGTGGCTCGTCCGATTCGTCGTTGTAGGCGGATGCCGTCAGCATTGCCGGGCAAAAATGCCGACAAAGACCCGAAACTGTCGCGCGGCTGTCGCCCACCCGTCGCACCGACCGCCCGCCGGGCCGGAAACCGCAGGTCGGGTGGCGCGCCGGCAAGACAATGAAACCCGGACCGGGAACTCCCACCACGGGACACCCGCGTCCCGGGAGGCCCCCCGTGCAGACCGACAGTTCCGCCACCCCGCCACCCCGCCCGGCCGCACCCACCCTGCTCTACACCCGAGCCGGCATCGTGGTCACCGCCGAGCGCTTCACCGTCGGCCGCAACACCTGGACCGTGGCCGAGATCACCCACCTGGCGACCGCCCGCGGCCCGCACGACCGCCTCGCCGTCCGGGCGGTCGCCGTTTCCGCGGCGCTCGTCGCGGGCGTCGGGTTGGCGCTCGGCTTCACCGGCGGCCTGCACCGGCTCACCGCCGAGGCGTACCTGACACTGGGCGCCGCCGGCCTGGTACCCCTGCTGCTGGTGCTGCTCGGCGACCGCTGGCGACCGCCGGCGCACGAACTGTGGGGACGGGTCCGCGGCGCCGAGGTGCTGCTGTTCAGCAGCGACGACGAGCGGCAGTTCGGTCAGGTCACCCGCGCGCTGCGGCGGGCCCGGGACGCGGCTCGAGCGGCCGGCGGGGCCGACCCGCCCGGCGCGCGGCCGTGGCGGCCCGCGCGGTGAACGCCGCGGTCAGCCGGCGACCGGTTCCGGCGTACGCGGCAGGCGTTCCGTGGCCACCCACCGGCTCACCCGCCGCTCGGCGTAGAACGAGACGAACGGCACGGTGCCGGCGAGCATCACCAGCAGCATCCGCTTCAGCGGCCAGTCGGCCCGCCGGGACAGGTCGAAGGCCAGCGCCAGGTAGACCATGTACAGCCAGCCGTGTGCCACCCCGACCACGCCCACCACGCTCGGGTTGTCGAAGCCGTACTTCAGCGGCATGCCGATCAGGACCAGCACCACAAGCGCCACGCCCACGATCCAGGCGATCACGCGGTACCGGGTAAGGGCTCCGCCCACCGTCGTCCGTCCTTCCGCACCGGCCTCAGCCGGGATAGTCACCGGGCCGGGCGCCCGGATTGGCGTTCAACCAGGAAAGGTAGCGGTTGTACTCGGCCAGTTCGGCGTCGTCGGCCCCGTCCGCCGGGGACGCCGGCGTCCGCGTGACGCGCACCGGCCGGCGTACCGCCGGGGTGGTGGCGACCGGCTCGGCGGCCCGCGCCGACGGGTCGGTCGACGGGACGACCGACCTCGCGTCGGCGGACGGGTCGGCCGGCGTGGCGCGCAGCGCCTGCCGGACCTCACGCCACCATACGAAGACCACGAAGCCGGCGAACACCGGCCACTCGATCGCGTAACCGAAGCTGATCGCGTTCCCCCCGGCGGCGCGGGTGACCTGCCACCAGCCCATCCCGAGGCAACCCACCACCAGCACGACCATGGCCACGTGGCGGACGATCCACGCCGGTGTCCAGAGCCGTTTCATGACAACGAGGGTACCGGGGCCGCCGCCCGTCTCCGACGTGGCGTCGTAGTCGGGACGAGGGTTTGGTGACACTCCCGCTGGGCATCCGAACAGATGCCAACCCGAACGAGACGAGGGGGCGACGATGACCGAATCGGTACGCGGGGACGCCAGCCCGGAACAGCGGGTCGCCGAGTGGGACGGTGACCACGCCCGCACTGTCGACACCGACGGTGAGCACATCGGCGTGGACCCGGTCGAACTGAGCGACGAGGACCTGACCCGGGAGATGCGCAGCCTGCACCGGACCCGGCTGGACACGCTGCGGCACGCCACCGACTCGGCGCTCGCCAACCACCTGCGGCGCACCGCCGAACTGGAGACGGAGTACCTGGCCCGGCACCCCGGCCGGGAGGTCGACCCGAGCCGGCTGCGGGACGCGTGATGGCCGACCACGCCGAGCGCGGCATGTCCGCGCCACCCGAGGTGGTGTTCAACACGGCGACCGACCCGGACCGCCTCTCCGCCTGGCTGCCCGAGAAGCTGCGCCGCTCCGGCGACTTCCGGGTGGAGGTGGTCGACGCCGAGGACATGCGGGCCCGGTGGGGCGCCGCCGACTGGTCCGCCGAGATCGGTGTGCGCCCGGCCGACGCCGGCGGCGCCCGGGTACGGCTGGACCTGGCCGGTCCGGACCACGGGACCGCCGAGGAGATCCTGGCCAGCCTCGACCGCGAGGTGGCCGACAACCTGACCGCCGGCTGAGTCCGGCCGGCACGACGACGAAGGAGGCCGGGTGACCGGAACGGGCCTGAAGCAGAAGGTGGCGCGCCTGCGCCAGGCGTACGCACCGCACGAGCACCGTCCGCTGGAGGGATACCTGAAGGCGATGGGCACGTACGCGGGCGTTACCGCCGCGCTCGTCGGGCTGGTCCGGGCCACCGGCCGTCCGGTGCCCGAACGACCCAGCCCGGCCGACGTGGTGCTGCTCTCCGTGGCCACCCACAAGCTGAGCCGGCTGCTGTCCAAGGACGCCATCACCAGCCCGCTGCGCGCGCCGTTCACCCGCTACGACCACCCGATCGGCAGCGGCGAGGTGATGGAGCAGGTACGCGACGAGGGCAGCGCCACCCGGCACGCCCTGGGCGAACTGGTCAGCTGCCCGTTCTGCCTCGCGGTGTGGGTCGCCACCGGACTGACCGGCGGGCTGGTGCTGGCCCCCCGGCTGACCCGGCTGGTCGCCACCGCGCTGACCGCGGTGGCCGCCTCCGACTTCCTCCAGATGGGGTACGCCGTGGCCCAGCAGGCGGCCGAGGGCGAGCACCACGAGAAGTGACCCGGCGGGAACGACGACGGGGGGCCGGCGCGTGTGCGCCGGCCCCCCGTTCGCCTGTGTGCCACCGATCAGGTGGGCGTGGTGCCGTGGTCCTCGCCGGCCCAGCCGCGCGACGTCTCCGGCTCCCGCTCCTCCTCGTCGTCCCCGGTGATGATCTCCCGGTCCACCGCGGTGCGGTCGTGCTCGTTGGCGAAGTCCGGCTCCGGCAGCGTGTCGACGCCCTCCGGTGGCTGGCCGAGCGCCGCCAGGTGTTCGTGGTCGGAACTGCGGTCGGTCATGTCGCGTCCTCTCGGGGTCGACGGGGGTGCTCAGGCGACCGTGCCGCCCAACAGGTCGGCGGCCTCGTCCACCGCGTACTCGCCCTGGGGCAGCGCGGCGATCCGGGTGAGCAACTCCGCGGGGAGCTCGGCGGCCACCGCCCGGCGGTAGATGTCCACCTGACTGATCCGCTCCTGGCCGCGGTAGAGGTCGTCGAGCAGGTCGTCGAGCGGCCGGGTGTCCGGCTGCTCCGTCACGGGCGCGTCATCGGTCACGCCGACCACCTACCCGAGCCCGAACCGGTCAAACCCGCACAACCGCCGCTCACGCCGGGGTGGGGAGCACCGCCCGGCGGGCGCGGACGGCCTGGGCCAGGTGCTCCAGCACCTCGTCCGTGGTGTCCCAGCCGATGCAGGCGTCGGTGACCGATCGGCCGTACTCCAGCGCGCGGGTCGGGTCCAGGTCCTGCCGGCCGTCGAGCAGGAAGCTCTCCAGCATGATCCCGACGATGCCGCGCTGCCCGGCGGCGAGCTGCCCGGCCACGTCGGCCGCGACGCGCGGCTGGTTGCGGTGGTCCTTCCCGCTGTTGGCGTGGCTGGCGTCGACCACCACCCGCTCGGGCAGCCCGGCGGCGCGCAGCAGCTCCAGCGCCCCGGCCACCGACCCGGCGTCGTAGTTGGGCCGGCCGCCACCGCCGCGCAGCACCAGGTGCCCGTCGGCGTTGCCCCGGGTGTGCATGATCGCCGGGGTGCCGGAGACGTCGATGCCGGGGAAGACGTGCGGCACGCCGGCCGCCCGGATCGCGTCCACGGCGGTGGCGATGCTGCCGTCCGGGCGGTTCTTCATGCCGATCGGCATGGACAGGCCGGAGGCGAGCTGCCGGTGCACCTGGCTCTCCACCGTCCGCGCGCCGATCGCGCCCCACGCCACGGTGTCCGCGATGTACTGCGGGGTGATCGGGTCGAGGAACTCGCAACCCACCGGAAGGCCCAGCCGCAGCACGTCCAGCAGCAGCGCCCGAGCCGTGCGCAGGCCGGTGTTGACGTCCCCGGAGCCGTCCAGCGCCGGGTCGTTGATCAGGCCCTTCCAGCCCACCGTCGAGCGCGGCTTCTCGAAGTAGACCCGCATCACCACCAGCAGGTCGTCGGCGACCCGGGCGGCGGCCTCGCGCAGCCGGCCCGCGTACTCCAGGGCGGCCGCCGGGTCGTGCACCGAGCAGGGGCCGACCACGACCAGCAGCCGGTCGTCGGCGCGGTCCAGCACCCGGCCGACCGCGCGTCGACCGGCCACGACCGCCTCGGCGAGCGGGGTGTCCAACGGCAGGTGGTGGTGCAGCAGAGCCGGGGTGGTCAACGGCACCACGCGGTCGATCCGCTGGTCGATGACCCGATGGGCATCCGGGGAGGTGGTCACGGCGGGATCCTTTCGCCGACCGTGCCCCGGGGCCGGCGCCCAGGGACCGAGCCGGCTGCTCGCATACGAAAGGGCAGGGGATCAACCCTGCCCGGCCGGCTCGAAGAGGAAAGTGACGTCAGCTCATGGTCGAGTCACCGGCTCCTCCAGCCGGCTGCCTAAACCATCGATACGACCTCGTCACGTCGGCCAGCGTACCCGACGTCGGCCGGAAGTCCGGCTGTCGTTCCGAAGTGCGGAACACGGGGTATGGGATCAGCCATGACCACGAGCCATGACCAGAGTGACCAGGACCGGATCGAATCCCGCGCGCACCTGCTGCCGGAGGAGGCGGCGGCGGGCAGCGACAACGCGGAGGCACAGGCCAGCGCCATCCTCGCCGACTCGGACCTCCGGGAGGAGGACCAGAACGCCGCTCCCGACACCGTGCTGGAGCACCGCACCTCCGACCAGACCGTCACCCCCGTCGAACCGACCGACTGAGCCCGGCCCCCCGGGCCCGGCGGGACCCCCGGTAACTGTCGTCCCGCAACCGGGCCAGCGGGCCGATCAGACGCAGTCCGGCCGGCACGTTGCCGACGGGGTCGAAGGCGAGCGCGGCGTCCTCGGCGGCGTCGCGCTCCGCGTCGAGGCGTACCTCGCCGAACGGCCGCCACGGCCCCACCGCCGAGGCCACCGCCAACACCAGCCGGGGCTCGTCGCGGGCCACCACCGCGCCGGCCTCGGCCAGGCCGCGGCCCAGGTCGGGTGACTCCGGGTCGGCGAGCACCGCCAGGAACAGCCGCCGTCCGCCGGCCCGGAACGACATGATCGACGTGTACGTCCCGGAGAAGCGCCGCCGGGGCAGCGGCAGGTTCCGCAGCACCGGCGGGGCCCCGCTGGAACTCACCAACAGGTCCACCGGCGGCTCCGGGTCGCGGTGCAGGCGCACCGCCACACCCAGCACGTCCGGCCAGCGGCCCGGCGTGGGCACCCCCTTGGACAGGCGGACCGTCGCCGGCCACCGGCCGGGCAGGTCCAGCAGTGGCACCCCGGTCGGCGGTCCCGGCGCACCCCAGGTCTGCACCTCGGCGGTGAACGTGAGTCCGGCCGGGTGCAGCAGGCGGGCGTGCCGGAGCCGGGTCAGCGCGGCGGCGGCCCGCTCGACGGCGGACGGTGTGGTGACGGCCATGCCGCTCGGGTACCCCGGCGCGCGACGAGGATGCTGGTGGCGCGTCACCTTTCCGCCCGCCCGATCGGATAGCGTCGTGCCATGCCCGACAGCGGTTTCCCCTGGCCGATCGAGACAACCCGACTGGACAACGGCCTGCGCGTGGTGGTGAGCGAGGACTGCACCGCGCCGGCCGTGGCGGTCAACCTGTGGTACGACGTGGGTTCCCGCCACGAACCGACAGGCCAGACCGGCTTCGCCCACCTCTTCGAACACCTGATGTTCGAAGGCTCGGTGAACGTGGCGAAGACCGAGCACATGAAGCTCATCCAGGGCGCCGGCGGTTCGCTGAACGCGACCACCAACCCCGACCGGACCAACTACTTCGAGACGGTCCCGGCCGAGCACCTGGAGCTGGCACTCTGGCTGGAGGCCGACCGGATGGGCGGGCTGGTGCCGGCGCTGACCCAGGAGACGCTTGACAACCAGCGCGACGTGGTGAAAAACGAACGGCGGCAGCGCTACGAGAACGTGCCGTACGGCGACGCCTGGCTGCGGCTGCTGCCGTTGCTCTATCCGCCCGGCCACCCCTACCACCACGCGACGATCGGGTCGATGGCCGACCTGAACGCCGCCGACCTGGCCACCTTCCAGGAGTTCCACCGCACCTACTACGCGCCGAACAACGCGGTCCTCACCGTGGTCGGCGACACCACCGCGGCCGAGGTGTTCGGGTTGGCCGACAAGTACTTCGGCGGGCTGGCCGCCCGTGCCGACATCCCGGCCGCCCCGGACGGGCGCACCGTGCCGTCCGCCGGCCGCCCGGCGGTGGAGACGGTCACCGCCGACGTGCCCGCCCCCCGCGTCTACCTCGCGCACCGCACCCACCCGTTCGGCGCGGACGGCTACGACGTGACCACGGTCCTGGCCACCGTGCTGGGCAGCGGCCGGGGCAGCCGCCTCTACCAGCGGCTCGCCGACGGCGAGCGGCTCGCCCAGCCGGACCTCGTCGGGGCGTACGGCGTGGACCTGGCGCACGCGCCGGCCCCACTGATCGCCACCGCCACGGCCCGCCCCGGGGTGAGCGCGCAGCGGCTGCGCGACGGGCTCGAAGCGGTCGTCGACGAGCTGGCGACCGTGCCGGTGACCGCCGCCGAGCTGGACCGGGCCAAGGCGCTGCTGAGCACCTCGTGGTGGCGGCAGATGTCCACCGTCGACGGCCGGGCCGACACGCTCGGCCGGTACGCCACCCAGTTCGGCGACCCGGCCCGCGCGGCCGACCGGCTGCCGGGCTGGCTCGCGGTGACCGCCGAGCAGATCGCCGAGCAGGCCGCCGAGCTGCTCGGTGCCGACGACCGGGTGATCCTGACCTACCTGCCCGAGGAGACCGCATGACGCTCATCGCCACCCGCCCCGGCCCCGGCGCGGCCCGCCCCTACCGCTTCCCGCAGGTGGTCCGGCGGACGGTGGCCGGCGGGCAGGTGGTGGCCGCGCACCTGCCCGGGCAGAACCTCGCCGTCGCGGTGCTGCTGCTCGACGGCGGCGCCGGCCGGGAACCGGTCGGCAAGGAAGGGCTCGGCGCGGTGCTGGCCAAGGCGCTGGAGGAGGGGACCGCGCAGCGGGACGCCACCGCGTACGCGCTGGCCATCGAGGCGCTCGGCACCGAGCTGGTGACCGGGCTCGACTGGGACTCGTTCCAGGTCAGCGTGCAGGTGCCGGTGGACCGGCTGACCGCCGCGGTGGAACTGCTCGCCGAGGCGGTGCGTACGCCCCGGCTCGACCCGGCTGACGTGCTGCGGGTCCGCGACGACGAGGCGACCGCGCTGCGGATGGACTGGGCGAACCCCGGCCCGCGCGCCGACGCGGTGCTGCGCGCCGACCTGTTCGGCGCGGAGCACCGGTGGGGTCGCCCGCTCTACGGCGACCCGGACAGCGTGGCCGCGCTGGAGGCCGACGACGTGACCGTCTTCCACTCGGAGTGGTTCATCCGCCCCGGCACCCTGATCGTCGCCGGTGACCTGGAACGCGTCGACCTGGAGGCGCTCGGCGCGGCGGCGTTCGCCGGCGCCGGCGGCGCGCCGGCGGACCGGGGCGCCCCGATCGAGGTGCCGCTGGCCGGGCGCCGGCGGATCATCCTGGTCGACCGGCCCGGGTCGGTGCAGTCCACGCTGCGGCTGGGCCACCCGTCGCCGCACCGCGCCCACCCGGACCACGTACCGATGACGCTGGCCGGCACCGTGCTCGGAGGTGCGTTCACGTCCCGGCTCAACCACCTCATCCGCGAGGTGCGTGGCTACACGTACGGCATCCGGGGGGACTTCGCCTCGTCGCGGCGGTTCGGCCGGTTCGCGGTCAACTCCGGGGTGCAGACCGCGGTGACCGCGCCGGCGCTTGTCGAGTCGGTGGGCGAGATATCGCGTACCCAGCTGACCGGGGTGAGCGAGGAGGAACTGGAGGTGGCCCGGTCCTGGCGGGCCGGCCAGCTCTCGGTCGAGCTGCAGAGCCCGCGGGCGATCGCGGCGGCGCTGACCACGCTCGTGGTGTACGACCTGCCGGACGACTACCACGCCCAGCTGCGCTCGGAGCTGCTCTCGGCGACCGTCGAGGATGTCTCCGCCGCAGCCGCGACCTACCTGCACCCCGAGTCGCTGACCATGGTGGTCGAGGGGGACGCGGCGGTCATCCGGGACGAGTTGGTCGCCGCCGGGATCGGCGAGGTGATCGACCACGCGTGACCGGCCGGGGTGGCGGGGGCTGTGATCCCCGTCGCCCCGCCTCCGGGCGCTGGGAAACGGTTCCCACCCGGGCCGCCCGGCTGGGTAGCCTCGCGGGCATGAGGATCGGCATTGTGGGAGCCACCGGCCAGGTCGGTGGGGTGATGCGGCGGGTGCTTGCGGAACGCGAGTTCCCGGCCGAGCAGGTGCGACTGTTCGCCTCCGCCCGGTCGGCCGGGCGGACGCTGCTCTGGCGCGGCGGCGAGGTGACAGTCGAGGACGCCACCACCGCGGACTACGCCGGGCTGGACATCGTGCTCTTCTCGGCGGGCAAGGGCACCGCGAAGGAGCTGGCTCCCCGGGTCGTCGAGGCAGGCGCCGTGGTGATCGACAACTCGTCGGCGTTCCGGATGGACCCGCAGGTGCCGCTCGTGGTCGCCGAGGTCAACCCGCACGCCGTCGCCGACCGCCCGAAGGGCATCGTGGCCAACCCCAACTGCACCACGATGGCCGCCATGCCGGTGCTGCGCCCGCTGCACGCCGAGGCCGAACTGGTCAGCCTGGTCATCTCCACGTACCAGGCGGTGTCCGGCGCCGGCCTGGCCGGTGTGGCCGAGCTGGACGAGCAGGTCCGCAAGGTGGCCGAGGACGCCGCCGGGCTCGCCTTCGACGGTTCCGCCGTCCAGTTCCCGGCGCCCCGCTCGTTCGCCCGCCCGATCGCCTTCAACGTGCTCCCGCTGGCCGGCTCGATCGTCGACGACGGCTCCGAGGAGACCGACGAGGAGCAGAAGCTGCGCAACGAGAGCCGCAGGATCCTGGAGATCCCCGGGCTGAAGGTCTCCGGCACCTGCGTGCGGGTGCCGGTGTTCACCGGCCACTCGTTGCAGATCAACGCCCGGTTCGCCCGGCCGATCGACCCGGCCCGCGCCCGGGAGCTGCTCGGCGGCGCGCCCGGGGTGGCGTTGAGCGACGTGCCCACCCCGCTGGAGGCGGCCGGGCAGGACCCGACGTACGTGGGTCGCATCCGGGCCGACGAGACGGTCGAGCACGGGCTCGCGCTGTTCTGCTCCAACGACAACCTGCGCAAGGGCGCGGCGCTCAACGCCGTGCAGCTCGCCGAACTGGTCGCCGCCGAACGCTGAGTCGCCGCGCGGGCGGGACGGTCGCCGGTCTCCGGTGCCGCCCGCCCGCGTTACGCCGTGCCGGCGACGGGTAGACCCCCCTGCCCACACGAGAGGGGGAGCACCATGACAACGGTCGCGGACTTCATGACGACCCGGTTGGTGACGATGGACGGCAACGACACTCTCATCGCGGCGGCGCAGGAGATGCGCGACAGCGCCATCGGGGACGTGGTGGTCACCGACGGCGACGACGTGGTCGGGATCGTCACCGACCGGGACATCACGGTACGCGGGGTCGCGGAGAACATGGACCCCACCGTCACCAGGCTCAACGAGATCACCACCCGGGACGTGGTGACGGTGAGCCAGTACGACGACGTGGTGGCCGCCGCCGACCTGATGCGGACGTACGCGGTCCGCCGGCTCCCGGTGATCGACGACGGCCGGCTGGTCGGCCTGATCTCCATGGGCGACCTCGCGGTCGAGCGGGAACCGCAGTCGGTGCTCGCCGACATCAGCGCCGACGACCCGAACAACTGACCGCTGCCGGCCGGGATCAGTGCCCGGGCGTGGGCGCGCTGGCGCGCGCCTCGTTCGGCGGCAGCAGGCAGAACTCGTTGCCCTCCGGGTCGGCCAGCACCGTCCACCGGGGCAGCTCCCGCACCACCGTCGCGCCGGCGGCGAGCACCGCCGCCCGCTCCTCGGCATCGCCGACCAGGTCCAGGTGGATCCGGCCGGGGGCGGGCAACTCACCCGCCGGAGTGATCCACAGGTCCGGCCGCCGGCGGTGCGGGTCACGCAACAGCACCGCCTCGGTCGGCGCGAGCGTGCCGTCGGCGAGCCGTACCCGATCCTCCTCGACCGGGGGCAGACCGGTGACCGCGCTCCAGAACGGGGCGAGCAGGTACGGGTCGCGGCAGTGGATGACGATCGCGGCGAGGTCGGGCATGCCCTGAACCTAGTCGCCGTGGGGCGCCGGCAGGACGGTGTCCAGGAACGCGGCGGCGACCGCACGCAGGTCGGGACGGGCCAGGTCGAGCAGGTGCCCGCCGTGGGTGAGCCACAGGTGCGTGGGGTGGCCGGTGGCGATCAGCCGGCCGGCCAGGTCGATCGGCTGGGCGGCCGGCACCGGGACGTCGTCGCGGCCCTGCACGAGCAGCACCGGCACGCCCGAACCGAGGTGGGTGGCCACGGCGGCGTCGGCGGTGGCCGGGTCGCCGGCAGCCGGCGGATGGCCCAGCAGGTCGGTCCACGGGTCGTCGCCGGGGGCGCGGTGGCGTCGCTGCTGCGGGTCGAGCGGATCGACCGGTGCGGCGTAGGCCAGCACGCCCGCCACGTCGCCGGGCCGGTCCACCCCGCGCAGCCCGACCTGGAGGGCCAGCATCGCACCGGCCGAGTGGCCGCCGACCAGCAACGGCAGGCCGCCCGCCGCTTCCCGGGCGGCCCGCGCCGCGGCCCGTACGTCGTCGAGCTGGGCCGGCCAGTGGGCCTGGTGGGAGAACCGGTAGGTGGCGGCGACCACGCGCAACCCGAGCGGCGCCAGCGCGGCGCCGTCCTCGTGGTGCCGGCCCCGCCAGCCACCACCGTGGACCCACAGCAGCACGCCACGCTCGGTCATGCCGTCATCGTGACTGGCGCAGGACGGGTGCGCGACCCCGGTCTGCCGAGGGCAGATCGGCCCTGAGTCCGCGTAACCTACTCAGGGTAAAGTTAGCCGCATGTCGGAACTCGTGTACCCGCCCATCATCACCGCCCTCAAGACGACGTTCCGGCTCCTCGACCTGCGACTGGACGTGTCGGGCAGCGAGCACGTGCCGCGCACCGGCGGTGCCGTGATGGCCTCCAACCACGTGAGCTACCTCGACTTCATCTTCTGCGGCTACGGGGCGCAGCCGGCCAAGCGGCTGGTCCGCTTCATGGCCAAGGACAGCGTCTTCCGGCACCGTGTCTCCGGTCCGCTGATGCGCGGCATGAAGCACATTCCGGTCAACCGCGCCGCCGGCGCCGGGTCGTACGCCTCCGCGGTCGCCGCGCTGCGCCGCGGCGAGGTGGTCGGCGTCTTCCCGGAGGCGACGATCAGCCGTTCCCTCACGGTCAAGGACCTGAAGAACGGCGCGGCCCGGATGTCGCAGGAGGCCGGCGTGCCGCTGCTGCCGGTGGCGCTCTGGGGCACCCAGCGGCTGTGGACGAAGGGCCGCCCGCGCACCCTGACCCGTCGGCACACCCCGATCACCATCCTGGTCGGCGAGCCGATGGACCCGACCGCGTACCCGGACGCCGCCGCGATGACCGCCGACCTGCGCACCCGTCTGGTGGCGCTCGTCGACCGCGTCCAGCGGGACTATCCGGACCAGCCCGCCGGTCCGGACGACACCTGGTGGCAGCCGGCGCACCTGGGCGGCAGCGCGCCCACCCCGGAGGAGGCCATCGAGCTGGACCGGGCCGTGCGCGGCTCCCGCAGCGCCTCCTGACGGGCGTGCCGACGCCGGCCGGGCGTCAGCAGGCGGAGCCGGGCAGGTCGCGGACCGGCCGGTCGGCCCGCGGCCAGGATGACGCCACCGGCACCCGGTAGTAGTCGTCGCGGGACAGGAACTCCACCGGCAGTGAGCCCGGCAGGATCACCCTGCCCAGCGTCGGGCCGGGGGAGGCGGCGACCCGGGTGGCGAGGGCGTCCCGTTCCGGCGGCGAGAGTTCCACCAGGTCGGGGTTGGCCAGTCGGTAGCCGGCCACCGCGCGGCGGACCTGCCGGGCCAGCGCGGTGACCGGCGCGACAGGTCCGGTGAGCGCCAGCGCGGGCTGGCGGATGGTGCGCAGCGCGTCGCAGACCACCCGCAGCTCCGCCAGCCCCGGCCCGGCCTCCGCGAGTTCCAGCCGGGACGGCCACTGCCAGCGGATCTGGCCGCTGACCAGGCGGGACAGCCGGGCCGGGCGCCGGTGCCGGGCCCCGACGCGGCCGTCCCGCCCGGCGACCAGGGACAGTTCGGAGCCGGTGCAGACGTACGCGAGGCGATGGTCGGTCACGGTGACCGTCGCCGCGCCGGGCAGCGCCCAGCGGCGCACGTCGTCGGTCGGGCCGAGCAGGTGACCGGCGACCCGCAGCAGTTGCCTGTCGAGCAGTCGTTCGCCCGGTTCGGGCACCAGCGTGTGACGCCGGTCGAGCACGGGACGGGACGGGTCGTCGTCGGCGTCGAACCGGTGCGGCCCGACGAAAAAGGGTGCGGCGTCCTCCGGCATGGTGCGGCCTCCCGGTGACGGTGTGCGGTACCCGTGAGCCTGAACGACCGCTGAGGCACCTGTCATGACGCCCGTTAGGGGGTCGGCCAATCGGTCGACGCCTGCGACCGGTAGATGCCGATATCTTCCGGTCGGACGAGCCCGTCCTCGATCGCCCGGGCGAGCAGGGCGGCCTTGGTGGCCGCCGGGCGGCCCGCCCGGGTGTACTTGATCCGCGCCCGGTCGACGTACTGCTTCACGGTGTGCTCGCTGATCTGCATTCGACGCGCCACCGACGCCTTCGACATCGACTGGAACCACAACAGCAGCGCCTCGCGCTCCTTGTCCGACAGGGACGGACGGTCCGGACGGGCGTCCCCGACCATCGCGCCGGCCAACGCCGGAGGCACGTACGGGCGGTCGCTCGCCGCGGCCAGCACGGTGGCCACGCAGTGCTCGCGCCCCTCGTGCTTGGCCAGGAACGCGACCGCCCCCGCGTCCAGCGCGGCCAGCATGGTCGTCGGGTCGCTGTGCTCGGAGTAGACCACCACCCGGCGGCCGGCCGCGCTCAGCTCGGCCAGCTTGTCCAACACCATCCGGCCGTGCAGCCGCAGGTCGAGGAGCACCACCTCGGCCTGCGGCGCGGCCCGCAGCACCGCGTCCGGGTCGTCGCCGGTGGCCAGCACCCGCAGGCGCGGCTCGCCGGCCAGCCAGGCGCGCACCCCGTCGATCACCACCGGGTGGTCGTCCACGATCGCCACCCCGATCGGCCACCCGGCGCTCATGTCCGCCGCCATCGGGTCTGCGTCCATCTGATCTCCCCGTCCCGCTCGTGCAGGTGTTCCACCGGCCCGTCCCCGCCGCAGGAGACCTTGCCCTCGTCCGGGCCGCCGCACTCGGGCGTCACCAGGCTGACCACCACCTCGTCCGGCCCGGCGACCACGGTCAGCCGGGCCCACCCCTCGGCGGTGGCGAGCGCCGCCGTCAACGGGTCCGCCAACCCCCGCCGCACCTGCACCGGCAGCTCCGGCGGGCTGCCGACCGCCACCAGATCGATCGGCAGTCCGTTGCGTTCGGCCAGGTCCGCGGCGGCGCGCAGTTCGTGCAGCAGCGGGTCGGGCACGTCGTCGGACTCGGCGATCAACCGGCGCAGCCGGGCCGCCGCCAGGACCGCGCGGCGGCGTACCGCCGGGTCGGCCGGGTCGGCGTCGCCGGCCGCCAGCGCCGCCAGCACCTCCTCGGCGGTGCCGCTGACCAACCCCAGCCGCGCCTGCCGGTCGGCGCGGGCCCGCTCGGCGGCCTCCCGCTCGGCGGCCACGGCCAGCGCCGCCGCGGCGGCCGCCGCCCGGTCCCGGGCCTGCGCGGTGATCGCCGCCGCGCCCACGAACACGGCCACCGGCAGGGTCGAGGTGCCGTAGACGTACATCGTGGCGCGGCTCAGGTCGGCCGGCGCGGTCGCGCCGTACAGGATCACCGCGGCCAACGCGATCGTCGCGTGCGCGGCCAGCATGAACAGCAGCCAGCGCACCGGCCGCCGCCAGATCGCCAGCAGGAAGAACCAGGCCAGCCCGCCCCACACCCAGTTGGCGGTGCTGAACAGGAACTGCCCGCCGGCCGCCGCGAACACCGTCGCGTCGACCACCAGCAGCACCGCGACCAGCAGGCCGGCCGGCGGCAGGCCGCCGCGCAGCAGCCGTACCCCGGCCCCGACGCCGACCAGCGCGGTCACCAGCCAGGCCGCGGCCACCACCGCCGGCGCGGCCATGCCCGGACCGGCCCGCAGCAGTCCCGGCAGCCCGATCGCCAGGTGCCAGGCCAGCGCGATGACCACCGCCGCGACGCGGGCGCCCCGGTCCGAGGCGTCGGCCACGGCGTGCGCCTCCGGCGGCGTCGCCGCCGATCCGGTGCGTCCGGCCGTCCGGGCCTGCGGAAGCGGGCGCGGCGCCGCGGTGGTCGCCGTCGCGGACTCAGTAGCCATCGGACCACTCCAGCCGGACCCGGGTGCCGGCCCCCGGGGCCGAGTCGACGACCGCCCGGCCGCCCACCGTGGCCATCCGCCCGTGGATCGACTCGCGCAACCCGTACCGATGGGCCGGGACCGTGGTCGGGTCGAACCCCGGGCCGTCGTCGGCCACCTCGACCACGACGGTGCCGTCCACGCGGGCCAGGTGCACCGTGACGGTCGCGCCCGGCGCGTGCCGTGCCACGTTGGACAACGCGGCGGCGGCACTGCCGGCGAGCACGGTCGCGACCTCCGCCGGCACCCGGCACGGTGCCAGCGTCGCGGTCACCCTCAGCGCGGGCAGTCCGGCGAGGGCCACGCGAAGCCGCCCGTCCAGGTCGGTCTCGCCGGCCGTCGTCGCGGTCCGCGCGTCGGCCAGGGCGGTGAGGGTACGCAGATCCGCCGCGCACCGCTCGCGCAGCATCGCGGAACTGCCCGGGATCGCGCCGAGACCGACCATGGTGAGGGTGCCCAGCACGGTGTCGTGCAGATCCCGGTTGTGCCGCCGTTCCGCCTCCCGGACGGCCCGGGCGGCCACCGCCTCGTGGGACAACCGCTGATAGTCGGCGAACACGGCGTCGGCGCGGCCGATCCGGCGGCGCATCACCGCGGCCATCACCGCCGCGCAGCCGACCTGCGCCAGCAGTGTGCCGGCGTGCGCTGCCGCCTCGCCCGGGTTGCCGGCCAGCGTGACCCCCGTCGCGTACGCGGCGGTGAGCAGCAGACCGGCCGGCACCGACCAGCGGGCCGGGGCGGTGGCCTGCGCGTTGATCACGCTGGTGCTGGCCAGCACCGCGATCCAGCTCGCCTCGCCCGGCAGCACCTCCGGCGCGACAAGCCACGGCGTGGCCAGCCCGGCGGCGGTGGTCAGCGCCACGTCACCGGCCACCAGCGCGCTGCCGATCCCGTGCCGGAAGGCGCGCCACGCATACCAGAGCGACCAGGCGGTGAGCACGACCACCGCGGGCACCAGCAGCGCCACCCGCACCGGCGGTGTACGCACCGACACCGCGACAGCCGCGCCGACCAGGCCGCAGGTGAGCCGCAGCAGCGCCGGCAGCGTCGTGAAGGCCAGGGTGAGCGCGCCGCTGCCCGGGCGGTCCAGTGGGGTCGCTGGCACGGGCGTTGCGGTGGCGACCGGCATCGCGGGACCGTCCTTCCGGCAGCGACCCGGCCGGGCCCGCACGGCATAGATTGACGCCGGAGAATAACACCGTTGACGCGACCGGTCACTCTTGGCATACGGCGTGTTCACGTCGCGGTGATCTTGCCGGCGCTTCCTACCCTGCCGGCATGACATACCCGCCGGCCGCGGTGCCGCCGAAGAAGTCCAAGCGCACCCTGTTCATCGTGTTGGGTGTGGTGCTCGCCGTCTGCTGTTCCGGTGCGGCCCTCGGGGGCTTCCTGCTCTTCCGGACGGTGCAGGAGGCCACCGGGCCGGCCCGCACCACAGTGGACGCCTTCGCCGGAGCGCTTGTCGAACGGGACTACCCGGCCGCCTACCGGCACCTCTGCTCGCCGCTGCGCGACCGGGTCAGCGAGGCCGACTTCGCGGCGCAGGGCTCCGCCCGGCCGGACCTGACCGACCACGAGATCGTCGGGCTGAACGTCTCCAACAACAACGGACGGGTGAGCGGGTCCGCGACCGTCCGCTACACCCCCGACGTGGGCGCCGCCACCACCGAGGAGTACCCGCTCGTCAAGGAGGACGGCGAGTGGCGGATCTGCCAGTGAGCCTGCCCAGGGCGTGCCCGCCGCCCCGCCACCGTGATCCACTTGCGGGATGACGCGACCTCCGCACCCGCTTCCGCCGGCCGTCGAGGAACGGCTGGCGCGGGAGAAGAACGTGTGGCTGTGCACCCTGCGCCGGGACGGCTCCCCGCACCTGACGCCTGTGTGGTTCGTGCACACCGGCGGCGTCTGGTGGATCAGCTGCGACGCGGGCAGCGTCAAGGCCCGCAACGCGGCGGCGGACCCGCGCGTCTCCCTCGCGCTGGAGGACGGCGTGCACCCCGTCGTCGCGGAGGGCGTCGCCCGCCTGCACCACGCCGACTTCCCACCGGAGGTGGTGGCGGCCTTCGCGGCGAAGTACGCGGGCTGGGAGATTCGACAACCGGTCACACCGGACGGTGCGCGGGTGCTGCTGGAGGTGCCCGTCCGGCGGTGGCTGCTCGCCGGCAGGGCGCGCTGACCCCGCTACGGCGAAGGGGCTGGCCGCCGGGTTGCTTGCCCGCCGCATCCGGCGGCGAGGTCAGAAGGAGTAGCCGGACGAGGTCGGGTCGGCACGGCGGTGGCCGGGACGGCCGGCCGATCCGTGGTGTGTTGTTGAATCGTCTGCGTGGCGAAAACCTTGAAGATCACCACCCGGAACGCGAGCTTCCAGCAGTGGCAGGCGTTGCTGACCAACCGCAACAAGCGCCAGCGCTCGGGTGAGTTCCTGGTGCAGGGGGTGCGGCCGATCACCGTGGCCCTGGACCAGGGATGGGAGATCCGTGCCCTGCTCCATCCGGACCGACAGGTGTTGTCCCGGTGGTGTCGGGACCTCCTCGACCGGGCCGCGACCACCCGGGTGGCGCTGGCGCCGGAACTGATGCGGGAACTCGGCGGCAAGGACGAGGAATCGCCCGAGCTGCTGGCCGTGGTGGCGCAACCCGAAGACGACCTGGACCGCATACCGGTCGGGCCGACGATGCTGGTCATGGTCTTCGACCGCCCGAAGACCCCCGGCAACATCGGCACCCTGATCCGCTCCGCGGACGCCTTCGGCGCCTCGGGTGTGGTCATCACCGGCCACGCGGCCGACCCCTACGACCCGAAGGCCGTCCGCGCCAGCACGGGATCCCTGTTCGCGGTCCCCGTCGTACGGGCCCCCAGCCACCGCGAGGTCCTCGACTGGTTGACCTCGGTGCGTGCGCGCGGGCTTCCGCACGTGCAGATCGTCGGCACCGACGAGCAGGGCGACGTGGAGGTCGCGGAGCACGACCTGACGGGCCCCACGCTTCTTCTCGTCGGCAACGAGACACAGGGGCTGAGCGCCGGCTGGCAGGAGACCGCGGACCGGATGGTCCGCATCCCCATCGTCGGTGCCGCCAGTTCGCTGAACGCGGCGGCAGCGGCAACAGTCGTGCTGTACGAGGCGTCCCGGCAGAGAGCCACCCGACGGTAGCGGCCGGGCGACGATCGCGGCGGTCGGGTGCTCACCTCTGTGGAGGGAGCAACTGCCATCCTCGCGCCTGCCAGGGCTCGTCGCGACGCCGGAGCGCCTCGGCCCGATCTTCGGCCGTGGACCGTGCGAGCCCGGCGTCATCCGCGCCCATCCAGCCGTCGCGGCACGCCTGTTCGTACTCGTCCCAGTCCTCGATCTCGACGCGGGAATCCCGCTCGTGGAGCACCGGGTCCAGTTCGAGATCGACATACCGCCAGCCCGCTCCGGTCTGCTCCGGCGGGAGGCACACGTCGATCTCCAGTCGCCGGTCAGCAGGGTCCCCGACCCACCACGCCACCCAGGGACGGCCTGTGGCGAGGAGCACCACGACCGGCACCGGAAGGGTGCCACTGTCGTGCGGGCCACCCCATGGGGAGCCGGGCAACCCTCGCAGCCAGGCCCCGTCAGCATCCTGGCGGACCGGCTCCAGGTCGTACCAGAAGATCCCTCCCGGACGTTTGACCTTGGTCAGACGTACGCTGCGGCTGTTCCGACCCTCGCCCACAGGGGCCACGCTAGGGGCAGAGCGGAGTCGGCCGCCACATGATTCTTCGCCTCCACCACGACCAGCCGTCGGCCGGACCTGCCGACCGGATTTCCTTGCGGGGGAACATTCCGGAGGGCTCGGCTGTGCGGGTGGGGCGGTACCGTCGCCGCGTGGAACGCGAGGAGCTGATCTCTCTACTTGCCGACGAGAGCCCGGTCAACAAGGCATGCCGCGCAGCGCTGGGGGCGGGAGCGGCCTTCCGCGTCTGGGACGGCGCGGTGCCCGCCAGCAACCTCGCGGGCACGTACCGGGCGCGGGAGCAGATCACCAGGGACCGGGGCATCCCGACGCTCGGTTCGCGTCTGCCGTCGAGGCGCTCCACGCGCTGGGTGAACAGCCGGTGCGAATCGGCGGGGTGACGCAGCTCGACCCTCCCTACCACTTCCAGCTCTTCCTGACGGCCGACGCGGCGTCGGTCCTCGCTTGCATCGGTGTGGATCAGAAACATCAACAGCGAAAGAGGTGATCCGCCGCCCGACGGGGTGATCCGCCTGGCATCCCTGAGGGGACCGGTGCTCGTCCGCCGACCACCCGGGTGCGGCACGATGAGGCCGTGGGAATGAGTGTGCAGGTCCGGGAGTACGGCGGTGTCGTCGTAGAGCAACTCACGGACGCGGCGGGCATCGCGTCTCTCTGCTCCTCGGCTGCGTCGGAGCCATCCCGCTACCCGTTGCTCTCCGGAGTCGATCCCTACGACGACACCTGGTTCAACAGCCGCCAGACGGTCAGGCTGGCAACCGAGCTTCAGTCGATCATCGACTCCGGGGACGACAGTGTGCGAGCAGCCGCCCAGGCGATACTTCAGCTCGCCTCGCTCCTAGCGGCTGCGCCAGGACGCCCTCACCATCGGCAACTCCTGTTCAACGGAGATTGACCGCGAAGACTCTGCGGCCAGCACTAGGTCATTTGGCGCGCGACCGGAGCGGAAAGCCGCCGGCCTGCGGCGGTGAGGGTGCGCCCGGCAGGATTCGAACCTGCGGCCTTGGGATTAGAAGTCCCCTGCTCTATCCGCTGAGCTACGGGCGCGCGCCGACGATCGTCGCGCCAAGAGGGTACCGCCGGCTGTGGCCCGGCTGGTGGTACGGGTCGGCGCGCCCACGCTGCCGTCCAGCGTCCCATGTCGTAGCCCGACCGGGCACCACAGTTCCGGCGGGGCCCGGGGCGGCCGGCGGGTGGCTCAGCCCTCGGCGGCCGAGCCGGCCGGGCGCCGAGGGCCCGGAGGGGTGGCCTCCGGTTCGGTCGGGCCGGCGCGCAGGAACCCCTCCGCCCAGCGTCCGACCTCCGCGAAGACCTTTTCGCGTACGGCGGGGCTGGACAGTGTCAGGTCGTGGAGCCCGCCGTCGAAGCGGGCCAGGGTGACGTGCCGGCCGAGCCGGGGCGCCCAACGCACCATGTGTTCGACGTCCAGCACCGCGTCGGCGAGCGTCGCGCTGTCGTGCCATTTCGCGCCTCGGAAACTGCGCGTGGAGCAGGCCAGCAGCACCGGCACCGGGATGTGCAACCCGGCCCGCAGGCGCCGCTGGCCGGCCCGGATCGCGTTGATCCAGCCGGCCCGGACCGGGAACCCGGCGAGCGGCTTCCACGCCAGGTCGTAGCGCCACTCGCCCCGGTGGTCGGCGTGCAGGCTCTCGCCGTACACGGTGCCCAGGCCGAACGGCAGGACGCGCCGCGGCGCGCGGCGGCCCAGCCGGGAGACGGCGGCCGCGAGGGGCCGACGGACCAGCCAGGGTGCGTTGATGTCGAAGAAGGGGCTGTTCAGCACGATGCCGTCGACCAGGCCGGTGTCGCGTCGGGCGTCCGCCCAGAGCGAGATGATCAGGCCGCCGGTCGAGTGGCCCATGGCGAGCAGGGTGTCGTGCTTCTCCTCGGCGCGGATGATCTCGACGGCGGCGTCCAGCTCCGGGAAGTAGTCGCTCAGGTCGCGGCAGAAGTTCGGGGTCTGGTGCGGGAGCAGGCTGCGGCCGTACTTGCGCAGGTCGAGGGCGTAGAAGTCCCAGCCGCGCTCGGCGAAGAAGTCGGCCACGTGGGTCTGGAAGAAGTAGTCGACGAAACCGTGCACGTAGAGCACGGCGCGCCCGGTCGGGCGGTCGGCCCGGCGGCGGACCAGGGTGGCGACGACCGGCCCCTCGTCGTCGGTGCCCAGGTCGATCGTCCGGCGCTCGTAGGGCGCTCCCAGCACGTCCGGTTCCACGTCCGCGACGGTACGCCGCAGAGCTACCCGGCGGTAGTGCTGATTGTGAGGAGGGGCCCCGCTCGACACGGGGCCCCTCCTCATACGGGGTGCGACGCTCAGGCGGTTTCCGCGTCCGTGCGCTCGGGCTCCGGAGACGGGACGACCTCGGGCAGGTCGCGCAGGTGCTTGTTGTGGCGCGGCTCCTGGCGGGTCTTCGCGTCGTTGAGCTTGCGGCGCAGGTCGTCCCGGACGTCGTTGAGCGCGGCGTGCAGGTCCTCCTCGGTCGAGGTGGTCACGATCTTCTGCCGGCCGGCGATCCAACATTCGAGGGTCACCTTCTGGCCCCGGGCCTCGCGGTCCTTGACCGACACCTCCATCTCGGTGGCGTCGGCGTGGAAACCGGCGAGCCGGCTGTCCAGGGTCGCGAACTGCTCGGCGATCCAGTTGCGGTCGCCCTGGGAGAACCCGGCCCCGACCCGCAGGCACTCGGCCACGGTCGCGGGGTTCGCCACGGCGCTCATCGGGCTGCCTCGCGGACGTCTCGGAGAAGCATGGGAGCTCCTTTTCTCTCGGTTGATCACGTGCTTACCCAGCCGGCGTGATTTCGGAACGCCTACCCGGAGGGCACGTCACGATCATGTATTACCGCAGGTCACCGCCGTAGGGCCGGTTGGCCTAGCAGGTCGGGACCTTGATCAGGGGGTTATCCACAAGGCGGTCCGTCATCCACAGGCGGGAAGCCGGCGGGTGCCCCGGCCGGGCGGGGCGGGCCACGCTCGGCCGGACACAGTCGATCCCTGGGAGGGGCGATGTTCGATACGTACGTCACGATCGTCGGCAACGTGCTGACCGCACCGGAGTGGCGCCGGACCACCCAGAGCGGCACTCTGGTGGCCAACTTCAAGGTTGCCTCGACCGCCCGCCGGCTGGACCGGGACACCGGCCGGTGGGTGGACGGCAACAGCCTGCGGGTGCGGGTGAACTGCTGGCGCCGGCTCGCCGAGGGGGTGGCTGCCTCGGTGGCGGTCGGCGATCCGGTGATCGTCGCCGGCCGCCTCTACACCCGGGACTGGACCGACGAGGCCGGCACCCACCGCACGCTCTACGAACTGGAGGCGGTCGCCGTCGGGCACGACCTGTCACGCGGCCGGTCCCGGTTCCTGCGCAACCAGCCCCGCGCGGCCACCAGCGCGGTGGAGGACGCCGAGGCGCAGCAGCGGGTGCACGGCGAGGCGACCGAGCCGGTGCCCGACGAGCAGGCGCCGACCACGCTCGACGACCGTCCGTTCGACGACGACTTCCCGCCGCCGGAGTTCGGGGGTGGGCGGGTCCGGCTCACCGGCACGGCCGAGCGGTTGGGCGAGCCCGACCCGTTCGACGACCGCCCCGACGGGTGGGCGGGCAACGGACACAGCGGTTCCGGGCCGGCGGGCAACGGCCACCCCGACGGCGCGTCGGCCGGTGGCGGGCCGCCCGGGGTCCGTGCGGGCGGGGCCGGCGGGGCCGACGACGGCTTGGACGCCGGGGCCGAAGACGGCCTGGACGCCGAGGACGACGACGAACCGGGCCCGGCCGACGACGAGTTGGGCGAGGTCGAGCCGACCGTCGGCGCGGAGCCGGTCGCCGCACCGGCGGGTCGCGTCGGGAGCGCCCCGGTGCGGCGCGGCCGGCGCCGTACCCCGACGCCCGCCTGAGGTCGCGGGCCGTGCGACGGGGGCGCGGGGTGGCGACGACGGCGTCACCACCCCGCGGTACGGCTAGGCTGGCCGGCCGGAGGTGGTGACGGGTGCGGCAGGCGACCGCCATGGCGAACGCGACGGGGTTGGTGGCGGGTTACGCGCTCGACGCGCTGCTCGGCGACCCCCGCAGATGGCATCCGGTGGCCGGCTTCGGCCGGGCGGCCGGGGCGCTGGAACGGCGGGTCCACCGCCCCGAACGGTCGGCGGGGGTCGTGTTCACGGCCCTCGCGGTGGGCGTGCCGGTCCTGCTCGGCGCCGCCGCCTCGCGGGCCACCCGCCGGCACCCGGTGGGGCGGGCGGTGCTGGTGGCCGCCGGCACCTGGACGGTGCTGGGTGGGCGCACCCTGCGCCACGAGTCCCGGGTGATGGGCCGGGCGCTGAGGCGGGCCGACCTGCCCGCGGCACGGGCGCGGCTGGGCAACCTCTGCGGGCGGGACCCGTCGGCGCTCGACGAGCCTGAGCTGGCCCGGGCCACCGTCGAGTCGGTCGCCGAGAACACCTCCGACGCCGTGGTCGCCCCGCTGGTCTGGGGCGCGGTCGCCGGGCTGCCCGGCCTGCTCGGCTACCGGGCGGCGAACACCCTCGACGCGATGGTCGGGCACCGCTCGCCCCGGTACGCGCGGTTCGGCACGCCGGCCGCCCGACTCGACGACCTGCTCAACCTGGCGCCCGCCCGGTTGACCGGGCTGCTCACCGTCGCCGTCGCGCCGCTCGTGCACGGGGACCGCGCCGCCGCCTGGCACGTGTGGCGGCGGGACCGCAACGACCACCCGAGCCCGAACGCCGGCCAGTGCGAGGCGGCGATGGCGGGCGCGTTGGGTGTGCGCCTGGGCGGGCGCAACGTCTACTTCGGCCGGGCCGAGACCCGACCGTTCCTCGGTGACGGCCCCCGCCCGGAGGCGCGGCACCTCAAGCGGGCCGCCCGGATCTCCGGCGCGGTGGGCCTGGCCGCGTTGGGCGTGGCCGCGCTCTACCCGCTCACCGTGGGCCGCCTGGCCGGCGCGGCCGGCCGGGCTGGGCTGCGTGCCCTCGCCCGGGTCGCGGGCGGCTCGGACGGGACGGCCCGCCCGGGGTCGCCGACCGGGCGGCGCGGGCACAGCCGGTGAGCGGCGGCCTGCTGGTCGCCGGCACCACCTCCGACGCGGGCAAGAGCGTCCTCACCGCCGGCATCTGCCGGTGGCTGCGCCGCCGGGGCGTGCGGGTCGCCCCGTTCAAGGCGCAGAACATGTCGAACAACTCGGCGGTGGCGGTCGGGCCGGACGGCCGGGGCGGCGAACTGGGCCGGGCCCAGGCGATGCAGGCCGCCGCCTGCGGGCTCGCACCCGACCTGCGGTTCAACCCGGTGCTGCTCAAGCCGGGCAGCGACCACGCCAGCCAGGTGGTGCTGCTCGGGGAGGCGGTCGACACGGTCACCGCCGGCAACTACCAGGAGGTGCGGGCCCGGCTCGCCACCACGGCGTACGCGGCGCTGGCGGAGCTGCGGACCGAGTACGAGGTGGTGATCTGCGAGGGCGCCGGCAGCCCGACCGAGATCAACCTGCGTGACGGCGACTACGTCAACATGGGGCTGGCCCGGCAGGCGCACCTGCCGACGATAGTGGTCGGCGACATCGACCGCGGTGGCGTGTTCGCCTCGATGTTCGGCACGGTCGCGCTGCTCGACGCGGCCGACCAGGCGCTGCTGGCCGGGTTCGTGGTGAACAAGTTCCGCGGCGACGCCGGGTTGCTCCAGCCGGGGCTGGACATGCTGCGCCGGGTCACCGGGCGGCCCACGTACGGGGTGGTGCCCTGGGCGCTCGACCTGTGGCTGGACGCGGAGGACTCCCTCGCGTACGGGCGGGTGCTGGGCCGACCCCCGGCGCCCCGGGGCGTCGACTGGCTCGACGTGGCGGTGGTCCGGCTGCCCCGGATCAGCAACGCCACCGACATGGAGGCCCTCGCGACGGAGCCGGGCGTGCGGGTACGCCTGACCGTCGAGCCGGCCGAACTGGCCGCCGCCGACCTGGTGGTGCTCCCCGGCACCAAGTCGACCGTCGCCGACCTGGCCTGGCTGCGGGAGACCGGCCTGGCCGACACGGTCCGGTCGCACGCCGCCGCCGGTCGGCCGCTGCTGGGCGTCTGCGGCGGCTTCCAGATGTTGGGCCGGGTGATCCACGACCCGGTGGAGAGCCGCCGGGGCAGCGTGCCCGGCCTCGGTCTGCTCCCCGTCGAGATCACCTTCGAACCCGGCAAGACGGTGCGCCGGGTGGCGGGCACCGCCGCCGGGGGCGTGCCGGTGCGTGGCTACGAGATCCACCACGGGCGGGTCTCCGCCGCCGACCCGGCGCTGCCGCCGCTGCTGCGCTACGCCGACGGCAGCGGTGAGGGGGCCCACCTGGGCAACGTGTACGGCACGCACTGGCACGGCGCGTTCTCCTCCGACGCGTTCCGCCGCCGGTTCCTCACCGACGTCGCGGCGGCGGCCGGGCGGACCGGCTTCACGGTCGCGCCGGACACGTCGTTCACGGCGGCCCGGGAGCGGACGCTGGACCTGCTCGGCGACCTGGTGGAGGAACACCTGGACGCCGACGGGCTGTGGCGGCTGATCGAGTCCGGTCCGCCGCCGGACCTGCCGTTCGTGCCACCCGGCGCGCCGCCGCGCTGACCGTCCACCGGCCCTCGGCGAGGAGGGCTCAGTGGCGTACGTCGGCCGGCCGGTCGGACATCGGGAGCCCGGCCTCCCGCCAGCCCCGCACCCCGCCGACCATGTCGGTGGCGTGGCGCAGCCCGAGCGTCTGGAGGCTGGCGGCGGCCAGGCTGGAGCTGTAGCCCTCGCGGCACACCACCACGACCTCGCGGTCGTATCCGGTGGCTTCCGGGATGCGCCACTCGCTGGCCGGGTCGAGCCGCCACTCCAGCACCGTGCGGTCGATGACGATCGCGCCGGGCAGCTCACCCTCCTCACGACGCTGCCCCTCGGTACGGGTGTCGATCAGCAGCGCACCGCCGCGGACCGCCTCGACGGTCTCGTGCGGGGTGAGCCGGCGGAGACCGGCGCGGGCCTGTTCCAGGAGGGCGTCGACGCCCGGACACATCACGTCATGGAGCACCCCACGATGATGCCCAGCGCGCGGTACCCCGCTGCGCGAAACGGCCCGCCCGGGTCCCAGGTTCCAGCGGACGGGGGAACGTTAGCGTCGGTCGGGTGAACGTGGTGGTGGTCGAGGCGTACACCGGGTTGGCTCGGCGTGTGCTGGCCGGGCCGGCGCGGTTGGGGCGTACCCGACTGGTGCTTGTCGACGGGCCCAGCGGCGCGGGCAAGAGCCTGTTCGCCACGCGCCTCGCGGGCGCTCTGGCGGCGCGGGCGGGCGGCGTCCGGCCGCCGCTGGTGCACACCGACGACCTGCTCGACGGGTGGGACGACCAGCTCACGTTCTGGACGCGGCTGGAGGAGCGGGTGCTCGGGCCGGTGCGCGCCGGCCGGGCCGGCGGCTACCACCGCTACAGCTGGGTGCGCCGGCGTTTCCTGGACCGGGTGGTGCCGGTGCCGGCCGGACCGGTGCTGATCGTGGAGGGGGTGAGCGCCGCGCGTGCCGCGGCGCGTCCCGAGGCGACCCTGTCGGTGCTGGTCACCGCGCCGGCCGGGCTGCGGCTGTCCCGGGCGGTGGCGCGCGACGGCGCGCAGATCCTTCCGGAGCTGCGCCGCTGGCACGCCGGGGAGCGGGCGCACTTCGCGGCGGACGGCACCGCGGCGGCGGTCGACCTGGTCGTCGACGGCGCGCCGGAACTGCCGCACGACGCGGACCGCTACTACGTGCGGCGATCGGACTCGGGCGGGCCGACCGGGTAAGCCCGGCATACGATTCCGCTCATGACCACTCCGATTCTCTCCGAGTCCGAGGTGCGCGCCGCCGTCGAGCGGGAACTGCCCGGTGTCCGCGCCGATCTTGAGCGACTCGTCCGCATCCCGGGCATCGCCTTCGAGGGCTTCGACCACTCGCATGTGGAGCGTTCCGCCGAGGCGGTGGCGGAACTGCTGCGCGGTTGCGGCCTGGACACGCGGATCGTCCGCTCCGGCGGGCAGCCGGCGGTGATCGGGACGAGAGCGGCGCCGCCCGGGGCGCCCACCGTGCTCCTGTACGCGCACCACGACGTGCAGCCCGTCGGTGACCTGTCGCTGTGGCAGTCCGACCCGTTCGAGCCGGTGGAGCGCGACGGGCGCCTCTACGGCCGGGGTGCCGCCGACGACAAGGCCGGCGTCATGGCGCATGTGGCCGCGCTGCGCGCGTTCGGCGACCGGCTGCCGGTCGGCGTGGTGCTGTTCATCGAGGGCGAGGAGGAGTACGGCTCGGACTCGCTGGAGCGGCTGCTCGCCGAGCACCGCGACGACCTGGCCGCGGACGTGATCGTGATCGCCGACTCGGCCAACTGGGACGTCGGGGTGCCGGCGCTGACCACCTCGCTGCGCGGCATCGTGAACTGCTTCGTGGAGGTACGCACGCTGCACCACGCCGTGCACAGCGGCATGTTCGGCGGCGCCGTGCCGGACGCGCTGACCGCGCTGGTGAAGCTGCTCGGCACGCTGCACGACGACGCCGGTGACGTGGCGGTGGAGGGCTTGGCCGGCCGGGTGGGGGCCAGCGTCGACTACCCGGAGGACCGGTTCCGCGCCGAGGCCGGCCTGGTCGACGGCGGGCAGCTGATCGGCACCGGGCGGATCACCGACCGGCTCTGGACCAAGCCGGCGCTGGCGATCCTGGGCGTCGACGCCCCGACCACCGGCGAGGCGCCCAACGCGCTGGTGCCGTCGGCGAAGGCGAAGCTGAGCGTGCGGCTGGCGCCGGGCGACGACCCGAAGAAGGCGTACGCGGCGCTGGCCGCGCACCTGGAGCGGCACGCGCCGTGGGGCGCGCAGGTGTCGGTGACCTTCGAGCACGACGGCGCGCCCTGTGTCATCGACGCGTCCGGCCCGATGTTCGACGCGGCGCGGGCGGCGTTCCGGGGTGCGTGGGACGGCACCGATCCGGTCGACATCGGGGTGGGTGGTTCGATTCCGTTCATCGCCACGTTCCAGGAGATGTTCCCGCGGGCGGCCATCCTGGTGACCGGTGTGGAGGACCCGCACGCCCGGGCGCACGGGCCGAACGAGAGCCTGCACCTGGGTGAGTTCGCCCGGGTGTGCCTGGCCGAGGCGTTGCTGTTGGCGAAGGTGGCCGAGGTGGGCGGGGAAGGCCGCCGCTGAGGGCGTCGAAACCGTAACTTCGGGGCTGATGTCGGAGTTTGTGGTGTGTCGGACGGGCAGGTGTTATAGCCTTTCGAACATGCGTACGAACAACGAGATGGTGCGGCTTCAGGCCGCCGTCCGTGCCCTGGGGGACGTCGACGTCTCCGCGTGGTCCGAGGACACGCTCAAGGATCAGCTCGGCGAGCTTTCCGCCGCGCTTGTCACGCTCGACATGCTGCTCACCCGGATCGCCGACGAGGTGCGCGGGCGGGGCCTGCGCATCGAGGAACCCGTCTCGGCCTGACCGTCGGCCGGCGACCGAGGCACCCCGGGTGGTGCCTCGGTCGCCGGTTCCGCCCGGTGGCCGTCCCCGGCTGGCAGGATGTGGGCGTGCGTTTCGTGGAGCTGGCGGCCACCTCGGCCGCGGTCGGCGCCACCGCCGGTCGTCGAGCCAAGGTGGAGCTGCTCGCCGCCGCGCTGCGAGGGCTCGACCCCGGCGAGATTCCGGCCGGCGCCGGCTACCTCGCCGGTGAGCTGCGCCAGCGGCAGACCGGGGTGGGCTGGGCGGGTCTGCGTGACCTGCCGCCGCCGGCCGCCGAGCCGACGCTCACCGTGGCCGGTGTGGACGCGGCGATCGAGGAGATCTCCCGGGTCGGTGGCGCCGGTTCCCAGGCCCGGCGCCGGGACCTGGTGGGCCGGCTGTTCGCCGCGGCGACCGCCGACGAACAGCGGCTGCTGGCCGGCCTGTTCCGGGGGGAGCTGCGCCAGGGGGCGCAGGCCGGGCTGCTCGCCGAGGCGGTCGCGCGGGCCGCCGCCGTGCCGGTCACCGCGGTCCGGCGGGCCCTGCTGCTCGCCGGCGATCTGCGGGCGGTGGCGGCCGCGGCGCTCATCGGCGGCGCCGACGCGCTGGCCGGGTTCGGCCTCCAGGTGGGTCGACCGCTCGCCCCGATGCTGGCGCAGAGCGCGCCCTCGGTCGACGAGGCGCTCACCGCCACCGGCGTACCGGCGGTGGTCGACGTCAAGCTCGACGGCATCCGGATCCAGGTGCACCGTTGTGGATCGGACATCGCGGTGTTCACCCGCAGCCTCGACGAGATCACCGACCGGCTGCCCCAGGTGGTGGCTGCCGTCCGTGCCCTGCCCGTCCGGGAGGTGGTGCTCGACGGCGAGGCGATCGGGCTGGACGCCGCCGGCCGTCCGCTGCCGTTCCAGGAGACCTCCAGCCGGGCGGCCCGTCGCGCCACGCCGTCGAGCACCACCGGGGGGTCCCCGGTCGCGCCCGCCGTGCTGGCCGCCGCGGAGCGCACCGGTGCGCCGGTGCTGACGCCGTACTTCTTCGATCTGCTGCACCTCGACGGCGAGGATCTGATCGACGCGCCCGGCCGGCGACGGTGGGCGGCCCTGGCCGGCGCGGTCGACGCCACGCTGCTCGTCGACCGGGTCGAGGTGGACGACGCGGCGCAGGCCGGCGCGGCGTTCGCCGCGGCGGTCGACGCCGGCCAGGAGGGGGTGGTGGTCAAGGACCCGGCCGCGCCCTACGACGCCGGCCGGCGCGGTACGGCCTGGGTGAAGGTCAAGCCGCGGCACACCCTCGACCTGGTGGTGCTGGCTGTGGAGTGGGGCAGCGGCCGGCGGGAGGGCTGGTTGTCGAACCTGCATCTGGGCGCCCGCGATCCGCGCACCGGCGAATTCGTGATGCTCGGCAAGACCTTCAAGGGCCTCACCGACGAGTTGCTGCGCTGGCAGACCGAGCGGTTCCTGTCGCTGGCCGTGGAGAAGGGCGACTGGGTGGTCCGGGTCCGGCCGGAGCAGGTCGTCGAGATCGCGTTCGACGGGGTGCAGGCCAGCACCCGCTACCCGGGCGGGATGGCGCTGCGCTTCGCCCGGGTGCTGCGCTACCGCGACGACAAGACCGCCGCGGAGGCGGACACCATCGACGCGGTGCGGGCCATCCACGCCGGGCGGGTCACCGGCTGACCGGGTGCCGACAGGCGGTACGCCGCCGCCCGCGCCCCTGCGTGGCTCAGCCCGCCGACAACGACCGGGCGTAGTTGACCTGGTTGTTGATCTGCTGCGCCTGGAACTGGTCGGCCACCGGGATGCGGGCGACGTACTGGTGCCCGCCGTTGGTCACCGTCACCTGCACGATCCCGTGGTGCCGTGTCTCCTTGACCAGCAGGAACAGGAGGCTGAACACGGTCAGGCAGAAGAAGCCGACGATCGAGGCGACGATGGCCCAGGTGGCGATCTTCTCCTCCTTCTGCCAGTGGTCCATCACGTACCACGAGGAGCCGGCCAGCGGCAGGACACCGGCGGGGGTGCGGATGACCGGCGGCGTCACCATGATCTCGCCGATCTGCACCACCGCCGGGGACTGCGCCGGTGGCAGCGGCCCCGACATCGGCGCGGGCCCGTACCCGGCGGCCGGCGGGCCGGAGAACTGCGCGGGCGGTGCGGAGTAGGGCGCGGGCGGCGCGGAGTAGGGCGCCGCCGGGAACTGGGCGGTGGCCGGCGGCGCGGAGAACTGCGCGGGCGGGCCGGAGAACTGGGCGGGCGGCGGGACGGACCACGGGTCGGATGCGGCCGGGGCCGGCGGCTGGGCGGGCAGCGGCGTCGTGGGATCAGGGTTCACCGGTGACCCCCACGGTCGGCGATCATTGGCGGACCCTATCGCGTCCGTACCGCGCGGTGTGTCCCCGCCGGGGCTCGGATCGGCCGGCTCAGGCAGAGGTGGGGGAGGCCGGCTCGGCGGCCCGGTCCCGCGGCTCGTCCGGGCCGTCCAGACCGGCCAGCCGCCGGGCCTCCCGGCGGGCGACCCAGCCGTAGCCGACCAGACTCATCACCGCGAAGATCCACCACTGCCACACGTAACCGAAGTTCTGCCAGTTGTTGGTGTGCCCGATCTGCACCGCCTGGAACGCCGGGTCGGGGGCCGGCGTCTGCCCGTCGAGCAGCACGTAGCCGCCGGTAACCGGGTAGGGGAGTTGCTTGGCCAGCTTCGCGATGTCGATGCGCCGGGCCTCCAGCGTGCCGTCGCGCCGGGCCACACCGCCGCCACCGCTCTCGCTGCCGACCACCCGGCCGGTGACGGTCACCTCGCCGCCGGGCGCCGCCGGCACCCGCGGCTGGGTGGTCGCGCCGGCGCCCGGTACGGGCGGAATCCAGCCGCGGTCGACAAGCACCGCGCTGCCGTCGGCCAGCACCAGCGGGGTGAGCACCTCGAAGCCGACCTTGTTGTCCAGCGTCCGGCCCCGGACCAGGACGACGTTGGCGCTGTCGTAGCGGCCGGTGGCGGTGACCCGGCTCCAGGTGAGCTGCTCGGTCGGGGCCGGGCCCACGGTCCCGGCGCCACCGGTGGGCGCGGGGAGGGCGTCGCGCAGCGGCGCCGGTGTCATGGTGGCCCCGGCGTCGATCCGCTCGTTGACCGCCGTCCGCCCCCGGTAGCGGTCCAGCTGCCAGTTGCCCAGGAAGACCATCACCGTGGCGGCGACCAGCGTGAGCGCGAGGTAGCCGAGCCAGCGTGGGGTCAACAGGAACCGGTACACGTTGGCCAAGGCTACCCGTGTGAGCGCAGCCACTCGTCACGGCCGGGCAGACTGGCCGTAGCCGGGGAGAAGGGCGGGGCCCGGGCCGCGCCGGCGCGTCGGATCGGACAGGTAGGGTCACGCGGGCGGAATCCACCACCCTCAGGAGTCGATGATGACCGACGTGCCCCGCGTCGTGCTGAGCGCGCCCTCCTCGGGGCACGGCACCGGCGCCGTCTCCCTCGGCCTGCTCGCGGCGATCACCGAGCGGGGCGTCCCGGTGGCCGGGTTCAAGGTCGGCCCGGATCAGGTGGACGCGGCATACCTGGGGTTGGCCGCCGGCCGGGCGGGACGCACGCTGGACCCGCGGCTGGTCGGCCCGGAGCGGGTCGCCCCGCTCTTCGCACACGGCGCGGCCGGTGCGGGATTCGCGCTGGTGCAGGGCACCATGGGCCTCTACGACTCGGTCGGGGGCCGGCCGGAGAGCGAGTCCACCGCGGCCGTCGCCGTCGCGCTGCGCAGCCCCGTGGTGCTCGTCGTGGACGTGGCCGCGATGGGCCAGTCGGTGGCCGCGCTGGTGCACGGCTTCCGGGCGTTCGACGAACAGCTCTGGCTGGGCGGCGTGATCCTCAACCGGGTGGCCTCGCCGCGGCACGAGGAGCTGCTGCGCGAGGCGTTGGACGACGTGGGCGTGCCGGTCTACGGCGCGTTGCGTCGGCACGAGCTGCCACCGGTGCTGCCGGCCCGCCGGCACGGCGCCGCGCCGGTGGTGCGCGGCGACGCCGACGCCGCCCGGGGCGTACGCCGGCTCGGTGAGGCGGTGGCCGCGACCGTCGACCTGGACCGGCTGCTGGCCCTGGCCCGGTCCGCCCCGGACCTGACCGTCGACCCGTGGTCGCCGGAGCCGGCGGACGACTCGCCCGAGCCGACGGAGCGGCCGGTGGTGGCGCTGGCCGGCGGAGCGGGCGGAGCCTACAGCCATCCGGAGACCGCGGAGCTGCTGCGCGCCGCCGGGGCCGAGGTGGTGACACTCGATCCGCTGCGCGACGAGACGCTGCCCGCCGGAACCCGCGCGCTCGTCGTCGGTGGCGGGCTTCCGGAGACGTACGCGGAGCAGCTCTCCGCCAACCGCCGACTCTGCATCGCGGTGGCCGAACTGGCCCGGTCCGGTCGCCCGGTGGTCGCCGAGGGGGCCGGTCTGCTCTGGCTGGCCCGGGAGCTGGACGGCCTGCCCATGTGCGGGGTGCTCGACGCGGTCGGCACGGTCCGGGACGGCCTGGTGGTCGGCTACCGCACGGCCACGGCGGTGACCGACAGCGTGGTGGCGGCGGCCGGCGCGACGGTGGTGGGGCACAAGCAGCACGCGGCGGTGCTGACCCCGCGGGCCGGTGAGCGGCCGGCCTGGCGGTGGGAGGGTGGCAGCCCGGAGGGGTTCGTCCGGCAGGCGGTGCACGCCTCGCAGCTGGTGCCGCACTGGGCGGCCCATCCCGACATCGCGGCCCGCCTGGTGGCCGCGGTCCAGCCCTCCGCCCCCTGATCCTGATCACCCGGGTGGACCCCGGGTGCGATCAAGGAGTTCGCGTCGGGAGTCACTACGACCTCCGGCACGAACTCCTTGATCACTGACCCGGGCGCACCCCCGGGCGGTTCGGGTGCGGTCAGCCGACGATCTGGTTGGAGGGCGGGGTGAACTGGCGCGTGGGCTGGCCCTTCAGGGAGTCCTGGAGGGTCCGCGCGACCGCGTTCACCGGGATCTGGGACTGCCCGTCACCCACCGCGTTGAACGGATTGTCCGGGTCGGCGATGAAGCTCGCCGCCGCCAGTTCGGGCGTGTAGCCGACGAACCAGGCCGACCGGGTGCTGTCGGTGGTGCCGGTCTTGCCGGCGACCGGCCGGCCGACGGTGCGTCGGACACTGTCGGCGGTCGACCAGCCGCCGCAGGTCCCCCGGGCCGGGGTGTCACCGGTCGGGCAGCGGGCGGCGTCGGTGGCGGCCCGCGCCGCGTCCGCGTTCACCACCTGCCGGCACCGGGGCTTGGCCACCTCCCGCTGCACGCCGCCGGGGGTGGTGTACGTGGCCGGCGTGCCGTCCCGGTTCATGATCGCGTTGACCGGGATCGCCTCGCAGTAGCGTCCGTCGGCGGCGATGGCCGCGTACGCGTTCGCCATCTCCAGCGGGGTGGCGTCGGAAACGCCGAGCGTGAACGCCCCCCACTTCTTCACCTTGTTCGGCGACGCCTGTTCCCGGTCCACGTCGGTGCGCCAGCGCAGCCCCAACTGTTCGGCCAGGTGCACCCCGGCGTCCGCGCCGATCTTCTCCTCCAACTGCACGAAGTAGGTGTTCACCGACTTGCCGAAGCCGGACCACATGGTCTGCCGCCCGGTCATCGCGCCGCTGGCGTTCGAGGGCGCCCACCCGTCGTAGACGGCGGACCTGTACCGGTACGGCGAGTCGAACGCGGTGGACAGCGGCATCCCGGCGTTGAGCGCGGCGAGCATCGGGAACATCTTGAACGTGGAGCCGGCCTGGTAGCCGGGGAGCGTTCCGCCGCCGAGCAGGGGCGCCACCGTGTTCGGATAGTTCGCCTTGACCTTGGGCCCGGCCTCCGGGTTGGAGCTGTTCGGGTTCTCGGCCAGGTCGAGGGAGTAGTTGCGGTTGACCGCCATCGCCTTGATCCGCCCGGTGCCGGGTTCGGCCACCACGATGCCGTTGGCGAACGGGTTGCCGGTGTTGTCCTTGGCGCCCACGTTCTTCTCCGCCGCCGCCTGGGTCTTCGGGTCGAGGGCGAGCACGATCCGGTAGCCGCCGCGGCGTAGCTTGTCCATCCGTTCCAGGCGGTTCTCGCCGAACGCGGGCTGGGCGCTCCACCAGTTCTTCAGGTAGTCGCAGTAGAAGCCCCAGCTGCGGTGCGAGCCGTCGACGGCGGCGCAGTCGTTGGGCGGGTCGGTGAGCTTCAGCTGGATCGGCTGGGCCTTGGCGGTCGCGGCGGCGTCAGGTGAGAGGTAGCCGAGGCGGGCCATGTTGTCCAGCACGTAGTTGCGCCGACCTGTGGCGTCCTTCTGGTCGGAGGTGATCGGGTCGTACTCGGAGGGCGATTTCACCAGCCCGGCGAGGGTGGCCGCCTCGACCGGGGTGAGCGTGGCCGGGGTCTTGGAGAAGAAGATCTGGGAGGCGGCGTAGATCCCGTACGCGCGGTGGCCGAAGTAGGCCGAGTTGAGGTAGCGCTCCAGGATCTGTTCCTTGCTGACGTGCTTCTCGATGTCCAACGCCATGCGCATCTCCTTGACCTTGCGCAGGCTGGTCTGCTGGGTGGCCTCCTGGACCTCCTGAGGGGTGCTGGCGCTGTCCCGCAGCGCCATCCGCACGTACTGCATGGTGAGCGTGGACGCGCCCTGGGAGACGCCGCCGGAGCGGGCGTTGGAGACGAACGCCCGCGCCACGCCCTTCGGGTCGACGCCGTGGTGCTGGTAGAAGCGGTTGTCCTCGGCGGCGACGATCGCCTGTTGGATGTTCGGCGACATGCTCTCGATCTTGGTGTACTGCCGGTACTCCTCGTAGAACATGGTCAGCACGGTCTTGCCGTCCGGCGCGTAGACGTACGACGTCTCGGCCGGCAGCGCGGTCTTGAGGATGTTCGTCTTCTGCTCCACGGCGTGGGCGGTGGTCTTCGCGCCGATGCCGGTGAGCGCGACGAGCGGATACAGCGCGGCGGCGACCACGATGCCGGCGATCAGTCCGGCGCGGAGCAGGGGCACGGCTCGACCTGGCGAGGCAAAGGGACGGTTGGTCACGGGGCCAAGCTATGACATTTCCGATTCAAAAATGAGAAGAACTCATAAACCGGCGGACCGTGACGCGACCCACGCCGGGATCCGCTGTCCCGGGGGACGGCTTCCCGGCAGGATCGCGGACATGCTCGCACCACCGACCGGGAGCGCCGGCGCGCTCGACCAGCCCGACCTGGGCCACCACGGGGACGCCGAGGCCACCCCCGGCCTGGTCGACCTGGCGGTCAACGTGCGCCGCGCCCCGATGCCCGACTGGCTCGCCGACCCGCTGACCGCCGCGTTGGCCGACCTGGCCGCCTACCCCGACCCCGCGCCGGCCCGCGCCGCCGTGGCACACCGGCACGGGCGACCCCCGCACGAGGTACTCCTCACCGCGGGTGCGGCCGAAGGGTTCGTGTTGATCGCCCGCGCGTTGGCCGACGTCCGCCACCCGGTCGTGGTGCACCCGCAGTTCACCGAACCGGAGGCCGCGCTGCGCGCCGCCGGGCACCGGGTGGACCGGGTGCTGCTCGACCCGGCCGACGGCTTCCGCCTCGACCCGGCCCGGATTCCCGACGACGCCGACCTGGTGATGATCGGCAACCCGACGAACCCGACCTCCGTGCTGCACCCGGCGGACACCGTCGCCGCCCTGGCCCGCCCCGGCCGGGTGCTGGTGGTGGACGAGGCGTTCGCCGACACCACGCTCGTCCCCGGCGTCCCCGGCGAACCGGAGTCCCTCGCGACGCGCCGCGACCTACCCGGCCTCGTGGTGGTCCGCAGCCTCACCAAGACCTGGGGGCTGGCCGGACTGCGGATCGGCTACCTGCTCGGCGGCGCCACGCTGCTGGCCCGGTTCGCCGCCGCCCAGCCGCTCTGGGCGGTCTCCACCCCGGCCCTCGCCGCCGCCACCGCCTGCGCCGCCCCCGCCGCCGTGACCGCCGAACGCGCCATCGCCGCCGGCCTCGCCACCGACCGCGACCACCTGGTCGCCCGCCTGGCCGACCTCCCCGGGGTACGCGTGACGGGCCGCCCGGCCAGCGCCTTCGTCCTGATCCACCTGCCGGGCGCGGCCGAGGTGCGGCAACGGCTGCGCGCGCATGGCTGGGCGGTACGCCGGGGCGACACGTTCCCCGGGCTCGGCCCCGACTGGCTGCGGATCGCGGTACGCGACCCGGCCACCACCGACGCTTTCATCGACACGCTGGCCCGGATGCTGGAGGCATGATGCTGGAGTCCACCGTCGCGGCGATCCGACCGCCGGACGAGGCCGCCATGGCGGCGGCGCGCGAGACGCAGGGGCGGCTGACCAAGCCACCGGGCTCGCTCGGTGCCCTGGAGCCCCTGTCGGTACGCCTCGCCGGGCTGGCCGGGGTGTGCCCGCCACCGCTGCCCGAACCCGCCGCGGTGGCGATCTTCGCCGGTGACCACGGCGTGCACGCCCAGGGCGTGACCCCGTGGCCGCAGGAGGTCACCGCGCAGATGATCGGCAACTTCCTGGCCGGCGGCGCGGTGGTGAACGCGTTCGCCAGGCAGGCCGGCGCCTCGGTCACCGTGGTGGACGTCGGGGTGGCCACCCCGGTCCCGGCCGGCGCGTCCGGTCCGACCGGGCCACGGCTGGTGGCCGCGAACGTGCGCGCCGGCACCCGGGACATGACCGTCACCGCCGCGCTCACCCGCGACGAGGCCCGGGCCGCGGTGGAGGTCGGCATCCGGACCGCCGGGGAACTCGTCGACGCCGGGGCGGGCATCCTGCTCACCGGCGACATGGGCATCGGCAACACCACCCCGTCCGCGACGCTCGTCGCCGTGTTCGCCGGGGTGGACGCGGCGGCGGCGACCGGTCGGGGCACCGGCGTGGACGACGAGACGTACGCCCGCAAGGTCGCCGTGGTCCGGGCCGCGCTGGCCCGGCACGAGCCGGACCCGACCGACCCGCTGGGCGTGCTCGCGGCGGTCGGCGGGCTGGAGCACGCCGCGCTGGCCGGACTGATTCTCGGCGCCGCCGCCCGCCGGGTGCCGGTGCTGCTCGACGGCGTGATCGCGGTCAGCGCCGCGCTGGCCGCCGCCGCGTTCGCGCCGGACGCGGTGGGCGCCATGGTCGCCGGGCACCGTAGCGCCGAGCCCGGAGCCACCGCCGCGCTGCGCCACCTCGGGCTGGACCCGCTCATCGACCTGGGCCTGCGGCTCGGGGAGGGCACCGGCGCGCTGCTGGCGCTGCCCATGGTCACCGGCGCGGTGCGGGTGCTGCACGAGGTGGCGACGTTCGACTCCGCCGGGGTGACGGAGAAGTGACCGGCCCGGCCCCGGACGCGCCGCCCAGCCCGTACCCCCTCGGGTTGCGGCTGGACGGCCGGCGGGTGGTCGTGGTCGGTGGGGGAGCGGTGGCGACCCGGCGGGTGCCGGCGCTGCTGGACGCCGGCGCGGACGTGCTGCTGGTGTCGCCCGAGCTGACCCCGGCGCTGCGCGCGCACGTCGACGCGGGCCGGCTGCGCTGGCAGCCGCGCCGGTTCGTCCCCGCCGACCTGGACGGGGCGTGGCTGGTCCAGGTGGCGGTGGACGACCGGGCCGCCGCCGAGGCGGTCAGCGACGCCGCGGCCGAGCGGCGGATCTTCTGCGTACGCGCCGACGACCGGACCGCCGCCACCGCGTGGACGCCGGCGGTGACCCGACACGGCCCGGTCACCGTGGCCGTCCTCGGCGGCGGCGACCCACGCCGCGCCATGGCGACCCGCGACGCCGTCCGCGCCCTGCTGGGGGCACGGCAGGGCCCTGGCTGGACGCCTCCGGCGACGGAAGGGGCCCCGCTCGCGGCCGGCGGGCGCGTCGCGCTGGTGGGCGCCGGACCGGGGGATCCGGAACTGGTCACGCTGAAGGGCTGGCGGCTGCTCACCGAGGCGGAGGTGGTGGTCGCCGACCGGCTCGTGCCCGGCCTGCTGCTGGACGAACTGCGCCCGGACGTCGAACTGGTCGACGCGTCGAAGATCCCCTACGGGCCGTCGCGCGCCCAGGAGGAGATCAACCGCATCCTGGTGGACCGGGCCCGCGCCGGCCGGTCGGTGGTCCGGCTCAAGGGCGGCGACCCGTACGTCTTCGGCCGCGGCGGCGAGGAACTGCTGGCCTGCGCGGAGGCGGGCGTGCCGGTGACCGTGGTCCCCGGGGTGACCAGCGCGATCGCGGTGCCCGAGGTGGCCGGGGTGCCGGTCACCCACCGGGGGGTGGCGCACGAGTTCACCGTGGTCTCCGGGCACCTCGCGCCCGACTCGCCGGCGTCGCTCGTGCGCTGGGAGTCGCTGGCGGGGCTGCGCGGCACGCTGGTGATCCTGATGGGCCTGAAGAACCTGGCCGCGATCGGCGCCACGTTGATGGCGCACGGCAAGCCGGCGGACACGCCGGCCGCGGTCATCCAGGAGGGCACCACGGCGGCCCAGCGGATGCTGCGGTCCACGCTCGGCGCGGTCGCCGCCGATGTCGCCGACGCCGGGCTGCGCCCGCCCGCGATCGTGGTGGTCGGTGACGTGGTGCACGCGCTGGCCTGACGAACGCGACACGGCCCGGAACCCACGGGTCCCGGGCCGCGTCACGTCATCGGGTCACTGCTTGAGCATGTTGTCCAGCAGCAGCGCGCAGCGGACCAGCCCGAGGTGGCTGTACGCCTGCGGGTGGTTGCCCAGCCCGCGCTCGGCGAGCGGGTCGTACTGCTCCGGGAGCAGCCCGGTCGGCCCGGCGGTGTCCACCATCTGGGTGAACAGTTCCTCGGCGTCGGTACGGCGGCCGGTGCGTAGGTACGCCTCGATCAGCCATGCCGTGCAGATGTGGAACCCGCCCTCCCGGCCGGGCAGCCCGTCGTCCCAGTGGTAGCGGTAGACCACCGGGCCGCTGCGCAGATCCGCCTCGATCTTGAGCACGGTGGACAGGAACCGCGGGTCGTCGCCGGCGAGCAGCCCGGAGATGCCGATCCACAGCGACGAGGCGTCCATCTCCTCGTAGCCGTAGGCGACGCTGTACGCCTCGGCCTCCGGGTGCCAGCCGAACTCCAGGACGTTGGCGGCGATCCGGTCGCGCAGTTCCACCCACTCCGGCCGGTCCTCGCCGCCGTGCCGGCGCACCACGTGCAACGCCCGGTCCACCGTCATCCAGAGCATGACCTTGGAGAAGACGTGGTGCCGTGGGGGGAGGCGGGCCTCCCAGATGCCGTGGTCGGGCTCGTGCCAGCGGCGGCGTACCGCCTCGACCATGTTCGCCAGGACCCGCCACTCGTCCTCCCGGACCGAGCCCCGGGCGTCGGCCACGGCCGCGATCAGGTCGGCCACCGGGCCGAACACGTCGAGTTGGAGCTGGTGGTTGGCGAGGTTGCCGACGCGCACCGGCCGGGAACCGGCGTACCCGGGCAGCGTGTCGATGACCGCCTCGGCGCCCAGCTCGAAGCCGTCGACGGTGTAGAGCGGGTGCAGCCGCTCCGGGTGCCCGCCGGTGCGCTCGACCACGCCGTCGATCCAGCGCAGCAGACCTTCGGCCTCCTCGGTGGAGCCGAGGTCGACGAGCGCGCGGGCAGTCATCGCCGCGTCCCGTAGCCAGCAGTAGCGGTAGTCCCAGTTACGGACCCCGCCCAGTTCCTCGGGCAGCGACGTGGTGGCCGCGGCGAGGATCGAGCCGGTGGGCTCGTGGCAGAGGCCGCGCAGCGTCAACGCGCTGCGGGCGACCAGGTCCCGGGCGGTGGTGGGCAGCCGCAGCGAGGCCACCCAGTCCTTCCAGGGCTGCTCGGCGGCGGCCTGCCGCTGGTGCACGGGCAGCCGGTGCGGTTCCAGGCTCTGCGTGCCGAAGCGCAGCTCCAGCACCACCTGACCGCCGGTGGCGGCGAGGTCGACCACGGCCTTCGCGGTCTCGTACCCGGCGTCGTTGGTGATGTCCCACTCGACGCCGGGGGAGTGCAACGCGACCGGCTCGTTGGAGCCGAGCACCAGCAGGCCGTCGTCGAGCGGCTGGAGCTGCACGGCCACCTGGCCGAACTCGGGACGCGGCGCGAACTCGATCCGGGCCCGCCCGGTGCCGCTGAGCACCCGGACCAGGGTCGAGTCGCCGCTGACCACGGCCGGGTCGTCAGGCGTGGTCTGCCGGGCCGGCAGGTCCAGCCAGTCGGTCACGGTGAGGCCGGACCAGCGGGTCTCCACCGTCATGGTGTTGCTGCGGTAGCGCTGGCCCAGCGGGATGCCGCCGCGTTCCGGACCGACGGTGAAGTGCCCGGCCGGACTGCCGCCGACCAGGTCGGCGAAGATGGCCGCCGAGTCCGGCTTCGGGTGACACAGCCAGGTGATCTTGGCTTCCGGGGTGACCAGCGCGACGGTACGGCCGTTGGCCAGCATCGAGTGGCGCTCGATCGGCACCGCCCGCTCGCCGAACAACCAGTGCCGTCGCGTCTCCAGCAGCAGCCCCAGCGCCCGGGCCGCCTCGATCGGCTCGGCCACCCGGTAGTCGGCCTGGGTCTCCCCGGGGCCGATCTTGATGCCGACGTCCGGCCCGTGCAGGTTGCCGAAGGCGTTCTCGTCGGTGACGTCGTCGCCGAGGAAGAGCACCGCACTGGCCGCGAGCTGCGTCCGGAGCTGGTCGATCGCCAGACCCTTGTGGGTGGCCACCACCGACAGCTCGATGACCTCCTTGCCCTGGGTGACGGTGACGCCGTCCCAGGTGGCCGGTCCGCTGCGAACCGCTTCGACGGCCCGCGCGGCGACCTGCGGGTCGACGCCGCGGGTGTGCACGGCGACGCTCGCCGGCTTGCGTTCCAGGCGGACGCCTGGGTGCGCGTTGGTGATCTCCCGCAGCGCCTCGCGGAGGCGGTGCCGGGCCGCGACCAGCTCGGGGGTGAGCCGCTCGACGAAGCCGATGTCGAACTCCGAGCCGTGGCTGCCCACCAGGTGCACCTCGCTGGGCAGCCGGGAGAGCGTGGCGAGGTCGCGCAGCGCGCGGCCGGAGACGACCGCGACGCTTGTCTGCGGCAGGGAGGCAAGCGCGCGGATCGCGGCCACCGACTCCGGCAGCGGTACGGCCTTGCTCGGGTCCTCGACGATCGGCGCCAGCGTGCCGTCGTAGTCGCAGGCGACCAGGAGCTGGGGCACCCGGGCGATCCGGCCGATGGCGGAGCGCAGTTCGGGGTCCAGCACGCCGCCGTGGGCGGCGGTGGTGGGCGAGGTCACGCAGCCTCCGTATCGCCGACGCCGAGCTCGCTGAGGAACGACTTGGCCCACTGACCCACGTCGTGGCTGCGCAGATGGCGTTGCATGACGCGCATCCGGCGGCGGGCTTCGGGCTTTTCGACGTGCACGGCCCGTAGCAACGCGTCCTTCACCGCGTCCGGGTCGTGCGGATTACACAGGAACGCCTGGCGCAGCTCGGTGGCGGCGCCGGCGAACTCACTGAGCACGAGCGCGCCGCCCTGGTCGGCGCGCGATGCGACGTACTCCTTGGCCACCAGATTCATTCCGTCTCGCAGCGGGGTCACCATCATCACGTCGGCCGCGACGTACATCGCGGCCAACTCGGAGCGACTGTACGACTGATGGAGGTAATGCACCGCCGGCACGCCGACCCGGCCGAATTCGCCATTGATCCGACCAACCTCGCGTTCCACCTTCACCCGTAGTGCCTGGTAGTGCTCCACACGCTCGCGGCTGGGCGTGGCGACCTGCACCATAACCGCGTCCGGAACTGTCAACTTTCCGTCAGCTAGGAGTTCGCGGAAGGCCTTGAGGCGGAGTTCGATGCCCTTGGTGTAGTCGAGCCGGTCGACACCCAGGATGATCGTCTTCGGGTTGCCCAGCTCCTCGCGGATCTGCTTGGCCCGGGCCTGGATCGCCGGGTCCTCGGCCAGCCGTTCCATCTCCCTGGTGTCGATCGAGATCGGGAAGGCGCCGGCCTTCACCTGCCGGCCGTCGACCTGGATCATCTGCCCCTCGTAGCGCAGGCCGAGCAGGTGCCGGGCCAGCCGGACGAAGTTCTGCGCCGCCAGCCGCTGCTGGAAGCCGACCAGGTCCGCGCCGAGCAGCCCGCGCAGGATCTCGGTGCGGAACGGCATCTGCATGAACAGCTCGATCGGCGGGAACGGGATGTGCAGGAAGAACCCGATCCGCAGGTCGGGCCGCAGCTCGCGCAGCATCGCCGGCACGAGCTGGAGCTGGTAGTCCTGCACCCAGACGGTCGCGCCCTCGGCCGCCACGTCGGCCGCCGCCTCTGCGAACCGGGCGTTGACCAACCGGTACGCCTCGCGCCAGCGCCGCTTGTAGGCCGGCGTCTCCACCGCGTCGTGGTAGAGCGGCCAGATCGTGGCGTTCGACTGACCCTCGTAGTAGCGCTCCAACTCCTCGGCGCTCAACGGCACCGGATGTAGCCGGATGCCCTCCAGGTCGAACGGCTCGGGGGCGGCGCCGGTGCCGCCGGCCCACCCCACCCAGGTGCCCTTGTGCTCGGCCAGCACCGGGTGCAGCGCGGTCACCAGGCCGCCGGGGCTGCGCCGCCACTGCCGCCCCTCGGGTGTGCTCACCTCGTCGACAGGCAGTCGGTTGGCCACAACGACAAAGGAGCTACGGACGGTCACGATCGGCCACCTCCGGGTGCTGACTGGTCCACCGCGATGAGCGTACTGAGCGTAGCTGCGGCTTCTGATCCCCCGTGCCGCAGTTACCTACCCGACCTGGAAGCGCCGAACCAAACGCGTGATCTTGTCGACACGGCGGGGCGGAGGTCGACGAGCGGCCGGCGCGCAGGTCCGGCCCAGGTCGGTCCGGCCGGGGACGGGGTGGGGTGATGTGGGCGTGGCGGTCCGTACCTGTCAGGATTGACGACGGCGTGCGCGCGGCCGGCTCCCGGCCGGCGGCGGCGGGCGGCGATCGACGCCCGCGCCCCCGCACCCGACAAGCCCGCGATCGCAACCGACGGAGGTAGCCCGCACCGTGGCCCAGTTCATCTACGTCCTGGACAAGGCGCGCAAGGCGCACGGCGACAAGGTCGTGCTCGACAACGTGACGCTGAACTTCCTGCCGGGTGTCAAGATCGGTGTGGTCGGCCCGAACGGCGCCGGCAAGTCCAGCCTCCTCAAGATCATGGCAGGGCTCGACCGGCCGAGCAACGGCGAGGCCCGGCTCATGCCCGGTTACTCCGTCGGCATGCTGGCGCAGGAGCCGCCGCTCAACGAGTCCAAGACCGTCCTGGGCAACGTCGAGGAGGCGGTCGCCGAGACGAAGGCCAAGCTGGACCGGTTCAACGCCATCGCCGAACAGATGGCGACCGACTACTCCGACGATCTGATGGAGGAGATGGGCCGGCTCCAGGAGGACCTGGACGCCGCCGACGCGTGGGACATCGACTCCAAGCTCGAACTGGCCATGGACGCGCTGCGCTGCCCGCCGCCGGACGCCGACGTGACCACGCTCTCCGGCGGTGAGCGTCGTCGCGTGGCGCTGTGCAAGCTGCTGCTGGAGGCCCCCGACCTGCTGCTCCTCGACGAGCCGACGAACCACCTGGACGCGGAGAGCGTGCAGTGGCTGGAGCAGCACCTGGCCAAGTACGCGGGCACCGTCCTGGCCATCACCCACGACCGCTACTTCCTCGACAACGTGGCCAACTGGATCCTGGAGCTGGACCGCGGCCGGGCCTACCCCTACGAGGGCAACTACTCCACCTACCTGGAGAAGAAGGCGGCCCGGCTCTCCGTCGAGGGGCGCCGCGACGCCAAGATGCGCAAGCGCCTCTCCGAGGAACTGGAGTGGGTCCGCTCGAACGCCAAGGCGCGGCAGACCAAGTCCAAGGCGCGCCTCGACCGCTACGACGAGATGGCCGCCGAGGCGGAGAAGACCCGGAAGCTGGACTTCGAGGAGATCCAGATCCCGCCGGGCCCCCGCCTGGGCAGCACGGTGATCGAGGCGCAGCACCTCACCAAGGGCTTCGGCGACCGGGTGCTCATCGAGGACCTGTCGTTCTCGCTGCCGCGCAACGGCATCGTCGGCATCATCGGTCCCAACGGCGTCGGCAAGACCACGCTGTTCAAGACCATCGTCGGGCTGGAGCAGCCGACCAGCGGCGCGGTCAAGGTCGGTGACACCGTCTCGCTGTCGTACGTCGACCAGAACCGGCAGGGCCTGGACGGCGACAAGACGGTCTGGGAGGTCGTCTCCGACGGGCTGGACCACCTCATGGTGGGCAAGGTCGAGATGCCGTCCCGGGCGTACATCGCGGCGTTCGGCTTCAAGGGGCCGGACCAGCAGAAGCCGACGAAGGTGCTCTCCGGCGGCGAGCGCAACCGGCTCAACCTGGCACTGACCCTCAAGATCGGCGGCAACGTCATCCTGCTCGACGAGCCGACCAACGACCTGGACGTGGAGACGCTGTCCAGCCTGGAGAACGCACTGCTGGAGTTCCCCGGCTGCGCCGTGGTCATCTCCCACGACCGGATGTTCCTCGACCGCGTCGCCACGCACATCCTGGCCTGGGAGGGCGACGCCGAGAACCCGGCGAAGTGGTTCTGGTTCGAGGGCAACTTCGAGGCGTACGAGAAGAACAAGGTCGAACGCCTGGGCGCCGAGGCTGCCCGACCGCACCGGGTGACCTACCGCAAGCTCACCCGTGACTGACCGGTGCTGAGCCTTGTCTGACCGGTTCGTCTACCACTGTGCGCTGCGCTGGTCCGACCTGGACGCGTACGGGCACATCAACAACGCCCGCTTCCTCACCCTCTACGAGGAGGCGCGGGTGGCGCTGATGTTCGCCGGTGGCCGGGCGTGGGGGGTGGGCTCGTTCGCCGACGGTGTGGTCATCCGCCGGCACGAGGTCGACTACCTCCGCCCGGTCGACTACGCGCTCGGCCGGGCCAGCGCGGAGGCGGCCCCCACCGTGCGGATCGAACTCTGGGTGGACCAGATCCGTGCCGCGTCCTTCTCGGTCGCCTACGAGCTGTACGACGGCGACGCACTGGCCGGCACCGCCCGGTCGGTGCTGGTGCCGTTCGACCTGGCCGCGCAGCGCCCGCGCCGGATCTCGCCGGAGGAGCGGGCGTTCCTGCTGCGCTACGCGCCGGGGTTGGCCGGATGACCGGGCACGGGCTGACCGGGGTGGCCGACGCCGGGGCGTTCCTGGCCCGGCTGGTCCGGTTCGACCCGGCCGCCCTGGTCCGGCTCCGCCCGGTGCCCGGCGCCGGCCGTACGGCCCTGTGGGGCCGGCTGCCCTGGGGGGTGCTCGTGGTCCGCACCGTGCCGGGCACGGCCCCTCAGGACGCGACCGTGGGCGCGGGGGAACTGCTGGCCGAACTGACCGCCGGGGGCGACGCGCTACCGGCGCGCCGCGACGCGGGCTGGCGGTGGCAGTTGCCGCCGGCCGCGAGCCGGGCGGTGGAGGTGCTGCCGGGCGCCGAGGTGCGCCGGATCGCGGAAGCGGCGGCGGTGACCCTGCGGGAGGCGGTCGCGCACGGGGTGGCCGGCCGGGCGGTGGGTCAGCGCGTGGTGCGGGACGCGTTGCTGGACCACGTGGCGATCGTGGTGACCCCGGACGAGGGGGTGTCGGCGGCCCCGGTGGAGGTGTCGCAGCGCCTGGTGCAAGGGCTGGTCCGGATGGGGTTCCTCGGCGACGGCGACGTCCGGGTGCGCAGCGCCGGCCGCTGGGTCGGGCTTGTCGGGCCGTTCGGGGCGGCGTGGTCGCGTACGGTCGCGGATCTTGCACTCACGCCGAGCCCTGCTCCGCCGAACGGATGACCCGGCATCGTTCTTCCGGTTTGGGGCGGTCGTTGGGGGGATGCCTCAAGCCGACTGTCCGGGTACCGTCCATCCTCGGATCCAACGCACCGTAGGCAGCTGGATCCGCTGGGGAGTGAGGTGCGCGAGCGATGCCGTGGTGGTCATGGCGCCCCGGTCCCGCCGGTGGCGGCGATCCGGAAACTCGAAGCGGGACCACAGTGGATGACACCATCCGGGTCGGGCCACCGACCCCGCGCCAGCCGGGAGACGACGCGGCGCCACCCGAGCGTCAGGTCATCGCGGACATGCCGGCCACGGTCGCCCCGGTCACCCTGTGCCGGGTCCGCGACGCGCTCGACCTGCTGGACGTGCGCTATCTGGCCGACGGCGACGGCAACCTGCTGGCCATGTGGGAGCGGCACGCGGTGCTGGTCGCGCTGGAGGGGCCGGAGGACGAGATCCTGGTGATGCGGGCCCGCCCGCACGCGACCGTGCCACCGGACTGGGCCGACCGCGCCTACCGGGTGGTCAACGAGTGGAACCACACCCGCCGGTTCTGCAAGGCGTACATCGGCGACCCGACGGAGCGCGGTCAGCTTCCGATCTACGCCGAGTTGCAGGTGCCGTTGGGTGCCGGCACCCACGACGCCCTGCTCGTCGAGATGCTCGACTGCGGCGCCGCGGTGGCCACCACGTTCGTCGACTGGCTGCACGACGAGGGCGCCCTGCTCTGACGGTGCGATCTCGCCGCGGGGTCAGCCCGCGGCCGGATCCTCCTCCGCGTTCACCATGAAGTAGGCGGCCCGCTCCAGATAGTCCCAGAGAGCGGCGGCGAGCTGCGGCGGCAGGTCCAACCGGTCCACCGCCCGGCGCATGTGGTGCAGCCAGGCGTCCCGCTCGGCCGCCCCGATGCGGTAGGGGGCGTGCCGCATCCGCAGCCGGGGGTGACCGCGCTGCTCGGAGTAGGCGTGTGGGCCGCCCCAGTACTGGATCAGGAACAGGGTCAGCCGGTCCGCCGCCGGACCGAGATCCTCCTCCGGGTACATCGGGCGCAGCAGCGGGTCTTCCGCGACCCCGACGTAGAACTCGTCCACGAGCTTGCGGAAGGCCGGTTCACCGCCGATCGCCTCGAAGAGGGTCATCGACTCGCCTGGGGAAGTCACGTTCCCATCCTGCCAGGTGTGGCCCGCTACCCGCGCCCGCCCGGACAGCGGCGCGGATCACGTCACCGCGTGCCGAGGCCGGCCCTGCTCGTGGCCCTGGTCGCCCGACGCCGGCGCACGTGTGGCCGGGTGTGCCGGCCCGGCGGCCGACGACTCGGCGCGCGCGGTCTCGATGGCCGCGTCGATCTCGCCCGGTCGCGGCCACGCGAACGCCGCCGCCCCCATGATGAGCACCCCGGTCGCGCTCCAGACGCCGACCACGGAGGGGACGGAGTACCGCTCCGCGAGCGCGCCCGTGGCGAGCACCGCGGTGCCCTGGATGACCTGGGTGCCGGTGGCCATCACGCCGAACGCCCGGGCCCGGTAGCCGTCCGGCAGCGCCTGCACGAAAAGTCCGTTGGCGACCGGGATGAGCCCGCCGACGGCGAAACCGCAGCCGGCGGCCAGCACGGCCACCACGGCCGGTGACGGGTTCAGCAGCGCGGGCACGAGTGTCGCCGGCGCGAGGACCATGAGCGGGCGGATCAGGGCCAGCCGGCGTGCCGGCGCGACGAACCGACTGATGACCACCCCGCCGAGGATGTATCCGGCCGGGACGGCGGCCATGATGACCGCCTGGGCGGTGCCGGCGTCCACCGCGCCGTCGGTTCCGTCGGCGGCCCATCCGGCCGCCAGCCCTTCGGGGACGATCGAGAAGAGCATGGCGCAGAACACCAGCACCGCGATCGCGCGCAGCACCGGCCGCTCGAAGACGATCTGGAACCCCTGCGCGGTTTCCCGCAGCAGGTGGCTGCGGTGCACGGCGGTCATCGCCGGTGGCCGTTCGCGCACCCCGAAGCGCACCAGGGCCGCCGACACCGCGAACGTGCCCGCGTTGACCAGCAGCGCGGTGTTCGGGTTCAGGGCCGCGACGGTGGCGCCGATCAGGTAGCCGACGACCTGGGCGGCCTGACCCGCGCTGTTGAAGGCGGACAACCCGACGACCAGCCGGTCCCCGGTGAGGATGTGCGGGATCAGCGCCGATCGCGCGGCCTGGCTCGGCGGGTTGGCGAGCGTGGCCAGGAAGATCAGCGCGAAGACCGACCAGGTGGGCATCCAGGGCATCGCGACGAACGCCATCAGCGCCATCCTGATGACGTCGCAGATCACCATGACGCGCCGGTAGTGGTGCCGTTCGGCGAGCGCGGAGAGCAGCGGACCACCGATCAGCCAGGGAAGGTAGCTGACGGCGAACGCGGCGGCGGAGAGCGCGACGGACTGGGTCTCGCGCAAGACGAGCACGGTGACCGCGGCCCGGGCGAGGTAGTCACCCACCCAGGAGAGGACGTTGGCGGCGAAGATCGCGCGGAACTCGGACTGCCCGAACACGTCTCGGAAGGTGGCCGGGCCCTCCTGGGCGGATCGCGCGTCGGACACCGTCGCCTCCATCGTTCCTGGTCGACCACTTGTGATGGCCCGACCGGGAACCGTCGTCAGATCGATCGATCAGCGAGGACACGAGCACACTCCCCGGTGGAGCGTGTTCACCGGATTCTGCCCGATCGTCTGACAACTAGCTAGGGCGAACGGATTGATCGTCGCATCTCCGACTGAACGAACGGACGATACCCGAGGGGCCGCGCGGCGCGCGACCCGCGGCAGATCGTCCTACCTGTCCGCCACTCAGGTCGCTCCACTGGCGCCGGTGCCCTCGGTCGGCGGCGGGGTGGGCAGGCCGGGAAAGAGCCGGGCCGCCGCGATCCGGGCGGTGATCCCCGAGTTCTCCAGCGCCTCGGCCAGCCGGCGGCGCAGCTCACGCCCGACCGCGAACTGGCCGTCGGCGGTGGTCTTGACCACGGTACGGATCACCGCGCCGTCGACAGTCATCTGCTCGACGCCGAGCACGTCCGGCTGCTCCACCATGTGCGGCGCCAGATCCGGGTCCAGGGCCACCGACGCCGCCGCGGTACGCAGCACGGCGGTGGCCTCCTCGGTGCCGGCGAAACCGATCGGCAGGTCGACCACGACGAGCGCCCACCCCTGGCTCTTGTTGCCCACCCGGATGATCTCGCCGTTGCGGATGTACCAGAGCACCCCCCGGCCGTCGCGGACCGTGGTCACCCGTAAGCCGACCGCCTCCACCACGCCGGTGGCCTCGCCGAGATCCACCGTGTCGCCGACGCCGTACTGGTCCTCGATCAGCATGAACAGCCCGGCGATCAGGTCCTTCACCAGGCTCTGCGCGCCGAAGCCCAGCGCCACGCCGACGATCCCGGCGCTGGCCAGCAGCGGGGCCAGGTCGAAGCTGAACTCCTTGAGCACCATCAGCACCGCGATGCCGAAGACGAACGCGGTGACCAGGCTGCGCAACACCGAACCGATCGCCTCGGCCCGCTGCCGCCGCCGCTCCGGCACGAACTGCTCCGGGTCGGGCGTGGCACTGGGGATCCGCTCCCGCAGCGGACGCAGCATCGTCGGCACGGCGCTGTCCGTGGTGGTCCGCACCAACCGGTTGATGGTCCGGTGCAGCGCCCACCGGGCGGCCACCGCGAGCAGCAGGATCAGGGCGATCCGCAACGGCTTGAGCAGGATCCAGTAGCTGCTCTCGGCGAACCAGGCGGAGCCGCTCACCCGGTACACCCATTCGCAGGAGCTGCTGCCCTGGCAGTCCGGTCGCCGGTCGGAGACGGCGGACAGCACGGCGGAGATCAGATCGGAGACGTTCACAGTGCTTTCGTACCGCACCCGCCGCAGCGGCCCGGCGCGGACCCGCCGCACCAGGTGTCAGGCCCGCCGGTGGTAGCGCGGATTAGTACGTGCAATCGGAGGCCCGATCAGGGACTATTGGCGCAACGGACGTCGGTGACCCGGCCGGCGTCGGGGCCGTCCGTGCTGTCCGCGGGGCGGTCCCGACGTGACTACGGCAGGAGCGGCTGGACCGGGAGGGTGAGCGCGATGCCTGACATACGACCCACGGCGGGCTCGGGTGCACTCGTTCTCAACGCCACCTACGAGCCCCTGTGCGTCGTGTCGGTGCGTCGTGCCGCGATTCTCGTCCTCTCCGCCAAGGCGGTCTGCGTGGCTGACGGCGAGGGCATCCTGCACAGCGCGCGCAACGCGCTGCCCGTGCCGTCGGTGGTCCGGCTGACCCGCTACGTCCGGGTGCCCTACCGCACCCACGTCGGGCTGTCCCGGCGGGCGATCTTCGCCCGGGACGGCGGACGGTGCGCCTACTGCCGGGGACCGGCGGAGACCATCGACCACGTCTTCCCACGCAGCCGCGGTGGCCGGCACGCCTGGGAGAACGTGGTCGCCGCCTGTGCGCGGTGCAACCACAGCAAGGGCGACAAGACGCCGGCCGAGCTGGGCTGGCGGCTGCACCGCCTGCCGGCCGCCCCGAAGGGCGCCGCGTGGCGGGTGCTCGGCCACCGCGCGCCCGACCCCCGCTGGGCGGACTGGCTCGACCTGCGGGAGGCCGAGTCCGAGGCGGCCTGAGCGGCCGGCTCACCGGGCCTTCACCAGCGAGGCGTAGACGACCAGGTTGTCGGCGTAGCCGGTCCGGCCGCCCACCCACCGCCCACCACAGGTGATCAACCGCAGGTTGGGCCGGCTGAAGTCGCCGTAGACGTCCTGCACCGGCAGCTTCTCCTTGCCGTACCGCTCGATCGAGGTCACCTCGAAGACTGCCACCGAGCGGTCCTGCCGGGTCACCTCGATCCGGTCACCGTCGTCGAGGTTCCGCAGGCCGTGGAAGACAGCCGGGCCGGTGGAGGTGTCGACGTGCCCGACCAGCACCGCCGGGCCGTACTGCCCGGGGGTGGGGCCCTGGTCGTACCAGCCGACCTCCCCGGGCCGTCCCACGTCCGGCACGGCGATGCTGCCGTCGGGCGCGATGCCGACCCGGTGCACCGGCGCGCGCAGGTCGAGCTTGCCGATGCTCAGGTCGGTCGGCGGGCTGGCCGGCAGCACCGGGAACTTCTTCGGCGGCGGGCGCAGGCCGGCCACGATCCGGTCGGGCAGGACGCTGAGTCCGGTCAACCGTTCCACCCCGAGCATCGCCACGATCACCGCCATCAGAGCCGCCACCACCAGCACCGGGACACCCGGTCCGCGGCTCGGGGCGTACCGGCGGGTGGTGGCCGTGGCGGGCCGGGCCGGTACCGGCCGCGGGTCGGTGGTGGCGACGCTCGCCGAGAACGCCTGCCCGGCGGTGCGGGTGAACCGGCGCGCGGCCCGGGACGTCAGCCGCAGCGCGGCCCGGAGCGGTCCGGCGGAGCGTCCGCCGCGCCGGCGGGTCCGGCTCACCGGACCCACTCGGCTGTGGCGGCGCGGTGCGCGGGCCATGATCCCGACCCCGTCAGGAGCGGCTACCGGGCTTGCGGCGGGCGCTCACGCCGGCCACCACGGCCACCGCGACCAGACCGCCGACGATGAGCAGTGAGCCGGCGCCCCGGCCGCCCGTGGCGGTGCCTCCGCCGCCGGTCGCCGGCCCCTTGCTCGGCTGCGCCATGTTGAGCACGGTGAGCATGGTGGACGCGGTGTTGCCGTTGGCGCAGTCCAGGCTCACCGGGTAGTCGCCGGGCGGCTTGTCGCCGGGCACCGTGACCGAGCCGGTGAGGAAGCCGTTGTCCGGCCTGAGCGTGACCCGGCCGAAGGCGTCCGAGTTCACCTGGGCCTGCCGGTTGTTGCTGTTGTCGCAGCCGGCCCGCAGGTGCACCCGGGAACCGGCCTGGACGCTGTTCGGCGTCACCTCGATGAACACGCTCTCCCCGGCCCGGGCCGGCGGCGCGGTGGACAGGACGAATGCCGCGACCAGGCCGAGCAGGCCCAGTACCGACGACAACGCGCGATGTGACAGGAGCCCTCGCATGGTTCCCCCCTCCCGGCGCGACGGTGCGCCGGACCCGCTGACGGGCAGCGGCGCCTGCTTTCCCGGCGGGCGGGGGTAGCTAACGGGACGTCTTCGCCACCGGATGCCAGCTCAGCGGCGTGGAGAGCACCATCGTGCTGGACGGCTGGCCGTACGGGGCGAGGCGGTCGATGACGCCCTCGAACTCACCCATCGAGGTGGCGGCGACCTTGAGCATGCTGCACGCGTCCCCGGTGATCCGGTGGATCTCCATGATCTCCGGCCATCCCGCCACCTCCGGGTCGTTGAGGATGCAGCGCGATCCATAGCAGGACATGCGGATCAGCGCGAGCACGGTCCACCCGGCCCGGGTGAGGTCGACGTGGGCGTGGTAGCCGGTGATCACGCCGGACTCCTCCAGCCGGCGCACCCGTTCCGCGACCGCCGGCGGGGACAGGTGCACCCGGCGGGACAACTCGCTGTAGGAGAGCCGGGCGTCGGCCTGGAGCTCACGCAGCAACGCCCAGTCCATGTCGTCCACGCGGCGACCTTCCTTCCGTGAAGTAATGGGCGCGAGATGCTTTCCGTTCGTGAGGTCCGGCCACCATACCGCCGTGGAAGAGGCATTCCATCCGCGCCGTCGACAGCGGGATCATGACCTCTACCCCCGCGCACGGACGGAGAATGACGTGGAACAGACGACGGCGGTGCGCCCGGTCACCTCGCAGCAGCGGGCGGCCCGGGCGGCGCGCAACGGCGGCGAGCCCACGCTGGAGTTCGCCGACCGGGTGCCCTACGACGCCTACGTACGGGCCAGCACCCTGCACCGGCTCCAGGAGCCGCTCAGCGACGACCCGGGCGAGATGTCCTTCCTCATGGTCAGCCAGATCATGGAGCTGTACTTCGGGCTGACCCGCCACGAGCTGCGCCACGCCCAGCGTGAGCTGCGGGCGGACCGGATCTGGGAGGCGCTGCCCCCGCTGCGCCGCGCCGCGCTGCACCTGGAAGGGCTCAACGCGGCCTGGCAGGGGCTGCGGTGGATGACCCCGGCCGACTTCAACCGGTTCCGCGACCGCCTCGGTGAGGGTTCCGGCTTCCAGTCCGCGATGTACCGGCAGCTCGAATTCGTGCTCGGCCTGCGCGACCCGGCGTTGATCCGCCCGTTCCGGCGGCAGACCGAGGTGTACGACGAGCTGACCGCCGCGCTGACCACCCCGAGCCTCTGGGACGACGTGGTCGCGCTGCTGGCCCGCAAGGGGTTCGACGTGCCGGCCGAGCTGCTGGAGCGGGACGTCGCGGCCGAGCACGAGGCGCACCCGGCGGTCGAGGCCGCCTGGGTCCACGTCTACGGCGACAGCGGCCCGGACAACCACCTGCGCCTGCTCGGCGAGGCGCTGACCGAGGTGGCCGAGCAGTTCGGCGACTGGCGCTGGAACCACGTCAAGGCGGTGCAGCGCACCATGGGGGCGAAGGTCGGCAGTGGCGGCTCCGCCGGCCTGGCATGGTTGCAGCGCAGCATGGCCCGGGTGGTCTTCCCGGAGCTGTGGTCGGCCCGCACCGCGATGTGACGAGAGGCAGCATGCACACCCCCGAGAACGAAGCCCACCGGCGCGACGCCGCCGACCCCGGCCACCGGCACCTGTTCCACGTGCCACCCGCCGACGGCGGGCGCTACCCGGACGCGGCGTACCTGGCCGGCAACTCCCTCGGCCTGCAACCGCGGGCCACCCGGGACGAACTCCTCACCGACCTGGACGCGTGGCGTCGGCTCGGCGTGGAGGGGCACCTGGAGGCGGAGCGGCCGTGGCTGCCGTACCACGAGTCGCTGACCGCCCCGGCGGCTCGGCTGGTCGGCGCGCGACCGGCGGAGACCGTGGTGATGAACTCCCTCACGGTCAACCTGCACCTGCTGATGGTCAGCTTCTACCGGCCGGCGGGGGAGCGCACCCGGATCGTCATCGAGGACAGCGCGTTCCCCTCGGACAGCTACGCGGTGCGCAGCCAGGCCCGCTTCCACGGCCTCGACCCGGACACCACGGTGGTCCGGCTCAAGCCCCGGCCGGGCACCGACACCCTCGGCACCGAGGAGGTCCTCGACTTCCTGGCCCGCGAGGGGCACACGGTGGCGTTGCTGCTGCTCGGCGGCGTCAACTACCTCACCGGCGAGCTGATGGACATCCCGGCGGTCACCGCTGCGGGGCGGGCCGCCGGGGCGGTGATCGGCTGGGACCTGGCGCACGCCGCCGGCAACGTGCCGCTGGCGCTGCACGACTGGGACGTCGACTTCGCGGCCTGGTGCTCCTACAAATACCTGAACTCGGGGCCGGGCGCGCCGGGCGGCGTGTTCGTCCACGAGCGGCACCTCGGCGACCCGGCGTTGCCGCGCTTCGAGGGCTGGTGGAGCACCGAGGCGGCCACCCGGTTCGAGATGACCCCGGTGTCCCGGCCGCCGGCCACCGTGGAGGCGTGGCAGATCTCCAACCCGCCGATCTTCGCGATGGGCCCGGTACGCACCTCGCTGGAGCTGTTCGACTCCGTCGGCATGCCCGCGCTGCGCGAGCGCAGCCTGCGGCTCACCGCCTGGCTGGAACAGTTGCTCGACGAGGTGACCCCGGGCCGCCCGTTGACCGTGGTCACGCCGCGTGACCCGGCCCGGCGGGGTTGCCAGCTCTCCGTGCGCATCGGGGTGGGGAGCGCGAACGAGCTGACCAAGCGGCTGCGGCACGAGCACGGCGTGATCGCCGACGCCCGCGAGCCGGACGTCGTCCGGTTCGCCCCGGTGCCGCTCTACTCGACGTACCACGACTGCTGGCGGGTCGCCGAGGCGCTGGCCGCTGTGGTCGCCGAGGAGGGGTGATGACGGAACGCGACGAGATCGCGGTCGTCGGCGCCGGGCTGGCCGGTTGTCTGCTGGCCTGCTACCTGGCCCGGCGCGGCTACCCGGTGGCCCTGTACGAGCGGCGGCCCGACCCGCGCACCGGCACCGCCGAGCGGGGGCGGTCGATCAACCTGGCGCTGTCCGAGCGGGGGTTGGACGCGTTGCGCCGCATCGGCCTGGAGGAGCAGGTGCTGGCGGACGCGCTGCCGATGCGCGGCCGGATGATCCACCCGGTCGAGGGCGAGCCGCAGTTCCAGTCGTACAGCCGCGCCGGCGACCTGGCGATCAACTCGATCAGCCGGGGCGCGCTGAACAACGCGCTGCTCGACGCCGCCGCCGCGCTGCCCGGGGTGCGGGTCGCCTTCGACCACCGGCTGGTCGGCCTGGACCCGCTCGGCCCCGAGATGACGTTCGAGACGCCGCAGGGCAAGGTCACCGCCACCGCCTCGGTCGTCCTCGGCGCCGACGGCGCCGGCTCCGCGGTGCGCGGGCAACTGCTCGCGTACGGCGGGCTGACCGAGAGCCTGGACTTCCTCGACTACGGCTACAAGGAACTGACCATCCCGCCGCTGGGCGGGGAGTTCGCGCTCGACCCGGGAGCGCTGCACATCTGGCCACGCGGCACCTCGATGATGATCGCGCTGCCGAACCCGGACCGCTCCTTCACCTGCACGCTGTTCTGGCCCACCCACGGCACCCGCAGCTTCGCGTCGTTGAGCAGCCCGGCGGCGATCGAACAGTTCTTCGCCACCCACTACCCGGACCTGGTCCCGCTCGCCCCGAACCTGGTCGACGACTACCAGCACAACCCGGTCGGGGTGCTCGGCACGGTGCGGTGCGCGCCGTGGCAGGTGGCCGGGACGGTGGGACTGGTCGGCGACGCCGCGCACGCCATCGTGCCGTTCTACGGCCAGGGTGCGAACTGCGCGTTCGAGGACGTGGTCGAGCTGGACCGCTGCCTGTCCGAGTGCGACGACGAGTGGACCGCCGCGCTGCCGCTGTTCCAGCATCGCCGCCGGGACAACGCGGAGGCGATCGCCCGGATGGCGCTGGCGAACTTCGTGGAGATGCGGGACAAGGTGGCCTCACCGCTGTTCCGCACCCGGAAGAAGGTCGAGCACGCGTTGGAAAGCGCGCTGCCCGGCCGCTACGTCTCCCAGTACGAGCAGGTCTCCTTCTCCACCGTCCCGTACGCGCAGGTGCGCCACCGGGTGCGCCGGCAGCACGCGGTCGCCGGCGCGGTCGCGGCGGGCGCCGCGGCGTTGGTGCTCGGCGGCATCGGCGCGGCCCTGGGGAGGCGGCGGTGACGCTCTGGGACCCCCGGCTGATGACCGGGTACGCGCCGGACGGCCCCGGCCTGCTGCGCAACTTCGTCGGCGGCGCCTTCGTCGACGCCGGCACCCGGTTCACGAAACGCAGCCCGGTCACCGGTGAGCCGGTCTTCGAGGTGGTCGAGGCCCCCGCGTCGGTGGTCGACGACGCGGTCGCCGCGGCCCGGGCGGCGCTGCGCGGCCCGTGGGGCCGGATGGGGGAGCGGGAACGCGCCGAGGTGCTGCGCCGGGTCGCCGACGAGTTGGAGCGTCGCTTCGACGACCTGGTCGCCGCCGAGGTGGCCGACACCGGCAAGGCCATCTCGCAGGCCCGCACGCTGGACATCCCGCGCGGCGCGGCCAACTTCCGGACGTTCGCCGAGATCGTGGCGACCACACCCACCGAGTCGTTCACCACGGTGACCCCGACCGGAGGGCGGGCGCTCAACTACGCGGTCCGCAAACCGGTCGGCGTGGTCGCGGTCATCGTCCCGTGGAACCTGCCGCTGCTGCTGCTCACCTGGAAGGTCGCCCCGGCGCTGGCGTGCGGGAACGCGGTGGTGGTCAAGCCCAGCGAGGAGACCCCCGCGTCGGCCACGCTGCTGGCCGAGGTGATGGCCGCGGCCGGCGTGCCGGACGGCGTGTTCAACCTGGTGCACGGCTTCGGCCCCGGCTCGGCCGGCGAGCACCTGACCCGGCACCCGGGCGTGGACGCCATCACGTTCACCGGGGAGTCGGCCACCGGCAGCGCCATCATGCGTGCCGCCGCCGACGGGGTGAAGGCGGTCAGCTTCGAGTTGGGCGGCAAGAACGCCGGGCTGGTCTTCGCCGACGCCGACCTGGACGCGGCGGTCGCCGGTTCGGTGCGGTCCAGCTTCACCAACGGCGGGCAGGTCTGCCTCTGCACGGAACGCATCTACGTGCAGCGGCCGGTGTTCGAGGAGTTCACCGCGCGGTTGGCGAAACGCGCCGACGAACTGGCGTACGGCTGGCCGGCCGACGAGGCGACGGTGAACATGCCGCTGATCTCGCACGGCCACCGGGACAAGGTGCTCGGCCACTACGCGCTGGCCCGCACCGAGGGCGCCGAGGTGCGCGCCGGTGGGGGCACGCCCCGGTTCGGCGACGCCCGGGACGGCGGGGCGTACGTGCAGCCGACCGTGCTCAGCGGCCTCGGCGCGGACGCCCGCACGAACCGCGAGGAGATCTTCGGCCCGGTGGTACACGTCGCGCCGTTCGACGACGACGACGAGGCGTACGCGCTGGCGAACGGCACCGAGTACGGCCTGGCGGCGACGGTGTGGACCCGGGACGTGGGGCGGGCGCACCGGGCCGGTGCCCGGCTGGACGCGGGCATCGTCTGGGTCAACACGTGGTTCCTGCGGGACCTGCGCACCCCGTTCGGTGGGGTGAAGGCGTCCGGTATCGGCCGGGAGGGCGGCGTGCACTCGCTCGACTTCTACTCCGAGCTCACAAACGTCTGCGTGGACTTGTCGTGAGCGCGAGGAGTGAGCCGGTTCTGCGAGCCCCGCAGTCGCGAACGAAGGAGGGCTCAGCATGAGCGGGCGGCGTGGGGTGGGCGGGCGCGGCGGGCACAATGGCCGGCGTCCCGAGCGACGTGAGCGAGGAGCAGCCATGACCGTGGACATCGAGGCCGCGAACCGGGAGTTGGCGGTGGCCCGGCAGCAGGGGAAGCCCTGCCCGCCGCTGCGCGGCCGGCTGCTGCCGGAGGGGGACGTCGAGGCCGCTTACCAGGTGCAGCAGGTCTACACCCGGCAGCGCCTGGGCAAGGGGCACCGGCGGGTCGGCGCGAAGATCGGTCTGACCTCGCGCGCCGTGCAGGAGAGCTTCGGCGTCTTCCAGCCCGACTTCGGGGTGTTGTTCGACGACATGGCCGTGGGCGACGGCGTCGAGGTGCCGATCGGGCGGCTGCTCCAGCCCCGGGTGGAGGCGGAGATCGCCTTCGTGCTCGGCGGCGACCTGCCCGACGAGCGGGTCACCACAGTCGACCTGATCCGGGCCGTCGACCACGTGCTGCCGGCCATCGAGATCGTCGACTCGCGGATCGCGGACTGGGACATCTCCATCGTGGACACGGTGGCCGACAACGCCTCCAGCGGGCTGTTCGTGCTGGGCACCACGCCGCGCCGGCTCGCCGACGTGGACCTGCGGCTGTGCGGGATGGTGCTGGAGCACGCCGGGGAGCCGGTGTCGGTGGGCGCGGGGGCGGCCTGCCTGGGCAACCCGCTGCACGCGCTGCAGTGGCTGGCCGCCACGATGGCCCGCGCCGGTGACCCGCTGCGCGCCGGTGACGTGGTGCTCTCCGGCGCGCTCGGCCCGATGGTCGCGGTGACGCCGGGCGCGGCATACGAGGCGCGCATCTCCGGGCTCGGTTCGGTGCGTACCTGCTTCTCGACGGAGGGAACCTCATGAGCGTCGGTGTGGCGGTGCTCGGGTCGGGCAACATCGGCACCGACCTGATGATCAAGGTACTGCGGCTCGGTGAGAGCCTGCACATGGTGGCGATGGCCGGCATCGACCCGGCCTCCGACGGCCTGGCCCGGGCCCGCCGGCTCGGCGTGGCGACCACCGCCGAGGGCGTCGACGGGCTGGTCGCGCTGCCCGGGTTCGCCGACGTCGAACTGGTCTTCGACGCCACGTCGGCCGGCGCGCACCGCCGCCACGACGAGGTGCTGCGGGCGCACGGCCGCACCGTGGTCGACCTGACCCCGGCGGCGATCGGGCCGTACGTGGTGCCGCCGGTGAACCTGGACGAGCACCTGCACGAGCCGAACGTCAACATGGTCACCTGCGGCGGGCAGGCCACCGTGCCGATCGTGCACGCGGTCGGCCGGGTCACCCCGGTCGCGTACGGGGAGATCGTCGCCTCGATCGCCTCCCGTTCGGCCGGGCCGGGCACCCGGGCCAACATCGACGAGTTCACCGAGACCACCGCCCGGGCGATCGAGGTGGTCGGTGGCGCCGAGCGCGGCAAGGCCATCATCGTGCTCAACCCGGCCGACCCGCCGCTGCTGATGCGGGACACCGTCTACTGCCTGTGCCCGGACGTCGACGCGGACCGGCACGCGATCGCCGCGTCGGTGGCCGACATGGTGGCCACGGTGCAGGAGTACGTGCCCGGCTACCGGCTCAAGCAGGACGTGCAGTTCGACCCGGTGGACACCTACGTGCCGGGGCTCGGTCGGCACGTCACCGCCCTGCAGGTGTCGGTCTTCCTGGAGGTCTCCGGCGCCGGGCACTACCTGCCCGCGTACGCCGGGAACCTGGACATCATGACCTCGGCGGCGCTGCGCACCGCGGAGCGGCTGGTGGTGCTGCGTTCGCGGCAGGGGGCATCCCGATGACCGACCTCTACATCCAGGACGTGACGCTGCGCGACGGCATGCACGCCATCGGCCACCGGTACACGGTCGACCAGGTGCGCACCGTCGCCGCGGCGCTGGACGCCGCCGGGGTGGCCGCCGTGGAGGTGGCGCACGGCGACGGCCTGGCCGGGTCGAGCGTCAACTACGGCCACGGCGCGGCCTCCGACGCGGACTGGATCGCCGCCGCGGCCGAGGCGCTGACCACCGCGCGGCTCACCACACTGTTGCTGCCGGGCATCGGCACCATCGCCGACCTGAAGGCGGCGAAGGCGCTTGGCGTGACGAGCGTACGGATCGCCACCCACTGCACGGAGGCGGACATCTCCGCCCAGCACATCGCGTGGGCCCGTGAGAACGACATGGACGTCTCCGGGTTCCTGATGATGTCGCACCTCAACGACCCGGCCGGGTTGGCCGCCCAGGCCAAGCTGATGGAGTCGTACGGCGCGCACTGCGTCTACGTCACCGACTCGGGCGGCCGGCTGCTGATGTCGGACGTGGCGGCGCGCGTCGACGCGTACCGGCAGGTGTTGGAGCCGCAGACGCAGATCGGCATCCACGCGCACCACAACCTGTCGCTGGGGGTGGCGAACAGCGTGCTGGCCGTGGAGCACGGCCGGGTGCTCGGTGACGGTCCGGTGGGTTCGCCGGCCGGGCGGACGGTGCGGGTGGACGCCTCGCTCGCCGGCATGGGCGCGGGCGCCGGCAACGCGCCGCTGGAGGTGTTCGTGGCGGTCGCCGAACTGCACGGCTGGGAGCACGGCTGTGACGTCTTCGCGCTGATGGACGCCGCCGACGACCTGGTCCGCCCGTTGCAGGACCGGCCGGTCCAGGTGGACCGGGAGACGCTCTCCCTGGGATACGCGGGCGTCTACTCCAGCTTCCTGCGTCACGCGGAGCGGGCCTCGGCGAAGTACGGGGTTGACGTCCGTTCGATCCTGGTCGAGCTGGGTCGGCGTCGGATGGTCGGCGGCCAGGAGGACATGATCGTGGACGTGGCACTGGACCTGGCGAGCAAGGAGAACCGGTGAGCGCGAGGAGTGAGCCGGTTTTGCGAGCCCCGCAGTCGCGAACGAAAGGTGGCCTCGGTGAGCGCGAGGAGTGAGCCGGTTTTGCGAGCCCCGCAGTCGCGAACGAAAGGTGGCACAGCATGATCGGCCCGGACGTCGCGGGTATCGCGGAGAAACTGGGCGCGGCGGCGGACACCGCCACGGCGATCCCGCAGCTCGCCGCCGAGACAGGCCTCGACGTGGACGCCGCGTACGCGGTGCAGACCGCGCTGGTGCGGCGCCGCCTCGACCGGGGTGAGCGGCTCGTCGGGCTGAAGATGGGACTGACCAGCAAGGCCAAGATGGCGCAGGTCGGCGTGGACGAGGTGATCTGGGGCCGGCTGACCGACGTGATGCGGGTGCCCGACGGCGGCCGCGTCGACGTCGGCGACTTCATCCATCCCCGGGTCGAGCCGGAGGTGGCGTTCCTGCTGGACCGGCTGCCCGACCCGGGCGAGCCGGTCGGCTCGTTCACCCGGGCGGTCCGCGCGGTCGCCCCGGCGATCGAGCTGATCGACTCCCGGTACGCGAACTTCACCTTCTCCCTGCCCGACGTGATCGCCGACAACACCTCCGCCGCCGCGTTCGTGATCGGCGCCTGGTCGCCGGTGCCGGACGGGCTGGACAACCTCGGCGTGCTGCTGGAGATCGACGGTCGGGTGGCGCAGGTCGGCTCCACAGCGGCCATCCTCGGCGACCCGCGTCGGGCGCTCGACGAAGGCCTGCGGCTGGCCGGTCGGCACGGTGTGCGGCTGCGTAAGGGCTGGGTCTTCCTGGCCGGCGCGGCCACCGCCGCGGTGCCGCTGCGCCCGGGAGCGCACGTGCGCGCGGTGGTGGAGAAGCTCGGGTCCGCCTCGCTGCGGGCGCTGCCGTGAGCGCGCCGAGCGAGCCGGATCCGCGTGCCCCGCGGTCGCCAACGGAAAGCGGCCCGGTGACCGCCCGCGTCGTCGCCGGCAAGGCCGTGCCGCGTGGCGCGTTCCCGCACGTCAAGGTGGCCGGCGGGTTCGTCTTCGTCTCCGGCACCTCGTCGCGCCGGCCGGACAACACGTTCGCCGGGGTCACCGCGGACGAGTTCGGCACCACCGACCTGGACATCCGGGAGCAGACCCGGGCCGTGATCGGGAACATCGGTGACCTGCTCCGGTCGGTCGGCGCCGACCTGAGCGACCTGGTGCAGGTCACCAGCTACCTGGTCAACATGAACGACTTCGGTGGCTACAACGAGGTGTGGGCGGAGTTCTTCGACGCCACCGGGCCGACCCGGACCACTGTCGCCGTGCACCAACTTCCGCACCCGCACCTGCTCGTCGAGATGCAGGCCGTCGCCCTACTTCCGCCTGGAGGTCGCCATGAGTGAGATCGCCGAGCCGTTCAGCTTCTCCGGCTGGATCGGCGACAACCAGCACCTGCTCAAGCCGCCGGTGGGCAACAAGGAGATGCTGCCCGGCAGCGACGACTTCATCGTCATGGTGGTGGGCGGCCCGAACCAGCGCACGGACTTCCACGTCGATCCGTACGAGGAGTTCTTCTACCAGGTCAAGGGCAACATGCACATCAACCTGATGCTGCCCGAGGGGCCGCGTACGGTGCACGTGCGCGAGGGGCAGATGTGGATGCTGCCCCGCAACACCCCGCACTCGCCGCAGCGTCCCGAGGCCGGCTCGATCGGCATGGTGGTCGAGCGGGTCCGCGAGGAGGGCACCCGGGAGAAGTTCCAGTGGTACTGCGTCGAGTGCCACCACAAGGTGCACGAGGTGGAGTTGCAGGTCCGCGACATCGCCGCCGACCTGCCGCCCGTCTTCGCCGCGTTCTACGCCGACGAGCAGGCCCGCACCTGCGACAACTGCGGCGCGCTGCACCCGGGCAAGGGCTGACCCGGGTGTCGGTGCCGGTCGGGTCGATGCCGGTCGTGGACGTGCACACGCACGTCGTACCCAAGGGGTGGCCGGACCTGGCCGCGGCGTGCGGCGGGTCCGGCTGGCCGTGGCTGCGGGTGGACTCCGAGCGCGCGGCCATGATCATGGTGGGGGAGACCGAGTTCCGGCCGGTCGGCGCGCCGTGCTGGGACGCGCCCACCCGGCTCGCCGACATGACCGCCGATGGCGTGGACGTGCAGGTCGTCTCGCCCACCCCGGTCTTCTTCAGCTATGACCGCCCCGCCGACCAGGCGGTCAAGGTGGCCCGGATCTTCAACGACCTCACCCTTGAGGTCACCGCGGCCGGCGGCGACCGGCTGGTGCCGTTCTGCCAGGTGCCGTTGCAGGACCCGGACGCCGCCTGCGCCGAACTGGACCGCTGCCTGGCCGCCGGGCACGCCGGCGTGGAGATCGGCAACCACGTCGGCGACCGGGACCTCGACGACGCCGGCATCGTGCAGTTCCTCACCCACTGCGCCGAGGTGGGCGCACCGGTGTTCGTCCACCCGTGGGACATGCCCGGCGGCCCCCGGCTGGACCGGTGGATGGCCCGCTGGCTGACCGGCATGCCCGCCGAGACGCACCTGTCGGTGCTGGCACTGATCCTCGGCGGCGTGTTCGACCGGGTGCCGGAGACGCTGCGGATCTGCTTCGCGCACGGCGGCGGCAGCTTCCCGTTCTGGCTGGGCCGCGCCGACAACGCCTGGCACCGTCGCGGCGACCTGGTGCGCGGGGCGTCCACCGCACCGCCGAGCACGTACGTCGACCGGTTCCACGTCGACTCGGTGGTCTTCGAACCGGCCGCGCTGCGGCTGCTGGTGGACACCATGGGCGTCGAGCGGGTGCTGCTCGGCAGCGACTACCCGTACCCGCTGGGGGAGCGACCGGTCGGGCAGGTGGTGCACCGGGCCGACTTCCTCACCGACGCGCAGCGGGCCGCGCTGCTCGGCGGCAACGCCAGGCGTTTCCTCGGCCACCGCGAGCCGGTCCCGCCCGCGACCCGACCCTGACGGCGGGCCCGGCCGCTGCGGGCGTACGCGGGGTGGCCGGACCGGCACCGGCCCCCGATCCGGTCAGGGCGGCCGAAAACGGACCCCGCCCGGTCGTGTCGCCCGCGCGGACGCCTGCCGAACAGGCAGGATGGGCGGCATGGTCGACCCGCACGACCTGACCGCGCCGGAGCGCTGCCGTGCCACCGGAGCACCGCTGTGACGGATGGGATCAGCACCCCGCAATCTGGCGGGCCGCCGACTCCGCTAACGTGAACAGCACAAGCGTGGTGGGAGCGGCCGGTCCTGACCGTCCACCCCGACCCGCAACATTCCTGGTCTCTCTTTCCGCCTGGGGGCGTTGGGATTGTCTGTTACCGAGACGTTGGTGGTCTTCGTCGGCATCCCGGTCGGCGCGGTGCTGCTGATCGCCGCTCTGGCGGCCATCGGCAGCCGCGGCAACGGCGGCGGCGCCAAGCGCTACCGGCCGGGCCGGTCCTTCGACTTCACTCCGGTCTGGTTCCTGAGCCGTCCGGAGCAGCTGGCCGACTCGGCCGGCATCGCGCTGGCCGCCGGGGCCCAGGCGCCGGCGTTGAGCAGCCGCAAGCAGGAACAGGCCGGCCGGGAGGCACCGGCCGGTGGAACCGGAGGCGCAAGTGACCGTTGGTGAAGCGCAGCCCATGACCGACACGGGCGACCCGCCCCACGTGCTGGACGGGCCGTTCTCGACCCGTCAGCTGCTCCGCATCGACGAGGCGCTCCGCCTCGCCGACCAGGGCACCGGCCTGGTCTTCTCGGTCTACGTCGGCGGCCTCGACGAGCCGATCCGGGAGCACGCCGCGCGGCTGCACGGGCAGCTCGCCGAGCCGGACCGCTCGGTGCTGATCGCGGTGTCACCCAACCAGCGGCAGCTGGAGGTCATCACCGGCCGGTACGCGCGCAAGCGCATCCCGGACACGTACGCGAAGCTGGCCGCGCTGTCGATGGTGGCCTCCTTCGGCGGCGGCGACCTCGCCGGCGGCATCATCCAGGGCCTCGACCAGCTCGCCAGCCACGCCGGCAAGGGCTGACCGGCCCCACCCAAGACGAAGCCCGGCCCGCGTCCACGTGGGCCGGGCTTCCTCATGCCCGCCGCCCTCCGGAAGGCCGGAGGGCCGGTGCGGGCTCGCGCCCACACCGGCCCTCGACAGTCTTGCCCGTCAGGCGCTGCGCGCGTCCCGCTCACGGGCCGCCAGCGCCCGGACGACACCGTCGCGGCCCTCGGCCACCAGGCGGCGCAGCGACGCCGGCCGGGCGTCGTCGGCCAACCACGCGTCGGAGGCCGACACGGTGTCCTCGTCGACCAGGTACGCCGGGTAGGCGAGCTGCACGAACTCCTGCGCCGGCTCGCTGTCCCGCTGCGCCCAGATCCGATCCAGCGAGGCGAAGTAGCGCTCCCGGTAGGGCGCGGTCAGCTCCACCTGCACCGGGTGGGTGAAGCCCTGCAACAGCGCCCGGCTGCGCCAGTTCGGCAGCGCGTCCGGCCCGGTCAGCTGCGCCCACACGGCGGCCTTGTTCTCCGCGGTCGGCACCAGCGCGTACGCGAGCGCCGCCTTCCGCTCGCCACTGGCGGTCCGGTCCTGCGCCAGCTCCGCGTCGATGTCCTCGACGCCTGCCGCGCCGTTGGCCACGAGCGCCTGGAGCACGGTCCACCGCAGCTCGGTGTCGACGGCCAGCCCCTCCGGCACCCCCGAGCCGTCCAGCCAGCCCCGCAGCGTCGCCAGGTCCTCCCCGGAGCGGGCCGCGGCGGCATACGCCCGGGCCCAGGCGAGCTGGAAGCCGCTGCCCGGCTCGGCCGCCGCCAGCGCGGTCCGGGTGGTCCGGGCCAGATCGGCCCAGCCGGTCGGCGCCCAGTCCGGGTCGACGTAGAAGGCGAGCGTGGTGGTGGCCTGCCGCAGCGTGGCGGTGACCAGGTTGATGTCGGTCTCGGCGGGCAGCCCGGCCAGCACCAGCGCCACGTAGTCCCGGGCCGACAGCTCCGCGTCGCGGGTCATGTCCCAGGCGGCCGTCCAGCACAGCGCGCGGGCCAGCGACGAGTCGAAACCGGCGATGTGCCGCACGACAGTGGCCATGGACCGCTCGTCCAGCCGCAGCTTCGCGTACGTGTGGTCATCGTCGTTGAGCAGCAGCACGTCCGCGGCCGGCTTGCCGTGCAGCTCGGTCAGCTCGGTCAGCTCACCTGTCACGTCCGTCTCGACAAGCTCGCGGCGGACCAGCCGGCCGTCGGTCAGGTCGTAGAGGCCGACGCCGATGCGGTGGGTCCGCAGCGTCGGGTAGCCGGCCGGGGCCTCCTGCCGCACCAGCACCCGCTCGTACGTGCCGTCGGCGCCGATGGTCACCTCCGGCCGCAGCGTGTTGACCTGCGCGGTCTCCAGCCACTGGGCGGCGAACTTGCGCAGCTCCCGGCCGGAGGCGACCTCCAGCTCGGAGAGCAGGTCGTCGAAGGTGGCATTGCCCCACGCGTGCTTGTCGAAGTAGGCCCGCAGACCGGCCAGGAACGGCTCCTCACCCACGTACGCGACGAGCTGCTTGAGCACGCTCGCGCCCTTGGCGTAGGTGATGCCGTCGAAGTTGACCTCGACCGCCTCCAGGTCCGGCATCTCGCAGTAGACCGGGTGGGTGGAGGACAGCTGGTCCTGCCGGTAGCCCCAGTTCTTGCGGATGGACAGGAACGTGGTCCACGCGTCGGTGAAGCGGGTGGCGTGGGTGTTGCACCAGTGGCTGGCCCACTCGGCGAACGACTCGTTCAGCCACAGGTCGTTCCACCAGCGCATGGTGACCAGGTCGCCGAACCACATGTGCGCCAGCTCGTGCAGGATCGTGTTGGCGCGCTGCTCGTACTCGAAGTCGGTGACCTGCGAGCGGAAGATGTAGTGCGACTCGGCGTGCGTGACGCAGCCGAAGTTCTCCATCGCGCCGGCGTTGAAGTCCGGCACCCAGAGCTGGTCGTACTTGGGCAGCGGGTAGCGCACGCCGAACTTCTCCTGGAAGAAGTCGAAGCCCTGCGTGGTGATCAGGTGCAGGTCGTCGGCGTCCAGGTGCGGGGCCATGCTGGCACGGCAGAAGTAACCCATGTCGACGCCGTCGTGGGTGCGGCGCACCTCGTGGTACGGCCCGGCGCACAGCGCGGTGATGTAGGTGCTCATCCGCGCCGAGAGCGCGAAGTGGAGCGTCTTCAGACCCTCACCGGCCGCCTCCTCGCCGGCCACCGGCATGTTGGACACCGCCCGCCAGTGGTCCGGGACGGTGGCGTGCCAGGTGTAGACGCTCTTCAGGTCGGGCTGGTCGAAGCAGGCGAAGACCCGCTGCGCGTCGGCGGTCTCGAACTGGCTGTAGAGGTAGGTCTCACCGTCCACCGGGTCCACCGTGCGGTGCAGGCCCTGCCCGCTGGTGGAGTAGCCGAAGTCGGCGTCGACCACGAGGACGTTCTCGGCGGCCAGGCCGGTCAGCGTGAGCCCCGTCTCGGCGGACCAGTCGGACAGGTCGACCGGCTGGCCGTTGAGCGTGGCCGAACGCACCGACTCGGCGGCGGCCTCGATGAAGGTGGTCGCCCCCGGTTCGGCGCACCGGAACCGGACCTCGGTCACCGAGCGGAACGTGCGACCGGTGGGCTGCACCGCGGTCGACAGGTCAAGGTTGATGTCGTACCCGGTCACCTCGAGCAGACGGGCCCGCTCCGTCGCCTCCACCTGGGTCAGGTTGCGCACTCCCGGCACTGTTCGTCTCCATCCCACTCGTCTCGCCGCGCCCGCGGCACCGGTTCCTCGACCGGCCCGCTCCTGGCGGCCCGCCGAGAACCGAGTCTTCCATGTGCCGCCGGTTCCGGTGGCCGAGGTCACGCTCTCATTCCGGTACCGGTCTATGCGGCGCGGGGTGAGGATCGGAGGTGACCGTGCCGGGTCCCCGGCACGGACGATGTCGTGAAGGGATGCACCGTGACCGATCGTGTCACCGCGGACATGTGGTTCGACCCGATGTGCCCGTGGGCGTGGATCACCTCCCGATGGCTGCTCGAGGTCGAGCGGGTCCGGGACGTGGACATCCGGTTCCACGTGATGAGCCTGTCCGTGCTCAACGAGGGCCGGGAACTGCCGGAGGAGTACCGGGACCTGATGCACAAGGGCTGGGGCCCGGTGCGGGTGTGCATCGCGGTCGAGCAGGCGCACGGCGCGCAGGCGCTGGCGGAGCTCTACACCGCGCTGGGCAACCGGATCCACCTCGCCAAGGAGGAACTGGGCCGGGACCTGCTGGTCGGGGCGCTCACCGACGTCGGGCTGGACCCGGCGCTGGCCGACGCCGCCGATTCCACGCAGGACGACGACGCGCTGCGGGCCAGCCACGAGGCGGGCATGCGGCCGGTCGGCACCGACGTCGGCACGCCCGTGGTGCACGCGCCCGGTCCGGACGGCACGCCTGTCGCCTTCTTCGGACCGGTGATCACGCCGGCGCCGAAGGGCGAGGCCGCGGGCCGCCTCTGGGACGGTGTGCTGCTCGTCTCCGCCACCCCCGGCTTCTACGAGTTGAAGCGCACCCGGGAGCAGGACCCCATCTTCGACTGAGGGGGTGTAAGGAAGGGCCCCTTCTTAACAACCCGCGCCCGGCGCGCGGCGCGCCTCGCCGAGCCCCGTACCGCCCGTCACCGGGCCGGTGCGGGGCTCGTTTCACCGGGTGTCCCAGCCGGCGGCCCGAGCGAGGCCGCACCACGGCAGCTCCTGGAGGCGTAGCCATGGCCAAGCACCGCCACACGTCCGACGACCCGGCGCAGTCGCCGACAGAGGACTCCGGCGCGACGTACTGGTCGGTGGCGGAGAGCCACTGGCCGGCCGGTTCGGCCGAGGTGGCCGACCTGCTGGCCCCACCGATCGTGGTCGGCGTGGCGCGGGTGGTGGCCACCTCGCGGATCAGCCCGCCGGCCGGCCCGCCGCGCCCCGGCCATGCCCCGAACCGGTCCGGCGCCGTCGGCCATCCGGCCCCCGTCGGGGCCACGACGGTACGCCTCAACGCCGGCTCCCGCCCCGCCGCGCCGACCCGCCGTCCGGCTCCCGGTCGGCATCGCAATTCCACGGCCTGAGCGGTGCCCAGGTGTTAAGAAGGGGCCCCGCCTCTACCGTAGGCGTTAACAAGGGGCCCTTCCTTTCACCTGGTGGGGGCGCGGGTAGCGTGAGTGGGCATGACGGTCGTGCACCCGATCACCCGGGCCTGGATCACCACTGGCGGCACCGGCGCGCAGAACTACGACGAGTTCGCCGACGACGCGGAGATCACCGCGATCGTCGAGGCGAACCCGCACAGCGCCCTCGGCATCGAGATGCCCCACCGGGCGCCGGGCAGCATGGGGAAGCCCTTCCTCGACGCGTTGCCGGACGCGGTGGCCCGCCTCGCCGAGGCCAAGGCGGACGGCAGCTACACCCCGGCCGAGCAGGCCGTGGTGCTCTACCGGATCAGCGCGCCGGGCGAGGAGAACGCGTACGGGCTGTGGGCGATGGTGGACACCGACCAGATCTCCACCCGGGCCGACGAGCCGGGGCTGGTGATCCGCAACGAGGACGTGTTCATCGCCAAGGTGCGTGAGCGCGTCGCGTTGGCGCAGGCGCTCGGTCACCTGCTCTCACCCGTGCTCCTGCTCCAGACCGGGCGCGGCGACGAGCTGCACGCGGCGCTCGCGGCGGCGACCGAGGCGGCCGGCGCGCCCGCCGCCACCGACATCGACCAGTCCGGCCGTACGCACGCCATCTGGCTGGTCGGTCCCGGTCCGGCGCAGGACGAGCTGACCGCGCTGGCCGGTGGCGGGGAGTTGGTGGTGGCCGACGGCAACCACCGCAGCCTGGCCGCGCAGACCGGCGGGTTCCCGCGTTTCCTTTCGGTGGTCACCACGCCCGCGTCGGTGGCCATCCAGCCCTACAACCGCCTGGTCGGCGAGCTGACCGCCGCCCCCGAGGAGCTGCTGGACCGGCTCCGCGAGGCGGGCGCGCAGATCACCGCGGTGGACGGCCCGGTCGGCGTGCCGGCCACCGGCGGCGTCGTGCACCTGTACGTCGCGGGTCGGGGGTATGCGGTGACGCTGCCGCACGTCGGCGCCGACCGACTGGCGAACCTGGACCACGCGCTGGTGGAGCGCCTGCTGCTGCGCGACGCGCTGGGGTTGGACCCGGGGGACAAGCGGATCACGTACGTGGGTGGCGACTACCCGGCGAGCTGGCTCGTCGGGGAGGTCGACGCCGGCCGGGCGGAGCTGGCCGTGCTTGTCGCGCCGGTGACCGTGGACGACTTCGTGGCGGTCAACCTGGCCCGGGAGAAGATGCCGCGCAAGAGCACCTGGTTCACCCCGAAGGCGCGGGCCGGCCTGGTGGTGGCCGAGCTGCCGCGCTGACCGTGTGACGAATCCGCCTCCGGGTCGCCGCCCGCGCACCGGCCCGGCGGCGGGCCTGTCACACTGCGCGGTATGCGCGTCTACCTGGGCTCCGATCACGCCGGTTTCGAGTTGAAGGTGCACCTGGCCAACCATCTGGCCAAGCAGGGCTACGAGGTGGTGGACGTGGGTCCGCACGCCTTCGACCCGGACGACGACTACCCGGCGTTCTGCCTGCACACCGGCGACCGGGTGGTCGGTGACCCGGGCAGCCTCGGCGTGGTGATCGGCGGGTCCGGCAACGGTGAGCAGATCGCCGCGAACAAGGTGGCCGGCGTCCGGGCGGCGCTGGCCTGGAACGTGGACACCGCCCAGTTGGCCCGGGAGCACAACGACGCCAACGTGGTGGCGATCGGTGCGCGGCAGCACACGTTGGACGAGGCCACCGCCCTGGTCGAGGCGTTCCTCACCACGGCGTTCTCCGGCAACCCCCGGCACAGCCGCCGGATCACCCAGGTGGCCGACTACGAGCAGGGCCGCCGGCTGCCCGAGCTGCCTGCCTGAGGCGGACGGTTCACCGTCCGTTGCGGGGCAGGTCCTCGCGGGGCACCCAGTTGCGGCGGATGAGCACCACCCGCTCCTCGGCCTGTGCCAGGTCGTCGTCGGTGGGGCGGGCGGCGTCCCGCGCCCGTAGCGCGGCGGTCACGCTCACCTGGGACGAGCCGGAGCCGACGAGTCCGCGCAGCCCACGTTCGCCTTCCTCGGCGGGCAGGGTGGGGCGTCGGCTCCGGGGCTCCGGCTCGGTCGGTCGGGCACCGCGTGGCGGTCGGGGCGCCACGTCGTCGTGCACCGCCGCGGTGCTCGCCCCGGTGCCCTCGACCGGCGACGGCGCCTCGCCGTCGCCGTGATGCCGCAGTCGCCGTCGCCGTCGCTCCGCCTCACTCATGCCCCGACCGTACCGCCCCGCGCCGGCCGGACGACCCATCCCGCGCGCTCCTGCGGGTGGCCGGACGGGTCGTCGGTGACGTCGATCACCACGTCGACGTCGGTGGCGTAGCGCCGGGCGGCGAGCGCGGCCGGCACGTCGACCACCCGTATCCAGAGCGCGTCGGCGAGCTGCGGGGCGAGTTGGCGTGGCTCGTCGACCAGCCGCAGCAGGGGCTCGTCCAGGGCGGCGGTCGGGCCGGTAGAGCGCGTACCCGTCGGGCTCGGTGGGCCCCCTCGTGCACCAGCACCCGGCGTTCGGTCGCCCCGCCCCGGCGGCTCTGCACGTCCGCCAGCAGGTACGCCCACCAGCGCTCGTCCCGCCGGGACCAGCCGGCACCATGGTCACGTGCGCGGCCGGCACGTCCGCGCCGGGTACGGCGAGGTCCCGGCTGAACGCGCCGGCGTGCGCCACGGCGGTTGCGCCGTCGCGGACCAGCAACGACCGGTCCGGCTCGAAGACGGGGCGCTCGACCGCCTGCACCTGCGGGTCGAGGTCGTTGTGGAAGGCCAGCGCCAGCAGCGGCGCGATGTCGTCGACGTCCTCGGCCCGGGAAACCAGCACGTCGGTCACCGCCCGTGTCTACCCCACGGGTGTGGGGCTCGGCACCCTATTGCGGGGTGGCTACCCTCGGAACCGAGGCCGGCGTCGGTCGAGGGGGAGGACGTGAAGATGGCGGACCAGACACAGCCGTGGGCGGAGCGCACCGTGGAGGTGCCGCCCAAACCGGGAGTGGTGCCCCCGCAGCGGGACGCGTTCCGGCGCGGGGTGGCGGCGGTCGGCCAGCCGCGCACGCCGCGGACGCCCCGCACCGAGCAGTTCCCCACCGTCGAGCACGGCGACTGGGTCGGTGAGGCGGCTCCGCGCCGGCCGATGAGCTGGCACCTCGCCCAGGCTCGCAAGGGCGGGGAGCTGAGCGCCGCGGGTGCCCTGTTCGCGTTCGTCTGCTGGGGCATCTGGGCGATCTCCGGGCGGGGCAACCTGATCGCCCCCCTGCTCACGTTCGTGCTCAGCCTGCTCACCGCGCTCGGCCTGTTCGCGCTGTCCCGGCTGCTCGGCCGGCTGATCCTGGAACGGCAGCTCGGGCGGGTGCGCCGTAGCGCCCGGGGCGCCCACCTGATCACCGCGCTGTTCCTGGTCGGGGTGGGGGTGGCCTACCTGCAGCAGACCGAGTGGGTGGTGTCGGCCTGGAACTGGGTGACCGGCAACTGAGCCTCCGGTTCCCGGCGCGGTAGGGCCCCGGTCGTCCGACGGACGGACGACCGGGGACCGACTCAGAACCTGGTGGCGACCCCGCCTGGGCGGCCGCCGCGCCGAACTTCTTCACGGCGGCGCCCACCGCGCTGTCGCCGACGCTGCCGGCGAGCGTGCTGAGGCTCTTGGCCAGCTCGGTCATGGCCTTGGCGGTTTCGCGCACGACGACATGCTGCCCGCCTACGAGTTGGCCAAGCGGAGCCTGACCGTCTCCGGGTGAGCCGGTCGAGGGCGCGTGGACGGGATGTCGTGCCGCCGCCCACGCGCCCGGTCGCGGTACGCCGCGACACCGGCCGTCACTCCACCAGGACCGCGCTGGCTACCCCGCCCGGTCCGGTTCATCCGTCGCCCGTTGGGCTGAGCGGTCAGTGCTCCTCGGCGTCGGCCTTCGGCGAGGCGACCCGGGCCGCCGGGTCCTCGACGCCCGGCTCGCCACCGCCCGGGGCCACCATGCCGTCGTAGTTGTAGACCACAGCGTCGTCGCCGTGGCGCTGCGTGGTCTGGATGTAGCGGTGGTACATCCCGTCGATCTCGATCTCCAACAGGGCCTTGTCACCCGCGTCCTGGCTGCTGCCGTCCCGAGGACCGCCCACCAGGTACGCCTTCGTGTTCGTCTCCATGTGCCCGCCCTACCCGCGCACGGGCCGGCGGAAACGGCGACCGTCCACCGGCGGTGCCCGGCCGTTCACCGAGCCGGCAGGTGCTTCCGGCGCACCGGACCCGGTCGGCCGTCGTGCCCGTGGCGCGCCGCGACCAGCATGGCGGCATGGGCGCCTATCGATCAGCGTACGAGCGGAGCATCGCCGACCCGGCCGGCTTCTGGCGGGACGCGGCGGCGGACATCGACTGGTTCCGCCCACCGCGGCGGATCCTCGACGACTCGGCGGCACCGCTGTACCGCTGGTTCGTCGACGGGGAGCTGAACACCTGCCACAACGCGCTGGACCGGCACGTCGCCGCCGGTCGGGGCGACCAGCCGGCGCTGATCCACGACAGCCCGGTGACCGGCACGGTCCGCACCCTCACCTACGCCGAGCTGCTCGCCGAGACCGCCCGGTTCGCCGGGGCACTGCGCCGCCTCGGCGTCGGCCGGGGCGACCGGGTGCTGCTCTACCTGGCCATGGTGCCGGAGGCGGTGATCGCCATGCTGGCGTGCGCCCGGATCGGCGCGGTGCACTCGGTGGTCTTCGGCGGTTTCGCCGCGCACGAGCTGGCCGTCCGGATCGACGACGCCCGACCGACGGTGGTGGTCGCCACCTCCTGCGGCATCGAGGGCGACCGGGTGGTGCCGTACCACCCGATCCTCGCCGCCGCGCTGGACGAGGCCGCGCACGCGCCGGATCACTGCGTGCTGGTGCAACGCCCGCAGGAGCCGGCCCCGCTGGTCACCGGTCGCGACCTGAGCTGGGACGAGGCGATGGCGGACGCGGAGCCGGTGGACTGCGTGCCGGTGGCCGCGACCGACCCGCTCTACGTCCTCTACACCTCCGGCACCACCGGCCGGCCCAAGGGTGTGGTGCGGGACAACGGCGGGCACGCGGTGGCGTTGCGCTGGTCGATGCGCCACATCTTCGGCATCGCGCCGGGGGAGGTCTTCTGGGCCGCCTCCGACGTGGGCTGGGTGGTCGGCCACTCCTACATCGTCTACGCGCCGCTGCTGACCGGCGCGACCACCGTGCTCTACGAGGGCAAGCCGGTGGGCACCCCGGACGCCGGGGCGTTCTGGCGGGTCGCCGCCGAGCACCGGGTGGCCGCGCTGTTCACCGCGCCCACTGCGATCCGGGCGATCCGCCGACAGGACCCGGACGGCACCCACGTCACCCGGTACGACCTGGGCGCGTTGCGGACCCTCTTCCTGGCCGGTGAGCGGCTGGACCCGGACACCTGGGCCTGGGCGGGCGAGCGGCTCGGCGTACCGGTGGTGGACAACTGGTGGCAGACGGAGACGGGCTGGCCGGTGGCGGCCAACCCGCGCGGCCTGGAGCCGCTGCCGATCAGGCCTGGCTCGCCGTCGGTGCCGGTGCCCGGCTACGACGTGCGGGTGGTCGACGGCGCGGGCCGGGACGTGCCGGCGGGGGTCGACGGCTCGATCGTCATCCGGCTGCCGTTGCCGCCGGGCTGCCTGCCCACGCTGTGGGGCGACGACGAGCGGTTCGTCCGCTCCTACCTGGCAGCCTTCCCCGGCCACTACCTGACCGGTGACGGCGGCCGGTTCGACGAGGACGGCTACCTGTACGTGATGGGCCGCACCGACGACGTGATCAACGTGGCCGGGCATCGGCTGTCAACCGGCGCGATGGAGGAGGTGCTGGCGGCGCACCCGGCGGTGGCCGAGTGCGCTGTCGTGGGGGTGGCCGACGCGCTCAAGGGGCAGCTGCCCAGCGGGTACGTGGTGCTCAAGACCGGCGTCGAGGTGGACCCGGACGCGCTCGCCGCCGAGCTGGTCGCCCTGGTCCGGCGGCGGATCGGCCCGGTGGCCGCGTTCCGCCGGGTCACCGTGGTGCCGGCACTGCCCAAGACCCGCTCCGGCAAGATCCTCCGCCGGACCATGCGTGCCCTGGTCGAGGGGCGGGACGAGCCGGTCCCGCCGACGATCGACGACCCGGCCGCGCTCGGTGTCTTCCGCGACCTGGGCAGGGCGGACTGACGCGCGGTCCCCGGCCCCGCCGCCGTGGTCGCCCCGGTCAGTCGGCGAACCGGTACAGCCGGAACTCCGTGCCCGCGGCGCAGACGAGCATCTGCGTGTTCCATGAGCAGGAGTCGCTGCGGATCTGCTTCAGCAGCCCCATCTCGACCGGCTTGCCGTCCACGGCCATGCCGGCGACGCTGCGATCGTCCTCGTAGGCGCTCGGTGCCTTCGCGAAGATCAGCAGGTTGCCCGCGTCCAGCCGGACGGCCATCCCGTCCCGGTCCCGCAGCACCACCCGGCCGTCCGGCGCGAACAGCGTCACCGTTTTCGGCGGGGTGCCCCGTTCGGCCAGCAGATGCTCGCCGAACGGCACCAGATGCTTGGCGTGCGGCGCCGGCCAGCTCCGTTCACTCTCGCCCTCGGTGACCGTCACCACGCGGGTGTCCTCGTCGCCGCTGCCGGGCGTCTCCAGCAGGCAGGCGCGGCGCTTCCCGCAGGTGACCAGGTGGGTCGCCTCGCTGCCCTGCGTCGGCGCCTCGTACAGCACGGTGGGTTTGCTGTCGCCGTCCAGGTCGTAGGAGAGCAGCCGCAGTCCCCGGACGCTCTCCGCCACGTACAGCCGGTCGTCACGGGCCGCCACCTCGTCGTCGACGTCGGCCACGTTGTTCCGGTTCTTGAGGATCTTCCCGGTACGCATGTCCACCACCCGCATGGACCGGTCCGCCCCGATCTGCACCAGCCGGTCGGACCCGCCCGCCCACGGGGCGAGCGGTTTGCCGAGCAGGTCGCCGCCGCCGTCCCACGCCGCGCCGGTGCCGACCGGCACCACTTTCGTCCGCACGTCGCCGTACTCGGTGCGGGGGTTGGGTTGCTCCCACTGCCGACCGTCGCCCAGTTGGAGCCCGACCAGGCGGTTGCCGGTGCGGTCCAGCCAGACCAAAGTCTCGGTGCCTGGGAAGAAGAAGTCGTCGTGGTGGACGTCAACCTTCCAGCGTTGCCTGCCGGAGTCGCCGTCCAGCATGGCGAGGGGGTGCGGGGTGTTGCCGCTGCCCTCGGCGAGCACGGCGAGCCCGCCGGGCAACGCCCGGATCTCCGCCCACCGCGGCGAGGTCGCCCCGGTCCGCGTCTGCCAGACCACCTTTCCGGTGGCCACGTCGACCGCGGTCACGTCAAGGCGGCCGTCGGGCAGCGAGTGGGCCAGGTAGGCCCGGCCCCCGAGCGTCGCGGTGAACATCTGACTCGGCCGCTCGCCGCCGACGGGCACCGTCTTGACCAGTTCCGCGGTGTGGAAGTCCAACGCCGGGTGCCGGTCCCGGAACACCCAGAACAGCGCCGTGGCCACCACGGCCACCACCACGAGACCCGCGCCCAGCGCGAGCCACCGCCGCCGGCCCCCGCCGGGCCGGGTCGGCGACGGCCGTCCCCCGGCGGGGTGCGGCCCCGGTGGGCCCACCGGAACCGACCCCGGGGGTACGCCGGGTGCGGTGTACGCCGGGTTGGTGGCGTATCCGGGTCGGTGCCCGGCTCCGTGCCCGGGGGTGGGCGCGGGCCGGTGCCCGGGCCCGAATCCCGGCGTCGGCGTGTGTCCCGGCGTCGGCGTGTGCCACGGGATGTGGCCCGGTGTGGTCTGCGGGGGCACGAGGCTGGCGGCGTCGGCGAGCAACGTGCCGTGCGGGCCGGCGGGCGGGGCCGGGACGGTGTCCCGCGGTGCGAGGGCCGTGCCCGGCACGGTGGCGGCGGCCGATCCGGGGGCGGGCACCGTTTCGAGGGCCGTGGCCGGCGAGTCGGCGTCCGCCTCGCCGGTTGCCCGGTCCGGATCCACAGGCGTCGCGGGCTGTCCGAAAGCCGCCCCGGGCCGGCCGGCGCGTGGGCGCAGCGGCAGGTCGGTCAGCGCCCCCTCGGCCACCGGCATCTCCGGCTGTTCCAGCACGGTCGGCGCGATACCCAACTCGGCGTGCAGCATCCGGGCCACCAGCGGCACCCGGGTCGACCCGCCGACCAGGAAGAGACCGGAGAGCTGCTCCGGGCGCAGCCCGGCGGCGGCGGTCACGTCCCGGGTCTCCGCGATCGCCGGAGCCAGCAGCGGCGCGGCCAGACGCTCGAAGTCCTCCCGGGACAGCGGGACGGCCGCCTCCACCCCCGGTACGGCCACCGGCGCCACCATCACCCGGGACAGCATCTCCTTCGCGCCGCGCACGTTGTCCCAGAGCTGCTGGCGGTTGCGCCGCTCGGCGGCCGAGCCCGGCGTGACCAGCCGCTCCCACTCCCGGGGATGGTTCGGGCGGACCAGCTCGCCGAGCCGCCCCAGCAGGGCCGCGTCCAGGTCCAGCCCGCCGAGACCGGCGAGCCCGCCGGTGGCGACCAGGTGGAAACCGGAGTCACCCCACGGGTCGGCGCCCTCGTTGCGCAGCACCGCCACGTCGAGCGTGCCGCCGCCGAAGTCGAACACCGCCACCGAACCGCCCACCGGCACCGGCCGGCGCAGCACCTGCGTGAAGTAGCGGGCCGCGGCCACCGGCTCACGCAGCAGACGGGTGCCCGGCGCGATCGGCCCGGCGAGCGTGTGCTCGGCCGCCGACGGCCAACCGGCCAGCTCCAACGCGTCGTGCAGCACCCGTCGGCGGGCCGGCGTCCAGGCCGCCGGGTGGGTCACCACCGCCGGGGGCAGCAGGCCGACCGCCGCCACCGCCGCGTCCGCGACCGTCCGCAACGTCGCGGCCAGCAGCTCCGCCGGCCGGTACGCCCGTCCGCCCAGGTCCACCGTCTCCTCGTCGATGCGGCGCTTCGGGTTCGCCTCGTAGCCGGCCGGGTCTGCCCCGGCCAGCCGCTGGGCGTCCCGCCCGACGTGCAGGTGGCCGTCGGAGTCGGCGTACACGCCCGACGGCAGGATCGGGTGGCCGTCGACGAGCAGCGGCCGGGTGCGTCCGTCCGGCCAGCGCAGCACCGCCACCGTGTTCGAGGTGCCGAGGTCCACGCCGAGGGCGAAACCGTCCTGCTGGCCTGACATCCGTGGCTACCTCCGCCTGACGAGGGGTCGTCCGGCCCGCATCGTACGCAGGCCGTGCCGCCCCTACCCTGTCCCGGGCGGGGAACGAGGTGGCCGGGAACGTCCCCGACCGCCTACCGTCGTCGGCATGAAGGTGCTCTCCGTCAACGTCGGCCGCCCGCGACCCAACCCGTGGAAGGGGAACGAGTCCACCGGCATCGACAAACGTCCGGTGGACGGTCCGGTCGCCGTCACCGCGCCCGGCCCCAAGGGCACCGGTCAGGTCGGCCTGGCCGGCGACCGGGTCTACGACGTCGCCCACCACGGCGGCGCCGACCAGGCGGTGTACGCGTACGCCCGGGAGGACCTGCACCACTGGGAGGTCGAGTTGGGGCGCACGCTGGCCAGCGGCAGCTTCGGCGAGAACCTGACCACCACCGGCCTGGACGTCAACGGCGCGCTGATCGGCGAACGGTGGCGCATCGGCACCGACCTGGTGCTGGAGGTGTCCTGCCCGCGCATCCCGTGCGGCACGTTCCAGGGGTGGCTGGACGAGCGCGGCTGGATCAAGCGGTTCACCGGGGCCGTGCGTCCCGGGGCGTACCTGCGGGTGATCACCCCCGGCAGCGTCGCCGCCGGTGATCCCGTGGAGGTCGTGCACCGGCCCGACCACGACGTGACCGTGGCGATGGTGTTCCGCGCGACCACGCTGGAACCGGAGCTGCTGCCCCGCGTCGTGGTGGCCGACGCGCTGCCCGAGGCGGACCGGGCGCAGATCCGCCGCCGCCTGTCCTGACACGCCTTGACATCAACCGGACTTCAGGTCCGACGCTCACGGGCGTGCTGAACTCCGTTCTCGACGAGGCGTACGAGCGCGTGCGCCACACCGGTCCCGAGCGCGACGGGTGGTTGTCCAACCACGCCCCGATGGCGGTGGAGGCCCTGGTCCGCCACGGTCACGGGCGGGCGGTGCACCGCTGGATCGAAGGGTACGCCGACCGGCTGGAGGAACGCCCACGGGGCATCCGGCGCATCGCCGCCGACGAGTGGCGCGACCCGCTCGGCGACCCGGTGCGGACCGGCGACTGGCTCGACCTCTTCGACCGGGAACTGGCCGGCGACCCGTGGCGGGACGTGCTGGCCCGGTGGTGGCCACGCCTGCTGCCGGGCATCGCCGCCGGGGCGACCCACGGCGTCATCCGGGTCGGTCACGCCGTACGCGCGCTGCTGGACGGCGAGACCGGACCGCGCGTCGCCGAACTCGGCCAGGGCCTCGCCTACTGGGCCGCCCGCTGGCAACCCCTCGCGCCGCCAGGTGCCGGGCCGTACCCGGCGACCGACGCCCGGTCCGCGCTCGACGCGGTGCCCCGCGTACCCGACCAACGGTTCGGCATCCGGTCCCGCCTGGCGCAACTGGCCGATGTGGCCCGGTGGCCGGCCGTGGCGGCGGCGGTGCCCGGCGGCGCCGGCGACGACGTGCCCACCCGCCTCGCGGCCGTCGTCGACGCCGCGGTCGTCCGGCACGGCACGCACGGCCACGCCAGCCCGGTGATGCTCGTGCACGCCGCCACCGCACCGAACGCCGTCCTGCGTACCCTGCCGGCCCTACCGCCGACGCTGTGGATGCCGAGCCTGGCTGCCGCCTGGGCGGCGACCGCCGCGGTCACCGCCGCCTACGCCCCGGCCGCGGCCCGGGTCGCCCGGCCGGCCGCCGGGCCGACGGTTGACGAGGTGATGGCGCGGGCGCTGGACACCGGGGACGCGCACGCGATCAAGTTCACCGACACCGTCAGCGACACGTACGCCCGCGGCGGCGATCCCGCACTGCTCGCCGTCGCCGCCCGATCCGTCGAGCAGATCGCCGCCGACTGAACCACAGGGCGGAGGCCTTCGGCCGGCGCGTGGGGCGCGGAGACCTGCTTGACAGCGTTGCAGCGGGTGCCGACACTCACAGCCCCGGCGCCCCCCGCCGGGGCGGGGGAGGAGCGCGGATGGAAACGGTCGTGCCGGAGGCGTCGTAGAGCCCTCCGCGAGGCAACCCACGGACGAAGCGGTCGGTGTCCATCGGCGTCGGCACGGCGCTGCTCGGTCACGCGGTGGTGGCCGCCGCCGCCCCCGTGGTCATCTGGCAGATGGGCGGCTACAGCGATGTGGACCTGGAAGCCGGGGGCCGCTTCGCCGTCAACTTCGAGGCGCTACGCACGTTCGTGCTCGCCCACGCCGCTCTCGGGCTCGTGATTCTGGTGGCGTCCGTGGGGCTGGCGTTCTTCCGACGATGGCTGAGCCTGGGACTGCTCGTGGGCTGGACCGGCGGCTGGCTGCTGAACGCCGTCGCCGTGCGCCTCGACATGGCCCCCTGGTGGCCACCCCTGTTGCAGGGGAACGGCTGGCGCGAGATCTGGCAGTGGTAGGCGTGGCTGGCGACGGACAACCGGCGCGATGGGATCATCGACCCATGCCCGTGATCGAAGTTGTTCTTGGTGACATCACCCGTGAGGATGTCGATGCCATCGTTACCGCGGCCAATGAGTCGCTGTTGGGCGGCGGCGGGGTGGACGGGGCGATTCATCGTGCGGCCGGGCCGCGCCTGGCCCAGGCGGGTGCGGCGCTCGCACCGTGCGCGGCCGGCGATGCGGTCGCCACGCCGGCCTTCGACCTGAACCCGCCGGTGCGCCACGTCATCCACACCGTCGGCCCGGTGTGGGAAGGCGGGGACTACGGTGAGGCCGATATCCTGACGTCGTGCTATCGACGCAGCCTTGAGGTCGCCGACGAGGTCGGTGCCCACCGCGTCGCCTTCCCGGCCATCGCCACCGGCGTGTACGGCTTCCCGCCCGCGCGAGCAGCGACGATCGCGATCTCGACCATCAGAGCAACGCCGACCGATGTCGAGCACGTCCGCCTCGTCGCCTTCGACGACGAGACCTACGACCTGCTAACCGCGGCAGCGCAGGCGTGACCGGCAGTAATACGTCGAAGCGGGGGTCGGGGCGTGGCAGCCAGGGCAGCGGGGGAGTTCCGTCGGACGCCTGTCGAGCGGTCTGACCAGCGCATCGCATGGGAGCGGACGGACGAGGCGTTCTTCGCGGCCGGCGCCTGTCACATCCTCGCCTGGGCCTGCCGGGATTCCTACCCTGACCGGCCGATCGAGATCGTCGGGGTTCGCCCCGCCGGCGGCTCGCAGGTCTTCCACGTCTACGCGGTCTGCGACGGCTGGGCGTTCGACCACTCGGGATGGAATCCGGAGCCGGAACTTCTGGCGGCCAACATGGCCTTCGAAGGTCACCCGCTGGAGCGCGTCACCATCACGGATGGTCTGGCTGCCTTCTGCGAGACGCAGCACCACCGTGCGCCGGACCGGTACTGGCAGGACCCGCTTCCCCGTGCCCGCGACTACGTGAGCCGGTACACCCCGCCCTGGGCGTAGCGCCCCCGGCCGGGCTCCAGCTCGCCGGAGTCTCCGTGCGTCGCCCGCGTCAGGTTTCGACGGTGCGCGCGGCCAGCATGGACTCCGCCTCGCCGAGGATCTGCCGTACCTGGCCGGCGCTGACCTGCGCGGCCGACCGGCATTTCAGGTAGACGAGTGGACCTTCGGCGGGGAAGAGCCGCCGTCCGGTGCCGAGGACGATGGGGCCTTCGTTGAGGCGTTTGCTGCCTTCTCGCTGTTCTGGGCAGTGCAGCTAAACCACACGTCGGTTTCCGGGTGGCTCCAGCAAAGCAAACATTGGGAAGCATCAGTATGATCGCGGACGCGAGGCCCAGTTCGGCACCTCGCAGGAAGGACAGACTCATGCGCCGTACCGTCGGCCTCATACTCGCCGCCCTGGCCAGCATTGCCGGGACCTTTGTGGTGGCGACACCAGCGCAGGCCAACCTTCAGTGTGACCAGCATGCCGTTCCGAACGGTCGCTACAACAAGTGCTGGGATCCGTATGGCTCTCAGTACCGCACTGAGATTTGGTGCCGCCGAGGCGATCGCCCCAACCAGACGTACTGGTACCCAGGCCCGTGGCGCAACTTCGGGGGAACTTATGCCTCCGTGGCGGTGTGCCCGTCGGGGGATTACTTCACTGGGGAGTGGCAGCTGAACTTCGCGCCAGCATGAGCTGGCCTTAACCCGCCCGCGGACCGCGAGCCAGCATCCCGGCTGGGCGCTCAACCTGTCATCCGGCCACCGTTGACCCACACTCCGTGGGGCGTACCTGCCCCTGCGGGACAAGCTGGAGCACCCGGCTGGGCCTCCCGGAGTTCCACTTCCACGATCTCCGGGACACCGGGAACACTTTCGCGGCGTCCTCGGGCGCGAGCACCAGGGAGCTGACGCACCGGATGGGCCACTCGACCATGCGCGCCGCGCTCATCTATCAACACGCGACGAGCGAACGGGACCGTGAGATCGCCTCAGCGATGGACCGGCGGATCGCCAAGCAGTCCGGCAAGAAGAAGGTCGGTGGCCGCAAGAAGAAGGACGAGCGGCCCGGGCCCTGAGCTACTGGCCCGCCAATGGCGCAAGATCATGAAGGGGTCTGGAATGACGAAGGCCCAGGTCGAGGAAACCGCCTCTGACCTGGGCCTTCGCACGTGGAGCGGGCGACGGGAATCGAACCCGCGTAGTCAGTTTGGAAGACTGAAGCTCTACCATTGAGCTACGCCCGCGAGCACCCCGCTGCCGCAGGGTGCGCCCGACAGCCTACCGAATCCCCGAATCGGCCGCGCAGCGCGTACCCGGCCTGGCGGTCGGCCAAGATCAAAACTACGTCGTGGCGGCGGCGATGTCCCGCTGCCTCCGGCTCGGCGCCTCGCCGGGCTGGCGTAGGCGGGCCAGAGCGGAGTCCCAGGGCAGGGACCCCGGACGGCTGCCCGTCGCCCGGTTCCGGCGCGACACCGTGCCCCGGGAACCACGGCGTACGCTCCGACGGCATACACTCTTCGTCGCCACGGGGTGTGGCGCAGCTTGGTAGCGCACTCGCTTTGGGAGCGAGGGGCCGTGGGTTCAAATCCCGCCACCCCGACTGTCGTATGCGACCGGATCGTCCCGGGAATCGCCGGTTTTTCCGCGCGGTACCCGGGCGCTGCCGATCCCGCCGGCCGGCTCGCCTACACTCGATGCGCGCAATCACGCCCCAGACTCAACACCCAGATCCGTCAAGGAGTACGCCTGTGAAGAGCACCGTCGAGACTCTGAGCCCGACGCGCGTGCGGCTCGCCATCGAGGTGCCGTTCGTCGAGCTCGAGCCGAGCCTCAGGAAGGCGTACCGGGAGATCGGCCAGCAGGTCCAGGTTCCCGGCTTCCGCCGGGGCAAGATCCCCGCGGCCGTTATCGACCAGCGGGTCGGTCGGGGCACCGTGCTCAACGAGGCGGTGCAGGAGGCGATTCCGCAGAACATCCTGGCCGCGGTCCGGGAGCACGACCTGAAGACGCTGGGCCGTCCCGAGGTCGAGATCACCGAGTTCAACGACGGCGACTCGCTGAACTTCACCGCCGAGGTCGACGTCCGGCCGGAGATCACCCTGCCGGACCCGGCAACCATCGAGGTGACCGTCGACAACCTCGAGATCGCCGCCAGCGAGATCGACGAGCAGATCAACAGCCTGCGCGAGCGGTTCGCCACGCTGAAGACCGTCGAGCGGGCCGCCCAGGAGGGCGACTTCGTGCAGATCGACCTGAGCGCCACGGTCGACGGCGAGGAGGTCCCGGGCGGTTCGGCGAGCAACATCTCGCACGAGGTGGGCAGCAAGCAGCTCCTGCCGGGCCTGGACGAGGCGCTCGTCGGCCTGGCCGCCGGCGACGACACCACCTTCACCACGCAGCTCGTCGGCGGCGACTTCGCCGGCCGGGACGCCGACGTGGCGGTGACCGTGCGCACGGTCAAGGAGAAGGAGCTTCCCGAGCTCAACGACGACTTCGCGCAGATGGCCAGCGAGTTCGACACGATCGACGAGCTGCGCGGCGACGTGCGTGAGCGGGTGACCCGGGGCAAGCAGGTCGAGCAGATCTACGCCGCCCGGGACAAGGCCCTGGAGCAGATGGTCGCCGCCGCCGAGGTGCCGGCGCCGGAGGGCGTCGTCAAGGAAGAGGTCGAGAGCCGCAAGGCCGCGATGGTCGACCAGCTCGAGCGCATCGGCGCCTCCCTGGAGGAATACCTCGCCGCGGAGGAGAAGACCGAGGAGCAGATCGACGCCGAGCTGAGCGAGGCCGCGACCGACGGCGTCAAGATCCAGCTCCTGCTGGACACGCTCGCCGACGCCGAGGACGTGCAGGTCTCCGACGACGAGTTCGGTCACGAGATCGTGCACCGCGCGCAGCGCGCCGGCATGGCCCCGCAGCAGTACTACGACCAGCTGGTGCGCTCCGGCGCCGCGGCGGCCGTCTTCGGCGACGTCCGCCGGGGCAAGGCGCTGGCCTCGGTGATGGAGAAGATCAAGATCAAGGACGCGGCGGGCAACGAGGTCTCCCTCGACGCGCTGCGGGCCCAGAACGAGGCCGAGCACAACCACGAGCACTGACCACCGGGCGTCGGCCGTCGTCCCGCGCTGCGCGCCGGGCGGCGGCCGAAACCCTTTCCGGGGTACGCCGAGCGGGTGACTGCGCTGAGAGCGAACAGTGCCCCGACCGGGAGTGCGCCTCCCGGCTGAGCGGTTAGTGTCGGGTAGGACGGTACGGAGAGCGAAGGGCTGCCATGACCGACATGCACATCCCCAAGAAGTCGCTCCGGGTGAACGAGGCCCGCGGTGGCGACTCCATTGGCAACCTCGACGACTCGGTCTACAACCGGTTGCTCAAGGAACGGATCATCTTCCTGGGCAGTGAGGTGAACGACCAGGTGGCCAACCGCATCTGCGCGCAGCTGCTGCTGCTCGCCGCGGAGGACCCGGACCGCGACATCTTCCTCTGGATCAACTCGCCGGGTGGCTCGGTCTACTCCGGCATGGCGATCTACGACACGATGCAGTACATCGACAACGACGTCTCGACAGTGGCGATGGGCATGGCCGCCTCGATGGGCCAGCTGCTGCTGTGCGCGGGCACCAAGGGCAAGCGTTACGCCCTGCCGCACGCGCGGATCATGATGCACCAGCCCTCGGGTGGCCTCGGCGGCACCGCGTCGGACATCGCGATCCAGGCCGAGCAGATGCTCTACACCAAGCGCATGTTCCAGGAGCGGGTCGCGCACCACACCGGCCAGAGCCAGGCCCAGATCGAGGCGGACTCGGACCGGGACCGCTGGTTCACCGCCCAGGAGGCCATGGACTACGGCTTCATCGACAAGGTGATCATCGGGGCCACGCAGGTTCCGGATGGCGCCGGGACCCTGAGCTGACCGAGGAGCTGACGATGACCGACCTGAGCCTGCCGCCACAGTTCGCGGCCGTGCACAACCGCTACGTCCTGCCGTCGTTCGTCGAGCGCACGTCGTACGGGATGAAGGAGTCCAACCCGTACAACAAGCTCTTCGAGGACCGGATCATCTTCCTCGGTGTCCAGGTGGACGACGCGTCGGCGAACGACGTGATGGCCCAGCTGCTGACGCTTGAGGGCACCGACCCGGACCGCGACATCATCATGTACATCAACTCGCCCGGTGGTTCCTTCACCGCCATGACGGCGATCTACGACACCATGCAGTACGTCCGGCCGGACATCCAGACCGTCTGCCTCGGGCAGGCGGCCAGCGCGGCGGCGGTGCTGCTGTCGGCGGGAACGCCGGGCAAGCGGATGGCGCTGCCGAACTCCCGGATCATCATCCACCAGCCGGCCACCGAGGGTGGCTACGGTCAGGGCTCGGACATCGAGATCCAGGCGCGGGAGATCCTGCGGATGCGCACGCAGCTGGAGGACATGCTGTCCCGCCACTGCAACCGCCCGATCGAGCAGGTCCGCAAGGACATCGACCGTGACAAGATCATGACGGCCGAGGAGTCCAAGGAGTACGGCTTGGTCGACACCATCCTGACCAGCCGCAAGAAGGGTCTGCTGGCGTCCCACGCCACGGGCTGAGCGACGCGGGGTCGGAGGTCGATCGGGCTATCGTTCCCGGTCGACCTCTGACACACCCGTTTTGGGGGTCGGAGAAACACCGGCCACCGGGTAACGTCGGGTCTGTACCGCTTGCCGGTCGGATCGGGTGGAGCCGACAGCAGGGTTTCGAAGGACAAGGACGGACGGGCGCCCGGCGCCCGCAGGTCAGGGCCGGCGTTCCGGCCGATGAGTGCAGGGAGAACGTAGGTGGCACGGATCGGTGACGGCGGCGACCTACTGAAATGCTCCTTCTGCGGCAAGTCGCAGAAGCAGGTGAAGAAGCTCATCGCGGGCCCCGGCGTCTACATCTGCGACGAGTGCATCGATCTCTGCAACGAGATCATCGAGGAAGAGCTGGCCGAGTCCGGCGAGGTGAAGTGGGAAGAGCTTCCCAAGCCGATGGAGATCTGCCAGTTCCTCGACAACTACGTCGTCGGTCAGGAGCAGGCCAAGAAGGCGCTCGCCGTCGCGGTCTACAACCACTACAAGCGGATCCAGGCGGAGGCGGCCGGCGCTCCGGGCTCCGGTGTCGACGGCGTCGAGCTGGCGAAGTCCAACATCCTGCTGCTCGGCCCGACGGGTTGCGGCAAGACCCACCTGGCGCAGACCCTGGCCCGGATGCTCAACGTCCCGTTCGCGATCGCCGACGCCACCGCGTTGACCGAGGCGGGTTACGTCGGCGAGGACGTGGAGAACATCCTCCTCAAGCTGATCCAGGCCGCCGACTACGACATCAAGCGTGCCGAGACCGGCATCATCTACATCGACGAGGTCGACAAGATCGCCCGCAAGTCGGAGAACCCGTCGATCACCCGGGACGTCTCCGGTGAGGGCGTGCAGCAGGCACTGCTGAAGATGCTGGAGGGCACGGTCGCGAACGTGCCGCCGCAGGGCGGACGCAAGCACCCGCACCAGGAGTTCATCCAGATCGACACCACGAACGTGCTGTTCATCTGCGGCGGGGCGTTCGCCGGGCTCGACCAGATCATCGAGTCCCGCACCGGTTCCGGTGGCACCGGCTTCGGTGCCCGGCTCCGGTCGGTGTCGGAGCGGTCGACCGACGACATCTTCAGCCAGGTGATGCCGGAGGACATGCTGAAGTTCGGGCTGATCCCCGAGTTCATCGGCCGGCTCCCGGTGATCACCAACGTGCGCAGTCTGGACCGCGGTGCCCTGGTCAAGATCCTCACCGAGCCGCGCAACGCGCTGGTCCGGCAATACCAGCGCCTGTTCGAGCTGGACGGTGTCGAGCTGGAGTTCGAGGCGCCCGCGCTGGAGGCCATCGCCGACCAGGCCATGCTCCGCGGAACCGGCGCCCGTGGCCTGCGCGCGATCCTGGAAGAGGTTCTCCTCTCCGTGATGTACGAGGTGCCGAGCAACCCCGACGCGGCCCGGGTGCTGATCACCCGGGAGGTCGTCCTGGAGAACGTCAACCCGACGATCGTGCCGCGCGAGTTCACCGGGCGGCGTCGCCGGGACCGCGAGGAGAAGTCGGCCTGACCGTCGTTGCGACCGCGCCCGGGTCAGCTCGGGCGCGGTTCGTGTGACCGGGTCCGCCGATCCCACTCGCCCGACGGGGTGACCACCACCATGGTCAGGCGCACCGGCTCGTCGCCGGCTGTGCCGTAACCGTGCGGCCGGTCGGCGTGGAACTCCACGGTGTCGCCGGCCCGCACCTCGTGGTCGACGCCGTCCACGGTGACCGTGAGGGTGCCGTCCAACACGTGCAGGATCTCGCGGGTGCCGGGCGCGTGGTCGGGGGAGCGCAGCGCCTCGCCGGGCTCCATCCGCCACTCCCAGAGTTCGACGAGGTCGGGCTCGCCGAGCCCGCTGAGCAGGCGTGCGGCGCCCCCGTGGGTGCCGCGCCACAGCACCGGGGCCGCGTCCGCCGCGGTGATGCGCACCGTGCTCTCCTCGGCCGGTTCCAGCAGCCGGGCGATGTTGACGCCGAACGCGTCGGCGACCCGGCAGAGCGTGCCGATGCTGGGGTTGGTGCGGGCGCCCTCGATCTGCACCAGCATGCCCTTGCTGACACCGGAGCGGCCGGCCAGTTCCTCGAACGACCAGCCGCGGGCGGCCCGCAGTTCGCGTACCTGGCGGGCGACCGCAGAGGTCACCGCGTTCACCCGTGCACCGGCTTCGGTCATCACACTGTCCTTCACGGTCACTATTATGGTACGACTACGGGGTGCTTCCCATTGTCCTCGCCGCGGTGTCGGCGCTCGCGTTCGGCACTGCCGACTTCGCCGGCGGCAAGGCGTCCCGGCACGCCGACCCGATCGCTGTGACCGTGCTCTCCCAGATCCTCAGCGTCCCCCTGCTGCTCGTCCTCGTCCTCGTCGTACCGGGCTCGCCGACCCCGCCCGACCTCGGGTGGGGCCTGGTGGCCGGGGTGGCCGGCGCCGGCGGCGTCATGCTGCTCTACCGTGCCCTGGCCACCGGTGTCATGGCGGTCGTGGCGCCGATCACCGCCGTCACCGCGGCGATCGTCCCGATCGTCGCCGGCCTGGTCATCGCGAACTCCCCGGGCGCTGTCGCGCTCGGCGGCGCCGGGCTCGCCGTGGTCGCCATCGGGCTGGTCAGCCTGGGTGAGCGCGGCGGCACCGGCCGGACCTCCGGCCGCGTCGTCGGCACCGCGCTCGCCGCCGGGCTTCTCTTCGGTGTCTTCTTCGCGCTGCTCGGCCAGGCCGACGAGGCTGCCGGCATGTGGCCGGTGCTGGCGGTACGCGTCAGCTCCGTGGCGTTCGGCCTCGCGCTCGCCGCCCGGATCGGCACGCGGTTGCGTCTGCCGCGGCGGCTGTGGGGCTGGGCGGCCACCGCGGGCCTGCTCGACTCCGCCGCGAACGCGCTCTTCCTCGCCGCCGCCGGACGGGGACACCTGAGCGTGGTGGCCGCCGTCGCCTCGCTCTATCCGGCGAGCACCGTGCTGCTCGCGCTCGCCGTGGACCGGGAACGTTTGCGGCCGGTGCAGCTGGCCGGGCTCGGCTTCGCCGCCGCCGCGCTCGTACTGGCGAGCGTCTGAGCCCTGTCGCGCGCGGGCGTCCGCCCGTACCCTCGGGTCATGCGTGTCGCCGTCTGCCAGCTCAACGCCCGCGACGACCGGGCGGCGAACCTCGCCGCCGCCGAGGACCTGCTCGTCAGGGCGGCGGCGGGCGGCGCCGACCTCGCGCTCCTCCCGGAGTACGTCGACTATCTCGGACCCGCCGACCGGATGCCGCCGGCCGAACCGGTCGACGGCGAGGTGGGGCGCTTCTTCGCCGCGACCGCGCGGCGGCTCGGCATCTGGGTGATCGCGGGGTCGTTCCACGAGGTCGGGCCGGACCCGGAGCACACCTGGAACACCTCCCTGGTGTTCGACCGGGGGGGCGCGCTCGCCGCCGCGTACCGAAAGATCCACCTGTACGACGTGGAGATCCCCGGGCGGGTCTCCTACCAGGAGTCGGCCACGGTCGCACCGGGGGACAAGCCCGTGGTGGTCGACGTCGAGGGTCTGCGGGTGGGTCTGTCGATCTGCTACGACCTGCGGTTCCCGGAGCTGTACCGGCAGCTCGCCGTCGACGGCGGCGCGGAGCTGCTGGTCGTGCCGGCGGCGTTCATGACGCACACCGGGCGGGACCACTGGGAGGTGCTGCTGCGGGCTCGCGCGATCGAGAACCAGTGCTTCGTGGCGGCGGCCGGCCAGACCGGCGACCACGACCCGGGACGGACGTGTTTCGGGCGGAGCATGGTGATCGACCCGTGGGGGACTGTGCTGAGCCAGGTGGCCGACGGCCCCGGCCTGGCGGTCACCGAGGTGGACCTGGCGCGGCTGCGCATCATCCGCGCCGAGCTGCCCAGCCTCGCCAACCGTCGACTCTGAGCGCTTGTCAACTGCCCAGGAGTACGCCCAACACGGTCAGGCCGGCGATGGCCGCAGCGGTCACGAGCAGGGCGGTGGTCATCCGGGACGGGCCGCGCCGGGCGAGCCGGCGTACCGACAGCAGCAGGACCGCGAGCACGGCGGCCCCGATCACCAGTTGCCAGAACGGCAGCAGGAGCCCGAGCAGGGCGTCCTCGGCGAGTACCGGGTGTCGGGACAGGTCAGCCATGCCGACCACTCTGGCACGACCGGCCTGCTCGTGGCCCTCCACCGGTCGCGCCGGTGCAGTGACGATCTCCGATTTGCCTTCTCCGGCCGGTCCGCGTAACTTTCTCTCTGCACGCGGGAGGCCGGGTCAAACCGGCCGAGAGCGGGCGCCAGGCTGGTGGCGGTGACGCCGAGCCAGACTGAGTATTCGGGCGGTGCTCGACACTCCGGAAGCCGGAGTTGCGAACGCGAAACCGACCGGGTAGAGTGCGTAAGCCGGCAGGGAGCCGGGCGGGTGGTCGCGAGAGCGACGCCGGCCGGTCCGCCGAAACCCACGAGAGCAACGACCGCCGGAAACGGCGAGCGTCAGCGTGGGTGGGTCCAACCAAGTTGATCACCTCGGATTCGAGGTTGACGACGGAAGTAAGACCGGGTAAGTTGGAGAGGTTGCCCCAAGCAGGGGTTCTGCGGTGCAGGGCTTCTGGTTGGTGTGTGGTTGTTCTTTGAGAACTCAACAGGGTGCTTGTAAAGCCAGTGCCAATATGTTTTATGCCCCGGACTGGTCAGGCTTCGGTTTGGCTGGTTGGGATTCCTTTGGCAACACTTTTGTTGCTGGGATGATTGTTCAAC
>NZ_JBNCKZ010000001.1:766565-859809 GCF_049841795.1 Micromonospora sp. DT31 | reverse complement strand
CTGCGCCAACACACCCGTCGACGACCACCGGTACGACGACGGCAGACTGCACGTCCCACCCGGCGGCGGCGTCGTCGGCGCCGGGGTCGTCGGGCTGGGTGAGTTCGTCGGGCTGGGCGAGTTGGTCGGGCCGCTGGTCGGCGTGCTGGTGCCGCCGGTGCAGGTCACACCGTTGAGGGCGAAGCTGGTCGGCGGCGGGTTGCTTGTCGTCCAGGCGCCGTTGAAGCCGAACTGCACGGTCCCGTTGGTCGGGACCGCTGCGTTGTAGCCGACGTTGCGCGCGGTCACCGCCGCGCCGCTCTGGGTCAGGTCGGTGTTCCACGACTGCGTCACGGTCTGCCCGGCCCCGAAGGACCAGGCGAGCGTCCAACTGGTCAGCGGGTCGCCGAGGTTGGTGACGTTGACGTTGGCGCCGAAGCCGCCCTGCCACTGTGACGACACCGAGTAGGTCACCGCGCAGCCGGCGGCCGCGGCGCCGGCCGGCAGCGCCGCGGCCACCGATGCCGACGCCAGCAGGGCGACACCGGCCGATGCCAGCACGGCATTGGCTGATCTGGATCTGGGCATGATGCAACCTCCTGCGGGTGGGCGGCCGGGCATTGGTGGTGGTGATTTGTTTTGTGAGCGTTAACAGCCGCTTCAGGGATGTTACGGGAGCGCTCCCACAGAACTCAATGGTCACCAAACCGTGATGACATCGATCTATCTCCGCTATGCGGCCCGGCCGTGCGGTTCGATCAGGAGGTGGTGCAGGGGACGCTGTTCACCGCGCACGCCTGCGGGGCGTCGTGCCGGGGATCCCGCACGTCGAAGCGGATGGTGGCGGCGCCGCCGGGTGGCAGCGCGGTGCCGGTGAACGTCACCACCATCCCGACCTGAGTCGCCTCGGCGCCCTCGACCGAGCCGACGGTGGCGCCTTGGGCCAGCGTCACGACCACCGCCCAGCCCGGACGGGGGGTCGGGTTCGGGTTGCGCAGCACGACCTCCCCCCGGTAGCCGAAGAGCCGGTCGGTGACGGTGGCGTACGTCGCGCTCAGCGGCACGGCGGCCGCCGGCGCCGAGGGCGTCGCGCTCGGTGTCCGGCGCAGGGAGCGGGACGGCGACGGCGAGGCGCTGCGGCTGGTGGCACCTGCTGTGGGCCGCGCGGTCGTCGGTCGGGCGGCGGGGGTGCCGGGGGAGGGCAGGACCAACGACGACGACGGCACCGGCGCGCCCGGGGTGTCCCGGGGGCCGCCACCTGTCGCCCACGCCGCCGCCCCGGTGGCCGCGGCGAGCAGCGTCACCGCGCCCGCCAGCACCGCCCGGCGCCGGCCGGGTCGGGCGGGCCGGGCGTCGAGCAGCCGGACCACGGGCAGCTCGGCGGTCAGCCCACCCTCGGCCCGACGCAGGTCCACGTGCTGGAAGGCCAACCAGTCCAGGATCGCCGGCAGCCGGCCGGTGACCGCCTGCTCGTGCTGCGCGGCGCGGGCTTCGGCGTCCCAGTCGCCCTCTTCGAGCACCTCCCGTACGGAGAGCCGCGTGCCGTGCCCGGTGGGGGTCAGGTCGCAGGCCAGCCGGGTGGCCCGGCCGGTCTCGCGACAACGTACGACCAGGCGGTGCGGCGCGCGCAGCTCGACGGTCTCCACCTCGGTGTCGGAGCCGTAGCCGGGCAGCTCCGCGGTGGACAGCACCCACCGGTCGGCGTGCCGCGTGCGATCGACGAACCACTTGACCAGCAGCGCCCGTTCGGTCAGTGCCCGCCACGTCCGGGCGGGCGGGTGGAACAGGTCGACCTCGGTGACGATCTCGATCACGCGGAGACTCTAGGGCCTGTGTCAAGGTCGATGCCGGTCACCGCGGGTCCTCGCGCCAACGGGCCCGCCAGGCGGCATCGCTCTCCTCCGCGCTGACCTTCTCCTGATGGATCAGCCTCCGCAACGCGACCCGGGAGTCGGCGAACACCACCAGCTCGACGCAGACCAGTGCCACGCAGATTGCGGTTAGCAGGGCCAGCGCGCCGAGCGCGGGCAGGCGCTCGGCGACCGGCAGCACCACGGCCAGCAGGACGAGCGTGCCGACCCTGGTCCACGACAGGGTGCGCAGCGCGCGCCACTGGAACGCCATGTTGGCGGCGAAGTAGAGCATCACCCCGCCGAAGAGCATCGGCACCGCCGGGCCGTGCCCCCGCTCCACCGCCCCACCGGCCGGGTCGGTGACGGTCCGCACCAACTCCTCGGCGCCTATCGCGAACAGGATCACCCCGGCGATCAGGGGCAGGTAGAGGTAGGCGTACGCGTCGCGGGCCAGCGCCACCCGGGCTCGCCCCTGCGCGGCGTGCAGCGTGATCCGCGCGGCCGGGCCGATCATGTCGAAGTGCGCCCACCACAGCGCCGCGGTGAACACGATGCCGAGGATCGCCGCCGGGATCGCCGGCCAGGTCACCGCCTGGCCGAGCAGGTTGCCGCCGACGCCCACCGAGATGACGGACTCGCCGAGCGCGATGATGAGGATCAGGTCGTACCGTTCGGTCCAGTGCTCGGCGGAGGTGATCTTCCAGCCGTCGGCGCCGGCCAGCAGGCCGCTGCTGTACTGGGTGACCACCACGGCGATCCACAGGCCGTCGCGCAGCCAGGGGCCGACCTCCGGCGGCACCCGCGTCGGCAGCAGCGCCGCCATCAGCAGCAGGCCGGAGGAGATCACCGCCTCCGGCAGGAACAGCCACAGCTTGCGCCGGGCCGGCCGGTCGTCGGCGGTGGCGTACCAGTAGAGCCCGGTGTGCACCAGCCGGATCACCACGTAGCTGACCGTGACCAGGATCGGCCCGGCGCTGCCCTGGCCAAGGTCACCGAAGGTCTGCGGCAGGGCGAGCGCGAAGGTGAACAGCGCGGCCATGCCGAGCACCATGAGAATCGGCACGAAACCCTCGCCCAGCCGCAGCCGGGCGGCCACCGCGCTGTGCACCACCCAGCACCACCAGAGCACGGCCAGCACCAGCAGCGCGTGCAGCAGCTCGCGCGGGGTCACGTCGGCGGCGGTGGCGCGCGTGATGACGAAGAACGACACCACGAAGACCAGGTCGAAGAAGATCTCGAACTTGTCGACCCGGGTGGCCGGGGCGACGCCGGCCGCCGCCCCGAGCCCTTTGCGCCATCTGTCACCACCCACCGGGCGAGTGTGTCAGCCCAGGTCAGAGCGTGTGTCCGGTTCGACCGCCGGGTGACCTGCCGACCGGTGAGGCGGCGATCAGCCGGCTGTCGGGGCGGCGTGGGCGAGCACGTCGCGCAGCACCTCGCGCAGCGGCCGGTCCGGGTGGCCGAGCCATTCCTGCGCGGCGACGCGCAGCGAGGCCAGGAATGTCGCGGCGACGATCCGCGACCGCAGCGGCGCGTCCGGCCCGCTGAGCCGGCCGGCCAGCTCGGTGGCCAGCTCCCGCTCGATCGCCGCGTACGCGGCGACCTGGTGGGCGACCAGGGTGGGATGCCCGTGCAGCCGCCGGCGTCGACTCAGCCAGGGTTCGGCCGGGTCGTCGTAGCCCTCCTCGGCCTGGGCCAGCACGGCCCGGGTCAGCGCGGCCCAGGGCGGCAGCTCCGCCGGTTCGTCGGCGACCTGGGCGAGGAGCTGGCGCAGCCGCAGCGTGTCGCCGTGGAAGAGCGCCTCCTCCTTGCCGCAGAAGTAGTTGGAGAACGTCCGTCGGGACACGTTCGCCGCGTCGGCGATGGCCTCGACGGTGACCCGGTCGGGGCCGTGCTCGACGGCCAGGCGCAGCGCCGCCTCGTGCAACGCCTGGCGGGTGGCCGCCTTCTTCCGTTCCCGTAGCCCGACGCACTCCTCCATGCGGCCCAGGTTACGTGACTGATTTCTCACTGGGCAAACTTGCCCAACGGGAAGGGTTTAGTGTTGATTGCTTGAGGCAACCAAGCGAGTGACTCCCCATCGAAGCACACTGGAGGACGCGCGTATGAGCGCACCCACCGCGACGGCCGAGGCCGCGCCCATGAGCCGCCGGCAGACGCTGGAGGCACTCAGCGGCCTGCTGCTGGTGCTCTTCGTGGCCATGCTGAGCGGCACCGTCGTCTCGACGGCCCTGCCGAAGATCATCGGATCGCTCAACGGCTCGCAGACCCAGTACACCTGGGTGGTCACCGCCACCCTGCTCACCGCCACGGCGACCACCCCGATCTGGGGCAAGCTCGCCGACCTGTTCAGCAAGAAGCTGCTGATCCAGGTCGCCATCGTGGTGTTCCTCGTCGGCTCGATGGCGGCCGGCTTCGCGCAGAGCGCCGGTCAGCTCATCGGCGCCCGAGCCTTCCAGGGCATCGGTGTCGGCGGTCTGCAGGCGTTGGTCCAGGTCGCCATCGCCGCCATGATCCCGCCGCGCGAGCGGGGCCGCTACAACGGCTACCTCGGCGGCGTCATGGCGGTGGCCACCGTCGGCGGCCCGCTGCTGGGCGGCCTCATCGTCGACACCTCCTGGCTCGGCTGGCGCTGGTGCTTCTTCGTCGGCGTACCGGTCGCCGCCGTCGCGCTGTTCCTGCTCCAGGTCACCCTGAACCTGCCCACCGCGCGCCGGGAGAACGTCAAGATCGACTACCTGGGCGCCGGCCTGATCGCCGCCGGGGTCAGCGTGCTGCTGATCTGGATCTCCTTCGTCGACGACTCGTTCGCCTGGATCTCCTGGCCCAGCGCCGCCATGCTCGGCGCATCGGTGCTGCTGCTCGCGCTCGCCGTCTGGGTGGAGTCGCGCGCCGCCGAGCCGGTGGTGCCGCTGCACATCGTCCGTGAGCGCACCACCGCCCTGGCCATCCTGGGCAGCCTCGCGGTCGGCATGGCGATGTTCGGCGGCGCGGTCTTCCTCGGCCAGTACTTCCAGATCGGCCGTGGCTACAGCCCGACCGAGGCCGGCCTGCTCACCATCCCGATGATGGCCGGCGTGCTGGTCTCCTCGATCGTCGCCGGTCGCATGATCACCGCCAGCGGGAAGGTCAAGCCGTACATCGTGTTCGGGGCGGTCGTGCTGGTCGCCGGGTTCGCCCTGCTCGGCACCATCGACCACGAGACCTCGCTCGTCATCGTCGGTATCGCCATGTTCCTCGTCGGCATCGGCGTCGGCATGACCATGCAGAACCTGGTGCTCGCGGTGCAGAACACCGTCGCGCTCAAGGACATCGGCGCGGCGAGCGCCACCGTGGCGTTCTTCCGCTCACTCGGCGGCACCATCGGCGTGTCCGTGCTCGGCGCGGTGCTGGCCCGGCGGGTCAGCGACCGGATCACCCAGGACCTGGCCGCGGCCGGCATCCCCACCTCCGGCGCCGGCGGCAGCAGCACGCTCAACCTGGACGCACTGCCCGACCCGGTCAAGCAGATCGTGCGGGCCGCGTACGGGGACGCGACCGGGCACATCTTCCTCATCTCGGCCGCCATTGCGGTGGTGGGTATCGTGGCAGCACTGCTGCTGCGTCCGGTCACCCTGCGGTCCAGCCTCGACCTGCCGGACCCCGGCCGGTCGGTGGCGGTGGGTGCCGACGCCGTCGACGGGGCGCCCGCCTTCGACGATGTGGACGCCGACCCGGCCCACCGGGAGGAACGCGCCCGCCGCTGAGATCGAACCACCAGGGCCGTCGCCGATCGGCGACGGCCCTGGTCCGTGCCGGGAGGCACCGAAGGAGGAGCCGTGGAGATCACGCAGCCCGCATCCGCGCGGGCCGGCGCGTGGCGACGGGCCGGCCGCGAGCTGACCCTGGTCGCCGTGCTCTTCCTCGCCTACAAGGGCGCCCGGCAGCTGGTGGCCGGGCACGCCGCCGCCGCGCTGGCCAACGGCGAGCGGACCTGGCAGCTGGAACGGATGCTGCGGCTGCCCGACGAGGCGCTCGTGCAGGCACCGCTGCTGTCCGAGCTGCCCGCCCAACTGGCCAACAGCTACTACGCATACGTGCACTTCCCGGCCACCGTGCTCTGCCTGGTCTGGCTCTACCTGCGCCGACCCGCCCACTACCTGCGTCTGCGGCGGGCGCTCGCAGCGCTCACCGCCGCCGCGCTGGTGCTGCACGTGTGGATCCCGCTGGCGCCGCCGCGGCTGACCGCGCTCACCGGCCTGGTCGACACCGGCCGCGTGTACGGGCCGAGCGTCTACGGCCCACCCGAGTCCGACCAACTCAGCAACCAGTACGCGGCCATGCCGTCGCTGCACGTGGGCTGGGCGTTCGCGGTCGCGCTGGCGCTGGCGGCGGTCACCGCCGGCCGGTGGCGCTGGTTGTGGCTGGCCCATCCGCTGGTCACCATGCTGGTGGTGGTGGGCACCGGCAATCACTACTGGGTCGACGGGGCGGTCGCGGTGGCGCTGCTCGGGCTGATCCTGGCGGTGCTGCCCAAGCCCGCAGCGCTGCCGCCGGTCGCACCGGCCACGCCACCGCGCCCGCACGTGGTGCCGTCCCCGCGCCGCGCCGGCCACCGCCGGACAGCGAAGGTCCAGGCGGCGGCCGACGTCCGGCTCCGGCCACCCGGGCGGGGTTGACCGCACGGGGTCGACCGGGCGCTCAGCGGACGGTGCAGACCGTCCCGTTGAGGCGGAACACGCCCGGCGGTACGTTCGGCCCGCCGTACGCGCCGACGAAACCGACGCTCGTGCTGCCGCCGTCGGGGGCGAGCCGGCGGTTGTCCGCGGTCGGGGTGACCCGGACGGTGCGGCCCTCCTGGGTGAAGGTGCCGTTCCAGCCGCTGTCCACCCGCTGCCAGGTCGTGGGCCAGGCCCAGGTGAGCGTCCAGCCGTCCACCGTCTCCGGGCCGGTGTTGATGACGTCGACACCGCCCACGTACCCGTTGCCCCAGTCGTTGTCGTTGTGGAACCGGACCGCGCAGGTGCTCTCGGCCGGGCTGCCGGTGACGAAGGTGAGCGGCGGGGAGGACCAGGACACCCGGCCGGCGGTGTCCCGGGCCAGCACGTTCACCGTGTAGCGGGTGCCCGGCTCCAGGTTGCGCACGGTCAGCGAGGTGCCGGCGGTCTCGCCGAGCTGCTCGCTGACCGCCCCGTACTGCCGGTGCACCTCGTACTTGGCGATCGGCGCGGCGCCCGGCGTGGCCGCCGGCCAGGAGATGGTCGCGGACCTGTCGGTCACCGCGCCGACGGTCGGCACCCCCGGTGCGCCGGGCCGCCCGGCCGAGCTGCCGGCCGGTCGCAGCACAAGCGTGGTCAGGGAGTACGGCGGCAGCGTGCGGGTGTCCGCGCTGCCGGTGCGGCCGGTGCTGATGCCGGTGGCGCCGTTGGTCAGCGTGTGCACGGTGGGGGCCTCGTCGGCCGGGGTGAAACCGGCGTAGTCCACGGTCACCGGGTGGGCGGTGTCCGGGTCCTTGTTGAGCAGCAGCACCGCCAGGCTGCCGTCCGGCCGGCGGACCGCGTGCGCGGCGACCGTCGCCGCGTCGGTGCCGGCGCGCACGAACTGGTCGCCCGGCCGGGCGAAGAGGTTCATCATGGACAGCGCGTGGTACGGCGCGAACGGCGTGTTGAACGGCGGCTGGCACACCTCGCCGTCGCTGGCGCAGTTGCCGCTGGACAGCATCCCGAAGTCGCCGTAGTCGGTCTGCCCGGCCACCTCGGAGACCGTGCCGATGCCGTTGTGCACGTTCCACCACTGCACGGTGAACACGCCCTGCTCCAGCAGGCCGCTGTAGGCGTCGGCCAGGAACAGCGCGCCGGGTGCGGTGGTGCGGCCGGCGTCCACGTTCAGTTCGGTGAGGCTGATCCCGATCCGGTCGGCGTTCGGGCCCGCGTACCGGGCGATCTGCTGGCGCAGCAGCCAGGCGGCGTCGGGCAGGTGCGCGGTGCGGGCCAGCGACTCGGCGGGGGTGCCGCCGGGATACCAGTGCACGTCCACGAAGTCGATCTTCGGGCCGGCGAGGGAGAGCACCGTCTGGTTCCACGGCCCCGGGTCCGCGCCGGCGGTGAGGCCGTCGGGCCAGTTGCCGGGCATGGTGAGCACCGCGCCCACCTTGATGCTCGGGTCGACCGCCTTCATGGCGTCGGCGTACTCGACGACCAGGCGGGCGTACTGGGTGGCGCTCTTGTCCGGGTGGTCGTCGGCCTCCCAGGCCGAGCCGTAGTGGCCGTTGCCGTAGTTCTCGTTGCCGACCGTCCACCACTTCGCGCCGTAGCCCTTGGTGACGTTGGCGTACCGGACCCAGGCGGCCGCCTCGGCGGGCGTGCCGGTGCCGTAGTTCGCGATGATCATCGGTTGGGCGCCGACCCGGCGGGCCCCGGCCATGAACGTGTCGAAGTCGGTGTTCGGCGCGACGTAGCCGCCGGGGGCGGTGTGCGTCTGCCAGTGGTAGATGTCGGCGTACGACCCGCCGGGATAGCGCAGCATCTTCACGCCGGCCGCCTTGAGCAGGTCGGACGTCTCGGGGCTGCCCAGTTGCGCGTCCCAGATGGCGTGGTTGACCCCGAGCGCGGTGTCCGGCACGGTGGCCAGCCCGGCGCGGGCGTTCACGGTCACCGCGACCGGGTCGGCGGCGGCTCCGGCCCGGGGCGGGTCGGCGACGGTGAGGGCGGTGGTGAGCAGCAGCAGGCTCGCCGCGTACGCGATGGTGCGGCGTACGCGTGGCAGGGATCTCCTCATGCGGGGTGTCCTTCGACAGGGTGGGGCGACGACGGGCGGAGGCCCGGACCTGCGGCGTCGTCCTCCCGGGTGCCGTCGCCGGCGCCGGGATGCCCAGTGGAACGACGGTCGGCTCTCCCGCGGTGAGCCATCGACGTCTCAGGATCACACGCGGCGGGCCGACCGCTCAAGGCTCAGTCTATAGACAACAACCTTTACTGTTAACAATGTTTAATTTATTGTCATGGCACCCGTTCCCCTCACTCGACGGAGGTGCCACATGCGACGACGGGTCATCCTCTCCCTGCTCACCACCGGTGCGGTCACCGCGACCCTGGCGCTCGCCGCCCCCGCCCAGGCCCACGGATACGTCTCCACACCACCCAGCCGGCAGGCGCTCTGCGCGCAGAACCGGGTGCCCGACTGCGGACAGATCAGGTACGAGCCGCAGAGCGTCGAGGGCCCCCGGGGCCTGCGGACCTGCCACGCCGGCATCGCGCAGTTCGCCGTGCTCAACGACGACAGCCGCGCCTGGCCGGCCACCACCGTGGGCAGCACGGCCACCGTCACCTGGACCAACACCGCCCGGCACGCCACCGCAAACTGGGAGTACTGGATCGGCGGCACCCGGGTCGCGGTGGTCGACGGCGGCGGCCGCCAACCCGACGCCACCGTGTCGCACACGGTGAACCTCGGCGGCTTCTCCGGCCGGCAGAAACTGCTCGCCGTGTGGAACATCGCGGACACCGCCAACGCGTTCTACTCCTGCGTCGACCTGCAGATCGGCGGCGGCACCCCGACCCCGTCGCCCACCCCGACCCCGTCGCCTACCCCGACGCCGTCACCCACCCCGACCGCCGGGCCCACGCCGACGCCCACCCGGACCAGCACGCCGCCGCCCGCCGGCGCCTGGAGCGCCGGGCGGACGTACCAGGTCGGCGACACGGTCACCTACGGCGGTCGCAGCTACCGCTGCCGCCAGGCGCACACCGCGCTCACCGGATGGGAACCGCCGAACGTGCCGGCGCTGTGGCAGCAGCTCTGACCGGGCGGGAGTTGCCCACGGCGGCGCAGCCGCTCAGTTGCACCGCGGCGCAGCCCGGCAGTTGCACCGCGGCGCAGCCCGGCGGTTGCACCGCGGCGCAGCCCGGCGGTTGCACCGCGGCGCAGCCGGGCGGTCCCAGCCGGCTACGCCGCACCGCGCCGCGTCCCGCCGGCCGAAAATCCCCGCGCCACGTCGGCGGTGATCGTTAGACTCTCGCCGGACGTCGCCCCGCCACGTTCCGCCCGCGTCCCGACGACGCGCGGCACCGCCACCGCCTGCTCGTACCCGGACCAGGAGATTGTCTGTGACCCAGCAACCCGTCGCGACGTCGACGAAACTCGACGCCGCGGTGCTCAAGGTGGCGGGCGTGGTCGTGCTCGGCGCGATCATGTCGATCCTCGACGTGACCGTGGTCAGCGTGGCGCTGCCGACATTCCAGAGCGAGTTCGACGCCACGTACGCCAGGGTGGCCTGGACCATGACCGGCTACACCCTGGCGCTGGCCACGGTGATCCCGCTCAGCGGCTGGGCTGCGGACCGGTTCGGCACGAAACGCCTCTACATGGTGGCGCTGGCGCTGTTCACCATCGGCTCCGGCCTCTGCGCCACCGCGGACTCGATCGGTGAGCTGATCGCCTGGCGCGTGGTCCAGGGCCTCGGCGGCGGCATGCTGATGCCGCTCGGCATGACGATCATGACCCGGGCCGCCGGTCCGCACCGGATCGGCCGGCTGATGGCCGTGCTCGGCATCCCGATGCTGCTCGGCCCGATCACCGGTCCGATCCTCGGTGGCTGGCTGATCGACGTGGCGAGCTGGCACTGGATCTTCCTGATCAACCTGCCGATCGGCGTGGTCGCGCTGATCTACGCCCAGGTGGCGCTGCCCGCGGACAGCCCCGAACCGTCCGAGTCGTTCGACTTCCTCGGCATGCTGATGCTCTCCCCGGGTCTGGCCCTGTTCCTCTACGGCATCTCCACGCTGCCCGAGGCCGGCACGGTCACCGACACCGAGGTCTGGTTGCCGATGCTGGCCGGCGCAGTGCTCGTGGTCGCCTTCGTGCTCTACTCGTTCCGCCCCCGGCACCCGCTGCTCGACCTGCGGCTGTTCCGCAACCGCAACCTGACCGTCGCCGCGGTGACCATGTTCGTCTTCATCGTCGCGTTCATGGGCGCCGGCCTGCTGTTCCCCAGCTACTTCCTGCAGGTGCGCGGCGAGACGACGCTGACCGCCGGTCTGCTCATCGCACCGCAGGGCATCGGCGCGATGCTGACCATGCCGATCGCCGGGATGCTGGCCGACCGGGTGCCGGTCGGCCGGACCGTGCCGTTCGCGCTGGTGCTCATCGGGGCCGGGTTCTTCACCTTCACCCAGGTCGACACCGACACGTCCTACTGGCTGCTCTGCGGCTCGCTGTTCGTGATGGGTCTCGGCATGGGCGGCACGATGATGCCGATCATGACCTCGGCGCTGAAGACGCTGAGCGCCGCCGAGGTGGCCCGCGGCTCCACGCTGGTCAACATCCTCCAGCAAATCGGCGGATCGGTCGGCGCCGCGATCATGTCGGTCATCCTCACCAACGAGCTGAACGGCTCCCGGGTGATCCCCGGCGCGACCGACCCGGGCACCGGCGCGCCGCTGACCGAGGCGCAGCTCGCCATCGCCGCGCAGCAGCGACCCGAGCTGACCGAGCAGTTCCCGGTGCCACCGACGCTCATCGAGCGCGGCCTCGACTTCGCCGCCAACTCCTTCGCGACCACCTTCTGGGTGGCCTTCGCGCTGGTGCTGCTCACCTTCGTCCCGGCCGCTCTGCTGCCCCGTCGACGGGAACCGTCGCACCTGCTCGACGGCGCGCAGGGGACGAACCAGCGTCCGACGGTGCCGATCCACTGACCACCCCCGCCGGTCACCCGGTGCCCGGGGGCCGCACGGCGATCCGTGCGGCCCCCGGGACGTGGCGCAATCGGCCCCCGCCGGGGCGCTCCCCGCCTACGATCGAGCCGGGGAGCCGGTGAGAGGCGGACGCGGGTGGACGCAGAGGGCGCCGACCGGTCGGCGCGACGACGCAACCGCCTGCTGCTGGCCGGCCTGCTGGCCGTGGCCGGGCTGATCCTGCTGCTGCTCGGCCTCACCGTCGCCAGCGGCACCGTCGCCGGTGTCGAGGTGGTGCTGGCGCTGCTGCTGCTGGTGGCCAGCTACGCGATCCAACGGGTGGCCCGCCGGGAGACCGTCTACCGCAACGAGCGGCGGTGACCGGCCCGACGGTCCGGCACGGCTAGGCTGGCAGCGTGGATCAAGAAGACCGGATTGCGCTGTTCCTCGACTACGAGAACCTGGCGCTGGGTGTACGGGACCATCACGGCGGACGGCCGTTCGACTTCCGGCCGATCGCCGACGCGCTCGCCGAACGCGGCCGGGTGGTGGTGCGCCGGGCGTACGCGGACTGGTCGTACTTCGACGAGGACCGGCGGATGCTCACCCGCTCGCACGTCGAGCTGATCGAGATCCCCCAGCGGATGGGCGCCTCGCGCAAGAACGCGGCCGACATCAAGATGGCCGTGGACGCGGTCGAGCTGGCCTTCGAGCGGGGCTACATCTCCACGTTCGTGATCTGCACCGGCGACAGCGACTTCACCCCGCTCGTGCACAAGCTGCGCGAACTCAACAAGCGGGTGATCGGCGTCGGGGTGGAGAAGTCCACGTCGGCGCTGCTGCCGCCGGCCTGCGACGAGTTCCTCTACTATGACCGCCTGGAAGGCGTCGACGTGTCGCCGCCCCCCGCCCGCCGGACCCGCCCGGCCCGGTCGACCGGACCGGCGGCACCCGAGCCGGCACCCGAGCCGCCGGTGGAGACCGCGCCGACCGCCGAGGAGTCACCGCGCGACGTCGACACGCTCGCCGTGCAGCTCGTGCAGACCGTCGCGGGCATGCAGGGCAGCTCCAGCGGCGAGGTCACCGCCTCCGGCCTGAAGCGGGCACTGCTGCGCAAGGACCCCACGTTCAGCGAGTCCGACTACGGCTTCCGCACCTTCGGGGAACTGCTGCGCCACCTGGCCCAGCACAACGTGGTGGAACTGGCCGCCGGGCCGGCCAAGGGCGACCCGGAGGTCTCCCTGCCCGAGCGCGGTGGCCGCGAGGTCGCGTTCGACCTGCTCCGCTCGGTCGTGGCGGACCTCACCGCCGAGGGCGGCACGGTGGCGCTGTCCGGGCTCAAGGACCAGCTCCGGCGGGCCCGCCCCGACTTCAGCGAGAAGAAGCTCGGCTACCGCAGCTTCCTGCAGTTCTGCAAGGACGCCGCGACGGGCGGGGTGGTGGAGTTGCGGTGGAGCCCGGACGACGGGGACTACCTGCTCACCCCCCAACCCGCCTGACCCGGCCCGCCCGGCCCGCGCCGTGGGCCGCCCGGGGGGAGCCTCAGGCGGCGCGGCGGTCGCGGGCCTGCGCCGGGTACGGGCCGGGCGGCACCAGCCGCAGCGGCGGCGGCGTCGGTTCCTCGGCACGCAACGCCCAGCGCGAGCCGCCCGACCGGCCCCGCCCGGGTGGGGTGTCGCCGGGGCGCCAACCGGGCCGGGACAGCACCAGCATCACCGCCCAGCCGGCCAGCAGGAACCCGTGGCTGACCAGCCGGGTCACCGCCACCTGCCCGGTGATCAGGTCGTTGACCGACAGCAGGACCAGCGTGGCCACGAACGCGCTGAGCATCGGCAGCAGGCCGGACGGGGTGGAGCGGCGCGCCGCGACGTAGAGGAACCCGGCGCCGACGGCCACGTTCCACGCCGCCGACTCGTGCCACAGGTGCTGGCCGGAGGCGTGCGCGTGCGCCACCACGGCCTCCCGGCCGATCTGCGCCAGCCCGAGGACGAGCTGCACCGCGCCGAGCAGGCCGAGCACGCCACGCAGCCCGAGCGCGACCCGCCGCCGGGTCGGCCGGGGCGCCGGCGCGGCGGCCAGCACCGCGTCGACCAGGTCGGGCACTGGCGGGGCGAGGCGGGTGCGGGCCCGCCGGGTGACCGCCGTCGCCGCGTCGAACCAGGCCCGGCAGCCGGCGCAACCGCTCAGGTGCTCCTCGGCCGGCTCGGTCTCGGACCGGGACGCCTCACCGTCCAGCCCGGCCGACAGGATCTCCCGCCACTGCTCACACGCCATGCAGGGATAGTCGTCCGGGCGGTGGGGCTGGTTCCCGGCGGGGTGTCGGTCACACCTCGGTCAACCGGTTCTTCTGCACCTTGCCCATGGCATTGCGGGGCAGCGCGTCGACCAGCCGCACCTGCCGGGGCCGTTTGTGCGCCGACAGGTGCCGGGCCACGAAATCGATCAGCTCGGCCTCGGCCACCCCGTCGCCGACCACGTACGCGGTGACCTGCTGCCCCAGATCGGGGTGCGGCGTGCCGACCACGGCCGCCTCCCGCACGCCCGGATGGGCCAGCAGCGTGTCCTCCACCTCGCCCGCGCCGATCCGGTACCCGCCGCTCTTGATCAGGTCGGTGGCCGCCCGGCCGACGATGCGGTGCGCGCCGTCCGGGTCGACCGTGGCGATGTCGCCGGTGCGGAACCAGCCGTCGTCCGTCCGGGCCGCCGTGTCGGCGTCCGGGCGGTTGAGGTAGCCGTCGAAGAGCGTGTCGCCGCGCACGTGCAGCTCGCCCATGGCCGTGCCGTCGGCCGGCAGCGGCGTACCCCGCTCGTCCACCACCCGGGTGGACACGCCCGGCAACGGCACGCCCACCGTGCCCCGCCGCCGGGGGCCGTCCGCCCGTGCGCTGACCGTGATCAGCGTCTCGGTCATCCCGTACCGCTCCACCGGCCGGTGACCGGTCAGCCCGGTGAGCGCGGTGAACACCGGCTCGGGCAGCGCGGCGCTGCCGGACACCAGCAGCCGGGCGCCGCGCAGCGCCCGCGCCGCCGCCGGTTGCGCCGCGACCCGCGACCAGACCGTGGGTACGCCGAAGTAGAGGGAGCCGCCCGCCGCCGCGTACCGCTCGGGGTGGGGGCGCCCGACGTGCCGCAACCGGCTGCCGACGCGCAGCGGGCCGAGCACACCGAGCACGAGGCCGTGCACGTGGAACAGCGGCAGGCCGTGCGCCAGCAGGTCGTCAGGTGTCCACGCCCACGCGTCGGCGAGCCCGTCCAGGCAGGCGGCGACCGCGCGGCGGGACAGCACCGCGCCCTTGGGCGCGCCGGTCGTGCCGCTGGTGTAGAGGATCAGCGCGGTGCCCGCCGGGTCCGGCTCGGGGTGGCGCCGGTCCGAGCGTCGGACCAGGTCCACCGGCACCACCGGCGGTGACGGGCCCTCGACGGCCGGCGCGTCCGGCGGCGCCAGCAGCACGTCGGCGTCGCAGTCGCGCAGGATGTGGTCGCGTTCCCGGGGCCCGGCGTCCGGCGGCACCGGCACCACGGCCGCGCCGGCGAGCAGCCCGCCGACCACACCGACCACGGTCTGCAGGCTCGCCGTGGCCGGCACCGCCACCCGGGACGCCCCGCGCACGTCGTCGGCCACGGCGGCGGCCGCCCGGCGCAACTCCACCCAGGACAGGCCGTGCTCGCCCACCCGGACCGCGTCCGGACGCTCGTCGGTGCACTTGGCAAGCCAGTTCAGCAGCGGCACGGGCCGTCCCCCTCGCGGTCGCCGACGGTCCGGCGCCGGCGTCCTTCGTGACCGTAGCCGGGTCGCACCGGGCCGGCCACCCCTCGGGGCGTGCGGTCGACTGTTGTGTCATCGTGGTGGCCGGTGGCGGAGGGGGCGGCATGGCGGGACCGTTGCAGGGGATACTCGTCGCCGACTTCTCCCGGGTCCTCGCCGGGCCGTACGCGACGATGCTCCTGGCCGACCTCGGCGCGGACGTGGTGAAGGTGGAGTCGCCAGGCGGCGACGACACCCGGGGGTGGCGCCCGCCGGTGCGCGACGACGTCTCCACCTACTACCTGTCGGTCAACCGCAACAAGCGGTCCCTGGTCCTCGACCTGGCCGACGCCGACGACCTGCGGCTCGCCCACCGGCTGGCCGACCGCGCCGACGTGCTGATCCAGAACTTCCGGCCGGGCGCGCTGCGCCGCTTCGGCCTCGACCACGACACGGCCACCGCCCGCAACGCCCGCCTGGTCTACGCCTCGATCAGCGGCTTCGGCGCCGCCGGGGGCGCCGACCTGCCCGGGTACGACCTGATGGTGCAGGCCGCCGCCGGGCTGATGAGTCTCACCGGGGACGCCGACGGGCAGCCCTTCAAGGCGGGTGTCGCCGTGTTCGACGTGATCGCCGGGCTGCACGCCACGGTCGGGATCCTCGCCGCGCTGCGCCACCGCGAGTCGACCGGGCGTGGCCAGCACGTCACCGTGGACCTGCTCTCCTCCGCCCTGTCCGGGCTGGTCAACCACGCGAGCGCGCACGTCGCCGGGGACGTCGTGCCGCACCGGATGGGCAACGCCCACCCGAGCATCATGCCGTACGAGCCGCTGCCCACCGCCGACGGCGAACTGGTGGTGATCGCCGGCAACGATCGCCAGTTCCGTACCCTCTGCCGGGTGCTCGGGGTGCCGGGGCTGGCCGACGACGAGCGGTTCGGCCGCAACGCCGACCGGGTCGCGCACCGCGACGAGCTACGCCCGCTGCTGGTGGCGGCGCTGGCCCGGCGCGGCAGCGCGCAGTGGTTCGCCGAGCTGCGCGCGGCGGGCGTGCCGTGCAGCCCGATCAACTCGGTCGCGGACGGGGTCGCCCTGGCCGACCGGCTCGGGCTGGAGCCGGTGGTGACCGTCGACGGGGTGCCGGGGATCCGGCATCCGATCGGGCTGTCGGCCCGCCCGCCCCGCTACGAGCTGCCACCGCCGGGCCTGGACGAGCACGGCGCGCGCCTGCGTGCCTGGCTCGCCGCGGGTTGACCCCGGCCCGGCCGAGGCCCGCTCACGCCGGTCGACGTCTCTCGACGAGGCGGAAGCGTTGCAGCACGACCAGGGTGTCGTCGTCCACGGTGAACCCGGGATCGCCGAGCCAGCCGCGGTAGTCCGCGCCGTGCCAGAACTCCTCGTGGCCGGCGCGCCACGCGGCGACCGACCGGTGGCCCTCGCCCTCGGCCCGCGCGTGGTCGAGGTCCACCTCGCCGAGGCGGGCGACGCGGACCTCGACCAGCTCGATCACCGCCACCGGCCGCTCGGCGGAGTCGATCACGACCGAGCGGGTGCCCACGGCCGGCAGCGGCTCACCGTCGATCTCGTAGTCCTTGCGCAGCGCGGTGGTGGTGGTCTTGCTGCCGTCGAGCACCGCGGCGACCAGCTGGTCGCGCAGCGGACCGGGGAAGGCGAACTCGAAGACGGGCAGCGGGCTGTCCACACCGGGCCGGTGGGTCGGCTCGGCCGGCCGGCGGAACAGCCGGTCCAGCCAGCCGAGCAGGGCCTGCTCGTACTGCGGGCTGACGCTGTCCGGGTCTTCGGTCTGCCCGAGCGTGGGGGCGTGGTCGCAACCGGTCAGCCGGGCCACCGTCAGGTCGGCGTCCCGGGCCACCCGGCGCCACACCGCCAGGCTGTCCTCGATCGGGATCCAGGCGTCCGTCTCGCCGTAGCAGAGCAGCACCGGGCAGTTCAGCCGCGCCAGCACCGGCGCCGGGTCGTAGTCCATGTCGGCCCAGGTGCCAGGTGTCTCCGGCAGTTCCTCGGGCAGGAACGCCAGCGGGAACCAGGGTCGCTGTGCGGCCGCGTCCACGGCCGCCTGTGCCGTCGGCCGGGACACCTCGCCGCGCTGGAAACCCTCGGCCATCCGGCGCAACCGGGCCAGCTCCGCCAGGTCGGCTGCCCCGTAACCGTGCCGGCGCAGTTGCTCGGCGGTGCCGTAGCGCATCTGCGCGGCCGGGCTCACCCCGCTGCACCCGACGAGGATCAGGAACTCGACCGGGCACCGGGTGGCGGTGAGCGTCGCCGCCCACGCCCCCTGGCTGAAAGCCCAGAGCCCGACGGGGGCCGCCCCGACATGCCGGCGCAGCTCGGTGAGCGCGGCGCAGGCGTCCTCGGCCTGCTCGGCCAGCGGCACGTCGTGCCCGTCGACCCGGGGGCGGCGGCGGTCGTAGCGCAGCACCGCGACCCCGGCCGGGGGCAACAGCCGGGCCAGGTGCGCGTAGAGGAAGTGGGAGCGCCCGCCCGCGTGCGAGCCGTGCAGCACCACCAGGCCGCCGCGTACCGGCCCGGCCGGCAGGTCCAGCACCGCGGGCAGGCGCGCGGCGCCGATGGTCGTCTCCATGCCGGGCAGTGAAGCACGCATCGCCGGCACCGGTTGTCCCGGCCGCCGGCCGGAACGCCTGCCTGCGTACGCTGAGGCGGTACGCCGCCGCGACCGTGGAGAAACGCCATGACCAGCCCCGCCTCCCGTACCGTCCGGGTCGCCCGGCCCGGCGACGTGGCCGTCCTCGTCGACCTGATCGAGTCGGCGTACCGGGGCGACCGCAGCCGGCAGGGGTGGACCCACGAGGCGGACCTGCTGGCCGGGCAGCGCACCGACGCGGAGATGGTGACCGCGGCGGTCACCGGTGCGGACGGCGTGGTGCTGGTCGCCGAGCAGGGCGGTGAGCCGGTGGCCTGCTGCCAGCTCAAGCGCCGCGACGACCACGTCTACTTCGGCATGTTCGCGGTCGCCCCCGGCCGGCAGGGCGGCGGCCTGGGCCGGGACCTGCTGGCCGAGGCCGAGCGGTACGCGGCCGAGCGGTGGCACGCCGGTGAGATGCGGATGACCGTGATCGTCCAGCGCGACGACCTGATCGCCTGGTACGAGCGGCGCGGCTACGTGCGCACCGGCGAGCTGATCCCGTTCCCGTACGGCGACGAGCGCTTCGGGGTGCCGCTGCGGTCCGATCTGGCGTTCGAGACGCTGCGCAAGAAGCTCGGCTGACCGGCGAGGGCTCACCCGGGCCGGTCGACCCGCGCGACCAGCTTCTTCGGGGCCAGCATGCAGTAGCTCTCGGTGAGCAGTTCGGCGACCTCGGTCCAGTCCGTCGTCGCGTCCAGGGCCAGGCCGACCACGTCGGTGCCCCACCCCGGCGGGAAGAACGGCGGGCCGGCGGCGAGCAGCCCGGCGATCTCGTCACCGGGGGAGCGGAACGTCAGCACGCAGACCGGTTCGCCGGTCGCCGTGGCCCGCGCGCCCGCGGCCGGGTGCCCGGGGCCGACGGTGTAGACGTGGGCGAACGTGCGCCCGCGGACCCGCCAGCGGATGCCCACCCAGGCCGGCTCCTCGTGGGTCTCCGGCAGGGCGCGGCAGAGCGGGCGCAGGCGGTCGAGGTAGGCGGGTGGAACGTCCGCGGGGCCGGTCATGGGCGGAGGCTAACCGTGACCTCCGACACTCCGGCCGCGCCGGCGGTGCCGCCGGATGTCGTACCTGTGGAGTAGACAGCGATGAGTTTCGCCGCGACGCACGGTCAGACCCGGGGAGAAGACTCGCAACGGAGGATCACATGAGCGGTGTACGGGTACTTGTCGGCACACGTAAGGGCGCGTTCATCCTGACGTCGGACGGCCGGCGCGACGACTGGACGGTCGACGGCCCCCACTTCGGTGGCTGGGAGATCTACCACCTGACCGGTTCCCCCGTGGACACGGACCGGCTGTACGCCTCCCAGTCCGGCGGCTGGTTCGGGCAGTTGATCCAGCGCTCCGACGACGGCGGCCGCACCTGGGCGACGGTGGGCAACGACTTCGCCTACACCGGCGAGGTGGGGCAGCACCTCTGGTACGACGGCACGCCCCGGCCGTGGGAGTTCAAGCGGATCTGGCACCTGGAGCCGTCCCGCCACGACCCGGACACCGTGTACGCGGGCGGTGAGGACGCGGCGCTCTACGTCACCACCGACGGCGGCGGGAAGTGGTCGGAGCTGACCGCGCTGCGCCAGCACCCCACCGGTCCGGAATGGCAGCCCGGCGCGGGCGGCATGTGCCTGCACACGATCCTGCTCGACCCGGCCGACCGCAACCGCATCTACGTGGCCATCTCGGCGGCCGGTGCGTTCCGCAGCGACGACGGCGGCACGAGTTGGCTGCCGATCAACAAGGGGCTGCGTTCGGGGGAGATCCCCGACGAGGACTCGGAGGTCGGGCACTGCGTGCACCGCCTCGCCCAGCACCCGTCCGCGCCGGACACGCTGTTCATGCAGAAGCACTGGGACGTCATGCGTACCGACGACGCCGGCGGGAACTGGCGGGAGGTCAGCGGCGACCTGCCGTCGGACTTCGGCTTCCCGATCGCGGTGCACGCGCACGAGCCGGAGACGGTCTACGTGGTGCCGATCACCAGCGACTCGCTGCACTACCCGCCGGAGGGCAAGCTGCGTGTCTACCGCAGCCGCACCGGCGGTGAGCACTGGGAGCCGTTGACCGAAGGGCTGCCGCAGTCGCACTGCTACGTCAACGTGCTGCGCGACGCGATGGCCGTCGACACGCTCGACCCGTGCGGCATCTACTTCGGCACCACGGGCGGCCAGGTCTACCACTCGGCCGACGGCGGTGACACCTGGGCGTCGATCGTGCGGGACCTGCCGGCGGTGCTCTCCGTCGAGGTCCAGGTGCTGCCGTGATCCGGGTGGTGCTGCCGGCACACCTGAAGAATCTGGCGCACGTCACCGGCGAGGTACGCGTCGAGGTGGCCGGCCCGCCGACCCAGCGGGAGGTGCTCGACGCGCTGGAGGCCGCGTACCCGATGCTGCTCGGCACGATCCGTGACCGGCACAGCGGCAAGCGCCGGCCGTTCGTCCGCTTCTACGCCTGCGAGAGCGACCTGTCGAACGAGTCGCCGGACGACCCGTTGCCGGAGGAGGTGGTCGCCGGCAAGGAGCCGTTCATCGTGCTCGGCGCGATGGCCGGCGGTTGAACTCACACGGCCTGGGAACCGCGCGCGCCACCGCCACGTCTGACGGTTCATGACCTGTCGCAGATCCCGGACGATCGGATGGACGTTGGCCGCCGCGCTGGCCCTCACCGGCTGCACCGCGTCACCGCCGGCCGGCCGGAGCGTACCGGCCGGTGGGCTGCGGCTGGTCGCGTTCGACTCCTGCGATGAGGCGCTGACGCAGCTCCGCGCGGCCGCCAGGGCGGCGGTGGGCCCGTGGGGCTTCGGCCCGGGCGGCGGCGAGATGCGGCAGTTCGTCGAGGAACGGTCGGCGGTGGGCGGCGCGCCGAAGGCCGCCGGGTCGGCGCCCTCGGCGAGCTTCTCCGGCACCAATGTGCACGAGGCGGGCGTGGACGAACCAGACCTGGTCAAGACCGACGGCCGGCGGATCGTCACGGTCAGCCGTGGCGTGCTGTCCGTGGTCGACCCGGTGACCCGCCGGGTGACCGGCCGGGTGGCGGTCGACCCCACCACCGAGCGGTACTCCCGCGGCGAGGCCGACCTGCTGCTGCACGGCGACCGGGCGCTCGTGCTGCTGCGCGACGGATGGGTCACCAAGGGCACCGTGCCGGGCGGGCGTGACGCCCCGGGCGCGCTCGCGCAGGCCCGGCTGGTCCTGGTCGACCTCGCGGGAGCGCCGCGGATCGCCGGCGAGTACCGGATGGACGGCCGGCTGGTCGACGCCCGGCTGGTCGGCGCCACCGCCCGGGTCGTGATCAGTTCCGGACCCCGGCTCGCCTTCCGGAAAAGTGTGCGGAAGGGCTCCGACGCGAACCGGATCGCCGCGAACCGCGCCGTGATCGACAAGGCCACGCTCGACGACTGGCTGCCCCGGTACGAGATCCGCGACGGGGTCCGGACGGTCGGCGCCGGGCGGGTCGGCTGTGACCGGGTCACCCGGCCGGCCAGCTTCTCCGGCGCCGCCATGGTCACCGTGCTCACCTTCGACCTGGGCGCGCAGGCGCTCGGCGCCGGTGACCCGGTCACCGTGCTCGCCGACGGCGACACCGTGTACGGCACCGGCCCACGCCTCTACGTCGCCAACGACCAGCGCTGGCGGACGTGGCGTGGTGGGCCGTCCGGGGCGCGCGACATCAGCACCGAGATCTACCAGTTCGACACGTCGGCGGGCACGCCGCGCTACGTCGCCGCCGGGTCCGTGCCGGGCTGGCTGATCAACCAGTACGCGCTGTCCGAGTGGGACGGCCACCTGCGGGCTGCCACCACGACCGGCGAGCCGCGGGGCGGGGGGACCCGCACGCAGTCCGGCGTCCACGTGCTGCGCGCCGAGGGCGCTGCGCTGAAACGGGTGGGCGCGCTCACCGGGCTGGGCAAGGGCGAGCAGATCTACGCGGTGCGGTTCCTCGGCGGCACCGGCTACGTGGTGACGTTCCGTCAGACGGATCCGCTGTACAGCGTGGACCTGCGTGACCCGGCCGCGCCGCGGGTCACCGGCGAGTTGAAGATCAACGGCTATTCGGCGTACCTGCATCCGGCCGGCGACGGCCGCCTGATCGGGGTCGGACAGGACGCGACCGACAGGGGACGGGTGACCGGCACCCAGGTGTCCCTGTTCGACGTGGCCGACCCGGCCCGGCCGGCCCGGCTCGCCCAACACCACGTCACGGGCGGCTGGTCCGAGGCGGAACACGACCCGCACGCGTTCCTGTACTGGGCGCCGGAGCACCTGGTGGTGCTCCCGGTGCAGCAGCAGGGCGTGGTCACCGACCGGGCCGACGGCACGAGGCGCCCGCCGACCGGCGGTGTGCTGGCGCTGCGGGTCGGCGACAAGGGCTTCACCGTGGCCGGCGCGGTCGACCACCCGGGCGTCCCAGCCGACGGCGGCGAGTGGGCGCCGATCCGCCGTTCGCTGATGGTCGACGGTGTGCTCTGGACGGTCTCCGACGCCGGTCTCAAGGCGACCGCCGTGTCCGGCATGACCACCCTCGCGTGGGTGCCGCTGACCTGACGACGACGGAAACCCGTTGCGGCGACGGGCGCCGTTGCGGACGATCGGGCCGTGCGTATCCGACTGCGGCGACTGTGGATCGACGGGCGCGCCTTCACCTGGCGGGCGGAGATCCGTGAGGTGCGTGGCGACGCGGACTGCCACCGCTGCGTCCGGCTGCGGGTCTGGGGCGGCGGGAAGACGGGCCAGGCGCTGCAGGCGGATCTGCTGTCGGCGACCTGGGGGACGGGATGGTCGCCCTGCGCCGTCGACGACGCCTACCCGACCTCGGCCGACGTACGCGCCGTCATCGAGTACGCCCTGCGGCACGGATGGCGGCCTGAGCGGCGCGGCGGCGCGTACCCGCTCGCCGAACGGGAGCACGGGGCCCGGTTCCGGTTGCCCGGATTCCTGCTCACCGACCGGCTGCGCGGACCGGAGGGCGGCGACCCGACCCGGCGCGTCGCGGCGGCGTGGTCGGCCGCGAACAACGGCTGACCGGGCCCCGCCGCCCGCGACGAGGTCCGGTCCCCTCACTGTTCCAGCGCCGCCTCGGCCGCCGCGACCTGCGGCCCCACCCGCAGCGCGTATGCGACGACGCCGCCGAGGAGGAACGTCGTGGCGGTGACGGCGGCGATCCGGTTACCCGGTTCCTGCGCCATCCACAGCGCCACCTGCCGCCATGCCGGTCCGCCCGGCGCGGCCAGGAAAGCACCCAGCGCGGCCCAGGCGGTCGGCACCTGCCAGGCGGCGCGGGCGCCGGCGAGCGCGGCCCCGAGCCCGACCAGCCCGACCAGCCCGGCCGTGTTGTGGGCCAGCACCGGCAGCGGCCCGAAGTCGGCGCCGAGCACGCCGGCGGCGGCCAGCAGCCCCACCACCACCGCGCCGTACCCGAGCAGGTGCCCGGCCCGGCGCGGCGGCCACTGCCACGCGGCGGTCTTCTCCAGCGCCGGGTCGGTGCCGGCGAGCGTCGGCCCGAGCGGCGCCACCGCCATGGCGATGGTGAGCACGGCGAGGCCGGTGGGCACCTCGGGGCGGTCGGTGAAGGCGGACCAGGCGAGAGTCATCACGGCGATGCAGCCGACCGACCCGGCCAGAGCGGCGGGGATCCGGCGGGACCGCACGTAGAGCGGCAGCCAGCGGGTCACGGTGCGGCCCGGCCGGTGAGCGCCGGCATCAGGTCCGGCTCGCACCGCGCGGCCGCGTCCCGCAGCGCGGTCACCCGGCGCACCTGCTCCGGTTCGGGCAGCGCGCGCAGGTGCCGCACCCCGGCCCGGATCTGCGGCTGCTGTTCGTCGGCGTACCGGTATCCGGTCCACGAGTCCCACAGCCGCACCGTGTCGGTGTCCAGCAGCCAGGCCGCGACGATCGCCGGGGCGGCGTCGTCGCCGCTGCGCCCGCAGCCGGACCACCTGGTGCCGCCGCCCATGGCGATGCGTTCGGCCACGTCCGCGGCCCGGCCGGTGTCCGGGTCGACCTCGAGGTGGAACTGGACCGTGCCCGGTGCGGGTCGGGGCCGGTGCCACTGTTCGCTGTCGTTGCTGCCGATGGTGTCCAGCCGCAGCTCCACCGCGCGGGTCGGCGCGCCGGGCAGCTTCGCCAGCGCTCGCAGCCCTCGGCGGGCCTCGGGGGTGATCTCGGGCAGCAGGTGCGCGTGGACGGCGGTGACGCAGACCTGCGGCGTGCCGTCGGCGCAGACGTAGCGGCGCGCTCCCGCGTCGAGTTGCCAGATCCCGGCGGGGCCTGGGACGCCGATCAGCACGAGGCCCGCCACGCCACCGGCGAGGCCCGCCAGCGCGCCCGCCCGGGTCAGCCACGACCCGCCGGCCGCCAGCAGCAGGCCGGCGAGCACCAGCCCGGCTCCCAGCGCCAGGCGGCTGAGCAGCAGCCGGTCGGACAGCGTCTCCCACGGCGTGTCCGGCGGCCAGCTGATCATGAGGGACGCGTTGGTCAGCCGGCTGCCCGAACCGCCGAGCAGGGCGATGCCCTCCTGCGCCACCAGGCCGGCGGCGGCCAGCAGCGGCGGCAGAAGCGGTGAGGACCACAGCCGGCCGACGGCAACGCCCACCCAGGCCGCGCCCACGAGTACCAGCACGTCGACCAGGGGACCGGCGAGTCCGCGTACGCCGAGGTGGGCCCCACCGGTGGCGACGACCGCCGCGCCGGCGGCGAGCACGAGCAGGTGCGCGGCCGCGACCGCGACGCCGAGCGCGGTCATCGGGGGCAGTACACGCTGCCAGCGGGGCCGGCCGGTGCTGTTCGTCAGCTCGTCGGCGCGGGTACGCCGGTCCCGGCGGCCGAGCACCGTGCCGCCGGCGAGCGCGAGCGGCACCAGGAAGAACATGTCGGAGGCGTGCACGTAGCCCAGCCGCAGCCACTGCCCCTGCCCCTGCCCCTGCCAGAAGCTGTACATGCTCGCCGTGCCGAGCGCGCCGACGGCCAGCAGCAGCACCGCCACGGCCGGCGCGTTGGAGCGGCGCAGTTCGACGCGTACCTGTCGCATCATCACGCGCCCCGGTGCTGCTTGAGCAGGTGCGAGTAGCCGCGCTCGGCGGCGCTGTCGCCGACGCCGCCGTTCTCGCCGTGGCGAACCAGGTCGGCGGGCAGACCCTGGAACACGCGTGCGCCGTGGTCCATCAGGATGACGTCGGAGCAGGCCGCCACCACGTCCTCCACCAGGTGGGTGGAGACCAGCACACAGGCGTCCGCGCCGAGTTCGCGGATCAGCTCGCGGAACTCGACCCGCTGCTCCGGGTCCAGGCCCACGGTCGGCTCGTCGAGCAGCAGCAGCTCCGGTTCGTTCACGATCGCCTGGGCGATGCCGGCCCGGCGCAGCATGCCGCCGGACAGCGTCTTGAGCTTCGCGTCGGCCCGGTCGGTGAGGCGTACCCGGTCGATGGCCCGCTGGGTCGCGCCCGGCACCGCCGACGGGGGCATCTCCCGCAGCCAGGCCACGTACTCGACGTACTCCCGGACGGTGAACCGGGGGTAGTAGCCGAACTGCTGCGGCAGGTAGCCGAGGCGACGGCGCACCGGCCGCAGTTCACGCGTCGTGGTGGCGTCCGCGCCGAGCAGCCGCAGCACACCGGCGTGCGGTTTGACCACCGTGGCGAGCGCGCGCATCAGGGTGCTCTTGCCGGCGCCGTTGGGGCCGAGCAGCCCGTGCACGCCGGTGCCGAGCGTCAGGCCGAGGTCGTCGACGGCCAGGTGCCGCCCGGCCTTCACCGACAGTCCCACCGCCTCGATCCGCCAGGCGTGCCGGGTCGGCGCCACCTCCTCGGCGCTCACTGCGCGTACCAATGTCATCTCCTTCTCGGGCAGGGTCGGTCCCGGCACCGGCGGGCGCCGTGTGGTCGTTCGCGGGTTTCGGGGTCAGCGCCAGCCGGCGGGCCGCCGCAGGTGTTCGGCACGCAGCGCGGTCAGCAGGGTGAGCACGGCCGCCGCCGCCGCCCAGACGGGCATGGTCGCGGGCCGGATCAGGGCCTCGGTCGCGGCGGCGACGCGGGCCGCGTCGGCGCCACCGGTGAACGACAGCGCGGTGACCGCCGTCAACCAGCCGCCGCCCAGGACGGCGGCCGCCGGCGGCACGCCGACGCGGCTGCCGAGAAGCAGCGTGGCCGCGGTGAACGTCAGGCAGGGCAGCAGCCACAGCGCCGGGTTGCGGCCGACCGCCAGCCCGGCCACCGCGAGCACGGGCGCGACCAGGAGCAGAACCGCGAGGGTGCGGCGAAGCAGCAGTTCCGGCCCGGCGCGGGCGGTGCCGGCGACCACCTCCCAGTTCGGGTTGGCGCGGCGGGACCAGGCGACCGCGAGCCCGGCCAGCGGCGCCACCGGCGCCAGCAGCAGCACCACCGAGGGCCGGTCCGGGTAGTTGCGGTCCAGCAGCACCGCGGCCAGGATCGCCGTGCATGTCATCGCCGCCCAGGCCAGCAGCGACCAGTCGGTCCAGCGCAGCCACCACCGCCGCAGCGGGCGCCGGGGCACCGGTCGCGGCCCGGTGCGGGCCTGTTCGAGGATGACCTCCCGGGCGTCGCCGAGCAGGGCCCGCAGTGGCGGGGCGGCCAGCTCACCGAGCCGGTGGCGGCACTGCGCACAGCCCTCCAGGTGCACCTCGACGGTCCAGGTGGCGGCGTCGTCGGGGCTGCCCGCGGCGTACGCGGCCAGGGCCGGGAGGGGAACGTGAGCGGTCATGCCAGCGCCTCCCGTAGCGCGTTGCGGGCACGCCGGGCCCGGCTCTTCACGGTGCCCTCCGGCACCCCCAGCAGGACCGAGGTCTCCCGGACGGTCAGCCCGTCCAGGACCATGGCGGCCAGCACCGCCCGCAGCTCCGGTGCCAGCGAGTCGAGCGCGGCGCCCACCTCCAGGCCGAGCGACCCGGCGAGCGCCTCGTCCTCGGCGGCCGGCGCGCTGCGCACCGGCAGCGCGTCGGTCGGCACCTCCGGCACCCGGGCGCGCCGGCGCAGCGCGTCGACCAGGCGTCGGGCGGCGATGGTCCAGATCCAGCCGGCGGCCGAGCCGCCCGGCGCGTCCGCCCCACCGGAGGGCCGGAGCCCGCTGAACGAGCCGGCGGCCCGCCACACCGTCAGGTACGTGTCCTGGAGGACCTCGGCGACGATGCCGTCGTCGGCGCACCGCCGCCGCAGCCGGATCGCGAGCCACGGCGACGTCCGCCGGTACAGCTCGTCGAACGCGTCCAGGTCGGCGCGCGCGATCCGCCGCAGCAGTCGCTCCTCGTCCGGTTGGCTTCCTCCCACGCCTTGTCTGTCGTTCACGGCGTCTCCGACGGATCACGGCACGACGTGACCTGGGTCACACCGTGCCGTGAGGAGGTGCCGGTCACGCCCGCGCGGCGAACGGTCCCTCCGGCCCGAACGCCAGCGCCGCGAACCGCTCGCCGATGCGCCGGTCGGTGGCCGGGTCGGGGTGCAGCTCGTCGGGCAGCGGCAGTTCGGCGTAGTCGTGCTCGCCGTACAACTCCAGCCCGTCGAGGTAGTGCAGGTTCGGGTCCGCGGCGGCCCGGGACGCCACGATCCGGGCCAGCTCAGCCCGGATGACGCGCAGCGTGAGCCGGCCGGTGGCCCGCTCGGCCGGGTCGCCGGTGGCCCGGAACCGCATCCTCCCGTCGACGAACTCGACCGCGCCCGGGCCGGGCGTGTCCTCCTGGATCGGGCACAGGATCGACGACACGACAAGCAGCGGGGTCTGCGGATGGCCGTCCCGGATGGTGTCCAGGAAGCCGTGCACGGCCGGGCCGAACGCCCGCAGCCGCATCAGGTCGCTGTTCACCAGGTTGATGCCGATCTTGACGCTGATCAGGTCGGCCGGGGTGTCGCGCATCGCCCGGGCGGTGAACGGGTCGAGCAGCGCGCTGCCGCTGAACCCCAGGTTGACCAGCTCCACGCCGGCGAGCGTGGCGGCCACCGCCGGCCAGGTGCCGGTGGGGCTCTCCGCGTCCGAGCCGTGGCTGATCGAGCTGCCGTGGTGCAGCCACACCCGGCGGCCCCCGTCACCGGCCGGCTCGACCGGCGCGTCGGTGCGCAGCGCCACCAGCTCGGTGATCTCCCGGTGCGGCAGCCAGATCACCACCTCCTTGTCGGTGGCGGGCAGGTCCGTGAAGCGCACCGTGCCGACCGGACCCGGCTCGACGCCTGACGTGCCGGTGGCCAGGTCGATGGTGAGGACCTTGCCGCCACCGGCGGTGGCCTGACCGGCGAGCCGCCCGTCGACGACCAGGTCGTAGCGCCCGTCGGGGCGCGGCCCGGTGCCCCGGTAGACCATCTTCGTGGGCAGCACGTCCAGCTCGATCGTGGTGGCGCGGGTGCGGAGCGCCAGCCGTACGCCCGACGGCATCGCCTCCGCCGTCGCCAGCTGGGGGTCGGTGTTCTGTGCCCGGGCCCACGCGGGCAGCCGGTGCGGCAGCACCCCGTCCGCGGTCCGTTCCAGGTCGAGCGCGCCGCGCAGCAGGTCGTTGGTGATGCCTGTGGTGATGTGCGGAGAAGCCATGGTCCCGATCCTGCCGGCGGCCACCCGGTCCGCGTCGATCGGGGCCCTCAGCCGGGCAGCACGAGGTCGACGTAGCGCGCCGTCATGGTGGCCAGGACCCGGTCCGGGTCGGTGGCCCACACCTCGGCGTTGAAGATCTCCACCTCGACGTCGCCGGTGTACCCGGCGGCCTCCACCGCGCGGCGCAGCGGCGGGAAGTCGATGTGCCCGTCGCCCATCATGCCCCGGCCGAGCAGCACGTCGGCCGGCAGCGGGGTGAGGAAGTCGCACACCTGGAAGCTCGCGATGCGCGCCCCGGCGCGGGCGATCTGCCGCCGCACGTCCGGATCCCACCAGACGTGGAACGTGTCCACCACGACACCCACCTGCTCGACCGGGAACGCCTCGGCCACGTCGAGTGCCTGCCCGAGTGTGGACAGCACCGCCCGGTCGGCGCAGTACATCGGGTGCAGCGGCTCCAGCGCGAGGCGTACCCCGCGTTCACCGGCGTACGGCGCCAGCTCGGCCAGCCGGTCGGCCACCCGCTGGCGGGCGCCGGGCAGGTCGCGGGAGCCGGGCGGCAGGCCGCCGACGACAAGCACCAGGCAGGCGGCGCCCAGGGCGGCGGCCTCATCGATCGCGCGCCGGTTGTCCGCGAGCGCCGCGATCCGTCCGGTGTGGTCGTCGGCGGTGAGGAAACCGCCCCGGCACAGCGACGACACCCGCAGCCCGGCGTCGGTGACGAGCCGCGCCGCGGCCGGTACGCCGATCTCGGCGACCGGCTCGCGCCACAGCCCGATCGCCGGAATGCCGGCGCGCACACAGCCGTCGACCGCCTCGGCCACCGACCAGCGTCGCGTGGTGCGCTGGTTGAGCGACAGCCGTGCCAGCCGGGCGTCGGCGGTCATCCGGCGACGCCCGCGACGTCCAGGTAGGCGCGCATCCGCCGCGCCGCCAGGTCCGGGTCGCGCAGCAGCCCGGCGGCGTCGGCCAGCCGGAACGCCTCGACCAGGTGTCCGACGCCGCGCCCGCCGTGCAGGCCGCCGACCATGGTGAAGCCGGGCTGCCCCCCGTTGAGCCAGCACAGGAACGCGATGCCGGTCTTGTAGTACGGCGTGGGCGGGGCGAACAGGTGCCGGGACAGCGGCACGGTCGCGTCGAGGATCGTCCGGAACCCGGCCGGATCGTTGGCGTCGAGCCGCAGCAGCGCGGCCGACGCGGCGGGGGCGATCGCCGCGAACGCGCCGAGCAGCGCGTGGCTGTGCCGCTTCCCGTCGCCCTCGATCAACTCGGGGTAGTGGTAGTCGTCGCCGGTGTAGACCTTCACGGTGGGCGGCAGCAGTTCCCGCAGCCGCACCTCCCGGGCGGCGTCCAGCAGCGACACCTTCACCCCGTCGACCGCGTCGGCGTGCGCGTGCGTCAGCGCGACGAACGTGTCGGTGGCCGCGTCCAGGTCGGTCGAGCCCCAGTAGCCGGCCAACGCCGGGTCGAACATGTCGCCGAGCCAGTGCAGCACCACAGGCGCGCCGGCCTCCCGCAGCACCCGTTCGTAGACGCGCAGGTAGTCCTCGGCGCCGGTGGCCAGCGCGGCGAGGTGCCGGCTGGCCATCACCACCGCCGTCGCGCCGCACCGCTGCACGAACGCCACCTGCTCGGCGTACGCGGCGACGACCTCGTCGAGCGTGTCGGGCACGCGGGTGAGCTGGTCGGTGGCCGCCCCGGCGACGATGCGCCCACCGCACGCGGCGGCCTCGGCGGCGCTGCGCCGGACCAGCTCCCGGGTGGCCGCCCAGTCCAGCCCCATCCCACGCTGCGCGGTGTCCATCGCCTCGGCCACGCCCAGGCCCCAGGACCAGAGGTCGTGTCGCACCGCGAGCGTCGCGTCCCAGTCCAGCCGGGCCGGGGCGCCGGGGGAGTTGTCGGCGTACGGGTCGGCGACCACGTGCGCGGCGGCGTACGTGATCCGGCTGGCCGGCGGCCCGGACGGGCGGTGCCAGGCGGTCGGTTCCCGCAGGGTCAGCGGCGCGACGCCGCCGCCCGGGGTGGGCAGGGTGATCCGCGCGGTCACCGGGGGAGCTCCTCGATCTCGACCCGCCGGCCCTCCCGGGCCGACCGCAGGGCGGCCTCGGCGAGTTGGACGCCCCGGACGCCGGCGAAGAAGTCCCAGGGGAACGGCTCGTCGTCGACGACGTGCCGCAGGAACGCCTCCCACTGTGTCTTGAAGCCGTTGTCGTACTCGGTGTTGTCCGGCACGGTCTGCCACTGCGCGCGGAACGGCTCGGTGACCGGCAGGTCGGGGTTCCACACCGGCATCGGAGTGGCGCCGCGGTGCTGGATGCGGCAGTCGCGCAGCCCGGCGACAGCGCTGCCGTGCGTGCCGTCGACCTGGAACTCGACCAGCTCGTCGCGGTGCACACGGACCGCCCAGGAGGAGTTGATCTGCGCGATGATGCCGCCGGCCAGTTCGAGGATGCCGTACGCGGCGTCGTCGGCGGTGGCGCGGTAGGTGACGCCGTTCTCGTCGACCCGCTCGGGGATGTGCGTGGCGGTGACCGCGGTGACGGCGGTGACCGGGGCGATGATCTGCTCCAGCACGTAGTGCCAGTGCGGGAACATGTCCAGCGTGATGCCGCCGCCGTCCTCGGCGCGGTAGTTCCAGCTCGGCCGTTGCGCTGCCTGCCAGTCGCCCTCGAACACCCAGTAGCCGAACTCGCCGCGCACGGACAGGATCCGCCCGAAGAAGCCGCCGTCGACGAGCCGCTTGAGCTTGCGCAGGCCGGGCAGGAACAGTTTGTCCTGCACCACGCCGTGGCGGATGCCCCGGGCGGCGGCCAGGCGGGCCAGTTCCCACGAACCGGCCAGCCCTTCGGCGAGCGGCTTCTCGGTGTAGACGTGCTTCCCGGCCTCGATGGCCGCGCGGATCGCCTTCTCCCGCTGCGCGGTCACCTGCGCGTCGAAGTAGACGTGGTGCCGGTCGTCGGCGAGCGCCGCGGCCAGGTCGGTGGTGTGGGAGGTCAGCCCGTGCCGGGCGGCGATCTCGGCGAGCCGGCCCTCGTCGCGGCCCACCAGGGTCAGCTCCGGCCAGATCCGCCGGCCGTCCCGGCCGGGCACGCCGCCCTGTTCGCGGATGGCCAGCAGGGACCGGACGAGGTGCTGTCGGTAGCCCATCCGCCCGGTCACGCCGTTGAGGATGATCCCGATGGACGTGCGTTCCACGTGTGCCTCCCGGGCGTTCTGAATGCGCTTTCAGTAAGCGCTTTCAGAATGGTACGGTAACCACGCCGGAACACCGGGTCAAGACGTTCCGCAGGGAGACGCATCGATGCCACGCACACACGTGACGCTTGCGGACGTGGCCCGCGCCGCCGACGTCTCCCTGGCCACCGCGTCCCGTGCCCTCAACGGCATGCGGGTCACCCCGCTCCTGCGCGACCGGGTCCTCGCCGCCGCCGCCCGGCTCGCGTACACCCCGAACGCCCACGCCCGCGCGTTGGCCGGCGCGTCCCACCGCGGCGTCGGAGTCATCTGCCACGACCTCACCGACCCCTACTTCGCCGCCGTCGCCGACGGCGTCATGCGCGTCGCCGCCGCCAACGGCCTGCTCGTCCTGCTGGCCAGCACGTTCCGCGACCCGGAACGGGAGATCGCGTACGTGTCGATGCTGCGCGCCGAACGCGCCCCGGCGATCCTGCTCATCGGCTCCGGTTTCGCCGACGCCCGCTGGGACCGGGCCCTGGCCGCCGAGCTGACCCCCTACCTCGACGGCGGCGGGCGGGTCGCCGTGGTCAGCCGGCACCGCCACCTCAAGGTCGACAGTGTCCTGCCGGAGAACCGGGCCGGCGCCGCCGCCCTGGCCCGCGCCCTGCTCGACCTCGGCCACCGCCGCTTCGCGGTGCTCTCCGGCCCACCGGAACTGACCACCGTGGCCGACCGGCTCGGCGGGTTCCGCGACGAGCTGACCGCCGCCGGGGTGCCGCTGGACGCGGCCCACGTCGTCGAGGCGCCGTTCACCCGCGACGGCGGCTACCAGGCGATGACCACACTGCTCGCCCGCGGCCTCGACGCCACCTGCGTCTTCGCGCTGACCGACGTGATGGCGATCGGCGCGTACGCGGCGCTGCGCGACCACGGGCTCTCCGTGCCCGGCGACGTCTCCGTGGCCGGCTTCGACGACATCCCGATCGTGCGCGACCTCACCCCGCCGCTGACCACCGTGGCGCTGCCCTTGCAGCAGCTCGGCGAGAAGGCGATGGAGTTGGCGCTGACCGAGAACGCCGGCCGTCGCCGGCGGGTCGTACGCCTCGCCGGTGAGGTCGTGGTGCGGGCCAGCACCGCCAAGGTCGGTGCCTGAACCCGCCTCCGTGTGCCATGCTCGCCCGATGGCCAGCTACGACGTCGCCCTCGTCCTGCTCGTCGACCCGACCGGCGCGGTCCTCATGCAACACCGCGACGGCAACACGTCCGTCTCGCCCTACCAGTGGAGCCTGCCCGGCGGCAGCATCGAGCCCGGCGAGACACCGGAGCAAGCCGCCCGCCGTGAGCTGCGGGAGGAGACCGGCCTGACCGCCGGCGAGCTGCACCTGCTGTGGAGCGGCCCGCGCCCGCACGAGGAGGGTTTCCCGCACACGGTCACCGTGTACGTCTTCCGGGGCGCCACCGACGCCCGGCAGGAGGACGTGGTGCTCGGCGAGGGACAGGCCATGGTGTTCGTGCCCCGCGACGAGGTACTCGACCGCGAACTGGCGGTCAGCGCCGCCCTGGTGCTGCCCCTGCACCTCGCGGACGCCTAACGTCCGGGCCGGCGTGTCGACGAACTGCGGGCCCGCCACCGGCTCGACCGGCGTCGTGGCCGCCTCGGCGACGCCGAGCCCGAACGGCGGCACGGTCGTACCATGCCCCGATGGTCGAAGTCCGGTTCGCGCGCGGCCCGCACGGGCGGCCCACCATGACCGGCGGCCACCCCCGGTTCCGTGCGCTGGCCGCCCAGCTGAGCAGCGACATCCAGGCGTACGCGCCGGACTGCCTGGAGCTGCTCCAGTGCATCGACGACGTGAGGTCCGGACCGTCGCAGTGTGCGGAGTACGAGGGCAACTCGGCGATCCTGCGCTGCACCCCCGACACGGTCACCGTGCACAGCCGAGGACCGGTGCCGTCGTCCACGGCGTACACGGTCGAGGAGGCCGAGGCGGTGATCGTCGCCTACTTCACCTGCCTCGCGCCGACCGCCGAGGAGCGTCGGCGGCACCTGCGCACGTGGGAGCGGGAACACGGCCGGCCCGGTCCGGACCGGCACCGGCCCGGCCTGGTCGACTGAACCGCCGGTCAGCGCAACACCAGCAGGTCCAGCGTGTCGACCACCGGCCAGGTGCCGACCCGCGCGGCGGCGCGCAGCCGCGCCAGCCCGGCGGCGTACTCCGCATCGGTGATCAACTGAAGCGGGGTGTGCGCCTCCCGCCGCAGCGTGTCGGCCGCCTCCCGCAGCGTCCGCGCGGTGACCTGCGGGACCTGCTCGACCGCCGCGGTGGCGAAGCCGGCGACCGCGAACGCGGACTCCACCTCGGCGATGCCCGGATACGTGTCCAGCACGCGCACGGCCGCCGGGAAGAAGCGGAACAGCGTGATCGCCTCGTGCCGACCGGCGAACGCGGACCGGATGAGCACCGCACCGCCCGGCCGCACGACCCGGCGCAACTCCCGCGCCGCGGCGACCAGGTCGGGCACGTGGTGCACGACAGTGGACAGCCATGCCCCGTCGACGCTGCCGTCGGCCAACGGGATGTGCGCCGCGTCCCCGCCGACGAGCGGCGCGAACGGGCACCGGGCGCGCATCGCCGCCGACGGCTCGACGGCGACGACCCCGACGCCGGGAAACCAGGTGGTGAAGGCGCGTGCCCAGCTGCCCGTGCCGGCGCCCAGGTCCAGCAGCCGCATACCCGCACGCGGGGTCAGGTGCCGGGCGACGGCCGCCCGGCCCTCCTCGGTGAGGTGCCGAGTCGACGCGAACGCCTCGGCGTCCCGTCGTGGTAGGCGATACGAGCCACCCGTCGAGCCAACTATGTGCCACCCTGGCCACACAAGAACTGTGACGGACCCGACTGGCTACCGAGCTTCGGGAGGTGGCGGATGCGCTACCAGATCCGCTTCGAGCGTGAGCTGCCGGCCGACGCCCTCCGCCGGTTCTTCCAGCGCGAATACTCCATCGCGCCGGACACCGTGCACGTCGGACGCGCCGCGGACCGGACCGTGGACGATGCCCGACCGGTGGCGATGCTCACCCCACCCGACACCGACGAGGGATTCGGCTGGATTCTGACCGGCGACACCGACCTGGCCGACGCCACCGGGCAGGCCGAGCGGGACCTCGCCGTCGCCATCGCTCGCGCCTTCGGCGTGCGGGCACTCGTCGACGACGGCGGCATCCACCCCGACCGGTGGCTGCTGGTCAGCGCCGACGGCAGCAGCGGCCGGGTGCTCACCGACGCGGATGCCGCCGCCGACGGGGACCTGCGGATCGTGCACGCCCTCGAACCGATCGACGGGGAACCACAGCTCGCCGTCGTACCGCCGCCGGAGTGGGCCCGAGACTGGTGACCTGGCCGGCCGCCGCGCCCGCGAGCAGGGGATGGGGCGGGTGCGGGAGATCGTCCTGCAGAAGGACCGGGAGAGCTGGCTCAGGATCCACGCGCCCGTCATGGACACCTACTTTTGGATGTTCATCGGGCGTCCGTTGACCCCGGGCGTTCGCGAGGTGCGGGTCCGATGGCAGTTCGGGGCGGGGCACCGGTTCGAGGAATTCGACCTGACGATCGTCAGCGTACGCGACCCTGCGTACCTGGCCGAGAAGCTGACTCTGGCGGTTCACCAGGCCGGGTTGAAGGGCTGGCGGGACGAGGACGCGCAGCCGGTCTACCAGTGGCTGGTCGAGGGCGTCGGCATGACCCCCCTCGACAACGCCGTACGGGGCACCAAGCGGTCGGGGTTCGTCCTGATGACGTTCAGCCGTTTCCCTGACACCGGCGGCAACGTGATCGTGCGACTGACCGCGGTCGAGACCGATCGCGCGCAGGACGGCTCACCGCTGGACGCCGACGGGGTGTCCATGCCCGAACGGTAGGCGATCGATCGCGAACGGGTGGCGTCCCCGCAGAGGTGAGCCCAGACCCTCGGGTCCTCAGGAGCGGCACGGTCACGACGCGCTCCCGGTGGGGATGCGCGCCCGGACGACGAAGCCGTCGCGTGCCCGGAGCCGCCTGCCGGGCCTGCTCCACCAGGCGTGGAACGCTGTGGATTCGCCGGCCGCGAATCGTCACCGTGCGGTGGGCAGTTACGGGTAGCTCGCACGGGGACAAGCGCGGCAGTCGGGGTCGTGCCCTGAGCAGAATGGCTGGCCTCGGGACGCCTGCGGCGGGCAGGCTTCCGGCATGGCGACGGGATTCGGCGGCGAGGTGGCCACCTACTACGCACGGCATCGGCGCGGCTATCCGCCCGAGGTGCTCGACGCGCTGACAGCAGCCTTCCAGCTTGACGCCGACGACACGGTGATCGACCTCGGCTGCGGCACCGGTCAGTTGAGCCTCCCGCTCGCAGACCGGGTGGGCGCGGTCGTCGGCATGGATCCGGAGCCGGACATGCTGGCGATCGCCCGGCGTAGCGCCCTGGACGAGGGAACGACCAACGCCACGTGGGTGCTCGGCGGGGACAGTGATGTGCCCGCGTTGTCCCGGCTGCTCGGCCGGGGGACGGTCGGTGCGCTGACCGTCGCCGTCGCCATTCACTTCGTGGACCGCGACGCCCTGTTCGAGGCGGCCCGGCCGTTGTTGCGCCCCGGGGGTGGCATCGCCGTCATCACGAACGGCGAACCCCTGTGGATGCAGGACACCGAATGGTCGGCCGCACTGCGCGGATGCCTGGAGCGGATGCTCGGCCACCCCGTCACGGCGAGATGCCAGACCGACGAGGACGGGCGTCGGCGCAACCGGGAGGCGCTCGTCCGCGCCGGCTATCGGTACGAGGAGACGTCGGTGCGGTACGACGCCCCGCTCACCGTCGACGACATGGTGGGCGGTGTCTTCTCCGCCATGTCAGCCGAACAGTTGCCGTCCGAGCAGCAGCGCGCGGCGTTCGCCGCCGACGTGCGTGACGCCCTCGGCGGTTTGGATGTGGTGACCGAGCGGGTCGCCGTCCGGCTGCAGTACGGGATCGCTGGCGCATAGCCGACTGCCGGGACGGGATTCAGCTATGTCACCAGGCGGTAGTTGGGGATGCCGCTGGTGCGTTCCTCGACCGGCGCGGCGGTGGACAGGGCCCTCACCCCGGCGGGAACCGGAGCGCGGGAGACGTGAATGCCTTCCAGGCAGGTGTCACACCAGAATGAGACGTAGCCGTACCCGGCTCCGGGCGGCCCGGTGAACACCATGCGCAGGGTCCGGTGCCCGCAGTTCGGGCACTGGTGGTCGGACTCGGTCGGCAGGGCGCGGTAGACGACTTCGTACGCGTCCAGCCAGTCGTCGAATGAAGCCACCAGCTACTCCTCCGGTCTGACGGGGTGGTTTCCCCACCACCGGTCCTCGTGAGCATAGGCACGGTCCTCGAACGCGATCGCCTCGTCGCGGTCTCGGGGATACGGGCGCCCTGCGCGGAGTTCCTCTACGTGGAAACGTTCATGTGCGAGCGTACGGGCGAGGTCCTCCTCGCTGTGGAACGCGTTCCGGCAGAGCATGACCGATTGGTCAGCCCTGGTCACCCCGTGGATTCCCGATCTGCCTTTGTTGATCACGAGCCGGACGTCGGCGATGTCGATGCCGTACTTCGCGGCGATCTGCTGCACCGACTCCGTTGTCATCGGCATGCGAGGTCCCCGCCCTCTGCCACGTACCCTGTTCAGGTTTCCCGGCTCAGGCCCAACCTCTCGCAAGCGGCTCAGCGCCTCCCTGAGCTTGCCGATCAGCTCACCGAGCCGCCGAACCTCCGGCATCAGCCGCCGCAGGCTCGCCAGCAACCCCCGCAGCAGCCGCCCGATCCGCGCCGCCCACGACGCCACAGTCGTGGTCACCTGCTCCACCACCAGCGGCGTCGCCAGCCCGGCGCTGGCGACCAGTTCGGCCGCGTACACGATCAGGCGGGACACGCAGGCGGCGATGGCGTCGCGGACCAGCAGCCGCACGGCCGCGACCAGGCCGGCGGCGCCCTCGGTGATCGCGGCCATCGCGTCGGCGCCCCGAGCCAGTCCGGTGATGGCCTGCTGCTGCTCGTCGGCCCAGTGCCGGTAGCCGGTGGCGGCGGCGCCGGTCCAGCCGGTGACCTCGGTGCGGACGGCGCGGGCCAGCTCGGCGGCGTCGTCGCGCAGCGAGGCGGCGACGTTGCGCCAGGTCTGCGCGTGCGCGGTGATCTCGGCGGGGTCGCCGGCCAGCCAGTCCAGCGCCTCGCTGAGCGGCTTGACGTGTTCGATGAGCCAGGCGATGCCGTACTGGAGGAGGACCCCGGCCGGGTCGGACACCAGGGCGAGCGCGTCCAGGCCGGCACTGACCACGCCGAGGCTGCCGTCGATCCAGCTGCCGGTGCGCACGCCGTGGGCGATGAGTTCGATGTCCTCGCAGATCCACACCCCGGCCCACGGGCTGGGCCCCGCCTCGGAGGCGGCGGCGACCAGCGGGTTGGCGGTCACCTCCGGTTTCCCGCCTGGTCGAGCAGGTGGGCGGCGCGGGCGTCGGCGGCGCGGTAGCGCTCGGCGCTGAGGCGTACCGTGCCGGCGGTGTCCCGGACGGCGGTGGCGGCGGCGCCGACGCCGTCGACCAGGATCTGTTGCAGGCCGTCGAGCAGGACCGGCATGACCGCGCAGAGTTGCCCGTACGCGTCGGCGCTCAACCGGACGTGCTGGCCGGCCTGCCGGGCGGTGTCGATGCTGTCGGCGCAGCGGTCGAGGTGCGCGGCGTGCGCGGTCAGGTCGTCCGGGTCGACCCGAAGGCCGTCACCGGGCGGCATCCGGCCGGTCCTGGTCGGGGGCGAGCCGGCGCCGGTGGCTCTCCAGGATCGCCTGTCCGGCCGGGTCGTCGGCGCCGAGGGTTTCGGTGGTCACCGCGGTGAGCTGCCGCAGCAGGTCGGCGTGCGCGGCCCGGGTGGTCGCCAGGACCTGCCGGGCGGTGTGCGTGGCGGAGTGCTGCCGGGTGCGGTCGTCCAGCCGCAGGTCGACAAGCAGGCCGGACCCGTCGACGGTGACCGTCACCAGCCCGTCGTCGCTGCGGGCGACACCGGTGAGCGCCTGGCTGCGGGCGGACAGGTCCCGGGCGCGCGTCGCCCGGTCGGCCAGCGACGACTCCCACTCGTCGAGCCGGCGTGCCGCCGCGTCCAGCGCGGCCTCGTCCGCCCACATGGCCACCCTCCCCAAGGGACCCTGATGGCCGGCACGTTACCAACCCGTCGCGCTGCGTACTGTCCCGTGCGTCGGCGGTGTGCGGTTCGGCGTCAGAGCGCGGTCGACAGCGCGAGCAGGCCCCGGGGGAGGCAGGTCGAACGAGAAGGGAAGCACCGCGGGGAGCCGCCCACCGCGTACCGGATCATACGGACCGGCGGCGACCGTCTCAGCCCTCTTTTCCGTCGGCCGCGCCCCTCAGCCGGCGAGCCGGCGGATCACCGCCACCGACCGGTCCACATCGGCTTCCGTGGTGGTCGCGTTCGACACCGAGATCCGCATCAGCCGCCGTCCCCGCCACGTCGTCCCGCCTACCCAGCACGTGCCGTCGGCCTGCGCCGCGCCCACCACCCGGTCGGTGCGCGCGTCGTCGCCGAAGCCGACAAGCACCTGGTTGAGCACCACGTCGTTGACCACCTCGAACCCGGCGGCGGCCAGGCCGTCGGCGAACCGGCGGGCCAGCGCGCAACACCGCTCGACGAGCGCGGCGACGCCGTCGCGGCCCAGCTCCCGCAGGCCGGCCCAGGCCGCGAAGCCACGGGCCCGGCGGGAGGACTCCGCGGTCAGGTCCGCCGCCGCCGGCACACCGCCGGACCCCACCAGGTACGCGGCCGTGTACGACATGGCCGCCGCGTGCGCGTCGGGCCGGGCGCAGAACGCGAACGCGGTGTCGTACGGCAGGTTGAGCCACTTGTGTCCGTCGCAGGCCCACGAGTCGGCCAGTTCCAGCCCGTCCACCAGGTGCCGGGTGCCCGGGGCAGCAGCGGCCCACAGCCCGAACGCGCCGTCCACGTGCGCCCAGCCGCCGTGCCGGTGGACCAGCTCGCACGCCCGGCGCAGATCGTCGACCGCGCCGGTGTTCACGTTCCCCGCCTGCAGGCAGACGACGGTCGGGCCGGGGCCGACGTCGCGCAGCGCCACGGCCAACGCGTCCGGGGCGATGGCGCCCTGCCCGTCGGTGGGCACCGCGTGTAGCGCGTCGGTGCCGAGGCCGAGCAGGCGCAGTGACCTGTCGACGGTGGCGTGCCGTTCGGCGCCGGCGAGCACCCGGACCGGGGGCGCGCCGTGCAGGCCGTACCGTTCCACGTCCCAGCCGGCGTCGGCGAGCACCTGGTGGCGGGCGGCGGCGAGCCCGGCGGTGTTGGCCGCCTGCCCGCCGGTGACGAAGCCGACCGACGTCGACGCGGGCAGGCCCAGCAGGTCCTTGAGCCAGGTGCCGGCGGCCGCCTCGGCGGCCACCGCGGCGGGGGAGGTGACCGCGTTGAACGCGTTCTGGTCCCATCCGGCGGCGAGCATGTCCGCGGCGGTGGCGGCAGGTGACGCGCCACCGATCACGAAGCCGAAGTAGCGTGGCCCGGCGGTGGCGACCAGTCCCGGCCCGGCGGCGGCCACCAGTTCGGCGAGGACCTGTTCGGGCGGGGTGGGTGCGTCCGCCAGCGGGACGGCGAACGCCCGGGTCAGCGCGGCCTGGTCGACCGGCACGCCGACCGGCCGGTCCGGCAGCGACCGCCGGTAGTCGGCCGCGTGGCCGGCGGCGCGCCGGAACAGGTCGGTGATCTCGTCCATGCCGCACCCTAGCTCCGCCTGGGCTGTGAGGAGAGGTCGGCGGGGGGTCGGCCGTCGGCTCGGAGTGAACGCTGAGTGACGGCGGTGATCCCTGGCTCATCGATCCTCTTTTGGTGGATCGTGTGGGCTGCGATATCGATGGCTTTCCCACCAGTGCTCGGTAGTGCCGGGAGGATTGATGCGTCTGTGGAGATTGCTGGAGACGAGACCCGCCCGCCTCGCCGGCCAGGGGTCCGACCTGCTACAGCTCGCCGTCCTGCTCGGCACGGCACTGGGGGCGCTGTACGGTCTCGGGATCGCCTGGGCGACTGCCCTGCACATCCCGCCGATGCTCCTCTGCGTCCTGACGGTGGGGCTGCTGGTGGGATCGGCGACCGCCTACTACGTCCGATGCGCCTACCGGCCGCCCGACTTCTCCATCGAGGAATTGGACGGCTCACTCGTCGTCACCCGCGTCGTCGGTGAGGACGGCGACGGTCACCACCGCTACGCGTACATCCGCCAGCAGCGCATCCGGGCGAATCGACAGTTGCGGCTGGTGGGCATACGTTCGCACTGGAGCGGACAGAATCGGGTACTCGAGGAGGCCACGTCGCTCTTCCCCGAGCACCGGTTGCTGGACGGCGCGCTGCCCGAGGAGGACGGCCGGGTCTACCGGTGGCTGTACCTCCTCGGTCCCCTTGCCCGTGGCCGGCGGGTGAACGTCGGGATCAGACAGGTCTTCGAGGACGTGTACGCGCCGATGAAGCCCTACTACCGGGAGAGCTGCGAGGAACGACAGGTCGGAAGGCTGTCGGTGCGGGTGCAGTTCGAGGATGTGGATGCGCCGGCCGAGGCGTGGCAGGTCGTGTGGCGCAGGACGCGCTCAGGCTCCAGCCGCCAGGAGGTCGCTCGTACCCGTTGCCGACCGAGCCACCAGCCGCCCAACGGCACGGTCGTCTACGAGTGGCGACTGCGCCGGCCGCATCCCGATTGCGCCTACGGCATCTGCTGGCGTTGGCCCGCTGACCCGCCGCACGGGCCTGCGGCACCGGGGTCCGCCGCGAGCACCACGCAGGTGGACGGGAAGGACGACGTCATCCTGACCGTTCAACCAGGGCAGCCGTAAGCCGGTCCAGGTGCGCCGAGACCGGCCCGACGGTGAGCAGGCCGCTGCCCGCCCCGGCCACCTCGTGCGCCGCCGGGGCCAGCGCGGCCCGGGCCCGGCGCATCACGTCCCGGTCGTCGAGCGCCACCGCGGCCCGACCGGTGAGGCACCACAACGCCTCCAGCAGCAGGTCGTGCGGCGGTGCCGGGGTGCGGCGCAGCGCCGCGCCGGCCTCCCGCCGCCGGTCGGCGGCGAGCAGCACAAGCGGGCGGGCCCACGGCGCGTACGGGCCCCAGTCGGTGTCGTCGGGGAAGGCGGCCGGCCGGTCGTGCCACACCCGCAGGCACAGCAGCGCCAGCGGCAGCAGGCCACGTTCCACGCCGGGCATCCCGCAGCCGGCCAGGCGGACCGCCCAGGACCGGTACGCGGCTTCCGCGTCCGGGTACGCCGCGCCGGTCGCGGCGACCCGCATGGCCCGGTAGCCGCCGGTGAACAGGGCGACCAGCGGGCTCTCGTGCCGGGCGGCGAGCCGGTCCGCCGCCTCGGCGTGCGCGTCGGCGGCGGCGAGGTCGGCCAGCGCGCCGCGCGCCTGCACCCGGATCAGGTGCCCGAGGATCTCCACCGTGGCCAGGCCGTGCCGGGCGGCGAGCGCGACCAGTTCCGCGCCGACCGCGTCCCGCTGCGCGGCCAGTCCGGCCCGCCCGAACGTCTGCATGAACACGCCGTTGAGCGCCTGCGCCAGCAGCGCCGGGTCGGCGAGCCGACGGGCGATGGCTGCCGCCTCCCGGGCCGCCGCACCGGCGCGCGCCGAGCCGGTGCCGCGGGACTCGATCGCGACGGTGGCCAGCAGCCGGGCCCGGGTCACCTCCGGCGCCTGCGGGCCCAACCCGGCCAGCGCCCGCTCCGCCGCCGCCACCACCCGCGCCGCCTGCGCCGGGTCGTCCGAGCGGGTCCAGATCGCCGGTACGTCGTAACCGCCGATCACCCGCGCGGTGAGGTCCGGGTCGCCCAGTTGCTCGGCCGCGGCGATGGCCGCCTCGCGTTGGTCCCGGGCCGCCTCCAGCCCGCCCGGCCCGGTCACCGCGAGGCTGCGCAGCATCCCGACGGTGGATTCCAGTCGGGCCCGGGCGCCGGGCACCACCGACCGCGCGTACGCGGCCGCGGTGTCCGCCCACACCCGCGCCGGGCCGGTGGGTTCCGGTCCGGCCTGTCGCAGCAGGTCGGTCTCCAGCCGCCGCAGCCGAGCGCCCGGGTCCAGGCCGAGCCGGTCGCGCAGCAGTTCGCGGGCCCGGCGCAGCACCGCCAGGGCGTCGGCCTGCCGCCCGGCCCGGTGCAGCGCCTGCGCCAGCAACGCCCAGCCGTCCTCCCGCCACGGGTGCGCGGCGACGTGGGCGTCGAGGTCCGGTACGGCGTCGGCGGCCCGGTCCAGCGCGAGCAGCGCCTCGGCCCGCCGCTCCACCGCGGTCAGCCGCACCTGGTCCAGCCGGGTCCGTTCCGCGTGGGCCCAGGGCTGGTCGAAGTCGGCGTACGCGGGGCCCCGCCACCAGCCCAGCGCCTCGTCGAGCCCGTCAAGCGTGGGTCGGGGGAGCGTCTCGGCGGTGGCGGTCACGGTGTCCTCGAACCGCCAGGCGTCGACGGTGCGCGGGTCGGCGCGCAACGCGTACCCGGGTCCCTCGGTGACCAGCAGCCGGGCCGGCTCGCGCGGCGGGCGATCCGGTTCCAGGCGGCGGCGCAGCGCCGCCACGAACGTGCGGACCGCGCTGAGTGCCCCGGCGGGCGGGTCGTCCGCCCAGAGGTCGTCGACGAGTTGCCCGACCGGCACCACCCGGCCGCGGGCGGCGATCAGCCGGGCCAGCACGGCGCGGTGCCGGGGACCTTTCAGGTCGACCGGTTCACCGGCGTCGTCCCAGGCCGTGACCGGTCCGAGCACACCGAAACTGACAGGCACCGACCCCTCCTCGACAGGGGTCACCGTATCGCGCTCATCGGTTGCTCATCGGGCGTCGCCACGCTGGACCGGTACGACGAGACGAGAGAGGTACCGAGATGACCCCCGCTATCGCAGGCTTCGACTACCAGCGCGTTCCCGTCGCCGACCAGCTGGCGCTGAACGTGGCGGTGGGCGGCTCCGGCAGCCCGGTCGTGCTGCTGCACGGCTTCCCGCAGACCCACCTGATGTGGCGGCACGTCGCCGCCGACCTGGCCGCCGACCACACGGTGATCTGCCCGGACCTGCGCGGCTACGGCGCCAGCGACAAGCCGGCCGCGCGCACCGAGGACACGTACGCCAAGCGGACCATGGCCGCCGACGTGGTGGCGCTGGCCCGCGCGCTCGGACACGACCGGTTCGCGCTGGCCGGGCACGACCGGGGTGCCCTGGTCGCGGTCCGTGCCGGCCTGGACCACCCGGACACGGTCACCCACCTGGCGTCGCTGGACGTGCTGCCCACCCTCGACATGTGGGACGTGCTGCACGGCGCGTCCGCGTCGGTGGCGTTCCACCTCTACCTGATGGCCCAGCCGCCCGGCCTGCCCGAGCGGATGATCACCGCGAGCGCCGACGCGTTCTTCGGGCACTTCCTCGACGCCTGGGCCGGCGACCCTGCGGCCATGCCGGCGGAGGTTCGCGCCGAGTACCTGCGGGCCTCCCGCGAGGCGGTCGACTCGATCGTCGCCGACTACCGGGCGTCGGCCGGGATCGACGTGGCGCACGACCGGGCCGACCGGGACGCCGGACGGCGGCTGGCCATGCCTGTGACCGTCATCCAGCAGGACTGGGGCGCGGCGCTCGGCTACGACGCGGCGGCGGTGTGGCGGGCTTGGGCCCCGGACCTCGAGCACCGCACCACGACGGCCGGGCACTTCATGGCCGAGGAGGCTCCCGGCGAGATCGCCGAGGCGCTGCGTGCGCTGCTGAAGCGCTAGGTCCGGCGGTCCGGGCGCGGCTCGCGCCCGGGCCGTCCGCCCCCACCCGCTACCGTACGTTGTACGTTAGTAGCCGTCGTCAACGGAGGGGGCACAGACGTGGAACACGCGATCCTCGCGGAGGGCCTGCGCAAGCGGTACGGGGACACGGCCGCGCTCGACGGATTCGACCTGCGGGTGCCGGCGGGCACCGTCTGCGGGCTGCTCGGCCCGAACGGCGCCGGCAAGACCACAGCCGTACGCATCCTGGCCACCCTGCTGCGCTTCGACGCCGGGCGGGCCGAGGTCGCCGGCTTCGACGTGGCAGGGCAACCCGACCAGGTGCGCTACCGCATCGGCCTGGTCGGGCAGCACCCGGCCGTGGACGAGGCACTGAGCGGACGGGAGAACCTGGTCATCTTCGGCCGCCTGTTCCACCTGGGCCGGACCGAGGCGAAGCGGCGCGCTGACGAACTGCTCGGCCGGTTCGGGCTCGCCGACGCCGGCGGACGGCCGGTGCGTACGTACTCCGGTGGCATGCGCCGCCGCCTCGATCTGGCCGCCGGCATGATCCTCGCGCCGTCCGTGCTGTTCCTGGACGAGCCGACCACGGCGCTCGACCCGCGCGGGCGCAACGAGGTGTGGGAGGCGGTACGTGACCTGGTCCGCGCCGGCACCACAGTGCTGCTGACCACGCAGTACCTCGACGAGGCCGACCGGCTCGCCAACCGCATCTGCGTGCTCGACGCCGGGCGGGTGATCGCCGAGGGCACCCCCGACGCGCTCAAGTCCCGCCTCGGCAGCGACCGGATCGAGCTGGTCGTCCGCGATGTCGCGGACCTGCCCACGGCCGCGGGCCGACTGCGCCGGGTCGCCGTCGCCGAACCGGAGGTCGACGAGGACCGCCGGTCGGTGGGCGCCCAGGTCGGCGACCGGGCCGGCGCCCTGCTCGAGGTGCTGCGGGCGCTCGACGCCGATGGCGTGACGGTGGCCGACGTGGCGCTGCGACGGCCCACTTTGGACGAGGTGTTCCTCCAGCTCACCGGCCGGGCGGCGGCGCCGGCCGCCCGTTACGGCGACACCGTGGAGGTGACCGCGTGACCGTGACCCTGACCCGGCGCCCGTCCCTGGCCGGTGACGGCCTGACGCTTACCGGCCGTGCGCTGGCGCACTGGCGGCGCGAGCCCGGTCCGCTGGTCGGCTCGCTCGGCTTCGACATCCTGATGGTGCTGATGTTCGCGTACCTGTTCGGCGGCGCTCTCCAGGTGCCCGGCGGCGGCAGCTACCGAGAGTTCCTGATGCCGGGCATGTTCGCCATGACCATGGTCTTCGGCATCAGCATGACCACCATGGCGGTGTCGGCGGACCTGGAGCGCGGTGTCACCGACCGGCTGCGGTCCATGCCGGTGTCCCGGCTTGCCCCGCTGCTCGGCCGCGCGGTCGCCGACCTGATGTTCGCGGTGGTGACGCTCGCCGTCATGCTGCTGGTCGGCCTCGCCGTCGGGTGGCGGGCGCACGGCGGGTTGGGTGACACGCTCGCCGCGCTCGGGCTGATCCTGCTGCTGCGTCTCGCGCTGGTCTGGGTGGGCATCTTCCTCGGCCTGACGGTGAAGGGGCAGAGCGCGGTGACCGCCGTGCAGACACTGGAGTTCCCGCTCGGTTTCCTGTCCAGCGCGTTCGTTGCGCCGTCCACCATGCCCGCCTGGCTGGGCGTGATCGCCGGGTGGAACCCGCTGTCGGCGACCGTCGGGGCCACCCGCGAGCTGTTCGGCAACCCCGGCTGGGGCGGTGACACGTGGGTGGCCGCGCACCATCCGCTGCTGGCGGTGCTCTGGCCGCTGGCGCTGCTCGCCGTGTTCCTGCCGCTGTCGCTGCGCCGCTACCGGGCACTGGGCGGCTGAGAGCCGGACCCGGGGGCGGCGGCGTGCCGCCCCCGAGGGCGCTCACGTCCCGGCGAGCACCACCAGTTCGCCTGTCGCCCGGGTCATCGCGACGTACCGGTCCACCGCGCCGGACACCCCGTCGCCGAACGACTCCGGGCCGACAAGCACCACCAGGTCGAACTCCAGCCCCTTGGCCAGTTCCGGGGTCAGCGACCGGACGCGCTCCGTCGCCGGGAACGTGGGCTCGCCGATCACGCACGCGACGCCCTCGGGGTGGGCGGCGAGCCAGCCGTCCACCACCGCCGGCAGGGCCGCGCGGACGTCGTACCGCACCGGCGCGCCGGCACGGATCGAGGTGGGCACGTTGGCGTCCGGGAGCACCGCCCGGATCACCGGCTCGGCCGCGGCCATCACCTGCGCCGGGGTGCGGTAGTTGACGGTCAGCGACGCCACCTCCACCCGGTCGAACCCGACCCGCGCCAACCGCTGCGGCCACGACTCGGTGAACCCGTGCCGGGCCTGCGCCCGGTCGCCGACCACGGTGAAGCTGCGCGACGGGCAGCGCGCCAGCAGCATCTGCCACTGCGCGTCGGTCAGCTCCTGCGCCTCGTCCACCACGACGTGCGCGAACGGCCCGGCCAGCAGATCCGGGTCGGCGACGGCCAGCCCACTGACGTCGACGAGGCTGGCCCGCATGTCCGCCACCCGCAGCATGGTCATCAGACCCTCGCCGTCGTCGTAGGCGTGCGAGGCGATCAGCGCGTCGACGACGGTGTCCATCTCGGCCCGCTGAGCGGCCAGGGCGGCCTCGTTGCGTCGGCGTCGGCGGGACGCCTCCGGGTCGCCGACCCGCCGCCGGGCCGCGTCCAGCAGCGGCAGGTCGGCCACGGTCCAGGCCCGGGCGTCGGCCCGCCGCAGCGTACGGATCTCCTCGACGTCCAGCCACGGTGCGCACCGGCGCAGGTAGGCCGGCACCGACCAGAGGTCCGCCACGACGTCGGTCGGGTCGAGCAGCGGCCACGCCCGGGCGAACGTGGTGACCAGGTCCCGGTTGCCCGCCAGCGACCGCCGCAGGACCGCCTCCGGGGCGTCGCCGTGGTATTTCTCCACCAGGATGGTGAGCAGTTCCTCCCACACGTCGTCGCCGGCCTCGTTGTGCGGGGCACCCGGTCCGGCCGCCGCGAACGCGTCGGCCCAGTCGTCGGCGCTCAGTCGCAGGTCGGCGTCCTCGATGCCGACCCGGGTCGCGGTGGTGGGCGGCTCCTCGTAGAACCGCACCGCCGCGTCGACCGCACGCACCAGCCCCGCGGACGCCTTGAGCCGGGCCACCCGCGGGTCGCTCTCGGGCGTCGCCGTCGCGCCTTCGGGCACCAGGTCGGCGAGCGTGCAGATCTGCACGTCCTCCTCACCAAGGCTGGGCAGCACGTCGGCGACGTAACTCAGGTACGGCTGGTGCGGGCCGACGACAAGCACCCCGCCCCGGCGCTCACCCAGGCGGGGGTCGGCGTGCAGGAGGTACGCGGTGCGGTGCAGCGCCACCACCGTCTTGCCTGTGCCCGGTCCACCGTCGACCACGAGCGCGCCCCCCGAGCCGGCCCGGATGATCGCGTCCTGGTCGGCCTGGATGGTGCCGAGCACGTCCCGCATCCGGGCCGACCGGGTCGCGCCCAGGCTGGCGACGAACGCCGACTGGTCGTCAAGCGCGGCGTGCCCGGCCAGCCCGTCGGCGGTGAACACCTCGTCCCAGTAGTCGGTGATCCGGCCGTCGGTCCACCGGTAGCGGCGCCGGCTGGTCAGGCCCATCGGGTTGGCGTGGGTGGCGCCGAAGAACGGCTCGGCGGCGGGCGAGCGCCAGTCCAGCAGTAGCCGGCCGCCGGCGCCGTCGGTCAGACCGAGCCGTCCCACGTACACCGGTGCGGCGCCGTTGCCGCCGACCATCCGGCCCAGGCACAGGTCCACCCCGTAGCGGCGCAGGGTACGCAGGCGCCCACTCAACCGGCGGATCTCCTGGTCCCGGTCGACGGCCTGCCGGCCCTTGCCGGCCGGGGCGCGGCGCGTCTCGTCGAGCCGGTCGGTCAGTTCGGCGATCGATCGGCGCAGGCTCTCCGCGAGGGCGGCGAAGTGGCGCTCGTCGTCGGCTGTCAGTTTCGGGTCGGCCTTCGCCGACAGCCGCTCGGGAAGATCGAAAACGCTGGTGCTGGGCGGGTTCAACTCGTCTCCGATCGTGGGCACGGCAGAGCCTCCGCTCTTCGCGGCTTTTCGAATACGGTGGCAACGGGTTACGGCCGGCAATTCTGCGCCATTGCCCGGGTCTTGCGGCAAGACCGGGGCTGCGCTATATGTTTGTAATAGCGGGAGAACCCGCCCTTCTTTTGCGCGAGCAATTCTCGTACCCATTCGCACGTCCCGCCGGCCGCCGGTGACCGGCACGCGGCCGGTAGGATGGCGTCACCATGTCGAAGGAGCGCCGGCGCAAGGCCGATCCCGCCCGCAGCCTGGCCCTTCTCTGGCGTACCCGGGAGCCGGCCAGCCGGGGCGCCGGTCCCGGCCTCAGCGTCGAACGGATCGTGCGCACGGCCGTCGAGATCGCCGACGCCGAGGGCATCGACGCGCTCACCATGCGCCGGGTCAGCGAGGCGCTCGGCGTCGGCACGATGTCCGTCTACACGTACGTGCCGGGCAAGGCGGAACTGCTCGACGTCATGGTGGACGCCGTCCTCGGTGACCTTCCGCGGCCGGCCGACGTGCCGGGGGGATGGCGCGGCCGGCTGGACCGCATCGCCCGGGACAACCTGGCGCTCTACCGGGCCCACCCGTGGCTGCTGCGCGCCGAGACCACCCGGCCGGTGCTCGGCCCCAACGTGCTCGCCAAATACGACTACGAGCTGCACGCCGTCGCGGACATCGGGCTCGACGACGTGGAGATGGACGCGGTGCTCACCCTCGTGCTGGGGCACGCCAAGAGCGCGGCCCGGGCCGCGCTGGACGTGGCCGAGCTGGAACGTGAGACCGGGATGACCGACGACCAGTGGTGGCAGACGCACGGCCCCTGGCTGGAGAAGTTCATGACCGCCGGCAGCTTCCCGCTCGCCGCGCGGGTCGGCACGGCCGCCGGCATGGCGCACGGTGGTGCGTACGGGCCGGACCACGCCTTCGAGTTCGGTCTCCAGCGGGTGCTCGACGGCATCTCGATGGTGGTCGCCGAACGCGCCGCGGTCGGTACGGAGCACCCGTGATCACCTGCGTCGTGCATTACACGATCGACCCGGCACAGCTGGAGGCGTTCGAGCGTTTCGCCCGGACCTGGATGCGGCTGGTGGCACGGCGCGGTGGCGTGCACCACGGCTACTTCCTGCCCGCCGAGGGCGCCAGCGACCGGGCCGAGGCGTTGTTCAGCTTCGAGCGCCGGGAGGCCGGCGGTCAACGTCAACCGCCGCCCGGCGCGTGCGGGCCGTCGGCGGCGGCGGCGTAGCGGCGGGCCAGGTGTGCGAACGCCGCTCGCAGCTCGGGCGGCCCGATCACCTCGATGTCGGCGTCGTAGCGGCCGAGCACGGCGGCCAGCCCGGCCCACGACCAGCCGCCCTGGATCAGGCGGCAGCGGTCCGGCCCCAGCTCCTCCACGACGCCGTCGCGGGTCCACGCGGACACCGTCCGGGCGGGCAGGTCGAGGATCACCTCACCCTGGCAGGGCCAGCCGCCGGGCCCGGTGACGCCCTTGAACCGTCCGGCGACGTACGCGGCCACGTCCCCTCCGGGCAGCTCGCGCGGCGTGAACCGCGGACCAGTGGGGGTACGCGGGCTGATCCGGTCGACCCGGAACGTGCGCCAGTCCACGCGGTCGAGATCCCAGGCGACGAGGTACCAGCGTCCGCCCCAGGTGGCCAGGTGGTGCGGCTGCACCCGGCGCGGCGGCGCGTCCGGCGCGCCGGCGGCCGGCGTCGACACCGACTCGTAGTCGAAGCGCAGCTCCTCGCGGGCGTGCACGGCGGCGCTCAACGTCATCAGCAGGCTCGCGTCCACCCGGGACGCGGCAGGTGTGGCGGAGCGTTCCACGGCGACCACCCGCAGCGCGTCCACCCGGTGGCGCAGCCGCGCGGGCATCACCTGCCGAACGGTGGCCAGCGCCCGCGCGGCGGCTTCCTCGATGCCCGTCACGCCGGTAGCGGCGGTCTGCAACGCCACCGTGAGCGCGACAGCCTGCTCGTCGTCGAAGAGCAGCGGCGGCAGCGCGGAGCCCGCGCCGAGGCGGTAGCCGCCGTCCGGGCCCTTGGCGCTCTCGATCGGATAGCCCAGCTCGCGCAGGCGGTCGACGTCGCGGCGCACGGTACGCGGGCTGACCCGCAGCCGTTCGGCGAGCAGCGCGCCCGGCCAGTCCCGGCGGGCCTGGAGCAGGGACAGCAGGGCGAGCAGGCGGGCGGAAGTCGTCGGCACGACACGCATTCTGCCGCGAGAAGAGGACACAACCTGACCGCTACGGCTGCGAGTGTGGTCTGCGTACCGATCAGGACCGGAAGGAACCGATGACGATGGCCGACACGACCACCACCTCCCTCGACGCCGAGCGGGCCGACCTGCTGGCCGAGCTCGCCGACGCCCGGAACATGATGACCAACACGGTGCGTGGCCTCACCGACGAGCAGGCGGGGCTGCGACCGACCGTCAGCGCGCTCTGCCTGGGCGGTCTGATCAAACACGTGGCGTCCACCGAGGAGACCTGGCTTCGGTTCGTGGTCGAGGGTCCCGCGGCGATGTCCTTCGCCATGCCGGACGGCGTGACCTGGGAGGACTTCATGTCCGGCAACGCCCGCGAACTGCCGCAGTGGGCGATCGACCGGGAGCGGGACTTCCAGATGCTGCCCGAGGACACGCTGCCGGCGATCCTCGACCGGTACGCCCGGGTCGCCGCGCGCACCGAGGAGATCATCGCCGCCGTCGAGGACCTGTCGGCGACCTGGCCGGTGCCGGACGCGCCGTGGAACGAGCCCGGTTCGGTGCGCAGCGTCCGGCGCGCGCTGATCCACGTCATCGCCGAGACGACGCAGCACGCCGGGCACGCGGACATCCTGCGCGAGAGCATCGACAGGCAGGCCACCACCTGAGCCGGCCGCGCCGGCGCCGCTCAGCCGGCGTCGGCGCGCGTCGCCCGGCCCATCCGGGTCACCGCCTCGGTGAGCACGGCCGGGGAGGTGGCGAAGTTCAGCCGCACGAAGCCGGCGCCGCCGGCACCGAAGACGTGCCCGGAACTGAGCGCCACCCGGGCGTCGTCGAGGAACATCCGGGCCGGCCCGGCCAGGTCGCTGGCCACCCCCGGCCCGTCGCCGACCTCGGTGGGCACGCCGAGCCGCCGGCAGTCCAGCCAGGCCAGGTACGTCCCCTCGGGCGGTCGCCAGGACACGGCGGGCAGGTGCTCGGCCAGCAGCGACCCCAGCAGCGTCCGGTTGGCGTCGAGGCCGGCGAGCAACCGGTCCAGCCACGGCTCCCCGGCGCCGAACGCGGCGGTGTGCGCGAGCACCCCGAGGTGACTGGGGCCGTGGCTGACCTCCTCCGGCATCCGGGCCAGGTCGGCCGCCCCGTCCGGCCCGGCCACCGCCAGCGCCGCCTTGAGCCCGGCGAGGTTCCACGCCTTGGACGCCGACACCAACGCGAACGCGTTCTCCGCGCCGGGCACCGTCAGGTACGGCGTGAGCCGCGCGCCGGGCAGCGCCAGCGGGGAGTGGATCTCGTCGGAGACCACCCGTACGCCGTGCCGCGCGGCCAGCTCGGCGACGGTGGCCAACTCGTCGGGCCGGTGCACCACACCGGTCGGGTTGTGCGGGTTGCACAGCAGGAACGCCGGGCGGTTCCCGACCGACCTCGCGATGCGGAAGGCCTCCTCCAGGGCGGCCGGGTCGAGCCGCGAATCCGCACCGAGTGGCGCCTCGACCACCCGCCGGTCGGCGTGCGTGACGAACGCGTAGAACGGCGGGTAGACCGGGGGAGTGACCACCACCGCGTCGCCCGGGCCGGTGACCAGGCGCAGCACCTCGACCGCGCCCATCATCACGTCCGGCACCAGGGTGGCCCGTCCGACCGGGAAGTCCGGCCAGCCCCACCGGCGCGCGGCGAACGCGCCGACCGCCTCCGCGTACGCGGTGCCGTGGGAGTAGCCGGTGTCGCCCAGGTCGACCGCCCGGCGCAGCGCCTCGGCCACCGGCGGGGCCAGCGGCACGTCCTGCTCGGCGACCCACAGCGGCAGCACGTCCGGTGGGTACAGCCGCCACTTGACGCTTGTGCGCTGCCGGAGCTGGTCGAGGCTGAGCTGGGTGAGCGGGTTGCCCTCATCGGCGGAAACAGCCATGCCGTCCACCCTAGGGGCCTCCTATGCTCGCCCGATGGCCCACCCTACGTACCCGCTGCGCACGTCACGGCTGCTGCTGCGCCCCATCTCCCTCGACGATCTCGACGACGTGCACGCCTGGCAGCGCCGGTCGGACGTGGTCCGCTGGATGCTCGGGGCCGAGCCGCGCACCCGGGAGCAGTCCCGGGCGTCGGTGGCCGCGATGGCCGGCGAGGACGCGCTGCGCGCGGAGGGCGACTGCCTGACGCTGGCCGCGGTCGCCGACGCCGGGGTGATCGGCATCGTGGAGCTGGTCTGGCGCAGCGCGGAGAACCGCACCGCCGAACTCGGGTACGTGTTCCACCCCGACCACGGCGGTCGGGGGCTGGCCACCGAGGCGGCCGGGACGGCGCTGGACTGGGGTTTCGGGGAGTTCGGGCTGCACCGGGTGATGGCCAGGTGCCACGCCGGCAACGCGGCGTCGGCGCGCCTGATGGCCCGCCTCGGGATGCGGCGGGAGGCCCGACACGTGCGCAGCTACCTGTTTCGGGGCGAGTGGGCCGACCAGCTCGTCTTCGCCGTGCTGGCCGACGAGTGGCGCTCCCGGCCTCACCCGGGTGGCGGCACGGTCACGGTGGGCTGACCGCGCGCAGCCCACCCGCTCCGGCGAGCAGCACGGTGTCCGGGGTGAGGGCGTGCAGTGCGTCGACGCGACGCACCGCCGTGGCTCCTTCCCGGATCGTCCCGTCGTGGTCCACCCGCAGGAGGACACCCGACCGTCGGGCCACCACCGGACCGTGGACCGTGGACACCACGTCGGCGACCGGCCGCTCACCCGGGTCGAGTCGTCGGTTGACCTCAGCGGTGGTGGCGTCGACGGCGGTCAGGCCGCCCCGGCCGTCACGTACCCACACCAGAGCGCCCGCCGCGACCACCGCGCGCGGCCAGGTGCCCAGTGGCACGTCCCAGCGCACCGCGCCGGTCACGGCGTCCAGTCCCACCAGGCGGCTGCCGCGCTCGTGCGCCGCCACGTGCCCGGACGCCACCGCCACGACCTGGGGGCCACGCATGTGCGCCGGTCTGCTCCACCACGCCCGCACCGGCCGCCGGGCGGTCACGTCGCGTGGCACTCGTCGCCGACCCGGATCTCGCCCGTGGTGAGTGGGACCAGCCGGACCCCGAACCAGGTTTTGCCGTCGTGGCGCCGGTGCCGGGCCAGCGTGCGGATCGGCTCTTTCCCGCCGGCCAGGGTCACCGGGTCGACGAGGGTGACCGAGCATCGGTCGCAGCGTTCGGACACCCGGAAGTCCACCGCGCCGATGCGCACCCGGCTCCAGCCGTCCTCGGCGAACGCCTCGAACGGACCGTCAAGCACCACGGTCGGCCGGAACCGGGCCATCGCCAGCGGCTGCGGGGTCGGTTCGCCGCGTTCCGCCGCGCCCTGCGCGATCCAGTCGCGCAGCCGCCGCAGCGACGGCATGGTGGTGACCAGCAGCGGGCCCGCGTCGGACAGGTTCAGCGGTTCGCCGGGGAGGCCACCATGGGCGGCGGACATCGGCCGGCGGCGCGGATCGTCCAGCCAGGCCAGCCGCACCGGCTGGCCCAGCCGCGCGGAGAGCCAGTCGTGGGCCTCGGCGGCGGCGAGCCGCACGCTGTCCAGGCGGGACACGGCGGTGGGCGCCGACGGCCCGTCCACCGGCTCGGCGACGGTCAGCGACGCGCCGTCGCGGTCGGTCAACGTGACCGCCCCGGTGCCGGGCGCGGCGGTCAGGCCGAGCAGCGCCGGTCGGGCGCTCCCGGTCACCTTGCCGCCGTCGGGCCGCAGCACCAGCCAGCGCCTGTCGTGGCGCAACCCCCACGGCTCGACCACCGCCCGGGACGGGGCGACGCCGCCGAGGGACTTGACCGGGTGAAGGTGCACCGAGACCAGCCGCATGGCGCGACCCTAACCGACGGCTCCGACGCGCGACCTCAGCCGATCTTGGGCGCGGCCCGGTCGATGATCGTGGCCAGGTCCAGGCCGCCGGGCAACGTCCCGTACGCCTGGCCGTGGTCACCCGCGAGCCGGGACGCGCAGAACGCGTCGGCGACCGCCGGGTGGCCGTGGCGCACCAGCAGCGTGCCCTGCAGCACCAGCGCCAGCCGCTCGACCACCCGGCGGGCCCGCAGCTCCAGGTCGGTGTGGTCGGCCAGTTCCTCGCGCACCCGGCGCGCCGCGGTGTCGAGGCGGGCGTCCGCGCCGGCCGCGGCGGCCACCTCCGCCTCGTACCCGGCCAGCACCTGCGGCTCCCGGGTGAGCGCGCGCAGCACGTCCAGCGCGGCCACGTTGCCGGAACCCTCCCAGATCGAGTTCAGCGGTGACTCGCGGAACAACCGCGGCATGCCGGACTCTTCGACGTAGCCGTTGCCGCCCAGGCACTCCAGCGCCTCGGCGGCGTGCCCCGGCCAGCGCTTGCACACCCAGTACTTGCCGACGGCAAGCGCGAGGCGTTTGAACGCGGTCTCGCCGTCGTCGCCGCGCGCCGAGCGGTCGGTCGCCCCGGCCAGCCGCACCATCAGCACGGTGGCGGCCTCGGACTCCACCGCCAGGTCGGCCAGGACGTTGCGCATCAGGGGCTGGTCGACCAGGTGCCGGCTGAACGCCCGCCGGTGGGTGGCGTGGTGCACGGCGGTGGTGACGCCGTGGCGCATACCGGCGGCCGCGCCGATCACGCAGTCCAGCCGGGTCAGGTTGACCATGTCGATGATGGTGCGTACGCCCCGACCCTCGTCGCCGACGCGCCACGCCACGGCGTGCTCGTACTCGATCTCGGCGGAGGCGTTGGAACGGTTGCCGAGCTTGTCCTTCAGGCGCATGAGGCGCATCGCGTTGCGCGTGCCGTCGGGCAGCACGCGGGGGACCAGGAAGCAGGTGAGGCCGTCGGGGGCCTGGGCGAGGGTGAGGAACAGGTCACACATCGGCGCGGAGGTGAACCACTTGTGACCGACGAGCCGGTAGCTGCCGTCCGGCTCGGGCCGGGCCGTGGTGGTGTTCGCGCGAACGTCCGAGCCGCCCTGCTTCTCGGTCATCGACATGCCGGCGAGCAGGCCCCGCTTGGTCTGCGGCGGGCGTAGCCCGACGTCGTACTCGGTGGCGGTGAGCAGCGGCTCGTAACGCGCGGCCAGGTCCGGGTTGTGCCGCAGCGCCGGCACCGCCGCGTAGGTCATCGAGATCGGGCAGCCGTGCCCGGCGTCGGGCCGCCAGAGGTAGAAGCGCGCGGCCCGGGCCACGTGCGCTCCGGGCCGGTCGTCGGCCCACGGCGCGGCGTGCAGCCCCTGGCCGACGGCGGTCCGCATCAGCTCGTGCCAGGACGGGTGGAACTCCACCTCGTCGATCCGGTGGCCGTACCGGTCGTGGGTGCGCAGCACCGGCGGGTGCTCGTTGGCCAGCCGGCCGTGCTCGGCGGCCGCCTCCCCGCCGGCGAGCCGACCCAGGTCGTGCAGCCGCGCCACCGCCCAACCGGCGCCCTCCCGGGTCACGCCGTCCAGCAGCGCCGGGTCGTCGGCGGTGTCGTGACCGAGCATCGGCGGAACCTGGTTGACGACCTCGTGTGTGGTCACGGCACACTCCCCACGCGGTGGCTGGTCGGGCCCGGATTGAAACACCGTCCACCGTGCCCCGGCAAGCCGTCCCGACCAGCCGATTCGACTCGATTCGTTTGACATCGTCCAGCTCGGAGATAAGACTCGCCGGAACTTTCTTTGTCCGGAAAGTGGCTAGGGGGGCCCGTGTCCAGGAAAAAGCTCGGCGTGTTCGGCGCCGCACTGACGCTCACGGTCGGCGTCCTGTCCGGATGCACCGGCGGTGAGGCCGTCGACGTCGGCGGGGGAAGCGGTGGCGGCGCCGCCGGCGGTGTGCTCAACGCGGCGATCGGCGGCGAACCCGACCAGCTCGACCCGCACAAGACCTCGGCCTACTACAGCTTCCAGGTGCTGGAGAACGTCTACGACACCCTGGTCGAGCCGGACGCGGACCTGAAGATGGTGCCGTCGCTGGCGACGAAGTGGACCACAAGCGCCGACCAGCTCACCTGGACGTTCACCCTGCGCGAGGGGGTGAAGTTCTCCGACGGGTCGCCGCTGACCTCCGAGGACGTCGTCTACTCCTTCGAACGGATCATCAAGGAGAAGCTGAACAACGCCTACAAGTTCGCCACCGTCAAGTCGGTCACCGGGCCCGACCCGACCACCGTGGTGGTGACGCTGAGCGCGCCCACCCCCAACCTGCTGGCCAACCTCGGCGGGTTCAAGGGCGTGGCCATCGTGGAGAAGTCGAACGTGGAGTCCGGCGCGGCGAAGACCGCCCCGGTCGGCAGCGGCCCGTTCAAGGTGGCCGGCTACACCTCCGGCGACAGCGTCAAGCTGGTCCGCAACGACGCCTACTGGGGGGAGAAGCCGAAGCTGGACGGCGTCACGTTCACCTTCGTCAAGGACCCGACCGTGGCGCTGCAGAACCTGCGCAGCGGCCAGGTCCAGTGGACCGACAACCTGCCCCCGCAGCAGGTCAAGTCGCTGCAGGACGGCGACGACCCGGTGGTCAAGTCGGCGCCCTCCACCGACTACTGGTACGTGGCGCTCAACGAGGCGCGCAAGCCGTTCGACAACCCCGAGGTGCGCCGCGCCATCGGCTACGCCCTGGACCGGGAGGCGATCACCAAGGCGGCCAAGTTCGGCCTCGCCACGGTCAACCAGACCGCCATCCCGAAGGCCAGCGCCTACTTCTACGACTACGCGCCCTACACCCACGACCCGGCCAAGGCGCGGCAGATGCTCGGCCAGGCCGGCGTGGCGAACCTGAGCCTGGACCTCATGGTCACCAGCGAGTACCCGGAGACGGTCACCGCCGCGCAGGTCATCGCCGCGCAGCTCAAGGACGTCGGCGTCACCGTGAAGATCCGTACGCTGGACTTCGCGCAGTGGCTCGACGAGCAGGCCAAGGGGAACTTCGACGGCTTCATGCTCGGCTGGCTGGGCAACATCGACCCGGACGAGTTCTACTACGCGCAGCACCACAGCAGCGGCACGTTCAACTTCCACAAGTACCGCAACCCGGCGACGGACAAGCTGCTCGACGCCGCCCGCACCCAGACCGACCAGAACGCCCGCAAGCAGGCGTACGAGCAGGCGGCGAAGCAGATCGTCGACGACGCCAGCTACCTCTACCTCTACAACCCGGACGTGGTGCAGGGCTGGTCGACGAAGGTCTCCGGCTACGACGTGCGCACCGACCGGGCGATCCGGTTCCGGTCGGTCACCCTGGCCAAGTGATGGCCCGCTTCGTCCTGCGGCGGACACTCCAGTCGGCGGTGGTGCTGGTCGGGGTGACCCTGGTGGTCTTCCTGCTGCTGCAACTGGTGCCCGGCGACCCGGTCCGGGTGGCGCTGGGCACCCGGTTCGACCCGCAGACGTACGAGGCGTTGCGGGCCCGCGCCGGTCTCGACCAGCCGTTGCCCGTGCAGTACGCCAGCTACCTCGGCCACGCGGTCACCGGTGACCTGGGGGTCAGTTTCCGCACCGGCCAGCCGGTCACCCAGATCGTCCTGGAACGGCTGCCCGCGACGCTGTCGCTGGCGATCACCGCGGTGGTGTTCGCGCTGCTCGTCGCGTTCCCGCTGGGCATCCTCGCGGCGGTGCGCAGCGGCTCCGCGGTCGACCACGCCGCCCGCGTGTTCAGCCAGTTCGGCGTCTCCGTGCCGGACTTCTGGATGGGCATCATGGGCATCCTGCTGTTCGCCGGCGTGCTCGGCTGGCTGCCGCCCTCGGGTTACGTGGCGCTCACCGAGGATCCGGGGCGCTGGGCCACGCACGTGGCGCTGCCGGCGGTCACCGTCGGTCTGGTCACCGCGTCGATCCTCACCCGGTTCATCCGCTCCTCGGTGCTGGAGGTGCTCTCCGCCGACTACGTGCGCACCGCCGAGGCGAAGGGCCTGCGCAACCGGGTGGTGATCCTGCGGCACGTGCTGCGCAACGCGCTGATCCCGGTGGTCACCGTGGTCGCGGTGCAGCTGGCCAGCCTGCTCGGCGGCGTCATCGTCATCGAGGTGCTGTTCGCCTGGCCCGGCATCGGCCGGCTCACCTTCGACGCCGTGCAGGCCCGCGACTACCCGGTCCTGCAGGGCGCGGTGCTGCTCGTCGCCGCGTTGTTCCTGTTGGTCAACCTGCTGGTGGACATCCTCTACGCCCGCCTCGACCCGAGGATCACGGTCAAGTGAGCGCCGCATCGGAGAGCACCGGCCGCCGGGTCCTGACAGCGCTGCGCCGCGACCCGCTCGCGGTCGGCGGCACCATCGTGCTGGCGCTGCTGATCGTGGTCGGCGTCGCCGGCCCGTGGCTGGCCCCGGCCGGCGTCAACGACGTCGACGTGGACCAGATGCTGCGTCCGCCCAGCGGGGCGCACCCGTTCGGCACCGACGAGTTGGGCCGCGACGTGCTCAGCCGGGTGCTCGTCGCCGCCCGGGTGTCGTTGCAGGTCGGCGCGGTGAGCGTCGGCATCGCGCTGGTCGCCGGCGTGACGCTCGGGCTGTTCGCCGGCTACTACGGTGGCTGGCTGGACAGCGTGCTCATGCGTGGCATGGACGTGCTGTTCGCGTTCCCGGTGCTGCTGCTGGCGGTGGCCATCGTGGCCGTGCTCGGCCCGGGCCTGCTCACCGCCATGGTCGCCATCGGCGTGGTCTACACGCCCATCTTCGCCCGGATCACCCGCGCCGGGGTGCTGTCGGTACGCGAGCAGGTCTTCGTCCGGGCCGCCGTCTCCATCGGCGCCTCCGACCTGCGCATCATGCGCCGGCACGTGCTGCCGAACATCGCCGCGCCGCTGATCGTGCAGACGTCGCTGTCGTTGGCGTTCGCGATCCTGTCCGAGGCGGCGCTGTCCTTTCTCGGCCTGGGCATCCAGCCACCCGCGCCGGCGTGGGGGCGGATGCTGTTCGACGGGCGCGGGTTCGTCACCGACGCCTGGTGGCTGGGCGTGTTCCCGGGCGCGGCGATCTTCCTCACCGTGCTCGCGTTCAACCTGGTCGGCGACGCGCTGCGGGACGTGCTCGACCCGCGCCAGCTCACCCTCAGCGAGGCCCGCAGGAGCACCGCATGACCGAGCGAACCAGCGTGCCCGGCCCGACCGACCGGACCGGCGCCACCGACCCGACCAGCCCGACCGGCACGAGCGACCCGACCGGCACGAGCGACCGGCCGGTGCTGTCCGTGTCGGACCTCACCGTCACCGTCGGCACCCGCCGCGGCCCCGCCCACGCCGTCGCCGGGGTGTCCTGGCAGGTGCGGCCGGGGGAGACGTTCGCGCTGGTGGGGGAGTCGGGCAGCGGCAAGAGCATGACGCTGCTGGCCGCCACCGGCCTGGCGCCGCGCGCGGCCACGGTCACCGGCCGGGTGCGGCTGCTGGACACCGAGCTGACCGAGCTGCCCGACCGCCGCCTCCGCAAGCTGCGTGGCCGGCACGTCGGGTTCGTCTTCCAGGACCCGATGACCTCGCTGAACCCGGTCCTGCCGGTGGGCCGGCAGGTCACCGAGGCGGCCGAGGAACACCTCGGACTGACCCGGCGGGCCGCCCGCGACCGGGCGGTGGAGCTGCTCGACCTGGTCGGCATCCCGTCGGCGGCGCGGCGCGTCGGCGCGTACCCGCACCAGTTCTCCGGCGGCATGCGCCAACGCGTCGCCATCGCGATGGCGCTGGCCTGCGAGCCGGACCTGCTGATCGCCGACGAGCCGACCACCGCGCTCGACGTCACCACCCAGGCGCAGATCATCGAACTGGTCGCCGACCTGCAGGCGCGGCTGGGCACCGCCGTCGTCTGGGTCACCCACGACCTGGGCGTGGTCGCCGGCATCGCGGACACGGTCGCGGTCATGTACGGGGGGCGCATCGTCGAGCAGGGCCCGGTCGACGCGGTGTTCGACACGCCGACCCACCCGTACACCCGGGCGCTGCTGGCGGCGCGGCCGGACCCGGCCCGGCGCGGGGAGGACCTGGTGGCCATCCCCGGCGCCCCGCCGAGCCCGCTGGACCTGCCGCCGGGCTGCGCGTTCTGGCCGCGCTGCCCGGTGCGCGCCGACCCCCGCTGCGAGCACGAACTGCCCCCGCTGACCCCGGTCGGCGTCGGGCACACGGTCCGCACCTTCTATCGTGGAGAGGCCGAATGAGCGTCGACACCCCGGCCGCGGACGTGGTCGCCGAGCTGGACGACCTGGCGGTGCACTTCCCGACCCCGGCCGGTGTGGTCCGTGCCGTGGACGGGGTCACCCTGGCGGTCCGCCGGGGTGAGACGCTCGGGCTGGTCGGCGAGTCGGGCAGCGGCAAGTCCACCGCCGGCCTGGCGCTGCTGCGCCTGGTCGACCCGACCTCGGGTCGGGTCCGGGTCGCCGGGACGGACGTGACCCGCCTGTCGCGCCGTCGCCTGCGTGGCATGCGCCGCCGCGTCGCGATGGTCTTCCAGGACCCGCAGGCGTCACTGGACCCGCGCCGCACGGTCGGCGACAGCATCGCCGAGCCGTTGGCCGTGCACCGGCTCGTCACCTCCGCCGCCGCCCGGCGGACCCGGGTGGCCGAACTGCTGGACCTGGTCGGGCTGCGCGCCGACACCGCCGACCGGCATCCGCACGAGTTGTCCGGCGGCCAGCGCCAGCGGGTCGGGGTGGCCCGCGCGCTGGCCGGCGAGCCGGACCTGATCGTCCTGGACGAGCCGATCGCCTCGCTGGACCTCAGCGTCCAGGCGCAGATCATGAACCTGCTGCGCCACCTGCAACGGGACCTCGGCCTGACCTACCTGTTCATCGCGCACGACCTGGCCGCCGTGGAGCACATGAGCGACCGGATCGCGGTGATGTACCTGGGCCGCATCGTCGAGACCGGCCCACCGGAGCGGATCTACCACCGGCCGGCCCACCCCTACACGGCCGCGCTGCTGTCCGCGGTGCCGGTGGCCGATCCGCGGGTCGAGCGGCAGCGCCGCCGCATCGTGCTCACCGGTGACATCCCCAGCCCGGTGGACCCGCCCAGCGGGTGCCGGTTCCGTACCCGCTGCCCGCAGGCCCGCCCGGCGTGCGCCGAGACGGACCCGGCGCTTGCCGAGGTCGGTCCCGACCACCACGCGGCCTGCCTGTTCCCGCTCGACGGCGAGCGCGCCGACGCCGTGCCGGCGCCGCGCGCCGAGACCGGGCAGGCACAGCGCACCGAGACCGGGCAGACGCCCCGCGAAGGTGCCGTCCCGACGCAGGGCGACGGTGCCGCAGATCCCGCGTAGGCTCGCCGGGCCGAGGGCGAGGAGCCGCCGATGACGTTCACCACCCGGCCGACGCTGCGCGGCACGTTCGGCATGGTCTCCTCCACGCACTGGCTGGCCAGCCAGTCGGCGATGGGCGTGCTGGAACGCGGCGGCAACGCGTTCGACGCCGCGGTCGCCGCCGGTTTCGTGCTGCACGTGGTGGAACCACACCTCAACGGCCCGGCCGGCGAGGTGCCCGCGGTGCTCGCGACCGCCGCCGACCCCACCCCGCGGGTGCTCTGCGGTCAGGGGCCGGCCCCGGCAGGCGCCACCGTGGCGCACTTCCGCTCGCTGGGCCTCGACCTGGTTCCCGGTGCCGGCCCGCTCGCCGCGGTGGTGCCCGGCGCGGTGGACGCGTGGCTGTTGCTGCTGCGCGACCACGGCACCCGCACCCTGGCCGAGGTGCTGGAACCGGCGATCGGCTACGCCACCGCCGGTCACCCGCTTGTCGGCGCGGCCGGGCAGACCGTCGCCCGGGTCCGGTCGCTGTTCACCGAGCACTGGCCGACCTCCGCGCGGGCCTGGCTGCGCCACGGCCGCCCACCGGCGCCGGGGGAGATGGTCACCAACCCGGAGTACGCGGACACGCTGCGCCGCCTCGTCGACGCCGGGCGGGCCGCCGGGCCGGACCGGGAGACGCAGATCGAGGCGGCCCGGCGCGCCTGGCGGGAGGGGTTCGTCGCCGAGGCGATCGACGCGTTCAGCCGGCTGCCGTTCCGGGACTCCAGCGGCCGGGCGCACGCCGGCCTGGTCACCGGCGACGACCTGGCCGGCTGGTCGGCCACCTGGGAGGAGCCGGTCACCCTGAACTGGCGCGGGCACACGGTGGCGAAGACCGGCTTCTGGGGCCAGGGCCCGGTGCTGTTGCAGACGCTGGCGGTGCTCGACGCGCTCGACGACCCCCGTGCTCTCGACCCGTCCACGGTGGACGGCGTCCACGCCCAGGCCGAGGCGCTCAAGCTCGCCTTCGCCGACCGGGAGGCGTGGTACGGCGACACCGACGTGCCGGGCGACGTGCTGCTGTCCGCGGCGTACGCCGGCGAGCGGGCCGCGCTGGTCGGTGACCGGGCCTGCGCCGAGCTGCGTCCGGGCAGCCCGCAGGGCGCGTCGCCCCGACTGCCCGGGCACCTTCGCGCCGGGCGGTCCGTCCCGCAGGATCCGAGCACCGGCGAGCCGACGGTACGGGCCGACGGGGTGACCCGCGGCGACACCTGCCACGTCGACGTGGTCGACAGGTGGGGCAACATCATCTCGGCCACGCCGAGCGGCGGTTGGTTGCAGAGTTCGCCCACCATCCCGGAGCTGGGGTTCCCGCTGGGCAGCCGCTTGCAGATGTGCTGGCTGGAGGAAGGGCTCGCCTCGACGCTGCGGCCGGGCCGGCGTCCGCGTACCACGTTGTCCCCGACGCTCGTGCTGCGCGACGGCGAGCCGATGCTGGCCTGCGGCACCCCCGGCGGCGACCAGCAGGACCAGTGGCAGCTGCTGTTCCTGCTGCGGCACCTGGCCGGCGGGCAGGAGTTGCAGCAGGCGATCGACGCCCCTGCGTGGCACACCACCAGCCTGCCGGCGTCGTTCTACCCGCGGGAGATCGAGCCGGGGGTGCTGGTGGTGGAGGACCGGCTCGACCCGGACGTGCTGGCGGGGCTGGACGCCCGGGGGCACACGGTGCGCCTGGCCGAGCCGTGGAGTCTGGGTCGTCTCTGCGCGGTCGCCCGGGATCCCCGCACCGGTGTGCTGTCGGCCGCCGCCAATCCCCGGGGCGCGCAGGGCTACGCCTGCGGCCGTTGACCCGCCGCGGCGGGTGTGTCGACCGGGCTCCGACGGCGCCCCCACGGAAATCGATCATTACCGTATGGTGCGCTGATGCGTCACCGCGTACCTCTGATCATGCTTCTCGGACCATTGCTCGTCGCCGGGTGCACCACCGACCCCACCGACCCGGAAGCCACCCCGTCCGCCCCCACGGCCACGCCGAGCCCGACCGCCCCCGCGGTCGACTACACCGTCTGGCAGGCGGGCCGTTCCACCCCGGTGGCCGACAAGGTCTATCCGGCTCGGGGCACCGACGCGCTTGACGTCCTGCACTACGACCTGGAGTTGGACTGGGCCCCGTCGACCAAGACCCTCACCGGCACCGCCACGCTGCGGATCCGGCCGGTCGAGAACGCGCCGAGCCTGGTGCTCGACTTCATGCCATACCAGGTCGACGGGGTGACTGTGGACGGCTCCCCGGCCCCCGGCGCGGTGGCCCGGGAGAAGCTCACCGTGACCGCGCCGGTCGTCGCCGACCAGCCGGTCACGCTTGTGGTCAAATACCACGGCAGCCCGAAGACGACGCCGATGCCGTCGCAGCGCAAGGACGTGGAGGCCCTGGGCCTGACCGTCACCAAGGAGGGCGGGCTCTGGACCATGCAGGAGCCGTTCGGCGCCCTGACCTGGTATCCGGCGAACGACCAGCCGTCCGACGAGGCCCTCTACGACATCCGGGTGACGGTTCCGGCGGGTTGGTCGGCGATCGCCAGCGGCACGCCCGCCGGGCAGTCCGGCACCACGTTCACCTACCGCAGCACCGATCCGGTGGCGACGTACCTGACCACCCTGGCGGTGGGGAAGTACCAGAAGCTGACCGCCACGGGGCCGCGCGGCATTCCGCTTACCTACTGGTACCGCAAGGGTGTCGACGACAAGCTGGTGCCCTACCTGAAGAAGTCCCCGCAGTACCTGACCTGGCTGGAGAAGAAGTTCGGCCCGTACCCGTTCCCCTCCGGCGGCGTCGTGGTGGTGGACTCGGCGTCGGGTATGGAGACCCAGCAGATGATCACGATGGGCGGGAAGATCGAGAACACCCGGGCCCGGCGCGACCGGTGGGGCAGCGACGTGGTGCACGAGTACGCCCACCAGTGGTTCGGTAACTCCGTCACCCCCACCACGTGGACCGATCTGTGGTTGAACGAGGGGTGGGCCAGCTACGCGCAGGACCTGTACACCCAGGAGACCCTCAAGCTGAGTGACGCCAGCCTGGACCGCTATCTGAGCGCCGCCGACGCGGCCCTGCGCAAGAAGCTGGGTCCGCCCGGCAAGCCCGACCCGAAGAGATTCGCTGAGGGTAACGTCTACCTCTGCTCGGAGGCCATGCTCCACGAGATCCACAAGCAGTTGGGGGACAAGGCGTTCTTCGCGCTGGCCCGTGCCTGGGTGCAGGAGCAGCGGAACACCCAGCAGGACCGGGCGTCGTTCATCGCCTTCGTCAACAAGCAGACCGGCCGCGACTTCACCAAGCTCATCGACACCTGGCTCGACTCGAAGACCACGCCGAAGAAGATCACCGTGGCGTGACGCCGTACCGGAGGGCCCGAAGGCGTCGGGCCCTCCGGACGAGCCCGCCGGGCCGCAGCGTCAGGGGCGGGCGTAGACGTCGCCGGAGTTCGCCTCGTCCGGCAGTGCCCGCAGGTACGCGGCCACCTCACCGGCCGGTCGCCATCCCGGCAGGGCGAACGTCGTCTCGTCGCCGAGCGCCACCGTGAACCCGGTGAAGCCGAGCGCGGTCAGCCGCGCCAGGCAGCGGGTCGCCAGGTCGCGGGCGATGGTGGTGAACTCGAAGGACAGCGCCGGCACCGGCCGGCTCAGCCCGGCCAGCACGGCGTCCTCGAAACCCTCCACGTCGATCTTCACGAACGCCGGGACGCCGTACGCGTCGACGAGCGTGTCGAGGGTGGTGCCGGGCACCTCGATCTGCGCGTCCCACGTCTCGTCGGCCCAGCCGGGGGCGCCGTGGGCGGCCCGGACGAACCCGGGTGAGGCGGTGGAGACGGTGGGGTTGGCGGAGTTGACGTGCAGTTGTACCGGCCCGGAGGTGCGGCCGCAGGCCGCTGCCACGATCGTCACCGCGTCGTCGTCGGCGTGCAGGGCGCGCAGCACCCGGACGCACGACGGTTGCGGCTCCACCGCCACCACCCGTGCGCCGAGGCGCCGGAAGCTGTCGAGCCGGTCACCCACGTGGGCGCCGATGTCGAAGACGAGGTCCCCGGGGCGCACCAGCGGCGCGTAGATCGCGTCCAGGCCGGCGTCGCGTTCCGGGTCGCCGTGGTAGAAGTCCAACGACCGGCGCAGCCCGGCCAGCGTCGGGTCCGCCTTGAGCGCTTCGATCACCGCGTCTCGACCTTGCACGTTCTCGACGGTAGCCCACTCGGCGGGCACCCGCGCAGCGCCGACACCCCAGCCTCCTAGGACGCTCTACGGGTAGTGCGGCCGGTCACCACGACAGGGCGAGCACAAAAGCGGCACGCCGTGGGCCCGGCAGCTCGACGCCACCGGGCCCACGGCGTGCTGTCCCCAGGTCAGGGGGCTTCGACGACCTCCTGGCCGAGCGGCCACAACGCCGCCGGCACCAGCTTGAAGTTGGCCACCCCGAACGGGATGCCGATGATCGTCACGCAGAGCGCGATGCCGGCGAGGATGTGCGACAGCGCCAGCCACCAGCCGGCCAGCACGAGCCAGAGCACGTTCGCCAGGCCGGAGGGGATGCCGGCGCCCGGCTTGGAGACCAGGGTGCGGCCGAACGGCCACAGCGAGTACGAGGCGAGGCGCAGCGAGGCGACGCCGAACGGGATGGTGACGACAAGCAGGAAGCAGATCAGGGCGGCCACGCCGTAGCCCAGGGCCAGGACGAAACCGCCGCCGAAGACGAGCCAGAGCAGGTTCAGCAGGAAGCGGATCACCTCTTCATGATGGCCGGGGTGCGCAAGTCCGCGCGGTTCAGGCGGGGGCGGTGCTGCGGCGTCGGGCCGCCGGCACCACCAGCGGGACGCCGTCCTCCGGGTCGTCGATGATCCGGCAGGGCAGCCCGAAGACCTCCTCAACCAGGTCGGCGGTGACGATCCGGCGGGGCTCGCCGGCGGCCACCACCCGGCCGTCGCGCATGGCGATCAGGTGGGTGGCGTACCGGGCGGCCTGGTGCAGGTCGTGCAGCACCGCGACCAGGGTGCGGCCCTGTTCCTCGTGCAGCCGGGCGCACAGGTCCAGCACCTCGACCTGGTGGGCGATGTCCAGATAGGTGGTCGGTTCGTCGAGCAGCAGCAGCGGCGTCTGCTGGGCCAGCGCCATGGCGATCCACACCCGTTGCCGCTGCCCGCCGGACAGTTCGTCGACGGGCCGGTCGGCCAGCTCGGTGACGCCGGTGTCGGCCATCGCCCGGTCGACCACCCGCTCGTCCTCCCGGGACCACTGCCGTAGCAGCCCCTGGTGCGGGTAGCGGCCCCGGGACACCAGCTCGGCGACGGTCAGCCCGTCCGGGGCGGTGGCCGCCTGGGGCAGCAGCCCGAGGGTGCGGGCGACCTGCCGGGCCGGCCGGCGGTGGATGTCGGCGCCGTCGAGCAGCACGGTGCCCCGGGTCGGGCGCAGCAGCCGCGCCAGCGCACGCAGCAGCGTGGACTTCCCGCACGCGTTCGGCCCGATGATCACCGTGAATGAGCCGTCCGGGACGGCCACCGTGAGGTCCTCGGCCACCGTCCGCCGGTCGTAGCCGAGCGTCAGTTCCTGGGCGACCAGCCGGGGGGTCTCGGGTGGCATGGTGGTTCCCTTCTCGTCCGGTCCGGTCATCGTCGGCTCCCGCGTTCCCCGGCCAGCAGCCAGGCCAGGTAGGCGCCGCCGAGCACGCCGGTGACCACGCCGACGGGCAACTGCCGGTCGGTGATCGCGTGCATGGCCACCTGGTCGGCGGCGAGCAGCAACGCGGCGCCGACGATCGCCGACGGCAGCAGGTTCGGTCCGGGGGCGCGGGTGAGCCGGCGGGCCAGGTGTGGCGCGGTGAGCGCCAGGAAGGAGACCGGGCCGGCGGCGGCCGCGGCGACGGAGACCAGCAGCACCGCCGCGCCGAGGGCGGCCGCGCGGACCGCCCGTACCGGTACGCCGAGGCCGGCGGCGGAGTCGTCACCCATTTCCAGCAGCCGCAGTGCCGGCGCCCGGGTGAGCAGGACGGCGGGCAGCAGGACGACGAGCGCGGCGAGTACCGGCACGGCGTTGGCCCAGCCCCGGCCGTCGAGGCTGCCGGTGAGCCAGAGCGCGGCGCGGGCGGCGTCCATGAGGGGGGCGCGGGTGAGCAGCCAGCCGTTGACGCCGGTGAGGATCGCGGTCACCCCGATGCCGATGAGTACGAGGCGGTGCCCGCCCATGCCGTGCCGGCCGGCGAGGGCGTACAGCAGCAGTCCGGTGGCGAGCCCGCCGACGGCGGCCGATCCGGCGAGCGCGGCGCTGCTGCCGCCGGCGACCACCACGACGAGCGCGCCGGTGGCCGCGCCGGAGGTGACGCCGAGCACGTCGGGGCTGCCCAGCGGGTTGCGGGTCAGTGACTGGAAGACCGCGCCGGCCAGGCCGAGGGCGGTGCCGACGGCCAGCGCGGTGACCATCCGGGGCAGGCGCAGTTCGGTGACGATGAACCGGTCGGCGGGGTGGCCGCCGCCGCCGAGGACGCGCAGCACCTCGGCCGGGGGGATGGGCTGGTCGCCGGCGCCGACGGCGAGCACGGCGAGGCCGCAGACGAGCAGCGCGCCGGTCAGGCCGACGGCGAGGGCCCGGATCCGCAGGCGCAGGGACAGCCCGGCCAGTCGCAGGACGATCACGGTCGGGCCACCCGTCCGCGCCGGACCAGATGCAGGAACAGCGGTCCGCCGATCACGGCGGTGACCAGGCCGACCTGGAGTTCACCGGGGCGGCCGAGGACCCGGCCGACGACGTCGGCGGTGAGCAGCAGCACCGGGCCGAACACCAGGCACCAGGGCAGCAGCCGGCGCGGGTCGGGGCCGGTGAACGCGCGTACCAGGTGGGGGGCGAGCAGCCCGACGAAGACGATGGGGCCGCAGGCGGCGGTGGCCGCGCCGCAGAGCAGCGTGACGGCCACGATCACCACCCCCCGGACCAGGTTGGGGTTGGCGCCCAGCGCGCGGGCCGAGTCGTCGCCGAGGGACAGCGCGGCGAGCGGGCGGGTGACGAGCAGCGCGAGGACCAGGCCGAGGAGGATGAACGGCAGCAGTCGTGGCACGGTGTCGGTGCGGGCGCCGGCCAGGGAGCCGACGGTCCAGAAGCGCAGCCGTTCCAGCGAGGCGCTGTCGATGAGCATGACCGCGTTGACGTAGGAGTACAGGGCGGCGTTGAGCGCGGCCCCGGCGAGGGCGAGCCGGGCCGGGGTGGCCTGCGGGCCGCCGGCGATGGTGTGCACGGCGACGGTGACGGCGGCGGCGCCGAGCAGCGCGTACCAGATCTGGTGGTCCAGGCCGGAGACGCCGAGCAGCAGGGTGGCGGTGGCGACCGCGGCGGACGCGCCGGCGTTGATGCCGAGCAGGCCCGGGTCGGCCAGCGGGTTGCGGGTCAGCGTCTGCATGGCCGCGCCGGCGACGCCGAGGGCCGCGCCGGCGGTGAGGCCGAGCAGGGTGCGCGGCAGGCGTCCCTGGTGGACCACCGCGTACGCGGGGTGGTCGGGGTCGGTGAGGCCGTGCCAGACCTCTGTGGGGGACAGCGGGTTGGCGCCGAAGGCGAGGCTGAGCCCGGCGACGGTGGCCAGAAGCAGCAGGCCGAGCGCGGGCGCGGCGACCCGGAGTCCGCGCCGTCGGGTGGACGGCCGGGCGGCGGGGGCGTCGCTGCGGGGCGGCGTGACGACGGACAGGGTGGGCTCCGGGGGCGGCGACTTGACAGCGGGTTAGGTTAGGTTAGCCTAACGGCGCTGTCCGTGGTCGTCCGCGTCCCCGCCTGGAAAGACATCGCCATGCCCGATATCCTCTCCGGTCCCCGGCTCTCCCGCCGTGGCCTGCTCGCCGCCGGCGCCGCCGGCCTGACCGCCATGCTCGCCGGATGCGGCGGGGACGGCGACGACACCGGCGCCGGCGCGAAGTCGACAGGCGGGCCCTGGACGTTCACCGACGATCGGCCGCACAAGGTGGACGCCGACGCCCGACCGGGCCGGATCGTCGCGTTCACAGGTGTCGCGGCGGCGCTTGTCGACTTCGGACTCGACGCGCAGATCGCGGGCGTGTTCGGGGAGACGAAGAAGAGCGACGGCAGCAAGGAGGCGCAGGCCGGCGACATCGACGTGGACCGCGTCGAGATCCTCGGCAACGCGTGGGGCGAGTTCAGCCTGGAGAAGTACGCCGCGCTGCGCCCCGACCTGCTGGTCACGCACATGTACGACCCGGGCGCGCTGTGGTACGTGCCGGACGAGAGCAAGGACAAGATCCTTCCGCTCGCCCCCGTCGTGGCGGTCACCACCGCGCGGGTGCCGATGATCCGCCCGATCGAGCGGTACGCCGAGCTGGCCGCGTCGCTGGGCGCGGACCTGGGCGCCAAGAAGGTCACCGACGCCAAGGCGCGGTTCGAGGCGGCTGCCGAGTCGGTGCGTCAGGCGGTGAAGGCGAACCCGGGCATCAAGGTGATGGCGGCCTCGGGCAGCCCGGACCTGTTCTACGTCTCCAACCCCAAGATCAGCACGGACCTGATGTACTTCGCCGAGTTGGGCGTGGACATCGTGGTGCCCACGAAGCTGGAGCAGGGTGACTACTTCGAGGCGTTGAGCTGGGAGAACACCGGCAAGTTCCCGGCCGACCTGATCCTGCTGGACAACCGGGCGACCGCGCTGCAGCCCAAGGACCTGGCGGCCAAGCCCACCTGGATGCAGCTGCCCGCGGTCAAGGCCGGGCAGGTCGTGCCGTGGGACGCGGTGCCGCGCTTCTCCTACGCCGGGGCCGCGCCGCTGCTGGAGAACCTGGCCACCGCCATCCGGGGCGCCAAGAAGATCGTCAGCTGACCCCGGGCCGGTCTGGCCCGGGGCACGGGCGCGCTCGCGCCCGTGCCCCGGTGCCGTGGTCGCCGCCTCCCGCCCGCACCCAAACGACCGTTAAGCTACCGGGGTGGGAATCGATGACCTTTACCCCGCCGGGCGGCTGGCCGAGGCCCGACGCGCCACCGCCGCGGCCGGCCTGGACGCGCTGCTGCTCACCCCCGGGTCCGACCTGCGCTACCTGACCGGCTACGACGCCCGGGCGGGGGAACGACTCACCTGCCTGGTGCTGCCCGTCGAGGGCGACCCCACCCTGATCGTGCCGGTGCTGGAGCGCCCGGACGCCGAGGCGGCGCCCGGGCGTGGATACCGGATCGTCGACCACGCCGACGGCGTCGACCCGTGGCCGTTGGTGCGGGCCGCGCTGCCCGGCCCGGTGCGGGCCGTCGGGCTGGCCGACCGGATGTGGGCGCAGCAGGTCCTCGCCCTGCGCGCCGTGCTGCCCGACGCGGCCCAGCGGCTCGCCTCCGACGTGCTGCGCGAGATGCGCATCCGCAAGTCGCCGGCCGAGGTGGCGGCGCTGGCCGAGGCGGGCGCCGCGATCGACGCCGTGCACCGGCGGATGGGACAGTGGCTGCGCCCCGGCCGCACCGAACGGGACGTCGCCGCTGACCTCGCCGCCGCGATCCGGGCCGCCGGGCACGCCGAGGTCGACTTCGTCATCGTGGCCGCCGGCCCGCACGCGGCCAGCCCGCACCACGGCACCTCGGACCGGCCGATCGGCGCCGGCGAGCCGGTGGTGGTCGACATCGGCGGCACCATGCCGTCGGGCTACCGTTCCGACTGCACCCGCACCTACGTCGCCGGTGACATGCCGCCGGCCGAATTCGTCGACTACTACGAGGTGCTGCGGGAGGCGCAGCGCGCCGCGGTGGCCGCCGTCCGCCCCGGGATCACCGCCGAGGCGCTCGACGCGGTAGCCCGCGACCGCATCGCCGCCGCCGGGCACGGCGACGCGTTCCTGCACCGAACCGGCCACGGCATCGGCCTCGACGGCCACGAGGAGCCGTACGTGGTCACCGGCAACTCCCGGCCGATCGAGGCCGGCATGGCTTTCTCGGTCGAACCGGGGATCTACCTCGCCGGGCGGCACGGCGCCCGGATCGAGGACATCGTCGTCTGCACCGCGGACGGCGGACAGCGGCTCAACACCACCCCCACGGAGCTCATCGCGCTATGAACGTCGACCGGATCCTGCCCACCGACGAGGCCCGCGACCTGCTGGACCTCACCACCGAGATCGCCGACCGGGAGCTGGCCCCGAAGGCGGCCGGGTTCGAACAGCGCGCCGAGTTCCCCCGGGAGGTGCTGCGCACGCTTGGCCGCGCCGGGCTGCTCGGCCTGCCGTACCCGCAGGAGCACGGCGGCGCGGCCCAGCCGTACGAGGTCTACCTGCAGGTGTTGGAGATCCTCGCCGGCCGGTGGTTGGCGGTGGCCGAGGCGGTGAGCGTGCACACGCTGTCCTGCTACCCGCTGGCCCAGTTCGGCACCGACGAGCAGCGCGGCGCCCTCCTGCCGGACATGATCGGCGGGGAGCTGCTCGGCGCGTACTGCCTTTCCGAGCCGCAGGGTGGTTCGGACGCGGCGGCGATGACCACGCGGGCGGTCCGCGACGGCGACGGGTACGTGGTCAGCGGCACCAAGGCGTGGATCACCCATGCCCAGGTCGCCGACTTCTACAACATCTTCTGCCGCACCGGCGGGCCCGGGCCCAAGGGCATCTCCTGCCTGTTGGCCGACCGGGCCACGCCCGGCATCCACCCGCAGGCCGCCGAGCGGACCATGGGCCTGCACGCGTCCCCGGTCGCGCAGGTCGCCTTCGACGACGCCCGGGTGCCGGCCGAGCGGCTGATCGGCGGCGAGGGCGTCGGGTTCACCATCGCCATGTCGGCGCTGGACTCCGGTCGCCTGGGCATCGCCGCCTGCGCGGTGGGCCTGGCCCAGGCCGCCCTGGACTACGCAATCGGCTATGCGCGCGAGCGTCACCAGTTCGGCCGGGCGATCATCGAGTTCCAGGGGCTCGGGTTCAACCTGGCCGACCACGCCACGCAGATCTCCGCCGCCCGGGCGCTCATGCTGGCCGCGGCCCGGCTGCGCGACGCCGGCCGCCCGTACTCGATCGAGGCGGCGAAGGCGAAGCTGTTCGCCACCGACGTGGCGATGCGGGTGACCACCGACGCGGTGCAGGTGCTCGGCGGTGCCGGCTACGTCGCCGACCACCCGGTGGAGCGGTACATGCGGGAGGCCAAGGTGCTGCAGATCGTCGAGGGCACCAACCAGATCCAGCGGCTGGTGATCTCCCGCGCGCTCGCCCGGGGTTGACCCGTCCACGACCGTCCCGGCCCGCCGTGCGTCCCACCCCGGCGGGCCGGGTAGGGCGTGGGAGCGCTTTTCCGGCTAGTGTGCACCGGGTGGAGGAGACCGACCGTGCCATCGTCGCCGCGTTGAGCGGCGACGGGCGGCTGTCGTACACGGACCTCGCCGAGCGGGTGGGTCTGTCCGTGTCGGCCGTGCACCAGCGGGTTCGCCGGCTGGAGCAGCGTGGTGTGATCAAGGGTTATGCCGCGCGGGTGTCCTTCGAGGCGCTTGACCTGCCGCTCACCGCGTTCGTGGCGATCCGGCCGTTCGACCCGTCCCAGCCCGACGACGCGCCCGAGCGGTTGGCCAGCCTGCCCGAGATCGACTCCTGCTATTCGGTGGCCGGGGAGGACTTCTACATGCTGCTGGTGCGGGTGGCCGGTCCGGCCGACCTGGAGCGGCTGTTGCAGGAGATCCGCACCGCGGCGAACGTCACGACCCGCACCACGGTGGTGCTCTCCACGCCGTACGAGAACCGGCCGCCGAAGATCAGTGCCGAGCTGCCCGGTCGGGGGCGGGTCCGGTCGGCGACGGAGCCGGCAGGTTCCACCGCCGGATGACCCGCCGCTCGTGTTCGTGACCGAGCACGCTGAGCGTGGCGGTGTCCAGGCGCAGCAGCCCGCCGGCCGAGGGCGGCAGCCCGATCCAGCGTGCCCCGAGCACCCGCAGGCTGTGCCCGTGTCCGACCAGCGCGACGTCGCCGTGGTCGAGCAGCGGGGTGACCCGGGCCAGGACCCGGTCCAGTCGGGCGCCTACCTCGGCCGGTGACTCCCCGCCGGGGCCGCCGTCGGCCCAGATGGCCCAGCCGGGCCGCTCCTGCTGGATGTCCGCGGTGGTGCGCCCCTCGTAGTCGCCGTAGTGCCACTCGGCCAGGTCCGGGTCGGTGGCGTCGACGGTGAGCCCGGCCAGGTCGGCGGTGCGGGTGGCGCGTTGCCGTGGGCTGGACAGCACCCGGACGACGTGCCGGCCGGCGAGCAGGGGAGCGAGGGCGCGGGCCTGCCGCTCGCCGTCGGGGGTCAACGGCAGATCGGTGTACGAGGTGTGCCGGTGGCTCGCGCTCCACGTGGTCTCGCCGTGCCGGATCAGCAGGATCTCGCTCACCCGCCCAGTCAACCACGCTCCGGCGAGATCGCACGCCGATGCACCTTCAACCTATTATCCTAGGACGCTTTACGGGATGTGCACCGCAACGCTCACACAAAAAGCTCCCGTCGCCGACAAGCGGCGACGGGAGCTCAGTACCAGGAACCTCAGTCGTCGCGGTGCGCCAACCACCAGGCCTGACCGGCCTCGGGCAGGGCGTCGATCGGGTCGTAGTAGGCGTAGCGCTTGTTCAGCGCCTCCAGGTCGGCCGACTCGATGGACGTGCGGTAGTTCTTGGTCCAGTAGGAGATGCCGCGCTCACGGTCGTAGTCGGTGAGCATGTGCACCCAGCGCTTGCCGACGAACGGCACGTCACAGACGATCCGCGGGGTGGCGTAGCCGGGCAGGTAACCCATGATGTCGTGCTGGAGCTGCTGGGCGTGCCACACCGGGACCCGCCAGTGCTCGGCGTTGGGGATCATGTCGCACATGTAGAAGTAGTAGGGCAGGATGCCCGCCTCGCCCTGCAGCGCGAAGCACAGGTCCAGCAGGTCGGCGCTCGTGGCGTTGACGCCGCGCATGAGCACGCCCTGGTTGCGCACGTCGCGTACGCCGACGTCGAGTGCGGTCTGCGCGGCCCTGGCGACCAGCGGGGTCAGCGACTGGGCGTGGTTGACGTGGGTGTGGATGGCCAGGTTGACGCCGCGCCGGGAGGCGGTGCGGGCGACCCGTTCGAGGCCCTCGACCACATCGGGCTGCAACCAGTGTTGGGGCAGGCCCATGAGGGCCTTGGTGGCGAGCCGGACGTCGCGGATCGTCTCGATCTCCAGCAGGCGCATGAGGTAGGACTCGAGATTGCGCCACGGCACGTTGGCGACGTCGCCGCCGGAGACGACCACGTCACGCACGCCCGGGTGGGCCTTGAGGTAGGCGATGTGGGCGTCGTAGCGGTCGACCGGCTTGAGGGTGAGCTTGAGCTTGTCGACGGCGGGGGTGGAGTTGCCGACGAGGTCCATCCGGGTGCAGTGCCCGCAGTACTGCGGGCAGGTGGAGAGCAGCTCGGCGAGCACCTTGGTGGGGTAGCGGTGGGTGAGCCCTTCGGCGACCCACATGTCGTGCTCGTGCAGGCTGTCGCGGCTGGCGTACGGGTGGGAGGGCCAGTCGGTGCGCCGGTCCGAGGCGACCGGGATCATGTAGCGGCGTACCGGATCGGCGAGCAGCGCCTCGGTGGTCATCGGGGCGAACGGCACCATCGTGTTGAGCATCTGCGGCGGCACCAGCATGGACATGGTGGCCAGGGCCTTCTGGTCGGCCTCGACGTCGGCGTAGAAGGTCTCGTCGACGGTGTCGCCGAGGACGGCGCGGAGCTGCTTGATGTTCTTGACGCAGTTGACCCGCTGCCACTGGGCGCTCTCCCACTGCTCGCGGGTGACGTGGCGCCAGCCGGGGAAGCGGGTCCAGTCGGGTTCGACCAGGGGCGCGCGCCGGTATTCGTAGGGCTGGCCGGCGGCGGGGGCGTGGCGGGGCGTCGGGATGGTCTCCACCGGTTGGGTCTGGGTCACGGCCCCTCCTCGTCAGCGGTTCGGTTGATCAATGACTTGCGAAGGCTACTGGAAAATCTGCGGTGAAGAAATTATTCTGCCGTAAGTTTTCCCGCGACGCGAGTTCTGGTCGGGGGTTCGAGCGGCTGGATGGAGGAGGTCGGCGTGACGTCACCTGTGGGTCTGCACCGAGTCGTGGAACCGGTGGGGGTGCTTCCGCAGGCCGCCTGGCGGTTGGACCCCGATCCGCGGATCGCCGCGAACGAGGTGCGGATCCGGGTCGAGCGGCTCAACCTGGACGCGGCGAGCTTCCGGCAGTTGGCGCAGAAGCACGGCGGGGACGGGGAGAAGATCCGTGCTGAGGTGCTGGACATCGTGTCGACCCGGGGGAAGATGCAGAACCCGGTGACCGGGTCCGGCGGCATGCTGATCGGCACGGTGGAGGAGGCGGGACGCCGCTCGCCGCTGGGGCTGAAGGCCGGCGACCGGGTGGCGACGTTGGTGTCGTTGACGCTGACGCCGTTGACGATCCTGGACGGGTTGGCGCGGTGGGACGGGCGCAGCGAGCAGGTGCCGTGTGACGGGCAGGCGATCCTGTTCGCCAGGTCGATCGCCGCGGTGCTGCCGCCGGACCTGCACCCGGAGTTGTCCCTCGCCGTGCTTGACGTGTGCGGTGCGCCGGCGTTGACGGCGCGGGTGGTGGCCGAGCAGGTGGCGCGGCGGTCGCGGGAGGGTGATCCGCGTCCGGTGGCGGTGGCGGTGATCGGGGGCGCGGGTAAGAGCGGGTCGTTGTCGTTGGCGGCGGCGCGGCGGGCGGGCGCGGGTCGTACGGTCGGGGTGGTGCCGGTGGCGGCGGAGCGCGACGCGCTGGCGGCGGCCGGGCTGGCCGGCGCGGTGGCGTTGGCCGACGCGCGGGATCCGGTGGGGTTGTCCACGGCGGTGACCACGGCGCTGGGGATGCCGGCGGACGTGACCGTGGTGTGCGTGGACGTGCCGGGGTGTGAGCACGGTGCGGTGCTGGCCACGGCGGACGGCGGTACGGTGATCTTCTTCTCGATGGCGACGAGTTTCGCGGCGGCGGCGTTGGGTGCGGAGGGCCTGGCGGCGGACGTGACGATGCTGGTGGGCAACGGGTACGTCCCGGGGCACGCGTCGCTGGCGTTGGAGTTGTTGCGGACCGAGCCGGGGGTCCGCGGCCTGTTCGAGGCGCGGTTGGCGGCAGACTGAGGTCATGACGAACCCCTCGACGCTGTATCGCGGCGCAGTGCTGCACTGTCCGGCCGAGCCGAGCGCGACGGCGCTGCTGGTGCGGGACGGGCGGATCGCCTGGTTGGGTGCGGACGCGGACGCGCCGGCCGCGGACCGGGTGGTGGAGCTGGGCGGTGCGCTTGTGACGCCGGCGTTCGTGGACGCGCACGTGCACGCGACGGACACCGGGTTGGTGTTGTCGGGGCTGGATCTGTCGGCGGTGCGGTCGGCCGGTGAGCTGTTGGACGCGGTGTCGGCGTTCGCGGCGGGGCTGCCGTCGGACGCGGTGGTGCTGGGGCACGGCTGGGACGAGTCGTTCTGGTCGGATGCGGCGTTGCCGGACGCGGCGGCGCTGGATCGGGCGGCGGGCGGCCGGCGGGTGTACCTGTCGCAGGCGTCGATCCATTCGGCGTTGGTGTCGGCGGCGATGGTGGCGGCGTGTCCGCAGGTGGTGGCGGCGGTCGGGTACGACGCGTCGGGGTGGGTGCGGCGCGACGCGCACCACGTGGTGCGGGCGGCGGCGTTCGGGTCGGTGACGCGGCCGCAGCGGGTGGCGGCGCAGCGGCGGGCGTTGGCGCATGCGGCGTCGTTGGGGATCGCGGCGGTGCACGAGTGTGGTGGGCCGGACATCTCCGACGAGGAGGACTTCACCGGGTTGTTGGCGATGTCCGGGGACGGGGTGCCGGAGGTGTACGGGTACTGGGGTGAGTTGCTGGGTGCGGCGCGGGCCCGGGACCTGGGTGCGGTGGGTGCGGGTGGTGACCTTTTCGCCGACGGGGCGTTGGGGTCGCGGACGGCGCACGTGTCGGGGGCGTACCTGGATGGGGAGCCCGGGGCGTGCGGGCACGGGTACGTGACGGCGGAGCAGGTGCGTGATCATCTGCTTGACTGCGCAGCGCACGGGATGCAGGGCGGGTTCCACGCGATCGGGGATGTGGCGATCGGGACGGTGCTGGCGGGGTTCGCGGCGGCGGCGGAGAAGATGGGTACGGAGCGGTTGCGGGCGGCGCGGCATCGGGTGGAGCACGCGGAGATCATGGACAAGGCGTTGATCGCCGGGTTCGTGGAGTTCGGGGTGGTGGCGTCGATGCAGCCGGCGTTCGACCGGTTGTGGGGTGGCGCGGGCGGGATGTACGAGTCGCGGTTGGGGTTGGCGCGGGCGTGGGAGTCCAATCCGATGGGTGCGATGCACGGGGTCGGGGTGGCGTTGGCGTTCGGGTCGGATTCGCCTGTGACGCCGCTGGATCCGTGGGGGTCGGTGCGGGCGGCGGCGTCGCATCACAATGCGGCGCAGCGGATGAGTGTGCGGGCGGCGTTCGCGGCGCACACGCGGGGCGGGTGGCGGGCGGTGCATCTGGACAGCGAGGGGGTGTTGGCGTTGGGCGCGCCGGCGACGTTCGCGGTGTGGGATGCCCCGGCGGGGGTGGAGCGGGGTTTGCCGGTGTTGTTGGCGGAGGATCCGGAGTTGCGGGGGGCGCAGGATCCGACGCCGCTGCCGGTGTGCCGGGCCACGGTGTTGCGCGGTGACGTGATCTATCAGGAAGGCGTTTCGTGACAGGGAAGCTTGGGCTTGATCCGGTGTTGGTGGCGCGGGCGCGGGAGTTGGCGCGTCGGGCGGGGCAGCCGGTGGTGGATCTGGCGCGTAGCCACACGACGGTGTCGGTGGAGCGTGCGGTGCTGCGGTTGGCCGGGGTGACGGGGGCGGACCCGGACGGTATTCCGTGGGTGAACCGGCTGGTGGACGCGGTGGTCGCGGATGTCGGGTTGGGCCATGGTGTGGCGGTGCCGGTGTTCGACGCGTTGGCGCGGGAGGGCATCGCTGATGTGACGTTGCTGGCGCAGAAGGCGGCGGCCGGGTCGGTGCGGTTCGACCTGCCGTCGGGGAAGGCGGCGACGGCGGCGCGGCGGGCGTCGCGCAGGGCGGTGGCGGCGGGGGTGCGGCGCATCGACCGGCGGCGGGCGGAGCGGGATCGGTTGGTGAAGCGGTTCGGGGATCCGCAGCAGCGACCGTGGATCTATCTGATCGTGGCGACGGGGGACATCTACGAGGACATTCCGCAGGCGCAGGCGGCGGCGCGGGCGGGCGCGGATGTGATCGCGGTGATCCGGTCGACGGGGCAGTCGTTGTTGGACTACGTGCCGGAGGGGGCGACCCGGGAGGGTTTCGCGGGCACGTACGCGACGCAGGAGAACTTCCGGTTGATGCGGGCGGCGTTGGACGAGACGTCGCGGGAGTTGGGCCGGTATGTGCGGTTGACGAACTACGCGTCGGGTCTGTGTATGCCGGAGATGGCGACGCTTGCCGGCCTGGAGCGGCTGGACATGATGCTCAACGACTCGATGTACGGGATCTTGTTCCGGGACATCAACCCGATCCGTACGTTCGTGGACCAGCGGTTCTCCCGGCAGGTGCACGCGCGGGCGGGGATCATCATCAACACCGGTGAGGACAACTACCTGACCACCGCGGACGCGGTGGACGAGGCGCACACGGTGACGGTGTCGCAGTTGCTCAACGAGTTCTTCGCGCACGAGGCGGGGTTGGCGGACTGGCAGTTGGGGTTGGGGCACGCGTTCGAGATCAACCCGGATCTGCCGGAGTCGTTCCGGTTGGAGTTGGCGCACGCGTTGCTGGCGCGGGAGTTGTTCCCGGACGCGCCGTTGAAGTGGATGCCGCCGACGAAGCACATGACCGGGGACGTGTTCCGGGGCAATCTGCTCGACGGGTTCTTCAACCTGGTGGGCGCCATGACGGGGCAGGGGATTCTGCTGGTCGGGATGATGACCGAGGCGGTCGTGACGCCGTGGTTGTCGGATCGGGACATCGCGGTGCAGAACGTGCGGTACGTGTTGGGCGCGGCGGGCGGGTTGCGGGAGGATTTCGTGCCGGCGCCGGGCGGGTTCATCCAGCAGCGGGCGCACCGGGTGCTGGGTGAGGCGGTGCAGTTGTTGGAGCGGATCGGGGATCAGTCGTTGTTGACGGCGATCGCGGAGGGCACGTTCGGGATCATGAAGCGGCCGGCGGACCGGGGGAAGGGCCGGGACGGGGTGGCCCGGCACGAGGGGGACTACTACAACCCGGCGACGGAGATCCTGGAGTTGCCGGCATGAGCGAGCGCACCGAGCGAAGCGAGGGCCGTGAGGGCATGCCCGGCCAAAACAGCATGAGCGAGCGCACCGAGCGAAGCGAGGGCCGTGAGGGCATGCCCGGCCAGCACAGCATGAGCGAGAAGACGGTCGTGCGGCCGTACGGGGACACCACGGGTGACGGCATGGTGCAGGTGTCGTTCACGTTGCCGGTGCCGCACGACAAGCGGGCCGAGGGTGCGGCGGTGCAGTTGGCGAACAAGATGGGCATGGACCCGGCGATGCTGGTGCACGCCAAGCCGATCAGCGACGGGTTCACGTTCTTCGTGGTGTACGGGCGGGTGAACCACCTGGTGGACCTGGCGAAGGTGCAGGTGGTAGAGCGTGACTACCCCTTGTTGTCCGCCAAGGAGGTCAACTCGGTGGTGAAGCGGCGGCTGCGCCGCAAGCTGTCGGTGGTGGGTGCGTGCATCGGCACGGACGCGCACACCGTCGGCATCGACGCGATTCTCAACGTCAAGGGCATCGCGGGGGAGAAGGGCCTGGAGTACTACCGGGAGTTGGCGGTGACGAACCTGGGTGCGCAGGTGAGTGTGCCGGAGTTGGTGGAGGCGGCCCGCCGGGAGCGCGCCGACGCGGTGCTCGTGTCGCAGGTGGTGACGCAGCGCGACGCGCATCTGCACAACACGCGGGAGATGTCGGCGGCGTTCCGGGAGGCGATGCCGGCCGGGAAGCGGCCGCTGCTGATCGTCGGTGGGCCGCGGTTCGACGAGACGATGACCGCCGAGTTGGGCGTGGACCGGATCTTCGGTCGCGGCACCACCCCGGGCGAGGTGGCCAGTTACCTCGTCCACGCGTTGATCACGTCGAGGAAGGCGAGCGTCGCATGAGTGATCCCCGGGTCGGTCTGACCGTCACCCACCGCCGGTACGTGCCGTACTCCCACGCCCACTACGCGGGGAACCTGGTGGACGGGGCGTACGCGTTGGGGTTGTTCGGTGACGTGGCGACCGAGGTGTGCATCCGCACCGACGGCGACGAGGGGTTGTTCGCCTCGTACGCCGATGTGCAGTTCCGGGCGCCGATGAAGGCCGGTGACGTGTTGGAGGTGACGGGGACGGTGACCCGGGTGGGCACCCGCAGCCGCACCGTCGACTTCGCGGCGACGGTGGTGTGCCGAGGTCGCCCGGACCGGGGTGAGTCGGCCGCGGAGGTGCTCGACGAGCCGATCGTGGCGGTAACCGCGACCGGCACGGTGGTCGTGCCGTCGACGTGAGCGCGAGGAGTGAGCCGGTTGCGAGCCCCGCAGCCGCGAACAAGGGACAGCCCGGCGTGAGCGCGAGGAGTGAGCCGGTGTTGCGAGCCCCGCAGCCGCGAACAAGGGACAGCCCGGCGTGAGCGTGGTCGTCTGCGCCGACGTCGGGTCGACGTACACGAAGGCGGCGGTGGTCGACCTCGACGCGGGTCGGCTGGTCGCGGCGGCGTCGGCGCCGACGACGGTGGGCACGGACGTGCTGCACGGCCTGGACGGCGCGGTCGGCGCGGCCTGCGCGTCGGCGGGCGTCGGTGAGGTGCCCTGGTACGTGTGTTCGTCGGCTGGGGGTGGGTTGCGCCTGGCGGTGGTGGGTTACGAGCCGCTGGTGACGGCTCAGGCGGGCCGGCGGGTGGGTCTGTCGGCGGGCGCGAACGTGGTGCACGTGGCGGCGGGTCGGCTCGGTGGGGCGGACGTGGCCGCGTTGCGGGCGGCCCGTCCGGACGTGGTGCTGCTGGTGGGTGGCACCGACGGTGGGGACGCCGACACGGTGACGCACAACGCGACCCGGCTGGCGCGGGCCCGGTGGCGGGTGCCGGTGGTGCTGGCGGGCAACGCCGACGTGCGCGAGGACCTGCACGCGCTGCTGGCGGCGGCGGGGGTGCCGGTGACGGTGGCCGGCAACGTGCTGCCGCGCATCGGGGTCCTGGAGCCGGGGTCGGCGCGGGCGGCGATCCGGGAGGTGTTCCTGCGGCACGTCATCGGTGGCAAGAGGTTGTCCCGGGGTGGCCGGTTCGCGAGGCTGGTCCGCGCGGCGACCCCGGACGCGGTGCTCACCGGTGTGGAGGTGCTCGCCGACACCCTCGGCGGTGACCTGGCCGTGGTGGATGTGGGTGGGGCGACCACGGACGTGTACTCGGTGCTCACCCCCGACGAGCGCGACGGCGGCCCGAGCCAGGAGGTCGCGGGGACGCTGTGGCGGGCGCGCACCGTCGAGGGGGACCTGGGCGTGCGGTGGAGCGCGCCGGGCGTGGTGCGGGCGGCCGTCGAGGAACGGCTGCTCGACGGCGGGGAGGAGCCGGTGCTGGCGGCCGCGGCGGCGGTCCGGGCCGCCGAGCCGGGGTTCCTGCCCGCCACGGACGGGGACCGGGCGGCGGACCGACGCATCGCGGCGTTGGCGGCGACCGTGGCGTTGCGGCGGCACGCCCGGGGCGCGGCCACCGGCGAGCGGGCCGGGCGTGACCTGCGGGCGGTGAAGCTGCTCGTCGGCTCCGGTGGGGTGTTGCGGCACGCCGACGCGCGGGACGCGGCGGTGGTGCTCGACGCGGTGCTCACCGACCACGCGGGTGGGTGGGCGTTGCCGCGTGCGGCCCGCCCGGTCGTGGACGTGGACTACGTGCTGGCCGCCGGTGGGCTGCTCGCCGGGGAGCATCCGGGTGCGGCGGCGGCGTTGCTGCGGCGGCACCTCGGTGGCTGACCGGCGTGCACCTATCGAGACGCGCCGACGCGACACGCCGTGTCGCAGCACACGACAGGCCCGGGTGGGTTGACAGCGGCGGGGGTGTACGCCGTACCGTCTTTGAGTCCTACCATGGGAAGCGGCTGTTGTTCGCTTCGTCCCTTCGTCCGCTGGCCGAGCGACCTCAGGTTGCGGCGGCCAGGTCCAGCGGGCGGGGGTCGGCGGGGCGGCGCGAACCGGTCGCGGTTACCGGTGTACGGGCAGGGTGAAAGGCACGGCCAGTAGACAACGGCCAGGCGGGGGCAGCCAGTCCACGTCGGGTCGGTCCGAAGGTCGGCGCCGATCGTCTTCGCCCCACCGGCCGGGGAGGGCCTGGGAGCATCGGGGCGCGGCTTCGGCCGCGCCCCGATTTCATCCCCCCTGACTCACCGGGCCGGTGTCAGCGGCCCAGCCGTCGGTAGCGGCGCACGGCCGCCGGGGCGGCCACCGCGATCACCGCCAGCGGCCAGGCGACCGCCAGTTCCAGGGCGTGCCGGGCCGGCCACGAGTCCCCGCCGAGGCCGGGGTTGCCGAACAGGTCCCGGGCCGCCGCCACGGTCGCCGACAGCGGGTTCCACGCGGCGATCGCGCCCAGCCAGTCCGGCATCAGCTCCGGCGCCACGAACACGTTGGACAGGGCGGTCAGCGGGAACGCCAGCGGGAACACCACCACCGCGACCGTGTCCGGGTTGGGCACGAGCAGCCCGAACAGGATGCCCATCCAGGTCAACGCGACGCGCAGCAGCAGGATCAGCGCCACCGCCGCCAGCGCCCGGCCGGTGCCCTCGTGCCACTGCCAGCCCACCAGCAGGCCGCACACCACGAGCGTGGTCATCTCCAAGCACGCCCGGATGAGGTCCGCGATGGCCCGTCCGGACAGCAGCGCCGAACGGGCCATCGGCAGGGACCGGAACCGGTCCATCACGCCCCGGCCGGCGTCCACCGCGATCCCCGACGCGGTCGCGCCGAGACCGTAGAGCATCGTCATCACGAACACCCCGGGCAGGAGGAACTCCCGGTAGTTGCCGTTGCCCGGCACGGCCATGCCGCTGCCGAACACGTAGCCGAACACCAGCACGAACATGATCGGCAGGGTGAAGTAGAGGATGATCTCCTCCGGGGCTCGGATGACGTGCCGCATGTTGCGCCCGGTCATCAGCAGGCCGTCGCCCAGTGCCCTCACGACGCCACCGCCGCCCGCTCGGCGTCGGCGTGGGCGCCGGTGAGGGCCAGGAACGCCTCGTCCAGCGTCGGACGGCGCACCAGCACGTCCTCCACGGCGACCCCGGCGTCGTCGAGGGCGCGCAGCACGGCGGTCAGCGCGGTGATCCGGTCGACCACCGGGGCGTCGACGCGGCGCAGCTCGGCGTCCACGGTCACCGCCGCCCCGGTGGCGCGTTGCACGACTGCCGACGCCGCCGGCAGGTCCGCCGCGTCGCGCACCACAAGCTGCAACCGGTCGGCGCCGATGCGCGCCTTCAACGCGGCCGGGGTGCCCTCGGCGACCACCCGGCCGGCGTCGATGACGCAGACCCGGTCGGCGAGGTGGTCGGCCTCCTGCAGGTACTGGGTGGTCAGCAGCACGGTGGTGCCGTCGGCGACCAGTTCCCGCACCGCCGCCCACAGGCCGTTGCGGCTGCGCGGGTCCAGTCCGGTGGTCGGCTCGTCGAGGAACAGCACCCGCGGCGGCACCACCAGGCTGGCCGCCAGGTCCAGGCGGCGGCGCATCCCGCCGGAGTAGCCGCCGGCCGACCGGTCGGCGGCCCCGGTCAGGCCGAACCGGTCGAGCAGTTCCTCGGCGCGGCACCGGGCCTGCCGGGCGGGCAGCCGGCGCAGCCGGCCGAACAGCACCAGGTTCTGCCGTCCGCTGAGCACCTCGTCGACCGCCGCGTCCTGCCCGGTGAGGCTGATCGCGGCACGGACCCGCTCCGGGGCGGTCGCCACGTCGTGCCCGGCCACCCGGGCCCGTCCGGCGTCGAAACGCAGCAGCGTGGTGAGGGCCCGCACCGCGGTGGTCTTGCCGGACCCGTTGGGGCCGAGCACCCCGTACACGGTGCCGGCCGGCACCGCCAGGTCGAAGCCGTCCAGGGCCGTCGTGCGGCCGTACCTTTTTCGTATCCCGTCGGCCAGCACGGCCGTTTCGTCGTCGGTCATGGCGGTAGCGTCACCGGCGTCGCTGACCGGCCGCGCACCGCGCCCGCACCGGAGGCCACCGCGCCGGTCAGCCTCCGTCGAGCAGCGCCAGCGCCCGTGGCCGGGGCAGTCCGGAGCCCCCGGCGTACGCGGTGGTGAACGCCGCATCCCCCAGGTGTTCCCGCAGCGTGCCGGCGGTCGGTGTGCCCGCCGGGGCGTCGGCGGCGGCGGTGCCTGCCAGCAGCGCCGCCGCCGCGCCCAACAGTCGCGCGGCCCGCTCGTGCTCGCCGGCGCGCAGCAGCGGCCCGGCCAGCCCGTCGGCCGCCGCGGCCACCACCGGCACGTCCCACACACCGTCGCCCGCGGTGAGGACCTGCCGGTAGTGGGCGCGGGCCCGCACCGGGTCGCCGGCGGCGTCGGCGAGCTGCCCGAGGGTCACCAGCGCCGCCAGCCGCACCACCTCGGCGCCGAACCAGCCCGACGGGCACTGCGCCACGGCCCGCTCGCACAGCGCCCGGGCCCGCTGCGGGTCACCGTCGCGGCGGGCGACCTCCCCGAGTCCCAGGTACGCGGCGGCGACCAGCTCCGGCGCCCCGGCCGGGCCGGCGATGCGGCGCACCCGCCGGTAGTCCTCGGCCGCGCCGGCCAGGTCACCGGCGAGCAGCCGCCCGTCGGCGCGGGTACGCAGCAGCTCCGCCAGGTCGATGGTGGAGCCGAGCTGCTCGGCCAGGCGCAGCGCCTGCGCCATCGGTTCGGCCGCCGAGGCGACGTCACCGGCGCGGTAGGCCGCCTCGGCGCGGGTGCTCAGCACGACGATCATTCCCCAGCGGTCGTTCAGGGCCCGGTAGCCGGCCAGCGCGGCGTCCAGGTCGGCGCGGGCCTGTTCGTGGCGGCCGTGCAGCAGGCTGACCATCGCCGTGCCCAGCAGACCCAACGCACGGCTCCACGGGTCGGCGCCGAGCAGCCGGTCCCGCAGGGCCCGCTCGTGCAGCGCCGCCGCGTGCTGCGGTGGCGGGGGGCCGCTGGCCATGCCGGACAGGTAGAGCAGGAACGGATGCCGGGGCGGGCGGTCCAGGCTCCACAAAATCCGGGACGCGGTGTCCACCGCACCACGGTCGCCGCCGCCGGCCAGCGTGGCGATCAGCAGGCCCAGCGCGTACTCCTCGGCCAGGCCGTCGGGTGGGCCGTCGAGCTCGTCGACGAGCCGCCGCGCCAGCGCCGCGCCCTCCCCGCGCAGGCCGCGCAGCCACCAGTAGAACGCCAGCGCCGCGACCAACCGCAACCCGGTGGCGGTGTCCGCGTGGCGCAGCGCCGCGTGCAGGTCGTCGCGGGCGGCGTCCAGGCGGCGCAGCCACCGGTCCTGGTCGCGGCCGCGCAGGCCCACGTCGCCGGCCAGCGCCAGATCCAGGAAGTACGCGGCGTGCGCGGCCCGCGCCCGTGCGGTGTCGCCGCGCTCGGCGAGCCGGGCGGCCGCGAACTCCCGGATCGTCTCCAGCATCCGGTAGCGCCCGCCGGCCGCCTCCACAAGCGACTTGTCCACCAGGTCGGCGAGCACGTCCACGACGTCACCGGTCCCGGGCGCGCACACCGCCTGCACGGCGGGCAGGTCGGCCGGGCCGGCGAACACGCTCATCCTCGCGGCCAGCAGCCGTTCCGGCTCGTCGAGAAGGTCCCAGCTCCACCCGACGACCGCCTCCAGGGTGCGGTGGCGGGGCGCGGCGGTGCGGTCGCCGCGGCGCAGCAGCCGGAACCTGTCGTCCAGGCGCGCCGCCACCTGCGTCACCGGCAGGGCCCGCAGCCGCGCCGCCGCCAGTTCCAGGGCCAGCGGCAGCCCGTCGAGGGTGCGGCAGATCCGCAGCACCGCCGGGGTGGTGGCGGCATCCAGGGTGAACCCGGGTGCCACGTCGGCGGCCCGGTCGGCGAACAGCCGCACCGCCGGGTACGCGGCCGCGGTCTCCGGTGGGCTCGGCGCGTCCGGGGTGGCCAGGCCGCCCACCGGGCACAACGCCTCCCCGGTGAGGCCCAGCGGCTCCCGGCTGGTGGCCAGCACCCGCAGTCCGGGCGCGGCGGCGAGGAGCCGGGCGGTCAGCCGGGCCGCGTCGTCCACCACGTGCTCGCAGTTGTCCAGCACCAGCAGCAGCCGCCGGTCGGCCAGCGCCGCCACCAGCCGGTCGGTGAGGTCGGCCGGTCCGCCCGGCGTGCGCAGGCCGGCGTCGCGCAGGTCCAGCGCGGCCAGCACCGCCGGCGCGACAGGCGCGCCGGGCGCCACCGAGGCCAGCTCCACCAGGCACACCGGCCCGTCGTGGCCGGAGGCGACGGTGGTGGCCAGCCGGGTCTTGCCGACGCCGCCCGGACCGTGCAGGGTGAGCAGCCGCGCCGTACCGAGCAGTTCGTGGACCCGCCGCAGCTCGTGTTCCCGGCCGACGAAGCTGGTCAGCGGGCTGGGCAGCCGGGCGGGCGGTGCGGCGTCGTCGCGCAGCAGCGCGGTGTGCAGGGCGGCCAGTTCCGTCGACGGGTCGGTGCCCAGTTCCTCGGCCAGCACCCGGCGCGCGTCGGCGTACACGGCGAGGGCCTCGGCGCGTCGGCCGGCGCCGTGCAGGGCACGCATCAGCAGCCCGTGCAGCCGTTCCCGCAGCGGCTGCGCCGCCACCAGGTCCCGCAGTTCGGCGATCAGCGGCGCGCCAGCCGGCGCCAGCGCCAGCTCCGCCTCGACGCGGTCCTCGACTGCGGCCAGGCGCGCCTGCCGCAGCCGGGCCGCCTCGGCATCGGCGAACGGCGCGTCGCGCACGTCCGCCAGGGGTTCGCCGCGCCACAGGGCGAGCGCGTCGCGCAGCAGCGCCGCCGCGCCGGCCGGATCACCGGCGGCCAGCGCGGCCCGCCCGGCCGCGGCCAGGCCGGTGAACCGGTGCACGTCCACCCGCTGCGGGTCCACGGCCAGCCGGTAGCCGGCCGGACCGAACTCGATGTGCGCGCCCGGCAGCAGCCGGCGCAGCCGCGACATCTGCGACTGCAGGGCGTTGGTGGCCTGCTCGGGCGGCCGGTCGCCGTAGACGCCGTCGATCAGCCGGCCGGGGGACACCGTGCGGTCGGCGTCGAGCAGCAGCAGCACCAGCAGCGCGCGCAGCCGCCCGCCGGTGACCGGCAGTACGCCGCCGTCGGCGGCGTACGCCTGCGTCGCGCCGAGCACACCGAACCGCATACGCCCGATTGTCGCCTGTCCGCGCCGCGCCCGTACAACGCCCCACACCGGTTCTCCCCCCGCGACGGCCCGGGCGGCCACCGCGATCAGCGCGACCTCCGAGCACAGACGCACCACGCCGGCTCAGGCGCTCTCCATGTCTGGGGGGCGGTCTAGTCTCACCGCCATGAGTTTTGGTCTCGTTCTGCTGCCCGAGCCCATCGGACCGTCCTCACTGGAGGGATCGGGCGGCGAGCGGAAGAACGCGGGTGAGCCGCCGGACCCGCAGGCGTGGGACGCCATAGTCGCCGGCGTACGGGACATTCTCGGTGAGGTGGTCGTGGGCCAGGACGGTCCGACCCGCTCGCTGGTCCACGAGCGCAGCGGCATCATCGTGCGCCACCGCTCCGGCGAGGCGACAGTCGACCTGCCGCGCTGGCCGGACCACGAGGAGGATGGCAGGCGGCTCGTCCAGGACGTGTACCGGATCGGACACGTGGTGGCGGATGCGACGGGCCTCGTCGGCTACGCCCCGCAACTGGGCGTGCCGCTGACCGAAGCCGAGTCCAGAGTCGATGACACCCTCGACGCGCTCGTCGAGAACGACCTGACATGCGTATGGCCACGCGAAGGTTGCGTGGTCTACTTCACCGGGCCCGCCACCCTCGCCGACGCCGCGCAGTGCCTGAAGCACATGGAGGTGGCCGAGGAGGGCGACCGGTTGACCGTGCAGTGGCACGGGGGTCCACGGATGGAGATGACCTTCGACGCGGGGCCGGGGATCGCCGCCGAGGCCGCCTACTTCGCCGAGGAGCGCGGAGTCCCCGAGCTGGCCGCCTGCGATCGCCGGTTCCTGGTCACCTTCGACGATCTCGACGAGGTGCTCGATGAGATCAACACCCTGATCGACGTGCAGCTGTGGCTCCAGTCCCTCACGAAGGGTCACGTGCTCTACTCCTGGAACGACGAGGTGTCGCCGCCGTTCGACGACGACCCGATCGGCGGCAGCTGACGGCGCGGCATCCACGCGCGGGTGGTGGCACGCCCCACACCGGTTCGGCCGCACGGCGGTCCGGGCGGGTAGCCTTCGGCCCGTGATCGTGGGGAGATGCCGGTGACGACGCTGGACCGGGAACAGCCGAGTGCCACCGACGGGGCACCCGGCGCCGGCGGCACTCGTCCCCTGCCGCTGACGCTGGCGGTGCCCGCCGCCGTGCTGGCCGGGGTGGCGCTGCTGCTGGCGTTCCCGCCGTACGGGGTGTGGCCGTTGGCGCCGGTGGGGGTGGCGCTGCTGGCCGCCGCCGCGCACCGGCGGCGGCTGCGCGCCGGCGCCGGGCTGGGTTTCCTCACCGGGGTGGCGTTGTTCGCGCCGCTGCTGGAGTGGACCAACCTGCACACCGGCTACCTGCCGTGGGCGTTGCTGTCGCTGTTGCAGGCCGGCTACCTGGCGCTGCTCGGCGCCGCCACCGCCTGGGTGTCCCCGTTGGCCGCCCGGCGCCGGTCGGCGTGGCCGCTGCTGACCGGTGTGCTCTGGGTCGGGCAGGAGGCGCTGCGGGACCGCACCCCGTTCGGCGGGTTCCCGTGGGGGCGGCTGGCGTTCAGCCAGGACACCTCCCCGTTGCTCAAGCTGGCGGCCCTGGGCGGTGCCCCGCTCGTCACCTTCGCCGTCGCCGTCGCCGGTGGGCTCCTGCTCGCCGTGGCATGGCGGGACTGGCGGCATGCACCCGGGCAGTGGCGGCCGGTGGCCGGGCTGACCGCCGCGCTGGTGGCGTTGCTCGCCGCCGGCGCGGCCGTGCCCACCGGGGTGCGCGGCGGCGGGGACACCGTCACCGTGGCGATCGTGCAGGGCAACGTGCCGCGCCTCGGGTTGGACTTCAACGCGCAGCGGCAGGCCGTGCTGAACAACCACGTGGACGCGACCCTGGAGCTGGCGCGTCGGGTTGCCGAGGGCGGCCAGGATCGCCCCGACGTGGTGGTGTGGCCGGAGAACTCCAGCGACATCGACCCGCTGCGCAACCCGGCCGCCGGTTACCGCATCTCCCAGGCCGCGGACGCGATCGGCGCGCCGATCCTGGTCGGAACGGTGCTGGTCGGGCCCGGTCAGGGTGAGGTGCGCAACGCGGGGCTGCTGTGGCGGCCGGGGACCGGCCCGGATCTGGACCAGGTGTACACGAAACGCCATCCGGTGCCGTTCGCCGAGTACGTGCCGTTGCGCTCCATCGCCCGCAAGGTCAGCTCCCAGGTCGACCGGGTCCGGTCCGATTTCGTCGCCGGTGACCGTCCCGGCGTGCTGAACGCCGGCCCGGCGGTCCTCGGTGACGTCATCTGCTTCGAGGTTGCCTACGACGGCCTGGTCCGCGACACCGTCACCGGCGGGGCGCAGCTGCTGGTGGTGCAGACCAACAACGCCACCTTCGACGTGGCGGAGGCACGCCAGCAGCTGGCGATGGTGCGGTTGCGGGCGGTCGAGCACGGCCGGGCGGCGTTGATGGCCTCCACGGTCGGGGTGTCCGGGTTCGTTACCCCCGAGGGGCGGGTAGACGGCGCGACCGGGTTCAACACCGCCGCGGTGGTGGTGCGGCAGATGCAGCTCGGGGACGGGCGTACCCCGGCCACCACGGCCGGGGTGTGGCCGGAGGTGGCGCTCACGGCGCTCGCGGTCGCCGTCCTGCTCGGGGCGGCCGTGTGGCGCCGACGCCGGGAGGTCGTTCCCGGCTGAGCGCAGGAGCGGGAGGCGGTGCGACGGTGGATGTGGCAGCCGGCAGGCCGACGGTCGACCAACCCGGGGTGGGGCGGGTCCTGGTGGTCATCCCCACCTACAACGAAGCCGACAACGTCGAACGGATCGTGACCCGGGTACGCGCGGCGGCCCCGGCGGTGGACGTGCTCGTCGCCGACGACAACAGCCCCGACGGCACCGGTGGGCTCGCCGACGCGCTGGCCGGCGGGGACCCGCGGGTGAACGTGCTGCACCGGGCCGGCAAGGAGGGTCTGGGCGCGGCGTACCTGGCCGGGTTCGCGTGGGCGCGGGAGCGCGGCTACGACGCGGTGGTGGAGATGGACGCCGACGGCTCGCACGCCCCCGAGGACCTGCCGGCGCTGCTGGACGCCGCCCGCGACGCCGACGTGGTGATCGGGTCGCGGTGGACGCGCGGCGCGCGGGTGCTGAACTGGCCGTGGCGTCGGCTGCTGCTGTCGCGGGTGGGCAACCTGTACGCGCGGGTGGCGTTGGGGATGCCGGTCAGCGACGCCACCGGCGGCTTCCGGGTGTACCGGGCCAGCGCGCTGGACGCCATCGACCTGGGCTCGGTGCGGTCCCAGGGGTATGCGTTCCAGGTGGAGTTGTCCCGCCTGGCGCACCGGGCGGGGGTGCGCATCGTGGAGGTGCCGATCACGTTCGCCGAGCGGGAGCACGGGGACAGCAAGATGAGCCCGCTGATCGTGGCGGAGGCGTTGTGGCGGGTCACCCGCTGGGGCGTGGGGGACCGTCGGGCGGCGCTGCGGGGCCGCCCGCGAGCGTTGGCCCGCTGGCCGTGAGCGGGGGCGTGTCATGCTGGAGGAGCGTGATGACAGTCGGGCCGATGAGGTGAGATGCGCCGAGGATTGAAGTTCGTGCCGGTGGCCCTGCTGCTGCTCGCGGTGCTGGAGTTGACCGTTTTCGTCCTTGTCGGGCGGGCCGTCGGGTTCGGTGTGGCGGTGCTGCTGGTGTTCGCGGCCTCGCTGCTGGGCCTGGTGCTGCTGCGCCGGGAGGGCATGCGGGCGTGGCGGGGGTTCCGGGCCGCCGCGCAGGCCGGCCGGCCGCCGGGGCCGGAGGTCACCGACGGGCTGGTGGGTCTGCTGGGTGCGCTGCTGCTGGCGTTGCCGGGCATGTTCAGCGGCGTGGTGGGGTTGCTGCTGCTGGTGCCGCCGCTGCGTCGGGTGGCCGGTGGCGGGGTGCGCCGGGCCACCGAGCGGCGGGTGTCGTCGATGGTCGCCGGTGACCTGTTCGGGCCGCGCCGGGTGCGGGTGTACCGGGGCGCGTCGCAGCCGACGCACACCCCCACGTCGCCGCCCCCGTCCGCGCCGGCCGCGCCGCCGACCGCGGTCGAGCCGGGGCCGGCCATCGAGGGTGAGATCGTGGACCGCTGAGCCGACGGACGGTCGACCCGCGAGGTCGGGGAGACCGCGATCGCCCCGGGCGGCCGACTTCGGAGCCAGGCCCACGCAGGTCCGGGCGTCCGAAACCCGTTGTTCCGGCGGCCAGGGTTGCACCATGATCGTTGAATGAGCGTCAGAACAGTTCTCGTGACCGGGGGCGGCTCGGGCATCGGCGCGGGCATCGTGTCGGAGCTTGCCGCTGCCGGCTACCAGGTGGCCGTCGTCGATCGCCACGAGGAGGGCGCCAGCCGGGTCGCCGAGCAGGTGAGAGCCGCCGGCGGCAGCGCCGTGCCCGTCACCGCCGACGTCGGTGACGCGGACGCCGTGGCCAGCGCCGTGGCCCAGGTGTGCGGGCACTTCGGGACGGTCGACGTTCTGGTGAACAACGCCGGCTTCGCGCGCGACAACCATATTCTGGACATGCCGATCGAGGACTGGGACTCGGTGCAGTCCACGCACCTGCGCGGCAGCTTCCTGATGCTCCGGGCCGTGGCTCCGCTGATGAGCGCCCGACGGTGGGGTCGCGTCGTCAACATCTCCAGCATCTCCGCGCTGGGGGACGACGAACGGGTGAACTACGTCGCGGCCAAGGCCGGCCTGGAGGGATTCACCCGGGCGGCTGCCCTGGACCTCGCCTCCCACGGCATCACCGTCAACGCCGTGGGACCGGGTGTCATCCCCACCGCGATGACCGATGTCAGCGCGGCGCGTGCCGGCCGCAGCCGGGACGAGCATCTCGCCGCCCTGGCCGCACAGATCCCCCGCGGGCGCGTGGGAACGCCGCACGATGTGGCCCGAGCGGTTCAGTTCTTCGTCGCCGAGGACGCGGACTTCGTCACCGGCCAGGTCATCTACGTCAGCGGGGGCCCGCACGGCTGAGACGGATCCGCTGACCGGGTGATCCGCTCCGCGAGCGGTTCCTCGTCAAGCGTGGGCGGGTCGGTGGTGGGCGCGAACGAGGCGGGGGGGGCCGCCGGGGGGGTGGGGGCGCGCGGGCCCCCCGGCCGGGCGGGGGGGGGGGGGGCGCCGCGCGCA
>NZ_JBNCKZ010000001.1:596970-766555 GCF_049841795.1 Micromonospora sp. DT31 | reverse complement strand
CCGCCCCGGGGCGGGGTCCCCCGCCCCGGGGGGGGGGGGGGGGGGGGGGCGCCCCGGGGGGGGGGCCCGCCCGGCCTTGACCCCCCACCGGGCCCCCCGCCTCGTTCGCTGCCGGGTTCGAGCCGCTACGCCACGAAGTACTGGAGGTGCTCCCACGGACGTGTCGTGGCGTCGCGGATGGTCAGGCGCGACCGCGCCGGGTGCGGACCTCCTGCAGCCGCTCGGCGAGGATGTCCTCCAGTTCGGCGATGGAACGCCGTTCCAGCAGCATGTCCCAGTGCGTACGCGGCGGCTTGGCCTTCTTCTGCTCCGGCTCGGTGCCGTCGACCAGGCGGGCGACGCTGCCGTCGAACTTGCACTCCCAGGTCGTCGGCACCTCCGCGTCGACGGCGAACGGCACCTCGAACTGGTGGCCCTTGGCGCAGAGGTACTCGCGGGTCTGGCGCGGCGCGAGCTCCGTGTTGCGGTCGGATTCGTAGCTGACCGCGCCAAGCCGGCTGCCGCGCAGCATGCGCTCGCCCATGATCGACTTCCCCTCGTCCGTGGTGCTGGTCTTCAAGGTGTAACGGTCTGTCACCGCCCGCCCATTCCCACCCGCGCCGGCCGGGGCCGTACGCGCGTCGGGAAACCCAAGGGTAACCGGCCATGGCGGCTACCCGGCGGGGTCGTCCCCGGCCGGGCCGAATCGGTGGATTGGTTCGCCTACCAACGGGGATGCTACCCGCCTGCCTGAGCGCCGGAGGTGACGATGAGCAGTGCCGCGCCGGTCGGAGCCCGACCACCTGCCGGGAAGACCTTCTTCGGTCATCCCCGCGCGCTGTCCACCCTGTTCCTCACCGAGATGTGGGAGCGGTTCAGCTTCTACGGCATGCGGGCGATCCTGGTGCTGTACCTGACCGCGGCCGTCGCCGACGGTGGACTCGCCGTCGGCGAGTCCACCGCCAACGCCGTGTACGGCACGTACAACGCCATGGTCTACCTGATGGCGCTGCCCGGCGGGTGGGTGGCCGACCGGCTGATCGGGGCGCGGCGCAGCGTGCTGTGGGGCGGCGTGGTGATCGCCGTCGGCCACTACGTGATGGCCATCCCCACCGGGTGGAGCGTCTTCGCCGGCATGGCCCTGATCGTGGTCGGCACCGGTCTGCTCAAACCGAACATCTCCACCATGGTCGGCGACCTCTACGAGCGGGACTCACCGCGCCGCGACGCCGGATTCTCGATCTTCTACATGGGCATCAACCTGGGCGCGTTCATCGCCCCGCTGATCACCGGCTTCCTCGGCGAGAAGATCAACTGGCATCTGGGGTTCGGTGCCGCCGCGATCGGCATGACCTTCGGCGTGCTGCAGTACGTGCTGGGCCGGCGCAACCTGGGCGAGGCCGGCGCCCGCCCAGCCGACCCGCTGCTGGGCGCCGACCGGCGGCGGGCCCTCAACCGCATCGCCGTGGCCACCGCCGTGGTCGCGGTGGTGCTGATCGTGCTGCTGCTGGCCGGCTGGTTCACCGTCAACACGGTGGTCAACCTGCTCACCGCGGTCACCGTCCTGGTGACGATCGCCTACTTCGCGCGGATCCTCACCGACCGGGAGATCAGCGACACCGAGCGCAGTCGGATGAAGGCGTACGTGTGGCTGTTCGTGTTCGCCGCCTCGTTCTGGCTCATCTACGACCAGGCCGGGTCCGTGTTGAACATCTTCGCCGCCGACCGGACCGACCGGAACGTGGGCGGGTTCACCTTCCCCGCGTCCTGGTTGCAGTCGGTCAACCCGATCCTGATCATCATCGGTGCGCCGCTGGCCGCGTGGCTGTGGCTCAAACTCGGCCACCGGGTGTCCACGCCGACGAAGTTCGCCGTCGGCCTGGTGCTCAACGGCCTGTCGTTCGTGCTGATGGCCGCCGCCGCGCAGGCCGCCGTCGGTGGTGACCTGGTCTCCCCGTGGTGGCTGGTCGCCGTGTACGCCATCCAGGTCGCCGGGGAGCTCGCGCTGAGCCCGGTGGGACTGTCGGCGACCACCAAACTCGCCCCGGTGAAGTACGCCAGCCAGATGCTGGGCCTGTGGTTCCTGGCCACCGCCGTCGGCGACGCCATCGGTGGGCAGGTGGCCCGGCTGGCCGAGAGCTGGTCGCAACCGGTGTACTTCCTGACGTTCGGGCTGGCCTCGGTGGTGCTGGGTCTGGCCGCGGTGATGTTCACCCGCCAACTGCGGCAGCTGATGGCCGGCATCCACTGACCACCGGGCTCAGCGACGCGCGGTCCTCCCGGGCGAACCGCCGCTGTCCCGTGCCGCCCGACGGCGGTCAGCCTGCGCGCGCGCTCCACCGCGCCAACGCCCCGGCCAGCTCGCCGACCTGGTCGGCCAGCTTGTCGGCGCGTCGCGCCGCGACGTCCCGGTCGGCCTCGGCCGCACTGAGCCGGCCGGCCAGCTCCGCCGCCCGATCCTGGGCGGCCGTCGCGGCCCGCCGCGCCTCGGCCAGTTCGGCGTCCATGGCCTGGCGTTCCGCGGCGGCGGTGGCGGCCTCCGCCCGGGCCTGCTCGACCGCGCCGGTGGCCTCGGCACGGACCGCGTCGAGGGCGGCGCGCGCCCGTTCGGCCACGGCCACCGCGTCGGCGCGGGCTGCCTCGGCGCGGTCCCGTTCGACGCGTGCCTGCCCGGCGGCCTCGGCCTGGGCGTCGGCCCGCTCGGTGGCGGCCTGGGCCACCCGGTGCTCCTGCGCCGCCCGGTCGTGCGCCGCCCGGGCGTCGGCGCGTGCCCGGTCGGCCTCGACGCGGGACTGCTCGGCCCGGTCCAGCGCCTCGGCCGCCGACCTGGTGGCCCGTTCCGCGTCGGCGCGGGCGGCGTCCCGCTCGGCGGTCAGCTCGGCGACCCGGTGCCGCTCGGTGTCGCGTTCGGACCGTACCGTGCGCAGCTCCTGCCGGGCCGCGTCGCGGTCCCGTTCGGCCTGCACCCGCAGCGCCTGGGCCGCTCCCGCCTCGGCGCGGGCGGCGTCGCGGGCGGTCTCCGCCTTGGCGGCCCGCTCGACGGCGGCCGACGAGGTGGCCTCCGCCCGGTCGGCGCGGGCGCGGGCGGCGTCGCGGTCGGCGTACGCGGCCCGGGCCTCCTGCCGGTCGCGGGCGGCCGCCGCGGTCGCGTCCTCGGCCTCGCGGCGGGCCTCGTCGCGTTCGGCGTGCGCGGCCGCGACCTGCGCGGCGGTCTCCGCGCGCGCCGTGGTGAGCTGCCGTTCCACCCCGACCGGCGACAGTTCGGCGTGCAGCGCCTCGGTCAGCGTCTCCACGATCTGGTCCAGCCGGTCCACCGCCTCCCAGGTGCGGGCCACCTGCCCGGGCAGGCCGGGGGAGTTGCGGTGGCGCATCCGCGAGTTGCGGGCGGCGCGCTGGCAGGCGCCGTCGTTCTCCCGGCAGTAGCGGAACGGGCGGCCCGCGCCGACACGTTGCGGCACGTCGCGCCCGCAGTGCGCGCACGGACGGGTCTCGGGGGTGGGCTCGGCGTCCATCGAGGGCGAATTCTAGTGGCCGCTGCCGGCTCGGGCCGCGCCGTCGAGGGTGTAGCGGCGTTGCAGCAGCACCGCCACCACCATCACGGCGGCGGGCAGCAGCCCGAAGCCGTAGCGCAGCGCGTCCAGCGCCGCCGGGGACTGGGTGACGCTCTGCCCGGCCGACGAGGCGACGAACCCGCCGGCGGCCAGGCACAACGCGTACGCGTAGGGGCCCAGCGCCCCGCCGACGGCCTCGGTGGCGGTCCACACACCGGTGTAGGTGCCGGCCCGCTCGGCGCCGGCCGTGCCGATCACGTCGGGCAGCATCGAGAACGGCAGCAGCTGCATGCCGGCGAACGCCACTCCGAGCACCGTCACGGCGGCGACCAGCACCGGCAGCCCGGCCGGCCGGCCGACCGCCAGCACCAGCGATCCGGCGGCGAACGCACCCTGCGCGGCGAGCAGGGCGCGTTGCTTGCCGACCCGTCGGGCCACCGCCAGCCAGGCGGGGGTGACCAGCAGGGCCGGCGCGACGAACGCGGCGACCAGCACGGTGGTGAGCCCGGTGCGGCCCAGCTCGTACTCGGCGTAGTAGGGCACCCCGGCCAGCACCAGGTGGGTGGTGGTGGACATGGCCAGGTACGCCCCGACCAGCCAGCGGAACTGTCGGTCGCGCAGGCTGCCGACAAGCGCCCGCCACCCGCCCGCGCCGTGCGGGTTCGCCGGTTCGGCGGCGACGCGGCGCAGCCGGCCGATGCCGGCGACCCCGACGGCCATCGCGACGAGCATCCCGGCGGCCAGCATCACGCCCATCCGCAGGTAGCCGTCGCGGGTGGCGTCGTCGCCGCCGGCCAGCAGCGGCGCGAGCAGCCCGGAGACCAGGATGCCCAGCGTCAGCACCACCATCCGGAACGCCATCAGCCGGGTCCGCTCGTGGTAGCCGATCCGCAGGTCGGCCGGGGTGGCCAGGTAGGGCACCTGGTAGGCGGCGAAGAGCAGGTTGCCGGCCACGAAGAACACCGCCACCCAGCCCGCCGCGGCGGCGCCGGTCAGCCCGCCGGGCACCGCGAACAGCGCGGCGAACGCGGCCGGCAGGGCGCACCCGACCAGCAGCAGCCGGCGGCGGTGGCCCCGGCGGGCCTGTTCGACGTCGCAACGGTGCCCGATCCACGGGTGCAGCAGCACGTCGGCGATCTTGGGCAGCAGCAGCGTCAGCCCGGCCAGCCAGGGGGCCACCGCCAGCACGTCGGTGAGGAAGTAGAGCAGCAGCAGCCCGGGCACGGTGACCCAGACGCCCATGCCCAGCGAGCCGGTGGCGAAGCCGGCCAGTGGGCCGCGGGGCAGCGCGAGCGTGTCCCGCCGCTGATCCAGCCCGGTCATCGACCGCCTCCTGTCCCGGCGGCCACGCCGCCATCAATCCAACGGATGCTGGATTGTAGGGGTAACAATGGCCTGATGACCATGCCTCGCCGCCGACCGGGCCGGCCCCGCCGCGACGATCAGCGGCCCACCCGGGAGTTGGTGCTCGCGGCCGCCACCGTGCTGTTCGCCGAGCGGGGCTTCGACGCGGTCAGCGTCCGTGACGTGGCCACCGCCGCCGGGGTGGACGTGGCCACCGTCGCCCACCACACCGGCACCAAGGCGCAGCTGTACGACGCATGCTTCGCCCGGGTGTTCAGCGCCGAACGCGAGGTGCTGGAGGCGGCCGGGGAACGTGCCCGGGCCGCTCTGGCCGCCGGCCCGCGCGAGGCGCTGCCGGCGTTGCACGACCTGCTCGACGTGTTCGTCGACTTCTTGGAGGACCGGCCGGAGACGACCGCGTTGTGGCTGCGTCGCTGGCTGGAGCCGAGCCGGCACGGTGAGTTGGACCGTCGCTACGCCGCGCCGCTGTACGCCGGGGTGGAGCAGTTGCTCGCCGCCGCGACCGCCGCGGGCGCGCTCGTCGAGCCGACCCCGCACGTCACCGTGCGCAGCCTGGTCTGGGCGGCGCACGGTCACGTGGTGGCGTTGGCCGCGGGCACCGGCTCGCAGGCCCGGCAGCGGCGGGAGTTCCGGGCGTTCGTGCACCGTTTCCTCGACGCGTTGTACCGGCCCGGGCCTTGACGGCGGGCCGCCCGCCGGAGATTATCCATCGGTCGTTGGATTAAAAGGGGGCGGGCATGACCACACCGAGAGTCGCGGTCGTCGGCGCCGGCGCCGCCGGCCTGGCCACCCTCAAGGCGCTCGCCGACGTGGGCGTGCCCGCGGTCGCGTTCGAGGCCGCCGACACCGTCGGCGGCCTCTGGGTGTACGGGTCGGCCGGGTCCCCCACCTACCGCACGCTGCACCTGAACACCAGCAAAGGGCGCACCGAGTTCGCCGACCACCCGATGCCGGCCGACTGGCCCGACTACCCCGACCACACCCGCATCGCCGGCTACCTCGGCGACTACGCCGACCGGTTCGGCCTGCGCGACGCGGTCCGGCTGCGGCACACCGTCGACCGGGTCACCCGCGTCGGGGACGGCTGGCGGGTGCACGCCACCGGCCCGGACGCACCGGTGACGGTCGACGTGGCGGCCGTGGTGGTCGCCAACGGGCACAACCGGCTGCCCCACCGGCCCGAGCCGTACCCGGGCGACTGCACCGCCGAACAGATGCACAGCCACGACTACCGCGGCCCGGAGCAGCTCGCCGGCCGGCGGGTGCTCGTCGTCGGCGGCGGCAACTCCGCCATGGACATCGCCGTCGACGCCTCGTACGCCGCGCAGCGCACACTGCTGTCCCTGCGCCGCGGCGTGTGGGTGGTGCCGAAGTACCTGCTCGGGCGGCCGTCGGACACCCTCAACGGTGCGCTGGCGCGCCGGCTGCCGTGGCGGCTGCGGCAACGCATCACCCAGGGCATGCTGACCGCCACCGTCGGCCCGCCCAGCCGCTACGGCCTGCCCGCACCGGCGCACGGCTTCCTCCAGGACCACCCCACCCTCTCCGACGGGCTGCTGTCCCGCCTCACCCACGGCGACATCCAGGCCCGCCCCGGCATCGCCCGGTTCGACGGCGACCGGGTCGAGTTCACCGACGGCCGCAGCGACCAGGTCGACCTGGTGATCTGGTGCACCGGCTACCGGGTGGCGATGCCGTTCCTCGAACCCGACCTGCTCGGCGACGGCCCGGAGCGGCTGCCGCTATACCGGCACGTGTTCCACCTGGACGCCCCCGGCCTGGCGTTCGTCGGGCTCATGCAGTCCACCGGCGCGGCGTTCCCCCTGGTCGAGGCGCAGGCCCGGCTCGTCGCCGCGCGCCTGGCCGGCACCTGGGCGCCACCGGACGCGGCCGGTCAGGCCGCCGCCTGCCGGGCCGAGCTGCGCGCCGCCACCACCCGGTGGGGGCAGCGCCGACCGCACATGCGGGTGGACTTCGACGCGTACCTGGCGCAGCTGCACCGGGAGTTGCAGGCCGGGCGGCAGCGGGCCGGAGCGGCGCGGTGAACGCGCTGACCGGCAAGCGGGTGCTGGTCACCGGCGCCCGGGGCACGTTCGGCCGGCACCTGGGCGCCGCACTGACCGCCGCCGGCGCCCAGGTGGCCGGGCTGGACCTGCACGCCGACCCCGACGCGGCCGTCCCGGTGTACGGGGTGGATCTGACCGACGCGGCCGCGACGCCGCCGGCCGTGGCCGCCGCCGTGGACCGGCTCGGCGGACTGGACGTGCTCGTCAACAACGCCGGGGTGGGCGGGCCCGCGCCTGCCGAGCTGCCGCCGGACGAGGTGGTACGCCGGCAGATCGAGGTGAACCTGCTCGCCGCCTGGCGGACCACCGCCGCGGCGCTGCCCGCCCTGGAGGCCAGCCGTGGGCGGGTGATCTTCGTGGCCAGCCGGATGGCGGTGCTGCCGCTGCCTTTGGCGGCCGCGTACGGGGTGAGCAAGCGGGCGCTCGTCGCGTACGCCGACGCGCTGCGCCACGAGGTCGGCACCCACGTCGGGGTCAGCGTCGTCTACCCCAGCATGGTCGCCTCCCCGATCCACGACAGCACGGTGGCGGCCGGGCTGTCGCTGAGCGGGGTGTCCCGGCCGGAGCCGGTGGAGGGGGTGGTCGCGGCGATCCTGCGGGCCGCCGCCGCCCGCCGCGCGCCCCGCGACGTGGCCACCACCCGGCGCGGCCGGATCGAAATGGCCCTGGCCCGGCACGCGCCGGCCCTGGCCGACCGAATGGTGCGCCGGACCGTCACCGGGCGGCTGGGCGCCGGTGACCTGGACGGCGCGACGTTGGCCGCCGGCATGCTGCGACGGCACCGGCAGGCCCGCGGGTAGCGTCCTCGCCATGCCCGTCTCGCCCTACATCGCCCGGCTGCGCCGGCACGTCGGCCACGACATGCTCATGCTCTACGGGGTCAGCGGCGTGGTCACCGACGACGCGGGGCGGGTGCTGCTGGCCCGCCGCGGCGACAACGGCCGCTGGTCGGTGCCCGCCGGCACGGTCGACCCGGGGGAGCAGCCCGCCGACGCGCTGGTGCGCGAGGTCCGCGAGGAGACCGGCGTGGACGTGGCGATCGTCCGGCTCGCCGGGGTGGCCACCCACCCCGTGCTCTACACCAACGGCGATGCCTGCGAATACCTCAACGTCTGGTTCCGCTGCCGGGCCGTCGGCGGCGAGCCCACCGCCGACGGCGACGAGTCGCTGGCGGTCGCCTGGTTCACCGTCGACGCGCTGCCCGAACTGGACGAGTGGGCGCGGCTGCGCATCGGCACCGCCCTCGACGAGGGCGCCCCACCCTGGTACGCCGCGCCAGGGCAGCGCCACCCGGCGCTGTGCCACCCGGACAACCTCTGACGGTCAGCACACCACCTCGCGCGCCGCGCCGCTGGTGTCGCGTACGGTCAGCCGGGGTTCCAGCAGCGTCACCTCCGGCACCGGCTCGTCGCGCAGCCGCCGCATCAGCAGCCCCACCGCCTGCCGGCCGATCTCCTCGGCCGGCACCGGCACGCAGGTCAGGCCGGACTGCTCGGCCAACTCGTCGGGGCACACCGCGACCACCGACACGTCCCGCGGCACCTGGCGGCCCAACTGCGGCAGGGTGGCCAGCACCGGGCCGACCGCGGACTCGTTCTGCACCACCAGCCCGGTGACGTCCGGGTGCGCGTCGAACAACGCCGCCAGGTCCTGGCGTACCGCCGTGGGGCCTTCCTCGCCGGGTCGGGTGACCGCGTCGACGCCGAGCCGGTCGGCGGCGGCGAGCACCCCGGCCCGGGTGCGGTGGGCGAAGCCGGTGCCCCGGTCGTAGACCGCCACGGGAGCGCCCAGCAGCGCGACCCGCCGGTGCCCGGCGGCGGCCAGGTGTTCCACGCACAGTTCCCCGGCGCGGCGGAAGTCCAGGTCCACGCAGGCCAGCCCGCTGCTGTCGGCGGGGTGGCCGATCAGCACGCCGGGCAGCGCCAGCTCCCGCAGCAGCGGCACCCGGGAGTCCTCCAACTCCACGTCCATCAGCAGCACACCGTCGACGAGCGCGCTGCCGGCGATGCGGTGCAGCCCCGCTGGCCCTTCGTCGGCGGTGACCAGCAGCACGTCGTGGTCGTAGCGGCGGGCGGTGGTGACCACCGCGGTGGCGAAGCGCATCACCACCGGCACCTGCATGCCGGTGCGCAGCGGCAGCACCAGCGCGATCACGTTCGCCCTGCGGCTGGCCAGGGCGCGCGCCCCGGCGTGCGGGTGGTAGCCGAGCGCGCGCACGCTTGCCAGCACCCGCCCACGGGTGGTGGCCGAGATGGTGCGTTTGCCGCTGAGCACGTACGACACGGTGCTGGCGGCCACCCCGGCGTGGCGGGCGACGTCGGCGATGGTGACCTGCTCGCCGGGCGCGCGGGCGGTCACCGGGCGGCGCCGTCGCGGCGGGCCGCCGGGGCGGTCGCCGGTTCGCCGCCGGTGACGGCGAGCGCGCCGACCAGCCGGATGTCCCGGGCGGAGCGGCCGACCAGCACCGAGTGGGTGGCGTCCTCCACGACCGGGGCGGCCCGCGTCTCGTCCCACCAGGTCAGGTCGGCGGTACGCAGGCGTAGCGTCACCCGGGCGGCGTGGCCCGGTTCCAGGGTGACCCGGGCGAAGTCCCGCAGCTGCCGCAGCGGCTGCTTGACCCGGGAGCGTCGCTGCCGGGTGTAGAGCTGCACCACCTCGGTGCCGGTGCGGCGGCCCGTGTTGGTGACCTCGACGCTCACCTCCACCTCCTCGCCGGCGTGCGCCGTGGCGGTGCTCAACCGCAGGTCGGCGTAGCCGAACTCGGTGTAGCTGAGCCCGTGCCCGAACGGGTACAGCGGCTCGCCCCGGTGGTAGAGGTAGGTGGCGTCGGCACCGATGACGTCGTAGTCGAGCAGGTCGGGCAGCTCGGCGGTGTCGGCGTACCAGGTCTGGGTGAGCCGCCCGGCCGGGTCGGCGGCGCCGAGCAGCACGTCGGCCAGCGCGTTGCCGTGTTCCTGCCCGCCGTGGGCGCTCCACAGCACCGCCGGCAGGTGCCGCTGCGCCCAGCCCACCGCGTACGGGTAGCTGCTGGTCACCACCAGCACGGTACGCGGGTTCGCGGCGTGCACGGCGCGCAGCAGTTCCCGCTGCCCGGTGGGCAGCGCCAGGTCGACCCGGTCCTCGGTCTCCCGGCCGTTGACCATCGGGTGGTTGCCCAGCGTCACCACCGCCACGTCGGCGGTGGCGGCCAGCGCGGCGGCCTCGGCGGTCCCGTCGACGACAAGGCCCACGGTGAACGCGGCCGCCTCGCCGCCGGTGACGCTCAGCCGCCCGTCCGGTTCGACCCCGACGTGCCGGCCGGTGGCCAGGTGGTGCAGCCCGGTGGTGCCGTCGGGGCGGTGGTGCAGGCGGAACGTCTCGCGTACCACCCACCCGCCCGGGCCGGGTCGGTCGACGACGAGCGCGCCGGTGTCGTCGGCGCCGACGTAGCCGCCGGTGTGGACCGCGCGCAACGCCACCACGTCCTGTCCCCAGTCGACCACGTCGAACTCGGCCGGCGTGGTGTCGCCGAGCGCCAGCGGCCCGGCGTCGTGGTGGCGCACCGCCAGGTCGCCGACGCGCAGGACGACCCGGTCGGTGCCGGGGTGGGTGGTGACCTGGGGCAGCCGGCCGCGCAGCGCGGCGTACGCGCTGACCGTGTACGGCGGGGTGCCGCTGTACCAGTCGGTGAGCACGGTGTCGGCGAGCGGGCCGAGGACCGCGACGCGGGTGCCGGCGGCCAGCGGCAGCAGCCCGTCGTTGCGCAGCAGCACCACGCACTGGCGGGCGGCCTCGCGGGCGAGTTCCCGGTGGGCCGGGCTGTCGAGGGTGTCCTCGGGCCCGTCGTCGTGCGGGTCCGGGTCGAGGTCGCCCAGGCGCAGCCGCACGGACAGGATCCGGCGGGCGGCCCGGTCCACGTCGGCGGCGGTGATCAGCCCTCGGTCCAGCGCCTCGGTGAGCCGTGCGACGGTCGGGCCGGGGTCCTCGTCGTCCTCGGTGAAGCTGTCGATCCCGGCGCGCAGCGCGGCGGCGAAACCGCTCACGTGGTCGGGCAGGTGTGCCTGCACCCCGGCGAGGTTGCCGACCGCACCGGCGTCGCCGACCACCATGATCTCGTCGTCGGCCCAGCGGCGCAGCACGCCGTCGATGAGTGGGCTCAGGTGCGCCGGCACGCCGTCGACCAGGTTGTACGAGGCCATCACCGCCACCGCCGCGCCGGCGGCCAGGGGTGCGCGGAAGGCCGGCAGTTCGTACTCGTGCAGCACCCGGGGCGGCAGGTCGCTGGAGGTGGTGGCCCGGTCGGTCTCGTTGTTGTAGCCGAGGAAGTGCTTGAGCGTCGGCGCGGTCCGCAGCCGGTCGGGGTGCCCGCCGCGCAGGCCGAGGCCGTACGCGGTGGCCAGCCGCCCGGTCAGCCACGGGTCCTCGGACCAGCCTTCCTCGTTGCGGCCCCACCGGGGGTCGCGCAGCGGGTTGACCACCGGCGCCCACACGTTGAGCCCGACGCGCTGCGGGTCGGCCCGGTGCTTGACCCGCACCTCGTCGGCAACGGCGGCGCCGACGGCCCGGATCAGGTCCGGATTCCAGCTCGCGGCCAGGCCGATCGCCTGCGGGAAGACGGTGGCCTCGCCGAGCCAGGCGACACCGTGCAGCGCCTCGGTGCCGGTGCGGAACGCCGGCAGGCCGAGCCGGGGCACGGGCGCCTGCCACTGGTGCAGCAGGCCGACTTTCTCCGGCAGGGTGAGCCGGGCCAGCAGGTCGTCGAGACGGTGGGATGCGGGGTCGGTCATGGCGCGGGCCTCCGGTCGGCGTACGGGTCGCCCGCCCGATGGTCGAAGCGCTTCGACAACCGGTCCGGTGGACGGCGGCGCGTACGCGAAAAGGGGTGGTGGTCGTGCGGCGGGGGCCGGCCCGGAGCGGTGGTGAAGCGCTTCGACGACCGCCGAAAATCATGCCGCCCCGGGTTGCCCGGTCCCGGGATGCGGCGCTACCGAGATTGGCACCCGAGGCGGACGCGGTCAAGGGTCATCCGGTGGGCAGTCGTCCCGCCTCCACGCCGGCAAGTGCGGCGGTGGCGCCACCGAGGGCGGTCACCGCCGAGCCCAACGTGCCGGCCTCCAGCCGCACGCCGGGCGGCACGGGCGTGCGGGCGGCGAGTTCGGCGCGGGCCGCCGGCAGCAGCCAGGGCGCGAGCGCCGCGAGGTGCCCGCCGACCACCACCACCTCCGGGTCCAGCAGGTCGGCCAGGACCGCCACCGCCTGCCCGAGTTGCCGGCCGGCGTCGGCGAGCCCGGCACACACCGGCTCGTCGCCGGCCCGGGCGAGGGCCTGGATCCGTTCGATCTCCGGCAGGTGGTCGGTGACCGGGCCGTCCTGCGCCACGTCGGGCAGCAGGCGGCGCACCATCGCGTCCACGCCGAGCAGCGCGCTGAGGCAGCCCCGCCGCCCGCACCCGCAGGGCGGGCCGTCCGGCGCCACCGGCAGGTGGGCGACCTGTCCGGCGAAACCCCGGGCGCCGCGTACCAGCCGGCCGCCGCTGACCAGGCCCGCGCCGATCGTCGGCCCGCCGGTGAGGTGCACCAGGTCGGCCGTGCCCGCGTACGGGCCGTGTCGTTGCTCGGCCAGCACGGCGAGGTTGGCCTCGGTGTCGACGACGACGGGGAAGCCGGGTTCGCGCAGGGCGCGGCGCAGCGCCGCGGCGAGAGGGAACCCCCGCCAGCCGAGCGCCGGGGCCACCGGCACCGTGCCGTCGGCGTCCACCAGGCCGGGCACGCCCACGGTCAGCCCGAGCACGGTACGGCCGGCGCCGGTGACCCGGGTGAGCGCGCGCCGGGTCAGCGCGGCGAGCGCGCGTACCGTCTCGTCACCGCCGGCGGTGCCGGCGGCGAACGCGCGACGCCAGGTGAGCACCGCCTCGCCGGCCAGATCGGCGGCGACCACGACGAGGTCGTCGGCGCCGATGTGCAGGCCCAGCCCGACGTAGCGGGAGCCGTCGACGACGAGCATGGTGGCGGGGCGCCCGACGCGGTTCTCGGTGACCCCGGTCTCGCGCAGCAGCCCGCCCTCGATCAGCTCGCCGACCAGGCTGGACACGGTGGCCTTGTTGAGCCCGGTGTGCGCGGCCACGTCGGCCCGGGAGCAGGGGGCGTGCCGGCGTACGTGCCGCAGCACCACCGCCCGGTTGGCCACCCGCACGTCGCCCAGGTCGGCCGTCGGCCGGTCCATGCTGATCACGTACTGCCCGCCTCCCGCGCCCCGGCCGTCCGGTTCGGCCACAGCCTAAACTAACTCGTGGATGCCCCCGGCCCGCCGGTCAGCCGGCGAACCACGGCGCGAACGGGGCCGGCTCGACCGGCTCGCCGTCGAGTACGACCCGGCCGGGCGCGTCGGTCCCGACCACGCTGACGCCGCGCACGTCGAGCGGGCCGTCCACCCGCACCCGCAGCGTGTCGCCGTCGCGGGTCGCGGTCAGCGTGGTGTCGCCGTCGGGGTCGTGCACCACCGTCACACCGTCGACGCCACCCCAGGTGACCAGCGTGACGTCACGGAACGGTCCGTCCGCGACGGTCGACGCGGGCGGCGTCACCGGCACCAGCGCGCCGTGCCGCACGTACAGCGGGAACCGGTCCAACGGCACGTCGACCCGCAGGTGCCGGCCGCCGGTGTGCCGTCGCCCGGTGGCCGTGTCCCACCAGTCGTCGCCGTCGGGCAGGTAGAGCACGCGCTGCCCGGAGGTGTCGAACACCGGCGCCACCAACAGGTCGACGCCGAGGCGGTACTGCAGGTCGGTGGTCCAGGCGGTCGGGTCGTCGGGGGTGTCCACCAGCAGCGCCCGCAGCATCGGGCTGCCGGTGCGGGCCGCCGCCACGGCCGCCGACCACAGGTACGGCAGCAGCCGGTAGCGCAGCCGCAGCGCCGCCACCGCGTGGCGTTCCGCCTCGGGCGGGAAGTCCCACGGCAGGCGGCTGGTGGTGCCGTGCAGGCGCACCAGCGGGGACAGCGCCCCGAACTGGGTCCAGCGCACGTACAGGTCCGGCTCGGGCGTGCCGTGGAACCCGCCGGTGTCGTGGCTCCAGAACGGCACCCCGGACAGGCCGTGGGACAGCCCGCCGCGCAGCGTGCTGGCCATGCCCGGCCAGGTGGCGTTGACGTCGCCGCTCCACTGCGCGCTGTGCCGCTGCCCACCGAGGTAGGACGAGCGCGCCCACACCGTGCGGTGCCCGGCCACCTCCTCGGTGACGTCGGCGACCACGTCGTTGAACAGCAACGCGTACACGTTGTGCAGCTCGACGCCGGTCATCCCGTTGTGCGCCACCGCGTCGGCGGGCACGGCCTCGGCGAAGTCGGTCTTGAACACCGCGACGCCCTGGGCCAGCAGCGGCCGCAGCAGGCCCCGGAACCAGGCCACCGCGTCGGGGTTGGTGAGGTCGACGATGGCGCAGGCCGGGTGGCTGCCGTGCCAACTGTCGGCGAGGTACGTGCCGCCGTCGGGGCGGCGCAGGAAGTAGCCGGCAGCCTCGGCGTCGGCGTAGAGCGGGCTGTCGGGCATCAGGTACGGGTTCATCCACAGGCAGACCCGGAAGCCCTGCTCGGCGAGGTCCTTGAGCAGCCGGTCCGGGTCGGGGAACGCCTCGGCGTCCCAGCGCAGCTCCGACCAGCGGCCGGCGACCTGCCAGTAGCAGTCCAGGTGCAGCACGTCGCAGGGGATGTCCCGCTCGCGGATGCGCCGGGCCCGTTCCCGCACCCGCTGCTCGTCGTCCGGGAAGAAGCCGGAGGAGATCCACGCGCCGAACGCCCAGCGCGGCGGCAGGTACGGCCGGCCGGTGAGCGTGTCGAGCCGGTCGAGCACCTGCGCCGGGGTGGGCCCGGCGAGCACGTAGTAGTCGAGCAGGTCGTCCGGGACCAGGATCTGCACGCTGCTGTGGGTGCTGGCGCAGACGTCGAACTGCACCGGCAGCCCGCTGTCCACGAGCACCCCGTAGCCCCGGTCGGACAGGTAGAACGGCACGTTCTTGTGCGACCTGTCGGACTCGCCGCCGAAGGCGTCGAAGTTCCACATCAGGGGGCGCTGGCCACGCTTGTCCAGGGGGGTGAACTTCTCCCCGAAGCCGACGAACCGTTCGTCGCCGGGGGCGACGAAGCTCTCGTGCCAGGCGACCGGCTCGCCGTCCACTGTGGAGCGACCCAGGGGCAGGGTGCGCCGCCGGCCGCTGATGTCGCGGGTGCCGCCGTCGGCGGCCAGCAGCAGCCGTCCGCCGCCGGTGACGAAGCGCAGCCCCCACGGGTCCAGGGTCAGCTCGGCGACCACGCCTCCGGCGTCGACGCGCACCCGCCCGTCGCGCACGGTCACGGTGGCGGGGTGCGGCTGCGGGCGTACCAGGGTCAGCGCCGCGGTGGCGCGTCCGCGGACGGCGAGGTCGTCGGCGAGGCGGACCCGGAGGATCCCCTCGCCGGCCGACTCCACCCGTGCCACGAGAGTGCGCCCGGAGGTGCACGTCGCGGTGAGGGTGACCCCGTGGCTGTCGGTCGCGGCCACCTCGGCCCGCACCACGTCGTCGGCGCCCTCCTCGCCCGGGGCGCGTACCGGCAGTTCGGGCGGGTCGGCCACGAAAGTCTCGTAGGGGACCAGCGGTGGGCGGTACGGCATGGGCGTCTCCTCGCGGCGACCACGGGCGGTACCGCCAGTTTCTTTGGAAGCCCAACTAACTGTCAATGATCGGCCGCATTGACTTTCGGCCTCACCTGTTCCTACTTTGACGGGGATGGCAACTAAAGCGCTCTGGGGTGACGGTCGGCTCTGCTACGGCGGGGACTGGAACCCGGAGCAGTGGCCGCCGCGCGTGTGGCGCGAGGACGTGGACCTGATGCGTGCCGCCGGCGTCAACCTGGTCACCGTCGGGGTGTTCGCCTGGTCCCGCCTGGAACCCACACCCGGCCGGTACACCTTCGACTGGCTCGACGAGGTGCTGGACCTGCTGCACGGCGGCGGCATCCGGGTCGCCCTGGCCACCCCCACCGCGTCCCCGCCGCCCTGGTTCTCGCTGCGCCACCCCGACGCGCTGCCGGTCACCGCCGACGGGACACGCCTGCAACACGGCAGCCGGGACACCTACTGCGCCGCCGCGCCCGCCTACCGCACCGCCGCCCGAGGCATCGCCGACGCGCTGGCCGCCCGGTACGCGGACCACCCGGCGCTCGCGCTGTGGCACGTGCACAACGAGTACGGCACCATCTGCCACTGCCCGCACACAGAGGCCGCGTTCCGCCGTTGGCTCACCGACCGCCACGGTGACCTGACCGCGCTCAACGACGCCTGGGCCACCAGCTTCTGGAGCCAGCACTACACCGACTGGGCACAGGTCGGCGCGCCCCGGGCCACCCAGTACCTGGCCAACCCCGGCCACCTCCTGGACTTCCGGCGCTTCTGGTCCGACACGCTGCTGTCCGCGTACACCGAGCAGCGGGACCTGCTGCGGGCCGCCAACCCGGCGATCCCGATCACCACGAACTACGTCCTCGGCGACTGGGTGCCGGTCGACCACGCCCGCTGGGCCCGCGAGGTGGACCTGGTCGCCGTCGACCACTACCCGTCCGCCACCGATCTGGGCGCGGAGGAACAGACCGCGCTCGCCGCCGACCTCGCGCGCGGCTGGGCCCGCCACGGACGGGGACGCCCCGCGCCGTGGCTGCTGATGGAAAGCGCCCCCAACCAGATCCACACCGCCGGGCGGATGCACACCAAGGAACCCGGCCGGATGACCCGCCACGGACTCGCCCACGTCGCCCGCGGCTCCGCCGGGGTGATGTTCTTCCAGTGGCGCGCGCCGGCCGGCGGTGCGGAACGGTTCCACTCGGCGGTGGTGACCCACGCCGGCGCCGACACCCGGGTGTTCCGCGAGGCCACCGACCTCGGCGCCGCCCTCGGCCGGCTGGCCGGAACCGCGCCGGGTCGTGTCGAGGCGAGCGTCGCCATCGCGTACGACGCCGCCAGCGCCTGGGCCCTGCGGCACCCGGGGATGCCCCGCGCCGGCCTCGACCACACCGCTGAGGTGACCGCCGCGCACCGGGCGCTGTGGCACGCCGGCATCACCGTCGACGTGGTGCCCCCCGGCGACCCGCTCGACGGCTGCCGCCTGCTCGTGCTCCCCGCCCTCTACCTCGCCTCCGACGCCACCGTCGACTGGGTACGCCGGCACGTGCACGGCGGCGGGCACCTGCTGGTCACCTGGCTCAGCGGCGTCGCCGACGAACACGCCCGCATCCGCCTCGGCGGCTACCCGGGCGCCTACCGGGACCTGCTCGGGGTGCGGGTGGAGGAGTTCCATCCCCTCGCCGACGACGAACGGCTGCCGCTGACCGGCGGCGGGACCGGCACGATCTGGTCGGAGACGGTGCGCCTGGCCGGCGCCGAACCGGTCACCGCGTACCTCGGGGGAGGGTTGACCGACCAGCCGGCGGTCACCCGGCACCGGATCGGCGACGCGCGCGCCTGGTACGTGTCCACCCGACCCGACGACGACACCTGGCGGCGGCTGCTCGCCGAGGCGGCCCGACTCGCCGGGGTCACCCCGGCCTGCCCCGGCGCGCCCCCCGGCGTCGAGGCGGTACGCCGCCGCGACGGCGAGCACGGTCGGCTGTACCTGCTCAACCACACCGACCAGCCGCAGCGGGTGCCCGCCACCGGCTGGGAACTGCTCACCGGTGCGCCTGTCGACGGGCTGCTGACCATGCCGCCCGGTGGCGTGGCGGTGCTGTGCGAACAACTGCACTGACGGTGCCGCACCGGGCGCACCCCCGCGTGCCGGCGGGCGCGCGGTCAGGGGGTGGCGACGGCCGCGCGGGACCGGTCGGCGGCGATACGCACCGCGAGCCCCGCCAGCACCGTTCCCATCACGTACCGCTGGAGGCGGGCCCAACCCGGCCTGCGGGTGAAGAACGCCGACACCGCGCCGGCGCCGAGCACGATGAGCGCGTTCACGGTCAACGCGACGACGATCTGGGTCAGCCCGAGCAGCAGGCTCTGCACCGCCACGTGACCGCGCGCCGGGTCGACGAACTGCGGCAGCAACGACACGTACAGGATGGCGATCTTCGGATTGAGCAGGTTGGTGACCAGGCCCATGGTGAAAAGGCGCCGGGGCCGGTCCGGCGGCAGCGCCGCCGGGGTGAACGCCGACCGGCCACCCGGGCGCAGCGTCCGCCAGGCCAACCACAGCAGGTACGCCGCACCGGCCAGCTTCACCGCCGTGTACAGCGGCGGGACCAGCACGAAGACGGTGGCGATGCCGGCCACCGCGGCGGCCAGGTAGACCAGGAAACCGGCCGCCACGCCGAGCAGCGACACCAACCCGGCACGCCGGCCCTGGGCCACCGACCGGGACACCAGGTAGACCATGTTCGGCCCGGGCGTGAGCACCAGACCGAGCGCCACCAGGGCGATCCCCACCACCGCGCCGACCGTGACCACGTCGCCCTCCCGCCGCCGATCCCGACCGGACCCTACGCTCGGCGCGCCGAGCCGCACCAGCGGATATCGGCGGGTCCGGACGATACTGGCCGCATGTCGATCGTGTTGTCCGCGCCGGCCACCCCGACCGTGCCCGGCCTACTGCTGCGTCCGTGGTGCGACGGCGACGCCGACGCGCTGATCGAGGTGTACCGGGACCCGGTGCTGCGGGCCTGGACCAGCTACCCGGTGACCGACCCGGTGCAGGCGCGGGCGTTCCTGCGCCGCAGCCGGCAGGGTTGGGCTTCCGGCGGCCGGTTCAGCTTCGCCGTGCTGCAGGGGGAGGGGCTGGTGGACTGCGTGGTGCTCAAGGGCGTCCGCCCGGGACCCGCCGCCGCCGAGGTGGGCTACTGGACGGCCGCGCCGGCACGCGGCCGGGGTGTCGCGCCGCGCGCCGTGGAGGCGGTCACCGGGTGGGCGTTCGCCCGTTTCGCCGCCGCCGGCCTGACCCACCTGGAGCTGCTGCACCAGGTGGACAACCCGGCCTCCTGCCGGGTGGCGGAGAAGAGCGGGTACGCCTTCGTCGAGGTGCTGCCGGCCCGCCCGCCGTACCCCCGTGACGGCCACCGCCACGTACGCCGGCTGCCCTGACCGTCCGCCCCACGCCCCACCGCACCGGAGGCGCCGACGGGCGGGAACAGTGCGGGCCCGTCCGACGCTGACCCTGCTCGGACGGCGGCGGATACGGTGGGTGGGGGAGGTGACGGCGGTGACGACGAGCTGGGAAGCCACGGTCGAGGCGCAGATCCGCTCGGCGCAGGAGCGGGGCGAGTTCGACAACCTGGCCGGCGCGGGCAAGCCCATCCCGGGCCGCGACACGCCCTACGACGAGGGCTGGTGGATCCGCAGCTTCATGGAGCGCGAGCAGATCCCGTCGGACCTGCTACTGCCCACGCCACTGCAGTTGCGCCGCCGCATCGAACAACTGCCCGACGAACTGCGCGACCTGCCCACCGAGGAGTCCGTACGCGCGTACGTGGCCGCGCTCAACACCGAGGTGGTGGCCTGGCTGCGCACCCCCACCGGCCCGCGGGTCGCAGTTCGCCCGGTCAACGCCGACGAGTCGGTACGCCGCTGGCGGGCCGACCGGGAAACCGCCGGGCAGGCAACTGCCGTGGTGTCGGAGTCACCCCGACCGGCCCCGGCCCGCCGCCGCTGGTGGCACCGTCGCTGACACCCGCTCCCTGGCGTTCAGGTTCGCGCCGCCTGCCAGGTCCACGCGGTACGTCGCGGCCGGCCGCCGAGCGGGGCGCGGCCGGTCAGCCACAGCAGCACCGACACCGGTTCGCCGTCGGGCGCGTCGGGGAACAGCCGGTGCACCACCCGGGCGCACAGCCCGGCCGGCGGCGTCGCGCGGTTCACCTCCGCCGCACCCGCAGCACGCAGGTCAGCATCGGCAGCGTGAACTCGCCGTCGGCCGTCTCCGGCCGGCTCCCCAGGTACGCGCGGATGCGGTCCAGCGTCTCCCGGCGCTCCCGCTGCGGCATGACGAGCATCCCGGCCCGGGTGGCGAGCGTCGCCACCAGCGAGTCGGCGGTACGGCGCTGCCCGTGCGGGAACTCCGCCTGCTCCGGCGAGCCGAACCGGGGCGTGCCGCTGTCCGGCAGGTGCATGCCCGCCGTGGCGACACGCCAGCTCGCGGGGGTGTCGCGCGGCCCGATGGCGGCGCTTCCGCTGACCGCCGCGAGCCCGGCGACCCAGTCGACCCGGTCGTCCACGACGTTCCACAGACCGGCCAGGACACCGTCGGGCGTGAGGACCCGGGCGAGCTCCGGGCCGGCGACGGCCATGTCGAACCAGTGCATGGCGTTGCCGGCCAGCACCGCGTCGACGGAGGCGTCCGGCAGCGGGACCGCCTCGGCGCTGCCGGTGAGCGCACGCACGTCCGGCAGGCTGCGGCGCAGCTCGGCCAGCATCTCCCGGTCCGGCTCGACCGCCGTCACGTTCCCGCTGACCTGGGCCAGCACGGCGGTGAGCTTGCCGGTGCCCGCGCCGACGTCGAGCACCCGCGTGCCGGGTGCGGGCTCCAGCGCCCACCGCGCCGCGGCCCGCGCGTAGTCCGGTCGGTGTGCGGCGTACGCGGTGGCCGCCGCACCGAACGACGACGAGTGGCGGCGCGCTTCTTCGTCCATCCGGCCACCGTATCGACAACCCACGATCGCCGCCGGCCCAGAGGCTCCTCCCGGACCGGGGCGTGTGTCGTACCGGCTGTTGATGCCGGCCGCATGGTCGTCGCCCAGGAAGTGGCAAGCGCCGATAGGGGATACCGGCTCGCTGGTCAACCGGACCCGCCACATTCAGCGCCATCGGCAAATGTCCATTATTGCCGTACAACTCGAAGCCCCTGGACACACCGGCTCCCGCGTACGCCGCACCACACCAACCCGCACGCCCTGAGGGGTTGTGGCCGACCATGACGAAAGGTAGCTTCCCCCTATTCCTGTCGGGCGCGTGAATGGAGACCGTTATGGCTACGTACATCCGTGCTGTGGGACGTCGCCTACGCAAGGCGAGGGTGAGCGGCGCATATCTGTACATACCTAAGATCTGCCGCTGATCCGTGCCCTTATCCGACGGTGGCGGCATAACGCCGCCACCGTCGAGGCAGGAGAAACACCTCGTGCGCGGCATCCCCGGTCCACCCGGCCAGTGGCTGATCGGCGACGTGACCGCCTACCAGCGCGACCGACTCGGCTGGCTGGCCCGAAATCGGGATCGGTACGGCGACGTCGTCCGGCTGTCCTCCGGTGTGGTCGCGGTGCACGATCCCGAACTCGTGCACCAGGTACTGGCCCAGACCAACGGCGCTTACGCCGTTGACAGCGGACTGCGCGCGGGTCGGCGCGAGCGGCTGGCCCGCGAGGCGCAGGTGGCCGAGTGGATGGCGGTGCGCCGGGACATCTGGCACAACGTCGCCGACCAGATCACCCACCTGCACGCCGAGCGGTTCACCGCGCGAATGGCCCACGACCTGGCCGGGCTGGCCGGTTCGAGCTTCGACCTGACGGAAACGTGCCGTCGGCTCCTCGGCCGGGCCCTGACCGACTTCTGCGCCGGGGCCGACGGGGATCCGGACCGGCTCGACGCACTTGCCGAAGCGGCCGACAACCTCTTCGGCTCAGCTCTTCAGGCGCTCCTCAGCCACGAGGGTCGGGTCGGCTGGTGGCCACGCCCGCACGCCCGCGAGGCGGTACGGGCCAACCACCGCCTGCTGGACCTCCTGGGGGAACTCGTCCGGCGGCGCCTGCCGCTTGCCCGCCCCGAGAAGCCTCGTGACCTGGTCGACGGGCTGACTGCCGGTATCACCTCCGAGGCCGACGTGAACCGGGCCGTCTCCGTGCTGCGGAGTGTCATGTTCGCCTCGCACGGGGTGCCCGGCGCGGCGCAGGCGTGGATAGCGCTCCGGTTGGCCGAGCGTCCCGAGCTCGCGGCGGCCGTGGCCGCCGATGCCGAGGGCCGGTACCTCGCTGCGGTGATCAAGGAAGCCCTGCGCCTGCACCCGCCGCAGTGGCTCATCACGCGAACCACGGCACAGCCAGTCGTCATCGGCGGTCACGACATCGATCGCGGCGTCGAGGTTCTGCTGTGTCCGTACCTTCTGCACCGCGACCCGCGCTTCTGGTCCGAGCCGGAACGGTTCGACCCGGACCGCTGGTTGGGAGCCGGGCAACCGCATGCGCGCCACGCCTATCTGCCCTTCGGGGCGGGCCCGCGATTCTGCCCCGGCTCGCTGCTGGCGACCACCCAGCTGACCATCGCGACCAAGATGGTGGCCCGCGACTACCGGTTGGAGCTGCCGCCGCTGCCGGCCGTCCAGGCCACGACCAACGGGTTGTTGATGCCCGAGTCGGTCAGCGCCCGACTGGTGAGGGTCGACCGGTCGCGCGAACCGGACGTGCCGGTCTGACCCACCGGACACCCCTCAACCGTCCACGCTGCGGGAGAGTTCGCTGATGCTTGTGCTCAGCGCCTCCGTGTAGGCGTGGATGCGCCACGCCGTGCCCACCACGATGCCGAACTGCGCGTGCGGCGGCGGCGTGGGGACACCTATGGGTACGCCGGTGGCCCAGGCGATCACCCGGGCGAACAGGTCGCCGATGACGCCACGGACGATGTCGGCGGTGAGGCTGATCAGCTCGCCGGCGCACCTGGTGATCACGGCCATGCCGGCAGCCACGTCGGCGAGTCCGATGAGTGCGTTGACGTTGTGCGCCATCCGGGCGTGGTAGGACCGCACGTCCAGCCGTGCACCGGCCGGCATGTCCCGCGCCACGCACTGTCGCAGCAGGTCGCCCAGACATCGCAGGTCCGCAGCGCTGGTCTCCCATCCGGCTGCGTCGCGGGCGCAGACCTCCGGCATACCGGCGAGGCCGTCGATGAGGTGACGCAACGGCTCGACGTGCGTCAGGGCGTACCGTAGGCCGCCGATCCGCAGGACGGCGTACCAGTCGTCGACGGGGGCGGCGAACTCGGCCACGGGTGCCGCCTCCGCCAGCGACGGGTCGACCCACTCCCGTCGCTCGACGTGAGCGATCACGCGGAGCATCATCCGGTCGTCCGAGGACTCGGGTTCCTCCACGAGCGGGGTGCCGCCGTCGGTGCGGGCATCGTCGTCGTGGCCGATCGCGGTCGTGAAATCCTGCCTGCCGTCGGCGACCTGACGCAGGATGTCAGCCCACGCGCGCATGGTCTCCTGCACATAGGCGGTCAACTCCTGCTGTCTGACATGCCGGTCGGTCATGCCGGACAGCAGCCAACCGCACACCGAACCGAACGCCGCCACGTCCTGCGCGGCCCGTGCCCGGGCGGCGTGCACCTCACCGAGCAGCGAGCGTACGGCGTCGAGGTTGTCCGCGTGGGCGAGCAACCGTTGCGGGGCGATCGGAGCAGCCGGCTGCGTCACGACGACCGGGGGGAGAGGCCGCACCTGTTCTTGATCGTCACGCCGCCATCGTATTCACCCGGCGTTCTCGGCGCCGCGGCGCTCGGACGACGCCCGCTAGGCCCTGGCCTGAACGGGCTACCGGCTGGTCAATGCCGGCCCGACCATTCGTCAGCCGTCGCCTGCAGCCCGTCGTCCCGCGCACCGGGCAGCACCCGAAAAAACTTCCACGCATACCCGTATGGGTCCTCGACCTCGACGTACCGCTCACCCCATGCGGCGTCCAGCGGGCCGGCTCCGATCACGCAGCCCGCGGCGCGGCACCATCGGGCCATCTCATCAACATCATCTACCTCGATGCCAATGACCACGCCAAGACCACGCGGTCCCGTCAACGTGTGACGCTCCCGCGCACTGTCTGGAAACGGCATGCCCACCAATGCATCGACCAGCAGCTGCAAAGGACCCCGACGCAGGATCACCATCAGCACCTCGCCGTCTCGACCCGGCACCCTTCCGACCGGCACGAAACCGAAGCCCTCATACAACGTCGCAGCCGCTACCACATCCTCGACCCGCAGTCCGACCCGCACCGGGGGTTCACCAGTCACAGCGGCGACGCTACCGAACCGAAACCCCGACCGCGCATACCCAGCCTGACCTTTCACGATCTGTAGCATCCGGGTATGGGCGCCAGCGGAGCACCCGTCGAAGCCGTCTTCTTCGGCACGTCGTCGGTGTACGTGTCCGACCGGACGTCGGCCGTCCTGGTCGACGGCTTCTTCACCAGGCCGTCCCTGCCGCGCGTCGTGTTCGGCCGGGTGGCCCCCGACCTCGGTCGGATCACCCGTGCCCTGACCCGGGCCGGGGTGACGCGGCTCGACGCGCTCTTCGTCGCCCACTCCCACTACGACCACGTCCTGGACGCCCCCGAGGTCGTCAAGCACCTCGGTGGCACGCTGTTCGGCTCCGAGTCGACGCTCCACGTGGGACGCGGTGGCGGCCTCGACGAACAGTCGATGACACGTGTCGCGGACGGCGACGAGCACCGCGTCGGCGCGTTCACCGTGCGGGTGTTCGGCAGCGTCCACAGCCCCGGCAACAGGTTCCCCGGCAGCATCGAGGCTCCGCTGGTGCCGCCGACCCGGGCGGGCAGGTACCGCGACGGCGGATGCTTCTCCTTTCTCCTCACCCATCCCGACGGCGTGATGCTCGTCCATCCGAGTGCCAATGTCGTCCCGCACAGCTTCGACGGACTCGACGTCGACGTCCTCTACCTCGGGGTCGGTGCGCTGGGCGGCCAGTCGGCGCGCTTCCAGGACGACTACTGGCGACACGTGGTGGAGGCGACCCGACCCCGCCTCGTCGTGCCGATCCACTGGGACAACTTCTTCGTCTCCCTGGACCGGAGGTTGCGGCCTCTGCCGGGTTTCCTCGACAGGTTCGCCGAGACGAAAGCGTTCCTGGAACGCAAGAGCGCGCAGAGCGGCATCCCCGTACGGTTCCAGGAGGCATTCGAGGTCCTCAACCCGTTCACGGCGTAGGCGGGGCGGGGTGGTGGGTCCGCAACGCGGTCAGCCGGTCCGGCGCCGCCACGTGCCGTCGTACCCGGTGTAGAGGGTGTTGTACTCGAAGAGGTTGCCGTGGCTGCCGCACTCAAGAGGCTGGTTGTACCGGGTCGCACAGGTCTGGTCACAGGACCACTCGGAGAAGAACCCGACCGGGTCGATGCTGGTACGGGTGAAGGTTCTCCCGGACGTGGACGTTTCCGACGGTGGGCGCCAGGTTCTCCAGGTAGTCGAAGTGGTTGTTCCGGATCGTGTTGTTCCGCGAGTTCCACATGGTCAGGCCCCCGGGGCCCACCGTGTCGGTGGAGTACGTGGCGCCCATGTGATGGAACCTCATGCCGTAGACGGTGTTGGCGTTCATCCCCTGGCCGGTGGGACGCCGCAGCCCGTTGACGGTGGCCACCGGGCCGACGACGGCCAGCCCACCCGCGCCGTACCCGCTGATGTCCAGGTAGTAGAACCGCAGCCCCGTATCGCCGCCGGAATGGCCTGCGGGCAGGCTCGCCCACAGCCAGTAACCGGGAGTGCCGTCGGACCGGAACATCGGACGTCCACCGGGCGGCAGGCTACCGGTGTAGGTGCAGCCCACGGGCAGAAAGCTGATCGTGTGGCCGCTGTAGACGGTGGGCCAGGGCGCGTACTCAGCCGGGACGTCCCGCCACGGGGCGCCGATCCGGATCCGCCACCGGATCCCATCGATGAGCTGCCGTTTCTCCCACTTCGGCGGCCGACCCGTTCTTGGCGCGGCAGGCAGCAGCGGGGCCAGAACAGCCCACTGCCTGTCGGTCAGGTCAGGCCGCCTCGTCACCGCTACGGTGGGTACGAGGTTCCCGGTGTGAAGTTCTTGCTTGGTCGCAGAACCACATACCGGAGACCTCGTCAGTTATCGATCACCGCCACGCCCCCTCGGACATCGTGCGATTCACCGGGTGGACCCGGTCGAGGCCGTGGTCCGGCGCGGCGCGCCCCAGCCCTCGGCCAGTCGCGACGGATGCAGGTTCGGCCCTCCGCCGTAGAACTCGAGGAACTTCATGATGAGCGGATTCCACTTGTCCGGGTCGACGTACCGGTCGGAGCCGAGCATCAGCAGGCTCTCCTCGATGTGGACCCGGACCACCTGGACGTCCACGGCCACGACTCCGGAATCCGGTTCGCCGAACGGGTGGATCCGGTTCACGACCGCTTCGAGGTGGACGAGGCAATCGGCCACCCGCGGCGGATCGACCTTGTCGGACGGGACGGGGGTCAGTCCGGCGGCGCCGAACTTATCGGCCTCGTACCGGTAGCCCTTGCTCACCTTGTGCGGGGGCACTGTGCGCGTGCCGGTCAGCAGTGCCAGCCGGTCGACCGCGGAGACGAGCCCGGCGTGCGCGAGGTTCAGCACGCCTTCACCGGTCCTGGCCAGGTTGTGAGTCGTCTGGGACGTCTCATCGAGCCCGAGCATGCCCGACCGGCCGACCCAGAACGCCGAGGACATCGGTGCCAGGTTCGGCGTGCCATCCTCGTTGGTCGTGCTGATGAGCACGACAGGAGTCCCAAAGTAGAGCACTCGTGGCTCGACAACGCGATGCATGAACCCGACCTCCGATGCTGATTGCGGCAGCAACACTGCCAGATGCAGTACCGGGCCGGCTGGCGGAAACCGGACGACGAACTCGATCTATGGGAGCAGGCTCGGTGCGACCGTCACCGCAGGTTCCGGAAGAACGCCCGCACGTCGTCGACGAACAGGCCGGGCGGCCCCAACGGGGCGAAGTAGCCGCAGCAGCTCCTTGATGACGGCGATCCACTTATGAAACGGGCCCTAGTTGGTGGTCCAGGTGGTCCGACCGGGAGGTCAGACACGTATTGATCAGCACCTCATATAACCACTGATCGATCGGCTGTCCCGTATCCGATCCCGGATGGCCCGCAACGCGGTCCAACCGCTCCGACGCCGCCGGCTTCGAGCCGGCAGGAAGACCAGGCGACTCAGCCCGCGTCGAGCACCTCGCCGCCTCGGATTGCCAGGTGGCGGTCGATGAAGGCGAGATCGTCGGTGTGCACCTGACGGCTCGTGTCGAACAACTCGACGTAGAGGTCTGCGACACCGGCGTACGCGTGCCGTACCTGTTCCATCTCCACCGCACGAGGACAGGATGTTCCCCCTCGGCTGCGGCGCCCCGCCCTTTGCCGGTTTCCAGGATTACCGGTAACGATTATTCGATAATCAGCTCCGGCAAAGCGGGCAAATCGTTGCTACACCATAATGACAGTTATGTGCGCGGCTGTGCGAGCGTGCCTTCAGGCCTGTGCTGTCGTCGCTTGTCCTGGCTCAGCGCAACTGATGCGGGTCGGGAGAGTTGACACCTTGGATCAGTGGATCTGACGCCGGCTCAGTTGGGCTCGGCCATCGGCGTCTGTGCTGGCGTCCCGTCAGGGGATCCATGGCCGGGCGTCCTGCCGATGATTACCGGGGCGGTGATGTCCGCGAGGCAGAAGAAGAAATCTGACACAAGGTGTCAGATTTTGGGTTGACTATGGCTTCACCGGTCGGCGTCGATGGCGCGGACCGGGCACCACGGATACATATGGGATAGATAACGACCTCCATGCGCGAAACTTCAGAAGATCTCCAACAGCTTCAGGCCCTCCTTGGCGCCTCCCTCTCCCGCTCCACCTCGCACCTCCGCTCGATCATCAAGGCTGAAAGCACACTGACCGCGGAGCAGCTCACCCAGGTCCTCACCGGCATGTGCACCCTCGCCCTGTCCACCGTGACGGCGAAGGGCGAGCCACGGATCAGCGGTGTGGACGGGCACTTCCTGCACGGGAAGTGGCACTTTGGCACGGCGCGCAACGCCGCCAAGGCGCGCCATCTCGCGGCGCGGCCTGCCGTCAGCGCCGCGCATATGCGCGGCGAGGACTTGGGCGTGTTCACGCACGGCAAGGTGGAGATCCTCAACCCCCAGGACGGCGAGCCGGCCGCGGACTGGCCCGACCTGCTCGCGTACTTCAAGGACTTCTACGGCGACGACCCCTTCGACTGGGAGAACGAGGTGGTCTACTACCGGCTACATCCGCACTGGATGACCGTCTACGCCCCCGACATCGCGAAGCTCACTGCGGCGTCCCCGTCTTGATCGGGCGTGTGGATCTGACGGTGTTTCCGGCCTGACCTGCCGGGCGTTGTGCCCGGTGAGGAGGGTGTCGTGATGACCGCGACACTGGACGACCAGGCCGGACGGAAGAAGCGGCCTGAGCCGTCGGCGGAGGCGAAAGCCGCTGCTGAGCTGGTCCGGGCCGCGACGGAACAGGGTCTGTCGTTGACCGGCCCGGATGGGCTGCTCAAGCAGTTGACCAAAACGGTCCTGGAGACCGCGCTCAACGAGGAGATGACCGAGCATCTCGGCTATGCCAAACGCGAATCCGACGGTGTCGGGTCGGCAACGTCGGCAACGGCTGCCGGTCGAAGGCGGTGCTGACCGACAGCACGGGGCCGGTGCAGATCGATGTGCCGCGGGACCGGGCCGGTGCTGGCCGGCGGCTAGCGCAGGTGCCGAGCGAAGAACCCGGCTGCGTCCTCCCCTGCAAACTGCGGGACACCGGTGTGTCCGCCCATGTTGGCGTGCAGCGTTTTCTCCTTGGAGCCGAAGGCGTCGAACAGGTCCAGGGCCGCCTGCCGGTCGTTCCCTTCGTCATCCCACTGCAGCAGGACATGCAGCGGAATGGTGACCTGTCGGGCCTCCTCGAACATCGCGCGCGGCACGAAACTCCCGGCGAAGAAGCCGGCGGCCACGATGCGGGGCTCGACCACCGCAAGCCGGATGCCGACGGAGATCACTCCCCCCGAGTACCCGACCGGGCCGCCGATCTCGGGCAGCGACAGGAGGGCATCCAGGGCGGCCTGCGATTCCGGGACCGCCTTGTTGACGAGCGGGAGGATGAGGGCGTCGATGATCTCGTCGCTGACCGGCTCGCCGGCCTCCAGTGCCCGGCGCAGGTCGGTGCGGGCCTGCTCGGCGACGGCCCAACGGGGCCGGTCACCGCTGCCGGGGAGCTCGATGGTGGCCGCGGCGAAGCCATCCGCCGCGGCGTGCTGAGCCCGAGCCACCAGACGGGGGTACATCTCGTGCAGTCCGAGCGGGGGGTGGCCGAGCAGGATCAGCGGGACCGGTGCGGATGCGGATCCGGGCGTCCACAGGATGCCGGGGATCTCGCCGAGGGTGAATTCGCGTTCGAGGACGCCGTCATCGAGGCGCTGCTCAGTAGTGAATCGCATGGTCGTGCCTTTCGGGAGTGCTCGTGAACGGCGCTCCCAGACGACCTATCGCCCGACCGTGACCCCAGAGGGGAGCACCCATGTCAAAACGTTCACGGGTACCACCTCCTCGGTCTCTCGCACGGCCTCCCGAAAACTAGCAGCGGCCGCCGTGATCCGCCAAACGTGTTTTCTGCGGAGGCTTGGTGGCCGGATGCCACGGACAGGCCGCGTGCGGTTAGGTGCGATGTGAGCTCACCGATCACGTCCCACGACGTGGCCCTGGTGTTCCCTTCCTGAGTCCCGCCCTGCCCTGACCGGCGGAGGCGGAACCTCAATGGTTCGGCCAGTGCTTGCTCTGCAAGATCAGTCGTACGCGGCTCTGCACAACAACCAGTACGCCGACACCAACCCGGGCGATCCGATCCCGACACCGCGACTTGCCTCAGAAAGACTGGCAGGAACCCTCACCAAAACCTGCCCGTCATCTTGAGGCACCACAGCTCAGGGGAACGATCATGCCTCAACCTCGTTGGCAGACGACATCTGACGGTGGAGTGGATGTTCGTGCCGACGATCGGATCGACCCCGGCGGATGTGCTTGAGTTCGCCGCCACGCGTGGGCGTAACCCTGGCACCACAGGTTGCGGCGCGGGGAGTGACCGATGCGCTGCCACCCGGGATCGCTACCAGGAGAAGATGAGGTGTGACGTCAATCCTGTCAACGCCGCCCGCCATTCCCGCCGGCACACTCGCGAGCCGCCCGCAACCGTCGCTGCCCGCCGCGGGCGGCCTGCTGCTGCGACCCTGGGAAGCGGCCGACGCCGCGGTGTTCTTCGCCGCCTATCACGACCCCGAGATCCGGCACTGGCACACTCGCCAACCCGCATCTGAAGACCAGGCCCGTGAGTGGTTCGACCTGTATCGCCAGGCGTGGGCGGAGGAGACCGGCGCGAGTTGGGCGGTGACCCGGGGAGGCGGTGAGGTACTGGGGCGTATGGCCATGGGCGGAATGGACCTTCATGACGGTGTGGCAGGGTGCTCCTACTGGATGCTCCCGGCTGCCCGCGGAGCAGGTGTGGCCTCTCGCGCGCTGACGACGCTGAGCGTCTGGGCACTTGGCGAGGCTGGTTTCCATCGTCTGTATCTGGATCACTCGACCCGCAACAACGCGTCCTGCCGCGTCGCCGTCAAAGCCCGTTTCCTCTTGGAGGGCACCAAACGCAGCGACGCCGTCCACTCCGACGGTCGGCACGACATGCACCTCCACGCCCGCATCCGAGGCGACGAGTGAGGCGGCACCCAGCGCGTGTGACTCCGGACGTGCTTGCGCCTCGGACTCAGCGCACTCTTAGCGGAAATGCCGCTCGCCGGCCAGGACCGCGTCCAACCATCGCTCGTACCACGACAGGAAGTCCCGATCCCCGGTGAAGATCGGGCCTTCTCTGCTCCCGCCGTTGTCGGTGACGCGTCCACGCGCCGGTCCGCTGACGACAAGGATCGACAGGCCCCCGCAGCCCTGGTCGCTGAGCGCCAGCGTCCCGCGGTACGGCTCGTCCTCGTCGCCGGGCGCCACTTCGGCCAGCCAGTCCTCGTACACCCGCCCCGGTTAGGCGGGAAACGGCCTGGACAACATGGTGGTGTCCGGCGCGCCCCACAGGCTCACGTCCCAGTCCTTGAGGGAGTGCAGCCCGTAGAAGGGGCCGGCGCCGCCGAACCGCCCGGGTCCGCCGTGCCCGACCGTGGTGATGAACCCCCGATAGTCAGCCGGCAGTCCCACGCCGTGCCGTTCCTCAAAGGCGACGACCGCGTCCTGCGGCAACGGTGGCCCGATTCGGAACCGGTGGGTGGTCGCGCCGAACATCACCGGATCCCCGGGCATCGACGCGGCAGTCGCCAACTTCGCCGCCACCCGCGTCAGTCGCGCCGACAAGTCGTCGGGCCGGTCCTCCAGCCCAACAGTCACTCAGAATCGTCCCGGGCCGGGCCGACGGCGCGCACGAGCTTGCTGGCCGGTCGGGCCAGCAGCGCGGCCACGATCACCGTGGTCGCGGCACCGATCAGGAAGCCGGCCGCCACGTCGTGTGGATAGTGGACGCCGACGAAGATCCGGGAGAACCCGGCCAGTACGCCGACGGGCAGCGCGAGCAGGCCCACCCGCCAGGAGACCAGGAAGATCGCCACGACCAGCCCGGCCGCGATCGTGCTGTGGTTGCTCGGAAAGGACCAGTCGCCTGTCGGCGGGCACGCGTCCGCGATGATCGTCAGCTCGGAAAACGTCCGGCAGGGACGTTCCGCGTCCAGGTAGGTCTTCGACCACTCGCTCAGCCCGTACGCGATCACCACGCCCAGGCCGCCGGCCAACGCCACCGCCATCGGCTTGACCGGTCCCCGGCGGCTGCGCCAGAACACCAGCGCCCACATCGCGGCGAGCACCACGATGCCCAACTCGGTGAAGTGCTCCATGAACGTCTGAACGGGGCCCGGGGTGGTGTCGGCCCACTCGACGACGTCCCGGTACCACTCACCGGCGATGTCCGGCACGTTCCTGATCTTGTCTTCGTGGACCACCGGCCCGGCGACGGCGGGAGCAGGCGTCGCGACCACCACCAACGTCCCGGCGGAGACCGTGCCGGCCACGTACCGCTTCCTTCCCATTGCCCCCGACGCCCCTCTGATCCGGCTCTCTGCCCTGCCCTGGACACTGCGCAGATCGCAGGCGTGATCCTAGATCAGGACATCCTGCCTTCGTCAGGGATGATCCATTACTAAAGGAAGGTCGAGACTCGCGCTGGCACCCCGAAGAACCGGAGGCGCCCCACGCGACAAGCGTGCTCGACCCGGGTCCTCGATGGACGAGGAATGATCGGGACATGGATCAGGACACCCGCGACGAGACCCTCGAAGACTTCGGCCGCCGGTTTCTGGACGAGGCGGCCCGCCTCGATCCGTGCGTGGCGGTGGTCGACTGTGGAGAGCAGGACGTCGACGTGCTCACCGACTACGGCCCGGACGGTCATCAGGCCCGCGCCGACCTCGCGGCCTCCGCGTTGCGCGAGCTTCGGGCCCGGCCCGCGACGAGTCCGCTGCACGCGCACCTCACCGAACGGCTGCACGCCCGCATCGCCTTCCACGACGCCGGGGAGAACCTGCGCGAACTGCACGCGGCGGCCACCGGCCCGCTCCAGCTCGTCCGCCAGTGCGTCGAGGCGGCGGTACCCGCCGGGGACGTCCCCGGCCCGGCCCGCGAGGACGGTTGGGCCCGGGTGGGCGCGCGCCAGGCCGCGATCCCCGCGGCCCTGGACGGGTACGCCCGCAGCCTGCTGCTCGCCGCCGACCGCGGCCACCTGCCGACGCACCGCCAGGTCGACCTGGTGACGCACCGCTGCCAGGGCTGGATCGACGACGACATCGCCATGGTCGAACGCTACGGCGACGGGCCGCAGCGGGCGTCGTTGCGGGCGGCGGCCGAGGGCGCGCGGCAGGCGTACCGGAGGCTGGCCGCGACGCTTACCGAGGACCTGGCGCCACGCGCGCGCGACGACGAGGCGTTCGGCCCGCAGCGGTACGCCCTCTGGGTGCGGGCCTTCCTCGGCGCGGAGCCGGACCTGCGCGAGCTGCACGACTGGGGCTGGGACGAGTTCACCGCGATCGAGGCGGAGGTGGTCGCGGAGGCGAAGGCTCTGGGCGGCAGCGTGCCCGAGGTGCTCGCCCGGCTCGACCGCCCCGACGCGCCCGGCACGCTGCACAGCCAGGCGGCGTTCGAAGAGTGGCTGCAGAAGCTGCTGGAATCCACCATCGACCGGTTGGACGGCGTGCACTTCGACATTCCCGCGCCGCTGCGCCGCATCGAGTGCCGGACGACCGGATCGGGCGGCACCGCGTACATCGGGCCGTCGCAGGACCTGTCCCGGCCGGGTCGGGTCTGGTGGCTGCTCCCCGAGGGCAGGACCAGCTTCCCCACCTGGTGGGCCTACAGCACCGCGTACCACGAGGGTGTTCCCGGCCACCACCTCCAGATCGGCCAGGAGGCCTGCCGGGGCGGCCTCGGACCGCGACTGAACCTGCTCGGCGGGCTGTCCGGCTGCCAGGAGGGCTGGGCCCTGTACGCCGAACGGTTCATGGACGAAATCGGGCTCTACCAGCAGCCCGGTGCCCGGCTCGGGCACCTTTTCATGCAGTTGCTGCGGGCGGCGCGGGTGGTCCTCGACATCGGCCTGCACCTACGGCTGCCGATGCCGTTCGGTGATGGCACGCTGTGGACCCCGGACGCCGCTCTGCGGCTGCTGCGAGAGCGCTGCCACCAGGGGCCGTACGCGTCCCTGGAGCTGGCCCGCTACCTGGGCCGGCCGGGGCAGGCGCTGACGTACAAGGTGGGGGAGCGGGTGTGGCGGCAGGCCCGCTCGTCCTTCCCCGGTGATCGGCGGGCGTTCCACCGGCGGGCGCTGGCGCTCGGTTCCCTCGGACTGGGTCAGCTGGCGGTCGCGTTGTCCTGAGCCGCCAAGGATCGTCACCTCGGTTTCGGGCCGCCGGGCGGGGGGGGGGGGGGGGGGGGGGCGCCCCCCCACGGCGCGCCCCGGCGGCGCCCCCCCCCGCCTACCGGCTATTCCCGGGCCAGCAGGGTGAAGGTGAATCCCGTGCGGGTCGTCCGGTTCAGCGCGACGCCGCACGTGACCCGGCGCAGCACCTCGGACCGGCTGAGGCCGAGGCCGTACGCGATGAGCCGTTCCGGACGCACCGGCACCGGGTCGGCGAAGGTGACCTCCACCTGGATCGGCCACGTGTCGCACGGCACGGTCGTGGTGTCCAGGCGGCAGGCGCCGGTCCAGTCGAGGGTGACGTGCCCGCGCCGGGTCAGTGCCGGATCCAGCAGGGTGGCCGCCACCAGTGCCGGATCGTTGCGGTGGTAGCCGTGCAGTGTGTCGGGGGCGAAGGAGCTGACGGGCGTCCGTTCGTGGACGGTGAGCTTGCTCGTCCGATCGCAGCGTACGCAGCGGACCAGCAGCCACACGTCGAGCAGTTTGCCGTTGGCGTTGACGCGGAATCTGCCCTTGCCGGTGGTGGCCGACTCCGACGGGCAGTCCACGCACCGCTTCGACAGCAGCGGCAGGCGGGTCCGGCGGACGACCCAGGGCAGCACGACATGGGGTGTGGAAGACATGACTCGGGACCTGATCTCTGAAAGACCTGACACGAGGCCGATGACGCGCGGCCTCGGCGCGAAGGATCGGGCGCGCGGGGGCAGCCCGGTGGAGCCGGCGGGTTGCGCCGGCTACCGGTGAGCGGAAAGGCGTGTCAGGCCTTGCGAGCAGGTGGGGTCACGCGAAGTCGTCCAGTTCTCGATCCGACGGGTTCGGCAGCACCGTACGAGAACGTGGGGGTGTTTCTCCACAGGTTTTGACCGCCGTCGTCGCTCGGCGCGGCGACGTGCTCCACTTCACTCACTAAAAGTTTGCACTGCGTGCAAGATCAGTCGTAGCGTCGCCGTGTGACCGACACCGACCGGGGCCGCCCCGGCCTTCGAGACCGCAAGAAGCGCCGGACCCGGGCCGCCCTGAGCGAGGCGGCCCTGCGCCTGGTCGCCGAACGAGGGCTCGACCAGGTGACGGTGGAGGAGATCAGCGAGGCGGTCGAGGTCTCCGCGCGGACCTTCTTCAACTACTTCGCCAGCAAGGACGAGGCGCTCCTGGGTGACCCGGCCGCCGAGGCCGAACTGCTGACCCGGCGGATCCTCGCGGCGCCGCCGGATCTGTCCGCCTTCGACGCGGTGCGGTCGGCCTTCGACGACGTGGTCGCGGCGATCGAAGCCGACCGGGAGGTGTGGCGGCTGCGGTTGACGGTGATCGCCGCGAACCCCTCGCTGCTTCCCCGGCTGGTCAGCGGCAACGCCGCGACGGAACGCCTGCTCGTCGCGGCGGTCGCGCAGCGCCTCGGCCTCGACCCGTGCCACGGCCATCCGATGCTGGTCACCACCGTCGCCGGGGCCGTCTTCCGCACCGCACTGATGCGCTGGGCGGAAGAACCCGCCCCCGCACCCCTGCGTGAGCTGGTCGCCGAGGCGTTCACCGCCGTCGCCGCCGGCCTGCCCGATCCCCGCGCCACCCGCTGACCCACCCCGATCCAGACCGGCCGCCACGGCCGCACCCGACGAGGAGTTCGATGACCACCGCCACTGTTCCGCCCGCCGGCGCTGCCGGGACGGGCACCCGGATGTCGCGCCGGGAGGTCCTCCAGGCGTTGTCCGGCCTGATGGTCGGCATGTTCGTGGCGATCCTGGCCTCGACGGTGGTGGCAAACGCGCTGCCCCGGATCATCGCCGACCTCAACGGCAGCCAGACCGTCTACACCTGGATCGTCACCAGCGAACTGCTGGCGATGACCGCGACGGTGCCGCTGTGGGGCAAGATGGCCGACCTCTACAGCAAGAAGCTGCTGATCCAGTTGTCGCTGGGCCTGTTCGTGGCCGGCTCGCTGGTCGCCGGCTTCACCCCTAACGTCGAGGTGCTGCTGCTCAGCCGCGTCATCCAGGGCATCGGCGCGGGCGGCATGACCGCGCTGGCCACCATCGTCATGGCGGCGATGATCCCGCCACGCGAGCTGGGCCGGTACGCCGGCATCTTCGGCGCCGTCTTCGGTGTCGGCACCATCGCCGGCCCGCTGATCGGCGGCGTCCTCGTCGACACCTCCTGGCTGGGCTGGCGCTGGTGCTTCCTGATCGGGGTGCCGTTCAGCCTGATCTCCATCGCCCTGCTGCAGAAGACCCTGCACCTGCCGGCGGTGCGCCGCAAGGTCCGCATCGACTGGCTCGGCGCGGTGCTGATCACCGCTGGTGTGTCCACGCTGCTGATCTGGTCGTCCCTGGCCGGCAGCAAGTTCGACTGGGCGTCCGGGTGGACCGCGCTGCTGGTCGGCGGCGGGCTGGCGCTGCTCGCGCTCGCCGTGTTCGTCGAGGCCCGCACCGAGGAGCCCATCATCCCGCTGGGCATCTTCCGCAACCGCACCGTCACGCTGACCACCGTGGCGAGCGTGCTGGTCGGCGTGGCCATGTTCGGTGGCACCGTGTTCCTGTCGCAGTACTTCCAGACCTCGCTCGGCAAGTCGCCCACCGCGGCTGGTCTGATGAGCCTGCCGATGGTCCTCGGCCTGCTGGTCTCCTCGACCGTGGCGGGTCAGCTGATCACCAAGTACGGCCGGTGGAAGATGTTCCTGGTGGCCGGTGCCGCGGTGATGACGGTCGGCATGCTGCTGTTGGGCACCATCGACGCGAACACCAGCGTCCTCGCCCTGTCGGTGTACATGGCGGTGCTGGGCGTCGGCGTGGGCATGCTGCTGCAGAACCTGGTGCTGGCCGCGCAGAACGACGTACCGGCCAGCGAGCTGGGCGCGGCGACCTCGGTGCTGACGTTCTTCCGCAGCATGGGCGGCGCGGTCGGGGTGAGCGCGCTCGGCGCCGTCCTGGCCAACCGGGTCACGTCGCTGACCACCGAGAAGCTCGGCCCGCTCGCGGCCGGCGGCGGGTCGACCGAGGTGCCCGACCTGTCGGCGCTGCCGGAACCGGTGTTGCGGATCGTGCAGGAGGTGTACGGCACCGCCACGTCGGAGATGTTCCTGATCGGGGCGCCGTTCGCGCTGCTCGCCCTGATCGTGGTGCTGTTCATCAAGGAGAAGCCGCTGAACACGCTCAGCGGTGACGAGCGCCGGGCCAGGGAGGAGGCGGCGGCCGCCGCCGGGATGCACTGACCGTCCGGTCGAGCGTGGGGCCGCCCCCGGGTCATCCCGGGGGCGGCCCTTCTGCGTCCGCTCAGTGCTCGGTGCGGTCGTCGATCTCGGTGCCGCTCTCTCCGGGCCGCGCGCCGATCGACTCCTCGGCGGCCCGCCCGCCGGTGCTCTCGTCGCCCTGCCGCAGGGAACTCCTGGGCAGCCCTGCCAGGTGCGCGGGGTCCTCGATCGGTTGGGGCGGCCAGTCGTTCTGCGTCCCGTCGGCCACGCCGGCGCGGCGCAACGACTCGACCAGTTCGTCAGGCGACATGCGGTCGACCTCTCGGATGCCGGCGCCGATCGCCATCGCCTGAAGCGTCTTCAGGTCTTCGCTCACGAATGTCTCGGCCATGTCGGAGGCTTCCCGGCGCCCAAGACAAGGAAACCCCCCGCGCCGCCACGGCGAAGCCGTCCTGCCCGATCCGTGCCGTCCCCGCGACGTTCGTCCCGAATTGATCGGTCCCGGCCGTTCGCGCGCGGTCGGCGGTCAGCGGCGTGCGGGTTTGCGTTCGGGGCGCGGACGGCCACGTTCCGGGTCCACGCCCAGCTGCACGGCGAAGGCCGGGTCGACGGCGAGCAGCGGTCGAGGACCGAACAGCGCCATGCCGGTGAGCAGCGCATCGGTGTCCCGGCCCTGCCACACCGGACGGCGTTCGGGGTCCAGGTCGGCGTGCTCGCGGCGCAGCCGGCGCAGCAGCCGTCGGGCGGCGGCCCCGGTCTCCGGCACCTCGGTCAGCCACCAGCCGCCCAGCGCGGTCGCCAGGCAGCACAGCAACAACCCTGCGACCGATGCCGGGTCGCCGGCCGACCGTCCCTCCACCGCGCTGTCCACCAGCCGGGCCACCCCGACGGCGGCGACCGCGAACAGCGGGATCGTGCCGCAGGCGACCCGCCGCCGCTGCCTGCGGGTGAGCAGCCACCCGTCCCGCACCAACCGACCCACCACCCGACGCAGAGCCCGGCCCACCGCCGGATCGGCGAGCACCGCCGCCCAGGTCTGCGGGCGACGCAGCGCGGTGTGCAGGGCGCGCACCAGCGGGAGCGAGCCGGGCGGCGGCGGTCCCTCGACGTGCAGGGTGGCCAGTTCACCGACGCTCACCCCGCCGCCGCGGCGCAACGCGGCCACGCCGACCTGGCAGGCCAGCACCGCCCGGTCGGTCAGATACGCCAACTCGACCCGGTCGGGTGGCGCGCCGCGGACCCGCCGGCCGGTCAGCTCCCGTACTGCCACGGCGACCGCGACGGCCACCGCCACCGCGGCCAGGTAGTCCAGCAGGAACAGTGAGCCGCTGACACCCCAGAGCATGGCGACGAGTATGGCAGGACCGGTGCGGGACCCGCTGGTGGCAGATCGGCGCCGTCGTCCGGTGGGCGGAAACCGCTGGCCGGGGTGGGCGGACGGTGACTACCGTGCCCACGATGCACATCCGCGAGTACACCCACGCCGACTGGGATCAGGTCTGGCCGATCATCGCCGACGTCATCGCCGCCGCCGACACCTTCGCCTACGACCCGGCGTGGCCGGCCGACGTGGCGCGTGAGGTGTGGGTGGAGCGCCCGCCGGGGCGTACCTCGGTGGCGGTGGACCACGACGGCACGGTGCTCGGCACCGCGAAGATGGGCGCGAACCGGCCCGGGCCGGGCTCGCACGTGGCGACGGCGAGTTTCATGGTGGCCGCGTCCGCGCGCGGGCGGGGCGTCGGTCGGGCGTTGTGCGAGGACGCGCTGGACTGGGCCAGCCGGCAGGGTTTCGCCGCGATGCAGTTCAACGCCGTGGTGGAGACGAACACCGCCGCGGTGGCGTTGTACCGGCGGCTCGGCTTCAGCGTGATCGGCACCGTGCCGGAGTCGTTCGCCCACCCGACGCGGGGACGGGTGGGGCTGCACGTCATGCACCGTCCACTGTGATCGCGGCCCCGGACCGGCGGCGTGGACGGTGGAGGCGAAAACGCGTGGCCGGAACCGGCCGGTTGCTGACAGGCTGCCGATCATGACCGCTCATGCTCTCGCCGGGGCGCTCGCCGACGAGCGCCGCCGTACCGTGTTCGCCGCGATCGTGTTCGGTGCCCGGGACGTGCCGGCCGTGGTGGCCCGCACCGGCCTGCCGGCCCGCGACGCCGCCACCGCCGTACGCCGGCTCACCGACGCGGGCGTGGTGGCCGACGACGGTGGCGGGCTGCGGGTCGACGGCGAACGGCTGCGCGAGTTCGCCCGGGCCGGCGCGGCCGCACCGGCAGGCCCGGCCGCGACGCCGCAGGAGACCATTCTGCGCACGTTCCTGCGCGACGGCGTGCTGGTCCGGTTGCCCGCGCAGCGGGGCCGGCGCCGGGTGCTGCTGGAACACATCACCGAGCGCGCGTTCGAGCGCGGGCGGCGCTACCCGGAACGCGCGGTCGACGCGGCCCTCCGCCCCTGGTGCGACGGCGGGGCGGCCGATCACGTGACACTGCGCCGCTACCTGGTCGACGACATGCTGCTCACCCGCGAGGACGGTGTCTACTGGCGGACCGGCTGGAGTGTCCACATCGCCCGTCCCGACGACGTCGAGGCGGTCGTTCTGCTGCGTGAGTACATGGCGGAGATGGTGCGCCGGTGGTACGGCCGGCCGGAACGGCCGGAGGAGGTCGACGCCGCGCTTGCCGAGGACTCCAACGACGACCTGGTCCCGCCGACCGGGCTGCTGGTGCTGGCCCGCCACGACGGCCGGCTCGCCGGCTGCGTGGGGCTGCGCCGCCAACTCGACTGGTCGGAGGTGACCCGGCTGTACGTGCGTCCGGCGCACCGGGGCGCCGGTGGCGGGGCGGCGCTGCTGGCCGCGGTCGAGGCGTACGCGGCCGAGGGCGGGGCGGACCGGATCCGGCTGGACACCCGCTCCGACCTGGTCGAGGCGCGTGCCCTCTACGCCCGGCACGGCTACCGGGAGGTGCCCGCGTTCAACGCCGGACCGTACGCCCAGCACTGGTTCGAGAAGTCACTGCCGGCCCGGGTTGACGACGTCGCGGCACCGCGCTAAAACAGAAGCGAGAACTTGAGTCACCAAGACTCAACTTGAGACCCTGGGTCAGGAGAACCGAGGAGGCAGAGCCATGTTGATGCGTACCGACCCGTTCCGCGAGATCGACCGGATCGCCGAGCAGTTCTTCGGCACCACCGCCCGTCCGGCCACGATGCACCTGGACGCCTACCGCGACGGCGACCACTTCTACGCCGCCTTCGACCTGCCCGGCGTCGACCCGGACAGCATCGACTGCACCGTCGAACGCAACGTGCTGACCGTGCGCGCCGAGCGGCGCCGCCCCACCGGCGACAACGTCGAACTGGTCGCCGCCGAACGGCCGATGGGCACGTTCACCCGGCAGCTGTTCCTGGGCGACACGCTCGACACCGACCGGCTGGAGGCCGGCTACGACAACGGCGTGCTGACGCTGCGCATCCCGGTCGCCGAGCGCGCCAAGCCGCGCCGGATCTCGGTCACCACCACCGGCGAGGGCAACCGGCGGGAACTCACCCCCGCCTGAGCGGGTTCACGACGACGCGGGGGAGGCCGACGCGCCGGCCGACCCCGCGTCCGCCGGATAGAGCCGGGTCAGGGCGTGCGCGGTGGCGGTGAACCGGTCCCGCAGCGACGCCGGGGCCAGCACCTCCACCTCGGCGCCCAGTTTCAGGAACTCGCCGTGGGCGTGGCGCACCGACTCGATCGGCACGGTGGTCTCCACCCACCCGTCCGGTCCGGGCTCGCCGGCCGCCGCCCGGGCGGCCCGGCTCATCTGCGGCGGGAAGACGTACGCCATGAACTCCAGCGCGGCCATGGTGAGCCGGATGCGCGCCTCGTCGCGGTAAACGTCGCGTTCGTAGCGGGCGGTCCACTCCCGCCAGTACGCGGCCAGGTCGAACCCGTCGGGCCACTCGTACCGCTCGTCGGTGACCGTCACGTCGAGCACCGACCCGACCCGGTAGGTGCGTGGCTCATCCCCGCGGCGGCCCACCAGGTACCAGCGGCCCGCCTTGAGCACCACGCCGAGCGGGGCGACCAGCCGGGTCACCTCCCGGGGCGCACGCCAACGCCGGTAGCGCAGCAGCACCAGCCGGTCCTGCCACACCGCCCCGGCAAGCGTCGCCAGGTGCGGGGTGGGTTCGGGCCGGCGGAACCATCCGGGTGCGTCCAGGTGGAACCGCTGTCGCAGCCGGCCGCTGCGGTCGGCCAGGTCGTCGGGCAGCGCGGCACGCAGCTTCAGCTCGGCGGCGGTCACCACCGACGCCAGGCCCAGCTCGGCGGCGGGTTCGGGCAGGCCGGCGAGGAAGAGCGCCTCGGCCTCCGGCCCGGTCATCCCGGTCAGCCGGGTCCGGTAGCCGGCCACCAGCCGGTAGCCGCCGGCCGGACCGCGGTCGGCGTACACCGGCACACCGGCGGCGCCGAGCGACTCGACGTCGCGGTAGACCGTCCGCACCGACACCTCTAGGGCGTCGGCGAGTTCCCGGGCGGTCATCCGTCCCCGGGTCTGCAGAAGCAGCAACAACGAGACCAGCCGGCTGGCGCGCACCCCGTGACGGTAGCCCGCCCTCGGCAACCGGGTCGGGCGCGCCTCGCCGCGAAACGCCCCGATGGCTGAGAGCCTTTCTCACATGCTTCGTTCCGAGGTGCGGCCCCGCGTCCGTGCCGCCCTGCCCGCCGCCCCGACCGACGTCACCGAGGCGTGGCTGCGCAACCGGCGGCTGTCCACGCACACCCGTGACGCGTACCGGCGTGACGTCACCGGCTGGCTGAGCTGGTGCGCCGAGCGCGGCCTGGACCCGCTGCGGGCCACGTTCCTCGACGTCAACGCCTACGGCCGGGAGCTGGAGTCCACCCCACGCGGGCGGGCCGGGCGCCCGCTGACCCCGGCCACCGTGGCCCGCCGGCTGTCCGCGCTGTCCAGTTGGTACGACTTCCTGGCCAAGCTGGGCGCGGTCGCGGCCAACCCGGTGTCGGCGGCGGACCGGCCCCGCGTCGACCGGGACCACTCGGCCACCGTCGGCCTCACCCCGCAGGAGGTCGACGCGCTGCTCGCCGCCGCCGACGCCGACACGGGACCGACCGCCGCCCGCAACCGGGCCGCCGTGGCGCTCCTGGCGGACCTGGGGCTGCGGGTCGGGGAACTGGTGTCGCTGGACCTGTCCGACCTGGGCACCGAGCGCGGCCACCGCAGCGTCCGGTTCGTCGGCAAGGGCGGCAAGGTACGCCGACGCGCGCTCACCCCCGGCACCGCGTACGTGCTGGACGCCTACCTGGCCGAGCGGGCCGCCGCCCACGACGTCCCGGTGGCACAGCTGACCGGCCCGCTGCTGGCCACCGCCACCGGCGGGCGGCTGGACCGGCACGCCGTGTTCCGGCTGGTGCGCCGCCTCGCGCGCAGCGCCGGCATCGCCGCCTGGGCGAAGTTGTCGCCGCACTCGCTGCGGCACGCGTTCGCCACCACCGCCCGCTCCGAGGGGGTGCCTCTGGAGGACGTGCAGGACGCGATGGGGCACGCCGATCCGCGGACCACCCGCCGCTACGACCGGGACCGGCACAACCTGGACCGCGATCCGGCGTACGCGATCTGGGCGGCGCGGGCCCGCCGACGCGGCTGAGCGTCGTACCCGCGTCGTAGGGTGCCGGCATGCGGCACGGGTTGGAGATCGCCTGCGGCGGCGGCTCGGTGACGGTGTCCGACCTGGTCGCCCTCGGTGAGCTGGCCGAACGCTCCGGCTGGGACGGCGTGTTCCTGGAGGACTACCTCATCCACCACGCCGGGGACGACCCGCCGACGTGGGATCCGTGGCTGGTGCTGGCGGCGGTGGCCGGGCGCACCGGGCGGGTGCGGCTGGGCACCACGGTGACCGCTTTGCCCCGGCGTCGCCCGGCCAAGCTGGCCCGTGAGGTGCTCACCCTCGACCATCTCTCCGGTGGCCGGGCCGGCGTCGCGGTCGGCGTGGGCGACCCGGCCGACCGGGGGCTGGCCGCGTTCGGCGAGACCACCGACCTCAAGACCCGCGCCGCGATGCTCGACGAGGGCCTCGACCTGCTGCTCGGCCTGCTCGGCGGGCAGCGGGTCACCCACCGCGGCGTCCACTACCGCGCCGAGGACGTGACGCTGCGCCCGCCGCCGGTGCAGTCACCGCGGGTGCCGGTCTGGGTCGGCGGCAGCCTCCAGGCCAGGGCGGTGCTGCGGCGCGCGGCCCGCGCCGACGGCATCGTGCCCTACAAGCTGACCGACACCGCCGGCTGGTCCGACCTCACCCCCGACGAGGTGGCCGATCTGGTTGCCGCGTTGCCTGCCCGCCGCGCGGACGGGCAGCCGTTCGACGTCGCGGTCGGCGGTCGGCGGCGGCGACCCGACGAGCGCGCCGAGCAGGCCTACCTGGCGCAGTTGGCGGCGGCGGGCGCGACCTGGTGGCTGGAATATGTACCGGCCGGTGATCGGGCCGCGATGCGGGCCGCGGTGGGCCGCGGCCCGCTGCGCTGACCGGTCAGCCCTGCGGTCGGCGGCAGAGGCAGAACGGCTGGCCGACCGGGTCGAGCAGCACGGTCCACCGTTCACCGCCGGGCTGGAAGTCCGGGCGGGTCGCGCCAGCGGCCAGCAGGTCCTTCTCCGCGGTCGCCAGGTCGTCGACGTAGAGGTCGAGGTGGTAGCGCTTGCCGCCGGTCTCGTCCGGCCAGGCCGGCGGCGTGTAGCCGGGCAGCAGGCCGAAACCGATGGGCGTGCCGCCGGCGACGATCATGGCGTACTCGGTCTCGCTGTGGGTGATCTCCGCGCCGAGGGCGTGGGCGTAGAAGGCCGCGTGGGCGGCCGGGTCGGAACTGTCCAGGCTGATCATGGCGATGTCGGCGTGTGTGCTCATGTCGGCAGTGTGCCGCCGGTGGCTGTCATCTGCTGTCAGGTACGGCCGAGCGACGCAACCGGCTGCGCGCCGGTGCCCGGTTGCCTACCGTCGACGGTGATGGGCAGGCAGGGGGAGTGGCACCACGCGGCCCGGCGTCGCCGGCCGGCGCGCGCCGGTGTACTGGCCGCCGGCCTCGGGCTGGGCATGTGCCTGATCGGGGTGGCCGGTCTGGCGGTGTGGAACGCCCAGGTGGTGTTGCAGTCCGACGGTCCGGTGCGGGAGACCGCCGACGGGTTCTTCCGCGAGGTCGCGGCCGGCGACACCGACGCGGCGTACGAGCGGCTGTGCCGCCAGGCACGCGGGCGGTGGAGCGAGGCCGGCTTCGGTAGCTGGGTGCGGACCCCGCCGCAGGTCAGCGGCTACGAGATCGTCGACGTGTCGGTGGCGACCCGGTCCGGCCGGCCGCACGGCACGGTGCGGGTGCGGATCAACCGCGACGGTGGCGGCAGTGAGGAGCGTGAGCTGCCGGTGGTGCCGGAGGACGGCGGCTGGCGGATCTGCGGGGACCCGTTCTGACCGGCGGCCGGGGGTGGTGCGGTGCCGCTCAGGCGGTGCGGTGCCGCTCAGGCGGTGCGCGGCCCGAGGTCGCCGGAACGGAAGTGCCGTCGGCACAGCACCTGGTAGCGCACGTCGGCGGTGTCCACGGTGTCGCCGATGACGACCTGCGCGCCCTCGCGGACCACCCGGCCGCCCACCACCCGGGCGTTGAGCAGCCCTTCCCGGCCGCACCAGCAGAGCACCTCGATCTGGATGCGGGCCACCTCGTCGGCCAGTTCGAACAGCCGTTGTGCGGCCGGGAACAGGCAGGAGCGGAAGTCGGTGGCCAGGCCGAACGCGTAGACGTCGACGTCGAAGTTGTCGACCAGTTCGGCCATCTGCTCGACGTGTTCCAGGTTGTAGAACGATGCCTCGTCGCAGATGAGGTAGTCCACCCGTACCCCTTCGGCCCAGGCGTCGCGGACCAGGTCGCGCAGGTCGAGGTCGTCGGTGACCTCCACGGCCTCGTGGGCCAGGCCGATGCGGGTGGTGACCTGCGGGCCCAGTGACCTGTCGATGCGGGTGGTGACCAGCCCGCGGCGGCCCTGCCGGGCGTGGTTGTGGTTCATCTGCAACGCCATGGTGGACTTGCCGCAGTCCATCGGCCCCCAGAAGAACTTCAGCGCGGCGGCGTGCAGGGGACGGCCGTCGGCGCCGCGGGCGGCGGCGCAGCCGGCACGGGCGTCGTCGGGGCCCGGCAGCGGTCGGGCCAGGCAGTTCGAGGCGGCGTCGGTCACGTCGGGGCAGCCTAGCCCATCGACGCCCGCCTGTCCGTGCCGCGATGATCCGCCCCCCGCCCCGGGTCAGAGCACCCGGGGCGGGGTGTTGCCGGCGGCGATGATGGCCCGGCGCATCGGCACGGCGGCCAGCAGCGCGAACCCGACCACGAAGAAGATGAGCAGCGAGACCAGGCCGACCCGGTACGACGCGGTCAGCTGGAACACCAGCCCGAAGGCCAGCGGGCCGAGCCAACTGGTGCCCTTGTCGCTGATTTCGTAGAAGCCGTAGTACTCGCCTTCCTTGCCGGCCGGGATGAGTTGGCTGAACAGCGAACGGCTCAGGGCCTGGCTGCCGCCCAGGACCAGACCGATGCAGCCGCCGAGGATCATGAACGGCACGGGCGCCTCGGCGGGCAGCCGGAACGCGGCGATGATCACGCCGGTCCACAGCACCAGCGACAGCAGCACGGTCTTCCACGCGCCGATGCGTCGGGCCAGGGCGCCGAGGGTGAGCGCGCCGCCGAAGGCGAGGAACTGCACCAGCAGGATGGTCACGATCAGGGTGCCCTGCTCCAGTCGCAACTCCTCGGTGCCGTACTGGCTGGCGAGGGTGATGACGGTCTGGATGCCGTCGTTGAACACCAGGAAGGCGAGCAGGAAGTACAGGGTGAGCGGGTACGCCTTGATCTCCCGCAGGGTGCGCCCGAGCTGCCGGAACCCGTCGGTGAGCACGTTCCCGCCGCCCTCGCCGTGGCCGACCGCCCCGCCGGGCCGTTCGCGTAGCCAGCGCAGCGGGACCAGGGTGAACGCGGCCCACCACACGCCGGCCGACACGATCGACCAGCGGGCCAGGTCGAGGGTGCGCTGGGCGTTGCCGTCCTCGCTGAGCATCGTCACGGCGACCAGGTTGAGCGCCAGCAGCACCCCGCCGCCGAGGTAGCCGATCGCCCAGCCGCGGCTGGAGATGCCGTCGCGTTCGTCCGGGCCGCCCAGTTGCGGCAGGAACGAGTTGTAGACGACCACGGCGGCGCCGAACGAGATGTTGGCGATCATGAACAGCGCGCCGCCGAGCAGGTAGCGCTCGCCGGTGACGAACGCGAACGCGATGGTCGCCCCGGCGCCGGTGAACGCCGCGGCGGCCAGCAGCCGCTTCTTGTGCGCCGACCGGTCGGCGATCGCGCCGATCACGGGCAGCACGAACACGGTGAGGAACACCGACAGGGAGATCAGGTACGGGTAGAAGGAGCCGGCGGCGACCTTGATGCCCAGCGGGTACACCGCACCGTCGCAGGTGTCCGCGCCCAGTTCGCAGCCGGCGGCCAGTTCGGTGACGGTGGTCAGGAACGGCCCGAGGAAGACTGTGATGACCGTCGTCTGGAACGCGGAGTTGGCCCAGTCGTAGAAGTACCAGCCGGTGCGTTCGCGGCGGGTGCTGCCGGGCCCGGCGGCGGGGTCGGTGACGGCGGGGGTGACCGTGTCGGCCATCGGGGCGGTCCTTGAGGGGGTCAGGCGGCCCAGTGGCCGCGGCTGCGGTAGACGTCGCGGAGCACGCCGACGTGATCGGTCATGATGCCATCCACCCCAAGATCAAGTAAGTGGTGCATCCGGTCAGGTTCGTCGATCGTCCAGACGTGCACCTGCAACCCGATCCGGTGGCAGTACGCCAGGAAACGCCTGTCGACGACCGGGACCGGCCCGTAGGAGACGGGAACCTGGGCGGCGACGACCGACGGCGGCAGCCGCACCGGTCGCCCGTGCAGCGAGGCCAGCCGCAGCCGGGCCACGCCGCGCATGCCGAGGCTGGTGGCGACCTTCGGGCCGGCCAGCGCGCGCAGCCGGGTCAGCCGGGCGTCGCTGAACGAGGCGAGCAGCACCCGGTCCCCGGCGCCGGCCCGGGTGATCGTGGCGACGGTGGGCTCGGCGCCCGCGTCGGTCTTGACGTCGACGTTGAACCGCACCTGCGGCCACGCGTCGAGGACCTCGTCGAGGCGGGGGACCAGGGCGGCCCCGCCGACGCGTACCGAGGCGAGGTCGGTCCAACGCAGGTCGGCGATGCGGCCGGGTTCACCGGTGACCCGTTCCAGCGTCGGGTCGTGGAAGATCACCGGCACGCCGTCGGCGGTGGCGTGCACGTCGGTCTCCACGTACCGGTAGCCCAGGTCCACCGCCCGGGCGAAGGCGGCGACGGTGTTCTCGTCCCCGTCCGCCGCCCCACCGCGGTGGGCGAAGGCCAGCGGTGTCGGCGCGTCGAGGTAGCCGTGACGGGGCTGCACGCCGGCAGTATGCCCGCCCTCGTCCACCCACACATGCCCGGTCGGGAAAACTCCCTATCCTTCCCTCGGGGAGCTAACGTAGGGTCCGATGAGTAACGACCTGTACTCGGTGGAGCAGGTGGCGAGCCTGCTCGGGTTGCACGTGCGCACGGTGCGCGGCTACATCCGCTCCGGCCGGCTGCGGGCGGTGCGCATCGGCAAGCAGTACCGGATCGCCCGCGCGGACCTGGACGCGCTGACCGGCCGCCCTCCCGCGGTGGCCCGGCCGGCGGCGGAGACCTCAAGCGTCGTACGCCTCGACGGCGTCGACCGGGCCGCCGCCGACCGGCTCGCCACGCTGGTGCTGGCCGGCGTCAACACCCACCACGACCCGGATCGTCCGCTGCGTGTGCAGACGGTCCACGACGAGGAGCGCCACCGTATGACGATCATGATTCTGGGCGACCTGGACTCCACCGCCGACCTGCTACGCCTGCTCGGCGCGGTGCTCGACGGCGACAACGGCCTGCGCCACGGCGACGGCCCGCGCGACGGCGAGGTCGGCCGTGCCTGACCTGTTGCAGGAGCGGGCCGGGGCGCAGGTGCTGGTGTGCGACCCGGCCGGACCGCCGATCGCCACCGAACGCGACGCGTTGGACCTGATCGGCGCGGCGTTCCTCGGCGCGACCGTGGTGGCGGTGCCCGCCGCCCGCCTCGACCCGAGCTTCTTCGCGCTGGGCACCCGCTTCGCCGGTGAGGTGATGCAGAAGTTCGTCAACTACCGGCTGCGCCTGGCGGTGGTCGGGGACATCTCCGCGCACCTGGCCCACAGCGGCGCGTTGCGCGCCCTGGTCGCCGAGTCCAACCGCCACGACCAGGTGTGGTTCGTGCCGGACCTGGCCGCGTTGGACGAGCGCCTGCGCGCCGCCGCCACGCCCTGACTGCCCGCGTCTGCCGGGCGTAGCCGGGCAGACGACGCCTGTCACGGGCGGCGGGCTCAGACCCGGTGGCGGCGGTGCGCGCGGCCGGGGTCCACCGGGCGGCCCGGGTCGACGTGCCGCGGCTGGTCGGGCTCGTCGGGCCGCAGCGGCGCCAGGGCGTCGGTGATCGCGTCGATGATCGCGTCGGTGGCCTGCCGGGCGCCGCCGGGGGAGTTGCGGGGCAGGTCGTGCAGCGGCACCGGGTCACCGAAGTGCACCCGGATGACCGGCCGCCGGGCCAACGCCCGGGCCAGGCCGCGCAGCATTCCCCGGGGCGCCCGATAGGGCAGCACCTCGTGGGAGCCCCACTGGGCGACCGGCACGACGGTGGCGCCGCTGGCGAGAGCGAGGCGTGCGGTTCCGGTGCGGCCGCGCTCGGGCCACATGCCCGGGGCGATCCCGATGCGCCCTTCCGGGTAGACCAGCACCACCGAGCCGGCGGCCAGCGCGTCGGCGGCGGCCTCCAGCGAGCGGTGCACCGCGGCGGTGCCCCGGTCGACGCGGATGTGCCCGGCGTGGCGCATCAGCGCCCCGACCACCGGGGCGCGGAACAGCCCGCCGGTGGCCATGATCCGGGGGGCGACGCGCCGGGCCCGGCAGGCGGCGGCGAGCACCAACGGGTCGAAGGGGCTGATGTGGTTGGCCGCCAGGATCAGCGGACCGCGGCGCAGTGCGTCCGGCACGTCGCCGGTGACCTCAAGCCGGCCGAGTAGTCCGACGGCGGCGCGGGCGAGCGTCTGCGCGCCCCGCCACAGCAGCGGCGCGCGCCAAGGGGTGCTGTTCATCAGTCCTGGATGATCGCACGCGTGCGGCGGTCGGGGCACCGGCCCGGCTGCGCCGCGCGGCGCAGCCGGGCCCTGCGGCAAGAGGTGATCAGGGCCCTCCGGCAAGGGTGATCAGGGTCATTGGTCCCGGGTCCCTTGAGGCCGTGCGGCCCTGCTGCTTCCGCTACGACGCCGAGTAGTATCTACTACGTCTCGTAGTATGCGCAGCTGGGGGTTAACTGGTGGACGCGTTGGACGTCGCCCGCTGGCAGTTCGGTGTCACCACCGTCTACCACTTCTTGTTCGTGCCGTTGACCATCGGCCTGTCGGTGCTGGTGGCCATCCTCCAGACCATGTGGTATCGCACCGGAAACGAGCGGTACCTCAAACTCACCAAGTTCTACGGCAAGCTATTCCTGATCAACTTCGCGATGGGTGTGGTCACCGGCATCGTGCAGGAGTTCCAGTTCGGCATGAACTGGAGCGACTACTCCCGTTTCGTCGGCGACATCTTCGGCGCCCCGCTGGCCATCGAGGCCCTGGTCGCCTTCTTCCTCGAATCCACCTTCATCGGCCTGTGGATCTTCGGCTGGGACCGGCTGCCCAAGCGGCTGCACCTGGCCGCGATCTGGGCCGCCGCGATCGGCACCAACCTGTCGGCGTACTTCATCCTCGCCGCGAACTCGTTCATGCAGAACCCGGTCGGCTTCCGGATCAACCCGGACAGCGGCCGCGCCGAGCTGACCGACTTCGTCGCCGTGCTCACCAACAAGGTCGCCCTGGTCACCTTCCCGCACACCCTCGCCGGGGCGTTCCTGGTCGCCGGCTCGCTCGTGGTGACCGTCGGCCTGTGGCACATGATGCGCAACCGCGACAGCCCCGACACCGGCGCCTACCGCTTCGCCACCAAGCTCGGCTCCTGGGTGGTCCTGATCTCCTCGGCGCTCGTCGTCATCACCGGCGACATCCAAGGCAAGATCATGACCGAGGTGCAGCCGATGAAGATGGCCGCCGCCGAGGGCCTCTACACCACCGAGAGCCCCGCCTCGTTCTCCGTGCTCACCGTCGGCAGCCTCGACGGCAGCCGGGAACTGTTCGCCGTCAAGATCCCGTACCTGCTGTCGTTCCTCGGCACCGGCGACCCCAACGGCACCGTGCAGGGCATCAACGACCTCCAGGCCCAGTACGCCAGCCAGTACGGCCCCGGCAACTACGCCCCGATCATCCCGGTCACCTACTGGAGCTTCCGCTTCATGATCGCCTTCGGGTTGGCCGCCGCCGCTATCGCCCTGCTGGTGCTCTGGAGCCAGCGCAAGGGCCGCACCCCGACCAGCAAGTGGCTGCTGCGCGCCGGCCTGGTCATGCCCGTGCTGCCGCTGCTGGCCAACTCCTTCGGCTGGATCTTCACCGAGATGGGCCGCCAGCCCTGGATCGTCTTCGGCGAGATGCTCACCCGCGACGGCGTGTCCCGCACCGTCTCCCTCACCGAGGTGCTCACCTCCTTCACCGCCTTCACCGTCATCTACGCGGTCCTCGCGGTCGTCGAGTTCAAGCTGTTGGTCCGCTACGCCCGCGCCGGCGTACCCGACCTCACCCCGGAGACCGACGACGACACCGACGACGACGACGCCGAGCGCCCGTTGGCGTTCGCCTACTGACCCCGGAGCCCTCACCGTGGAACTGACTACCGTCTGGTTTCTCCTCGTGGCCGTGCTGTTCACCGGCTACTTCATCCTCGAAGGCTTCGACTTCGGCGTCGGGATGCTGCTGCCCGTGCTCGGCCGCGACGACAGGCAACGCCGCGTCATGATCAACACGATCGGCCCGGTCTGGGACGGCAACGAGGTCTGGCTGATCACCGCCGGCGGCGCCATGTTCGCCGCCTTCCCCGAGTGGTACGCCACCCTGTTCTCCGGCTTCTACCTGCCGCTGCTGCTCATCCTGCTCGCGCTGATCGCCCGGGGCGTCGCCTTCGAGTACCGGCACAAGCGGCCCGAGGCGGCCTGGAAGCGCCGCTGGGACCTGGCCATCTTCTGGGGTTCGGCGGTGCCCGCCGTGCTGTGGGGAGTGGCGTTCGCCAACATCTTCCGCGGCGTGCCCCTGGACGCCGACCACGAGTACGTCGGCGGCCTGTTCAACCTGCTCAACCCGTACGCGCTGCTGGGCGGCCTGACCACCCTGGGGCTGTTCCTCACCCACGGCGCGGTGTTCCTGGCGCTCAAGACCACAGGCGACATCCGCGAGCGCGCCGCCGCCCTGGCGGTCAAGCTCGGCGTCGGCACCGCCGTGGCCGCCGTGGCGTTCCTCGGCTGGACGCTGACCATCCGCTCCAGCGCCGTCGCCGTCGTGTTCGCCGTCGGCGCCGCCCTCGCCCTGCTCGGCGGGCTGGCCGCGGCCAAGGTACGCCGGGAGGGCTGGGCGTTCACCGGCACCGCCGTGGCCATCGCCCTGGCCGTGGCGACCCTGTTCGCCGCGCTGTTCCCGAACGTGATGCCGTCCACCCTCGACCCGGCCGGCACGCTGACCGCCACCAACGCCGCGTCCACCCCGTACACCCTGAAGATCATGACCTGGGTGGCGGTGGTGTTCACCCCGATCGTGCTCGCCTATCAGGGATGGACGTACTGGGTGTTCCGCCGCCGAATCGGGGTACAGAACATTCCGCGACACTGATCGAACCTGTGGGCGCAGGGGTAACGCGGGGCCGGTGCGAGGGGGTCGCACCGGCCCCGCGGGGCGTCTCACCGCGCCTCGCGCAACTCCGCCAGCCGCGCCTCGATCTCCGCCAGCTCGGCGCGCAGCTTCTCCGCCTGCTGCTCCGCCTCGGCCCGCTCCGCGGCCATGATCTGCTCCACCGCCTCCTGCACCCCCGGCACGTCGACCAGCGCCACCATCCGCAGTGCCTCGGCCGGCTTCACCACGTACGGCCGGGCCAGCGCCTTCGCGCCCTGCTGCGCGGCGACGGTCCACTCGCCCTCGGCGTAGGCCAGCGTCACGGTCAACCCGGGCGGGGTCTTCGGTTTCGCGGCCTTCGCCGCCCGCTTCGCCGGCTTGGCGTCCGCCGGTGCCGGCTCCGCCTTCGGCTCCTCCGTCTTCGGCTCCTCCCGCCGGGGCGCCGGCACCCGCGGCGCGTCCAGCACGAACTCCGGCGCCGGTGGCACCGGTGGCTGCTCCGGCTCCGGCTTCGCCTCGGCGGTCGCCCGCCGGCCGGCACCCTTCGGCGCGATCGCCACGTCGGTGGGGGAGAAGGGCAGCTCGTCGCGGCCGAACCGCACCACCACGAACTCCTCCGACGCCGCCGGATCGGTCAGCTCCACCACCTGCCCGAGCTGACCGGCCATCTGCCCGGCCGCCTCGGTGAACACCACCCGGGGTTTGCGGCCCGCGGCCAGCGCCTCCCGGATCCCCTGAACCTCGTCAGTGGACAAACCCTGACCCGCCATCACGCCCTCTTCCGTACATCTGTTTGACTGCGGTCTTGATACCAGCCGGCTGCGACACCGCGGCGGTCAGCCCCCGAGGGCCCGCAGCGCGGCGTCGGCGTGCTCGTTCATGCTCAGCTCGCTGTGCACCACGGCCAGCACCCGCCGGTCCGGGCCGATGACGAACGTCATCCGCCGCGTGCTCAGCGCGCCCAGCGGCAGCCGCCGCCGCACCCCGAACGCGTCCGCCACCGCCCCGTCGACGTCGGACAGCAGCGGATAGTCGAACCCGTGCCGGCGGGAGAACTCCGCCTGCCGCTGCACCGGGTCGCGGCTGATCCCCACCCGGGTCGCGCCCACCGCCGCGAACTCCGCCGCGAGATCCCGGAAGTGGCAGCTCTCCGCCGTGCACCCGCGGGTCATCGCCGCCGGGTAGAAGAACAGCACCACCGCTCCGGCGGCCAGAAACTCCGACAGCCGCCGTGGCGTGCCCGTCTGGTCCGGCAGCGTGAAATCCTCGACCAGGTCACCGACACCCATCGCGTTACTCATGAGGCGAGGATATGTAGACATCGGCGATCCGGCTCCGACGTACCGGCGAGCGACGGAAACCGCCGTCGACCGACACGAGGGAACGACAGTGAAGTACGTGATCATGGTCCACTCGAATCCGCAGCCGTGGGGCCACCCCACCTCCGAATACCTGGCCGACCACCAGGACCTGCCCGCCGAGGTACGCGATCGGCTCAACGCCGACTTCGAGCAGGTGATGAACGAGTTGCACGCCAACGGCGAACTGCTCGGCGGCGAGGCGCTCGGTGACCCGTCGGCCGCCCGGCTCTACCGGTGGCGCGACGGCGCGCCCCTGGCCACCGACGGCCCGTACTCCGAGGCCAAGGAACACCTGGCCGGCTTCTTCCTCATCGACGTCGAGGACGCCGCCCGCGCGGAAGCCGTCGCCGCGAGGTTCACCGGCCCGGGGGAGACTGTCGAACTGCGGCCCCTGATGTGGCCCGGCGGCGCCGATCAGTAGCGGACCGCCGCTCGCGGACGTGTGGCGCCGGGAGGCGCCGCACGTGCGCGGCGCGCTGCTGCGCCGCTACGGCCGGCCCGACGCCTGCGACGACGCCCTGCAGGACGCGGCGGAGGCGGCCGCCGCCCGGTGGCCGCTCACCGGCGTCCCCGACGATCCCCGGGCGTGGCTCATCCGGGTCGCGTCACGACGGCTGATCGACAGGCTGCGCGCCGACTCGGCGCGGGTCCGCCGCGAGACCCTGGACGCGGCTCGGCAGCCCGACGCCGGCATCGCACCGGCGGCCGACGACACACCCGCGACCGGCGACGACGACACGCTGCGGCTGCTGTTCCTCTGCTGCCACCCGGCCCTGAGCCGCCCGTCGCAGGTCGCGCTGACGCTGCGCGCGGTGGCGGGCCTGCGCACCGAGCAGATCGCCGCCGCCTACCTGGTGCCGGCCCGCACCATGACCCAGCGCCTGCACCGGGCCCGTGCGACCCTGCGCGCGGCCGGCGCCCGGTTCACCATGCCGCCGCCGCACGCACTGCCGGAGCGGGTGGCCGCCGTGCTGGACGTGTGCCACCTCGTGTTCAGCGAGGGCTACGCCCGCACCTCCGGGGACCAGCTCCTCGACGTCGAACTCGCCGAGGAGGCGATCCGGTTGACCCGGCAGGTCCACGACGCGCTGCCCGAGCACCACGAGGTCACCGGCGCGCTGGCGCTGATGCTGCTCACCCACGCCCGGTCACCCGCGCGCACCGACGCCGCCGGTGACCTCGTGCCGCTTGCCGACCAGGACCGCTCACGGTGGCACGGCCACCTCATCGACGAGGGTGTCACGCTGCTCGGCCACGCCCTGCCCCGCGGCCCGGTGGGCCGCTACCAGCTCCAGGCGGCCATCGCCGCCGTGCACGCCGAGGCACCGACCTTCGAGGCCACCGACTGGCTCCAGATCAGCGTCCTCTACGACATGTTGAGCCGGGTCGCCCTCACCCCGTTCGTCACCCTCAACCAGGCCGTGGCCGTGGCCATGGCGCACGGCCCCGCGCTCGGGCTGGCCCTGCTCGACCCGCTGCTCGCCGACCCGGCGATGCGCCGCCACCACCGCCTGCACGCCGTCCGCGCCCACCTGCTGGAGCTCGGCGGCGACCCGACGGCCGCCGCCGAGCACTACCGCACCGCGGCCGCGCTGACCGGCAGCCTTCCCGAACAGCGCTACCTCAACCGGCGGCTCGCGCACCTGCGCCGGCAGCACCCCGGGGCGTAACCCGACGCCCGCGCGCCCGGCACCTGCGGTGGCCGTGTGCGGGAGGCAGGGCGGCGGTTCACCCGCCGCTCGCCCGAGGCCGCCCGGCGGGGTCGCCGGCCGCGCCGAGTTCGACCTCGATCAGGTCGGCGGCCCGGTCGGCGCCTCCCGCCTCCCGGGCCTGCCGCCTCAGCTCGGCGCTGCGGGCGAACACGGCGGGGTCCGTGGTGAGGGCGAGCAGCGTCTCGCGCAGCTGCGCGGCGGTGACGGTGGCCGAGTCCACGACCCGGGCGACGCCCAGCGCGGCCAGTTGTTCGGCGTTGGCGAACTGGTCGACCGCCTGCGGGACGGCGATCATCGGGGTTCCGCAGTAGAGGCCTTCGCTGCTGCCGCCCATGCCGGCGTGGGTGACGAAGGCGTCGGCCTGTTGCAGCACGGCCAGTTGCGGCACCCACCGGTGGACCTCGACGCTGTCCGGGACGGCACCGAGCTCGGCGGGGTCGACGTGGCCGCCGATCTGCAGGACGGTGTGCCAGCCGGGCAGGTCACCGAACGCGGCGACGCAGCGGCGGTAGAACTCGGGCTGCCTGGTGAACGCGGAACCCAGGGAGACCAGCAGCACCTTCTCGACGCCGTCCGGACGTGCCCAGGACCCCTGGTCGGAGCGGTCGCCCAGGACCGGGCCGACGAAGCTGTAGACCGACCGGTCCACCCGGTCGGCGTGGGGCTGCAACGCCTGCGGTGGCAGCACGAGGCCGCGCGCCGGGCGCCCCTGGAAGGCGATGCTGTCGGTGACCGACGAACCCTGCGCGGTCAGCCACTCCTCGAACCGCCGGTAGTACTCGGCGCCGCGCGGGTCGGCCCGCATGGCCTCGACGACGGGTGCCGTCTCCTGCTCGTAGCCGTCCCAGGCCACGAACGTCGAGGACAGCTGGATGGCCGGAACTGCCCACTGTTCGCCGAGTAGCCGGGCGGGCGCGCCGGCGATGTCGTAGAGGAAGAGATCCGGCCGGTCGTCGGCGTAGGCGGCACGCAACTGCGGCAGCATGGCTATGGCGTCGTCGAGGAAGAGGGTGAGCTGCTCGATCGGGTCGTCGGTGCCGGCGCCACCGTCGCGGGGAAGCGTGGTGTCGTAGGGCTTCAGTTCGGCACCGGTGCCCTCGACGACCTCGGCGAAGGTGGGGTCGTTGGCGTAGGTGACCCGGTGGCCGCGCCGCACGAGCGTCCGAATGATCTCCAGGCTCGGGTTGACGTGTCCGTGGAACGGAATGCTGACCATGGCGATGTGCGACACGGGGTCTCCTCAAGCTCCGAGACGGAACGTTCCGTCTCGCCATAAGAAGAGCACGACACCGGGCGCCCGTCAAGACGAGACGTTTCGTCTCGCGATAGGGTGGTGGAGTGACTCCACAACCCGCCCGCCGCAACGAGCAGTCCCGCCGCGCGATCCTCGCCGCCGCCCTGGAACTGCTGACCGAGACCGGCTACTCGGCCGTGACCGTCGAAGCGATCGCCGCCCGCGCCGGCGTCGGCAAACAGACCATCTACCGCTGGTGGCGCGGCAAGGGCCCGGTCATCCTCGACGCGCTCGTCGACAACATGCCGGCGGTCCTCGCCCTGCCCGACACCGGTGACCTACGCGCCGACCTGCGCCAGGTGCTGCGGGCCACGGTCGCCGAGTTCGCCGACCCACGGCTGTCCGCCACCACCCGCGCCCTCACCATCGAGACCCTCGCCGACGAGGAACTGGCCGACCAGGTGCGCGACCGCCTGCTCCGCCCCCAACTGAACGCGGTCCGCACCCGCCTGGCAGCCGCCCGCGACGCCGGCCAGGTCCGCACCGACGCCCCCCTGGACCAGGTGGTGGAGCTGCTGTTCGGCCCGCTCTACCACCGCTGGCTGCTGCGCACCGGCCCGCTGACCGACGCCTACGCCGACAGCATCGTCGACCTGACCGTCGCCGCCGTCACACCGCCCGGCACGTGACACCGCGACGTCACCGGGCGTCCGGTGCGCTCGACCGCCGGCCGCGCGCCCGTCACGCCCAGACCGCCGCCACCTCACCGGCCACCTCCGCGGCCTGCGCGAACCCGGCCCGCGCCGACGCCGCCCGCCGCGCCGGATCCAACACGTTACGCCCGATCGCCGCCCGCGCCGCCCGGTCCGGCGACACCACCGCCACCCGCGCCCCCGCCGACCGCAACGCCGCCACCTGCGCCGACAACCGCGGCATCGGCCCCACCGCGGCGCGCGTCGGCGCCAGCACCACCACCTGCCCGCACCCCGCCGCCAGGTCGGCGTTCACCGGTGAGCGGACCCCGCCGTCGACGTAGCGGCGGTCGCCGACCGTGACCGGCGGCCACACCCCCGGCACCGCACAACTCGCACCCACCGCGTCGACGAGCGACACCCCCATGTCCGCGTCGAACACCACGAACTCACCGGAGACCGCGTCGACGGCGGTGACCAGCAGCCGCCGCGCCGGCCACCGGTCCGACGGCAGCCGCGCCGCGATCACCGCCCGCCGCGACTGCTCCGACGGGGTACGCGCCGACAACGCCAACGCCCCCAGCCGCGCACGGGCCCGCGCCGCGTCCCGACCCCGCCCACCGGCCCACGCCCACCGCGCCAACACACCCACGCCCAGCCGCGCCGGCACCTCGTCGCGTGGCGGGCGCAACTGCGCCGCGTACCACTGCGGCAGCGGCACCCCGGAACACACCTGCGCCCCGACCACCGACCCCGCCGACGTGCCCACCACCAGATCCGCCTCGTCCAGCGACAGCCCCTGACCGGCCAGCCCGGCCAACAACCCCAGCTCCCAGGCCACCCCGGTCACCCCACCGCCACCCAACACCAGCGCCCGCCCCATGTGACCGTCCTCTCTGCACCGCGGGGACCGCCCCGCCCACGGTAACGTCACCCGTACCACGAGGAGGGGAGCAGGGCATTGACCTGCGTCACCATCGTCACCGGGGGAGGACGCGGCATCGGTGCCGCCACCGTACGCCGACTCGCCGCCGACGGCCACGACCTGGTGATCGGCTACCGCGGCGACCACGCCGCCGCGGAAGCCGTGGCCACCGACGTGCGCGCCGCCGGCCGACGCGCCGTCACCGTCGCCGCCGACACCACCGACCCCGAACAGGTACGCCGGATCTTCGCCGCCGCCGAGCAGCTCGGCCCGCTCACCGGCCTGGTCAACAACGCCGGCGTCACCAGCCCGATCGGCCCCTTCACCGACCTGCGCCTGGCAAACCTGCGCGAGGTCGTCGACGTCAACCTCATCGGCTACGTCCTGTGCGCCCAGGAAGCGGCCCGGCGGCTCACCCACGGCGGGGCCATCGTCAACGTCTCCTCCGCCGCGGCCACGCTCGGCTCACCCGGCGAGTACATCCACTACGCCGCCGTGAAGGCCGCCACCGACACCCTCACCATCGGCCTGGCCAAGGAACTCGCACCACGCGGCATCCGGGTCAACGCCGTCGCCCCCGGCATCATCCGCACCACCATCCACGCCCGCTCCGGCGTGCCCGACCGCCCCGACACCGCAGCCGGCCGCATCCCGCTGGGCCGCGCCGGCCACCCCGAGGAGGTCGCCGGCGCGATCGCCCACCTGCTCGGCCCGGACGCCTCCTACACCACAGGCGCGGTGCTACGCGTCTCCGGCGGCCTCTGACCGGCCGCGGCCCGGGGCCACCGCCCCAACACCTGCCGCGACAGGGGAGAGGCCACCATCACCCCACCACCGAACCCCATGATCGCCACCCCGATCGCCGTCTACCCCGTCCCGAAATGAGCGATCAACGAGTTCTTGTACACGCTCGTCGCATACACCTGCCCGATACACAGGTGGATCGCCAACGCGGCCGGGGGAATCAGCCACCGGCTGTACCCCGGCGGCGCGACCGTGTGCCGACGATCGAGTGCGGAAAGCACATTGCTTCCTCCGTTCAGATGGCGGGAACACCCCGTTCATCCCCCACCACACGCAGCACCCAAACCCGGCGATCGCCCGACGGTCGAAACCCTGAGTCCAACGGCCCCCGCCACGCCCGCCCGTCACCGGCACACCACCACCGGTCACCCCGGCACCGGGATGCGACGATGACCCGGTGAAGATCCTGTCCATCCAGTCGTCAGTCGCCTACGGCCACGTCGGCAACTCCGCCGCCGTGTTCCCCCTCCAACGCCTCCGACACGAGGTCTGGCCGGTACTCACCGTGCACTTCTCCAACCACACCGGCTACGGTGCCTGGCGCGGCCCACTGCTCGCCCCCACCGACGTCGCCGACGTCATCAACGGCATCGACGACCGCGGCGTACTCGGCACCGCCGACGCCGTCCTCTCCGGCTACCAGGGCGACCCCGCCGTCGGCGCGGTCATCCTCGACGCCGTCGCCCGGGTCAAAGCCGCCAACCCCGCCGCGCTCTACTGCTGCGACCCCGTCATGGGCGACGTCGGCCGCGGCATGTTCGTCCGCCCCGGCATCCCCGAATACCTGCGCGACACCGTCGTACCCCGCGCCGACATCGTCACCCCCAACCAGTTCGAGCTGGAATTCCTCGCCGACCGCCGCACCGACACCCTCGACGAGCTGCTCGCCGCCGTCGACGCCGTACGCGCCACCGGCCCGGCCCACGTCCTGGTCACCAGCGTCCTGCACGGCGACCTGCCCGCCGACCACCTCGACGTCGTCGCCGTCTCCGACGCCGGCGCCTGGGCCGTCACCACCCCGCTGCTGCCGATCGCCCCCAACGGCGGCGGCGACGTCACCGCCGCCCTCTACCTCGCCCACCTCGCCACCACCGGCTCACCCGCCACCGCCCTGCAACACACCACCAACTCGATCTACGCCGTACTCGAAGCCACCCTCACCGCCGGCACCCGCGAACTCCAACTCGTCGCCGCCCAGGACGCCATCGCCGACCCACCCACCCGGTTCACCGCCCGCCGGCTGCGCTGATCACCGACACACCCCCACGCCTGGTGGACCACCCGCCGACCACCAGGCACGATGCAACACGTGCAACCCGACCGGCCGGCCACCGACGACCCCGCGTTCACCCAACGCCTACGTGACCTCACCCGGCTGCGCCGCGTCCGCGACCGCATCGACCGCGAATACGCCACCCCTCTCGACGTCGACGCCCTCGCCCGCGGCGCGCACATGTCCGCCGGCCACCTCAGCCGCCAGTTCCGCCAGACCTACGGCGAATCCCCGTACGCGTACCTCATGACCCGCCGCATCGAACGCGCCATGGCCCTGCTCCGCCGCGGCGACCTCAGCGTCACCGACGTCTGCTTCGCCGTCGGCTGCCAGTCCCTGGGCACCTTCAGCACCCGCTTCACCGAACTCGTCGGCGAACCACCGAGCGCCTACCGCGCCCGCCACGCACCCGCCACCGCCGAACCACCCCCGTGCCTGACCAAACAGGCAACCCGACCGATCAGGAATCGAGAAGCCCGCACCAGCCCACCGCCACTAGCGTGACCAGCATGACCATCACCATCCACTACGCGTTCCTCCCGCACACCGACGCCGACGCCGCCATCGCCTTCTACCGCGACACCCTCGGCTTCGACCTGCGCAACGACGTCGGAAGCAACAACATGCGCTGGCTCACCGTCGGGCCGCCCGACCAACCCGAGACCGGCATCGTCCTGCACCCCCCGGCCGTCGACCCGGGCATCACCGACGACGAACGCCGCACCATCCTCGAACTCATCGCCAAGGGCAGCTACGCCGCGCTCACCCTCGCCACCGACGACCTCGACGGCCTGTTCGACCGCCTCGTCGCCAGCGGCGCCGACGTCGTCCAGGAACCCACCGACCAGCCCTACGGCGTCCGCGACTGCGCCTTCCGCGACCCCACCGGCAACCTCATCCGCATCAACGAGCGACGCTGACCCACCCGGCGGCCCCACGCCCGGATCCAGAGGGCGGAGGCCGCCGGCTCGCTCGAACCCCGCTCAACCGGACGGAGAGACCATGAGCAAGGCCACCCCCGGCCCGCACCGCGCCGACACCCACGACGTCATCCGCGTCCACGGCGCCCGCGAGAACAACCTGCGCGGCGTCGACGTCGACCTGCCCAAACGACGCCTCACCGTCTTCACCGGCGTCTCCGGCTCCGGCAAGAGCTCACTGGTCTTCGGCACCATCGCCGCCGAGTCCCAACGCCTCATCAACGAGACCTACAGCGCCTTCGTCCAAGGCTTCATGCCCACCCTGTCCCGCCCCGAGGTGGACATCCTGGAAGGCCTCACCACCGCCATCATCGTCGACCAGGAACGCATGGGCGCCGACCCGCGCTCCACCGTCGGCACCGCCACCGACGTCAACGCCATGCTGCGCATCCTGTTCAGCCGCCTCGGCAAACCCCACATCGGCCCACCCAACGCCTACTCCTTCAACGTCCCCTCCGTACGCGCCACCGGCGCCGTCACCGTCGAACGCGGCCCCGGCAAGACCCGGACCACGAAGGGCACCTTCAACCGCCTCGGCGGCATGTGCCCCCGCTGCGAGGGCCGCGGCGCCGTCACCGACTTCGACCTCGGTGTCCTCTACGACGAGAAGCTCTCCCTCAACGAGGGCGCCATCACCATCCCCGGCTACACCATGGACGGCTGGTACGGCCGCATCTTCCGCTCCAGCGGCTTCTTCGACCCAGACAAACCCATCCGCGACTACACCAAGCGCGAGTTGCAGGACCTGCTCCACAAGGAACCCACCAAGATCAAGGTCGACGGCATCAACGTCACCTACACCGGCCTGATCCCGGCCATCAGCAAGTCGATGCTCGCCAAGGACGTCGACGCCATGCAGCCCCACATCCGCGCCTTCGTCGAACGCGCCGTCACCTTCACCACCTGCCCCGACTGCGACGGCACCCGCCTGGCCCCCGAAGCGCGCTCCTCGAAGATCAACGGCATCAACATCGCCGACGCCTGCGCCATGCAGATCAGCGACCTCGCCACCTGGGTACGCGACCTGCACGAACCCTCCGTCGGCCCGCTGCTGAAGGCACTGGGGGACACCCTCGACTCGTTCGTCGAGATCGGCCTCGGCTACCTCAGCCTCGACCGGCCCGCCGGCACCCTCTCCGGCGGCGAGGCCCAACGCACCAAGATGATCCGCCACCTCGGCTCGTCCCTCACCGACGTCACCTACGTCTTCGACGAACCCACCATCGGGCTGCACCCCCACGACATCGCCCGGATGAACAACCTCCTGCGGCAACTACGCGACAAGGGCAACACCGTCCTGGTCGTCGAACACAAACCCGAAACCATCGCCATCGCCGACCACGTCGTCGACCTCGGACCCGGCGCCGGCACCGCCGGCGGCACCATCTGCTACCAGGGCACCGTCGCCGGCCTGCGCGCCAGCGACACCACCACCGGCCGCCACCTCGACGACCGCGCCACCCTCAAGGACACGCCGCGTACGCCCACCGGCACCCTGCCCATCCGCGGCGCCGACACCCACAACCTGCGCGACGTCGACGTCGACATCCCCCTCGGCGTCCTCGTCGTGGTCACCGGCGTCGCCGGCTCCGGCAAGACCAGCCTCATCCACGGCTCGCTCGGCAAACGCGACGACGTCATCGTCGTCGACCAGACCGCCATCCGCGGGTCCCGCCGCAGCAACCCGGCCACCTACACCGGCCTGCTCGACCCCATCCGCAAGGCCTTCGCCAAGGCCAACGGCGTCAAACCCGCCCTGTTCAGCGCCAACTCCGAAGGCGCCTGCCCCACCTGCAACGGCGCCGGCGTCATCTACACCGACCTCGGCATGCTGGCCGGCGTCGCCAGTACCTGCGAAGACTGCGAAGGCAAACGCTTCCAGCCCGCCGTGCTCGACTACCACCTCGGCGGACGCGACATCAGCGAGGTCCTCGCCATGTCCGTCAACGAAGCCGAAACCTTCTTCGGCACCGGCGACGCCCGCACCCCGGCCGCCCACACCATCCTCGACCGCCTCGCCGACGTCGGCCTCGGCTACCTCACCCTCGGTCAACCGCTGACCACACTGTCCGGCGGGGAACGGCAACGCCTCAAGCTCGCCACCCGGATGGGGGACAAGGGCGGTCTGTACGTCCTCGACGAACCCACCACCGGCCTGCACCTGGCCGACGTCGCCCAACTCCTCGGCCTGCTCGACCGGCTGGTCGACGCGGGCAAGTCGGTCATCGTCATCGAGCACCACCAGGCCGTCATGGCACACGCCGACTGGATCATCGACCTCGGGCCGGGAGCCGGTCACGACGGCGGCCGGATCGTCTTCGAGGGCACCCCGGCGGATCTCGTGGCCGCCCGATCGACCTTGACGGGCGAACACCTGGCCACCTACGTCGGCACCTGACCACGAGGACCGCTGGGCCTGGACATCGCCGCCGAACCCCACCTCTGGCAGTCTGCTCGCCATGACGACGCAGGAGCGACTGGCAGAAGCCAACCCCTCCGACCGAGCCGGTAGCCGCCACCCCCGAACGTTGGTCCGGCTCATCGCATTCGCCCTGCTCGGCGTGGCCCTGCTCGCCGGCGGCATCTGGATACCGCGCTACTGGGTGTTCCTGCTCGGTGCGGTGTCGGCCCCGCTCGGGCTGGCGCTGGTGACGCTGCACCTCACCGGTCGACGGCGGCCCGGCCGGCCCCGGCTGCCGCTGGTCGGCGCCGTCGCCGTGGTGGCCCTGCTCGTGGCAGCCGCTGTGATCGCGGCACCCCGGGCGATGGTCGCGCAGATGGACGGCCCGTACCTCTGGCGCGACGACGCCGCCCCGCAACGGCCGAAGGTGTACCTGTCCGCGCAGACGCTGCTGGTCGTGGACGCCGACCTCATCCGCGGCCTCGACCCCGCCACCGGCCGGGAAAGGTTCAGCCTCTCCCGGAGAAGCCAGGCGGTCAGCGTCGGCGCCGACGGCACGTTCTTCGTCGTCTCCGGCGAGCGGGGCAGCTACCACAGTGCCGACGGCAAGCTGCTGTGGGAGATCCCGACACCGATCCGTCCCGGCGGACGGCGGAGCACTCTCGCCACCGCCATCGGGAACGGCACCGTCGTGCTGCCGGACTGCGAGGGCCAGCAGTGCGTCTACCGCGCGTACAAGGGCTCCGGTGCTCCGACGTGGACGATGACCGGAGGCAGGTCCGACGTGTCCCTGCGCAACGGGCCGGTCAGCGGGCACGTCGACGACACCAGTCGCGTGCGCCTCGTACCCGCGGTGGTGGCGATCGCCGGCGTGCCGGCAGGTGGGGGAGCCGGCGTCGAGGGCACCCGGGTCGGGGCCATGACGGTGGGACTCGACGGCCGCGTACTGGGCCGCCATGAGGGCTCGATCGCCGCAGCGGTCGGGGAGGTGGTGTTGCTGTCCCGCGCCGACTGCCAGTACGAGGCGGTCCGGGCCGGACAGGCCATCTGGCGCACCAGCGATCTGCCCTGCACGAAGATGCGGGGCATGACACTTTTCCCCGATCGGTTCTACATGTGGACGGCGACCGCCCAGGGGAAGATCAATGGCGGTTTCACGGTGGACCTCGACGACGGACAGTGGCGAAGCACGCCGGCGCTGCACCTGGACTCGTGGGACGACCGCCTGCCCGAGGAGACGACCGGCGTGGCCGGCAACGACGTGTGGGTCGAACGCGACGGGCAGCGCCTGACAGGTGTCGACGCCTCCACCGGCAGGGTGCTCTGGCGCTACCGGAGCACCGGCGTGGACTCCGCCATCGACGTACGCGACGGTGCGGTGACGCTCCGTTCGCGCCCTGACGCGCGGCTGAAGACCCTGGCCGACAGCGATGCCCGCTGGCAGGTCACCGTCCTGGACTCCCGCACCGGCCGGCGAACCGCCCAGCTGGTGACCAACGGCTTGCCCCTGCCTGTCGGTGCGGGGCCCGGGCGGGCATACGTTCAGGTCGACACCGGCCGGAGCGGCATGCTGGGCCCCTGACGCACCTGTCCGCACGGATTCGATAATGTACATTATGTAAAGTAAAGAGGAGGAGAGCCTCCCCGGCGCCATGGTGTCCGCGCGCGGACACCATGGCGGCCCTTCGGTCCGAGGCATGGCATCCACCCGACCCCCGCGTGCGCGGAGTTCGGTCTCGCCGGCGCGGTCGGCCCAACCGCGCATCAGCGCACTGATCCAAGAACGCGACTCTTGCCGTTGCCCGCATGCCGGTCACTCCGCCGGCCCGCAACCCGGGCACAGCATCTCCCCGCGCCGACCTCCCGCGGCACAGCCTCAACCATCCACCGCCACCCCCCTCCACTGGTCATGGAGTGACCGGGCTGCTGTCCGATTTATCGCCGCCAACCTCATGGCCGCCAAGGCGGAAAGGTGCCCGGCATGGAGGCCGCCTCGGTGATGGAAGCCGGTCATCGTGCGGACCGCCGCATTCGCCCGGGTAGACCTCCTGGCGCGAACATGAGAATCATGCATAATATCCCTTATGCATGACAAACCGGACGAAAGCGTTGAGGCCCTGATTGAGGAGTTCCTCACCGCCCGGGCCACCCGCAAGCCCTCCCCCCACACCGTGGCCGCGTACCGGCGGGATCTGACCATCGTGGCCGGACTGGTGGACGAGGCCGACGACGCCACTCCCCTGCCCCCGGACCGGCTCCCGATAAGCGCCCTGTCCCCCCGGGTCATGCGCGCGGCGTTCGCACGGTTCGCCACTCCCCGCTCCGCCGCCTCGGTCCACCGTGCCTGGTCGACCTGGAACAGCTTCTTCACGTTCCTGGTGGCCGAGGGGGTCGTACCCGGCAACCCGATGCCGGCGGTGGGTCGGCCGCGTACGCCGCTCCCCCGGCCCAAACCGCTGCGGGGCGAGGACACCCCTGAGGAACTGCTGGCGGCGGTGGCCCGGTCGGAGGGCCGGCAGCGCGATCCGTGGCCGGAGCGCGATCTGGCGGTGTTGGCGCTGGCGTTGTGCGCGGGTCTGCGGCTGTCGGAGCTGTTGGCGCTGCGGGTGTCGTCGGTGGCCGGGCGCGACGGCGAGCGGCGAGTGGATGTGGCGGGCAAGGGTGGGCGGCCACGTACGGTGCCGATCGAGGACGCCGTGGACCGAGTGTTGGCCAGCTACCTGGACAGTCGACGGCACCGGTTCGGTTCCCGCAGTGTGCGGCCGGACTCGCCGTTTCTCGTGGATCGCCGAGGTGAGGCGTTGCGCCGTGGTGGGCTGCAGTACCTGGTGGAGTCGTGTTATCGCCGTGCAGGCATCGGTGACCGGGTGCCGCGCGGTGCCCGGTTGCACGCGTTGCGGCACACGTTCGCGACGCGGTTGGCGGAGGACGGGGCGAGCGCGGCGGAGATCATGCGGTTGCTGGGGCATGCGTCGTTGGCATCGTCGCAGACATACATCGAGGTGACGGCGGGTCAGCAGCGGGCGGCGGTGGCGGCGAACCGCACGAACCGGGCGTTTGCGGGGTTGTCGGTGCGCTAGCGGGATTGCCTCTCGGGCCGGCTGAGCGGCGAGGACGGCCGCTTTCCGCCGGTGGCGTCGGGCCCATTCGCGTCATTGGCACGGTCAGGGCCGGAAGCCGCCAGCCATGATGATTCGTTCCAGGAAGACTCAAGCCGTGCCGATCGAGCCGACACAGCGGCCGCGGCGGTTGCGGAAGCGGTGGACGGGCGGCGCTTCCCTACCTGGGACGGCGGCGTCCCGGGGACAGCCGTCCTCCGTGCTGATGACCGGCTCGACGGGCGCGCGAGCGGACCGTCGAGCGGCATCGTCCGCGAGCGTTCGATCGTCTCTGCATTCACCTGATTGATGGAGGTACACCATGACCGATGCGCTCGTCACCGATAAGGCTCGCACGCTGCGGGCGTTGCACGATCAATCCGTGCTGGTGCTGCCGAATGCTTGGGATCCGGCCAGCGCGGCTTTGGTGGCGCGGGCCGGCGCGGCCGCTGTGGCGACTACCAGCGGCGGCGTGGCCTGGTCTCTCGGCCGGCCCGATGGGGAGAGGCTGACACGGGAGGAAATGCTGGCGGCGGTGCGCCGCATCGCGGCGGCCGTCGATGTACCGGTGACTGCCGATGTCGAGGGTGGATACGGCCTCACGCCCCAAGACGTGGCAGCCACTGTCCGGGCGACAATCGAGGCGGGCGCCGTTGGAGTGAACATCGAGGACTCCGACGCCGCAGACGGCACGCTGCTGCCCGTCGAGGAGCAGATGCGACGTATCCAGGCCGCGCGGGAGGCGGCGGCCAGCGCCGGGGTGCCGGAGTTCGTGATCAACGTCCGCACCGACGTCTACCTGTTTCAGATCGGCGAGCCCGCAGGACGGCTTGACGCCGTCCTCGCCCGCGTTGCCGGATACGCCAAGGCCGGCGCCGACTGCCTGTTCGTGCCAGGTCTGCTGAACCTCGACACGCTCAGCGTGCTGACCGCAGCGTCACCGCTGCCGGTTAACGCGATGGCGGGACCGGGCGGACCGACCGTCGCCGAGCTGACCGCTGTCGGGGTTCGCCGGATTAGCGTCGGGACCGCGATTGCCCAGGCAGCGTATGGCGTGGCTCAGCGGGCCGCCCGCGAGCTACTGGAGGCGGGCACCTACCACACGCTCGACCAAGCTGTGAGTTACCCGGAGCTCAATGCGCTGTGCACGCCGGCACCCCGGTGACCGATTGAACGTCCGGGTCGGTCACGCTGCTGGTCAATGAGTCCTCCGGCCAGGAACGCACCTTGCGTGGCAATCAAACGCGATCTTCTCGGCAAAGCCGCGAGCGCTGGCTACGTCCCGGAGGCCATGTAGGCGGCGGGGATGTAGTTGGGGTGCCGGTCGAGGTTCTTGCGGGCTCGGTCGTAGCGCGTGGTGGTACGCGGGTCGGCGTGACGAGCGGCGATCTGCACGTCGCGCAGGCTGACGCCGGCGTCGAGCATGGTGGTCACGAACGTGTGGCGCAGCATGTGGGGGTGCATCCTCGGCATCCGGATCCCCGCGACGTGGGCCAGGTGCTTGAGCCGACGAGTGGCGGCGTGTCGGTCCATCCGCCCACCATGGATGTTGCGCAGGAGCGGCCCGGCAGTGCGCTCGTTGACGGCCCGGTCGATGGCCGAGCGGCGGTGCTAAGGGCCTCGAACTGCGAGTGCTCCAGGATCGCGTCGATTACGCAGACCCGACGGGACACCGTCGAGGGCTGGTACCGGCGCACGTCTTGCAGCCAGCGCACGTACCGCTCGATGTCCACCCGAGCTGGGGAGAGGGTCAGGGCCGTGGTCGCTGCACCAACGAAGGAAGACCCGCAGGTCGGACTCGGTATGCACGCGAGTCTGCCCACGGTAGGGCGTCTTGGTCATCAGCAGTGCAGGGACGTGGCAGATGTCCTTCACCCGTTGGGGTAGGTGACAACCGGCTCCGCTTCCGGATCGGAGTACGCCCAGTTGGCGCCGGGCTGAGCCTGACGGGTGAGGACCGCAACTGACGGCTCCGACAGCGGCCGGTAGGGCAACTCATGAAGCAAGCGGCTTGCTTCTTCGACGGGAAACCAGCGGGCCTCCTGAATCAGACCATCCGGTCACCGCCGCCGTGCCATGAAGAACGAGGTCCGCGTTCCAGTAGGGACCGCCCCACCGTGGGTACTCCTCGTACACGAGAACGACTTTGTCGTCGTGATGCGCGAGAACGCCGGCGTACCGGGACCGACTCATGCTTGGCACAGGGGCCCATTTGACCTCGCCTCAGCGCCGCGCACGGGCACGGGCACGGGCACGTCACAGCTTTCACCATCTGCGGCATGAGCGAGCATTCGGCCAGGGCTGGCCGAGCCCTCGCCGGGCAATCTAGGCTCCGGGCGGATGCAACCACGAGGGATCCGCGTCGGGCGATACGCGATCGACAGGCGGGGCTGGGAGATGGGGCGGCGATGAGCGGCGAACAACGAATCGAACACGCCCGGGTGCTCTACGAACGAGCCGTCTTCGGCGGCGACGCCGACGCGCTGGGGATCGCCGAGCGCGAACTGGACGGAGTCGAGGCGGATCTCGCCCTGGCCCGTGGCCGGATCCTTCATGCGCGGTTCCTTGAGGACGATAACGAAGATCCACACGAGCTAGCGCTTTTCGAGCGTGCGGCGCAGCTGTATCAACTGCTTGGGGACGTTCGCGGCGAGGCCGAGGCGCTGTTCTGGGTCGGCACCTTCCACCAAGTGGTCAGGCGTGACAATGACGGCGCGGTTCCGCCTCTTGCGCTGTCGTACGAGCTGGCGACGCAAGCCGGCGACAAGCTGACGCTGTCATATGCGGTTCGGCACCTCGGCTTTGCGAACATGGCCGCCGGAGCCGGTAGCAGGGCGCGTGAGCAGTTGGAGGAATCCGTACGGCTTCGCCGGGAGATCGGGTTCTCCGCTGGCGTCGCCGCGGGCTTGCTTGCGCTCGCCTACCTGACCGCCGGAGAGGGGCAACGCGACGACGCGCTGGCGCTGGTCGAGGAGGCGGGTGCGGTCGCGAAGGCCTGCGATGCACAGGGTGTTCTCCGGTGGGTGGAGGAGGCACGGACGCAGCTGTAAGCGGCCGCCGATCTGCGGCTGGTACGCCGATCGGCGATGAAGGCTCGCACCCAGACTGCCAACCAGCAGCCGTGCTGGTCACCGCCCCGCATGCCCTACGCGGTCGTCTGCGCGCGTTTGTCGCTACCTCAACTCGTCAGGGCCGCGGCGCGGTGCCGGCCCGGTCAGCTCGCCGGGATCGAGGCGTCGGGTCCGACACTTCCGGGGTGCTGCTGGCCGCGGCCGGCGACAACCCCGAACGGCTGCACAGCGAGTCGGCGTTCGCGCACCTGTGCGGCGCGCCGATTCCCGCCTCATCCGGCAGGACCAACCGGCACCGGCTCAGCCGCGGCGCCGACCGAGCTCTCTACGTCCTGGCCCTGGGCCGGCTCGGCTGCGACGACCGCACCCGCGCCTACGCGGCCCGGCGCACCGCCGAGGGCAGGACCAAACGCGAGATCATCCGCTGCCTCAAGCGCTACCTGGCCCGCGAGGTCTTCCGGGCCCTCACCGCCGACGGACAGACCTCCGTGCGGTCAGCCGGAGCGTCGAATTTTGCGCATGAGCATGGCCCAGACCCCGTATCCGGAGCCGACATTCCCGGTGATCGCTCCGGTGGCGGAGCCCGTGAACAGGGCGTTCGCGCAGTCCGGGCACACCTCACGTCCGGTGATCGTCTTTTCGAACGGCTGACGGACGCTACGACCACAGTCAGGGCAGTCCCGGCCTGACAATCCCATCCGTGCCTCCTGCGGTCGGGTGTCTGAGAGTACGACCATGGCGCACGCCGGAAGCGGTTCATCGGCTGTCGCCGAGGGGACGTGACGCGTAGGAGCATCGCCAAGCAGCTGATCCGGGCCTGGAGGGGCCGGCGGGTGTAGGCGTTGTGTGTCCGACCGGCAACTGTTCGTGTTGGGTTGGCGGCCGGGTTGTGGTGTTGGCAGCATCGGGTGGATGCGGGTGGGTGCGGCGCGGGCGGTGGCGGTCGACTGGGTGCGGGAGCGGATGCGCGCCGATCCGTCGGTCGAGGGGGCGTTCTTCAGCGGGTCGACGGTGGGGATGCTGGATGAGGCGGTGCTGCCGTCGTCGTCGGATGTGGATGTGCTGCTGGTGCGCCGCTCCCCCGGTGTGAAGGTGGGCAAGTTCGTCCGTCGTGGGGTGCTGCTGGAGGTCAGCGAGGTGACGTGGGCGGATCTGGGTGGCCCGGAGGACGTGTTGGGGTCGTGGGTGTTCGCGCCGATGTTCCGTACCGATGGGGTGATCGCGGATCCGACGGGTCGGCTGGCCGCGTTGCGGGGGCCGGTGGCGGCGGGGTTCGCGGATGCGGCGTGGGTGCGGCGGCGGTGTGCCGGGGTGCGGCGGCGCATCGAGGGCGGGTTGCGGGAGTTCGACGTGTCGGCGCCGGTGGCGCAGCAGGTGTTGGCGTGGGCGTTTCCGACGTCGTTGGTGGCGGTGTGGCCGGCGGTGGCGGCTCTGGCGGATCCGACGGTGCGGCGGCGGTACGTGCGGGCGGGGCAGGTGCTGGAGCGGTTCGGGTTCGCGGACCGGTTTGCGGAGTTGTTGGCGACGTTTGACGGTGGTGGGTGGGTGCGGACCGGGTGCGGGAGCATCTGGCCGGGTTGGCGGTGGTGTTCGACGAGGTGGGGCGCCTGCCGCGGGAGGGTTTCGTGTTCGGGGCGGATCTGGGTGCTGCGGGGCGTCCGGTGGTGTTCGACGGTGCCCGGGAGTTGGTGGCGTCGGGTCGGCACCGGGAGGCGATGTTCTGGGTGGTGGTGACGTACGCGCGGTGCCATGTGGTGTTGGGGGCGGTGGCGCCGCAGCGGGAGCGGGAGTTGCGGCCGGCGTTCGAGGCGGTGTTGGCGGATCTCGGGGTGGCGTCGGTGGCGGATCGGCGGCGGCGGGCGGATGGGTTGTTGGCGGCGTTGCCGGGTTGGCAGGCGTTGGTGGATGCGGTGGTGGCGCGGGCTGTGGCAGGGTGAGGGGAACGCGACTGGCGGCACGGGGATGGGTGAACCATCGGGGAGCTCGTCGTGGGGGTCGACCGCCTGGGCCTCCGCGGGCGAGGTGTCGCATGTCTTCTTCTTCAGGTTCGTCGGCGCGGTTGTTGCCGGGTGCTCCGGTGGCGGAGCGGGTGTTGTCGGAGGTCGCCGCGTCGGTGGCGCGGCTGCGCGCGGCGGGGGTGACGCCGGCGTTGGCGACGGTGCTGGTGGGTGACGACGACGCCAGCAGGGGTTACATCCGGATCAAGTCTCGGCAGGCGGCGGCGTTGGGGTTCGCGTCGCCGCACGTGCATCTGCCGGCGTCGGCGTCGCAGGCGGATCTGCGTGCGGTGGTGGCTGACTTCAACGCGGATTCCGGTGTGCACGGGGTGTTGGTGCAGCATCCGATTCCGGGGCACCTGGATTACGACCGGGCGTTGGCGGAGCTGGATCCGGACAAGGACGTGGACGGGATGCATCCGGTGAACATGGGCCGGTTGGCGTTGGGGTTGCCGGGTCCGTTGCCGTGTACGCCGGCGGGGATCGAGGCGTTGTTGGCGTTCCACGGTGTGCCGGTGTCGGGTCGGGAGGTCGTGGTGCTGGGTCGGGGTGCCACGTTGGGTCGGCCGTTGGCGATGTTGTTGGGGCAGAAGCGGCCGACGGCGAACGCGGCGGTGACGGTGGTGCACACCGGGGTGGCGGATTGGCCCCGGTACACGCGGCGGGCGGAGATCCTGGTGGCGGCGGCGGGGGTGCCGGGGATCGTGCGGCCCGAGCATGTGCGTGCGGGGGCGGTGGTGGTCGGTGGTGGGGTGCGTTACGCGGGTCGGCGGTTGCTGCCGGATGTGGCCGAGGAGTGTGCGCGGGTGGCGGGGGCGATCACGCCGCGGGTGGGTGGGGTGGGTCCGACGACCGTGGCGATGTTGTTCCGCAACGCGGTGGAGGCGGCGGGTCGGCAGTGCGGGTTGGGGTGATCGGCGGTGGTCAGCCGAGGTCGACGACGAGGGGGCGGTGGTCGGAGATGGTGGACAGGGGGGTGTGGACGGCGGTGACGGGTGGGAGTTGGTCGAGTCGGTGGCGGTCGGCGAGGACGTGGTCGAGTTGGACGCGGGGTTGCCCGGCCGGGTAGGTGGGGCGTCGGGCGAGGGGCCGCCAGCGGGTGAGGGCGGCGGCGGGTCCGGCGGGGAGGTTGAGGTCGCCGAGGAGGATGCGCGGGGCGGGTAGGGCGCGCAGGGCGCGTACGACGCGGCGCAGTTGCCAGACGTTCCAGCCGGGGACGAAGGACAGGTGGGTGGCGGCGACGGTGAGGGTGCCGTGGGGGGTGTCGAGGACGGCGGCGAGGACGACGCGGGGTTCGTCGCGTAGCAGGATGAGTCCGCCGGTGGGGCCGGGTGCGTAGATGGGTGAGCGGACGGGCGCGGCGCGTAGCCGGGTGACGTGCCAGGAGCGTACGGGGTGGCGGCTGATGAGTCCGATGCCGTAGAGGGGTTCGCCGTGGCCGTCGTCGTCGTGGGTGAGGGGGCGGAAGTGTTCGCCGGGGGTGCCGACGACGGCGGCGGCGAAGCGGTGGTGCTCGGCGTGCAGGGCGCGGGCGGCCAGGGCGGTGAGGTCGAGTTTTCCGCTGCGGGTCTGGTCGCGGTCGACTTCCTGAAGGGCGAGGATGTCGGCGTCGAGGCTGGTGACGGCGGCGGTGAGCCGGTCGGGGTCGACGAGTCCGTCGGTGAGGGATCGGCCGTGCAGCAGATTGAAGGTGGCCAGGCGCACCTGGACACCCTACGTCTTCGTGGGAGTCTTGCCGGGTGCTGAAACTTCTGTGCTGTTCGGTGCTGGTGTTCGTGGCGGTGGCGTCGGTGGGGTTGTGGTTGCGGCGTCGTCGGCAGCGGTGAGGCTGGCCACAGGTGGCGTTGCCGCTGGTGGCCGGGTCGGCAGAATGCGGCTGGTGGATGCCGTGTCGTTGACGACGTTGTTGGCCGCCGCTGCGCTGGCGGGGTGGGTGGACGCCGTGGTGGGTGGTGGTGGTCTGTTGTTGTTGCCGGCGTTGTTGGTGGCGGCGCCGGGGCTGCCGGTGGCGACGGCGTTGGGGACGAACAAGTTGGCGGCGATTTTCGGTACGTCGACGGCGGCGGTGACGTATGCGCGGCGGACGAAGCTTGATTGGGCGGTGGCGGGTCCGGCGGCGGGGTTGGCGGTGGTGACGGCGGGGTTGGGTGCGGCGTTGGCGGGTTCGGTGCCGGGCAGCGCGTACCGGCCGGTGGTGCTTGTGGTGTTGGTGGCGGTGGCGGTGTTCGTTCTGGTGCGGCCGTCGTTGGGGGTGGTGGCGTCGCCGGGTCGGCGGACCCCGACGCGGGTGGTGGTGGCGGTGGTGGTGGCCGGGTTGGGTATCGCCCTGTATGACGGGTTGATCGGGCCGGGTACGGGGACGTTTCTGGTGTTGGCGTTCACGGCGCTGCTGGGTGCGGATTTCGTGGGGGCGTCGGCGATGGCGAAGGTGGTCAACGCGGGCACGAATCTGGGTGCGTTGGTGGTATTCGGGTTGACCGGGCATGTGTGGTGGTTGTTGGGTGCGGCGATGGCGGTGTGCAATGTGGCGGGGGCGATGGTGGGGGCGCGGATGGCGTTGCGGCGGGGTGCGGGGTTCGTGCGGGTGGTGCTGTTGGTGGTGGTGTTGGCGTTGGTGGCCCGGTTGGGTTACGACCAGTGGATGGCGGGCTGATCACGGTGGCGGTGCGGGCGGAACACGACCGGGCGGTGCTGGCCGGGTTGTTGGGTCGGGATCCGGTGTTGCACGCCTACCAGTTGGGTGATCTGGACGATTTCTTCTGGCCGTACACGTCGTGGTTCCGGCGTGGCGACCAGGTGGTGTTGCTGTATCACGGGGTGGAGTTGCCGACGTTGTTGGCGTTCGCGGCGCCGGATCGGGTGGCCGAGTTGTCGGCGCTGTTGGTGCAGGCGGCGCCGGTGTTGCCGGCCCGGTTGTGGGCGCACCTGTCCCCCGGGCTGGAGGCGGCGGTGGGTCGCTGGTACGTGGTGTCGGAGGCGGCGGCGCATCACCGGATGGCGTTGACGGATGTGGGCCGGTTGGCGGCGGTGGCGCCGGTGGGTGAGCCGTTGGGGGTGGCGGATCTGCCGGAGTTGGCGCGGTTGTACGCGGTGGCGTATCCGGGGAACTGGTTCGATCCGCGGATGGTGGAGACGGGTCAGTACGTGGGGGTGCGGGAGCGGGGTCGGCTGGTGGCGGTGGCGGGGGTGCATGTGTTCTCGCCGCGGTGGCGGGTGGCGGCGTTGGGGAATGTGACGACGCATCCGGATGTGCGGGGGCGTGGTCTGGGTGCGGGTGTGGTGGCGGGGTTGTGCGCGCGGCTGCGCACGTCGGTGGACCATGTGACGTTGAACGTGCGGGCGGACAACGCGGCGGCGGTGCGGTTGTACGAGCGGTTGGGGTTCACGTCGGTGGCGGGGTTCACCGAGTGCGGGTTGACGCGGCGGGTGGGGTCAGCGGTTGCGGCTGGGTGAGTCGAAGCGGCCGGCGCGGATTTCCCGTAGTGCGCGGCGGCGGGTGTCGCCGCGCAGGGTGTCGACGTAGAGGCGGCCGTGCAGGTGGTCGGTTTCGTGTTGCAGGGCGCGGGCGAGGAAGCCGCTGCCGGTGATGGTGCGGGGTTGGCCGTGCTGGTCGACGCCGTGGGCGGTGGCGTGCAGGGCGCGGGGCGTCGGGAAGTAGAGGCCGGGGATGGACAGGCAGCCTTCGTCGTCGTCCTGTAGTTCGTCGGACGTCTCCAGGGTGGGGTTGATGAGGTGGCCGCGGTGGCCGTCGGCGTCGTAGACGAACACCTGGGCGTTGACGCCGATCTGGGGTGCGGCGACGCCGGCGCGTCCGGGTGCGCCGAGCAGGGTGTCCATCAGGTCCTGTACGAGGGCGTGCAGGTCGGCGTCGAAGCTGGTGACGGGTTCGCTGGGGGTGCGCAGGACGGGGTCGCCGATGATCCGGATCGGTCGCATGGTCATGCCCGGTAGGTTAGTCGTGGCTTACCGGCGGTGGGAGCAGGCCGGTGTCGGTGATGCGGTCGCGCAGGGGTCGGCGGTGTAGCGCGGCGAGGACGGCGTGGAGCTCGTCGGCCAGGGGCACGGGCAGTTCGGTGTCGAGGCGGCGGATGGCGGTGGTGGTGGCGGCCCATTCGGCTTCGACGGCGGGCAGCAGGGTGTGGGCGCGGTCGGTGAGGGTGACGATGCGGTGGCGGGCGTCGGCGCCGGGGGTGAGGTCGACGAGGCCGGCGCGGCGCATCTGGGCGACGGTCTGGCTGGCGGCGGAGTGGGTGACGCCGATGTCGGCGGCGAGGTCGCGGATGGGTCGGGGTCCGTCGGCGAGGAGTGCGCGGATGACCGGTGTGTAGCGGGGCCGGTAGTCGGTGAGGCCGAGGCGGGCGTGGATGGCGGCGACGTCGCCGTCCAGGATGTCCAGGACGTGGCGCAGCAGGGTGCCGAGGGCGTCCTTGTGGGGGGCGGTCACGTCCCCTAGTGTAACAGCGCTGTTGTAACTGTCCGGGTGGGAGGCCGCCGATGTATCCGCCGATCGAGCCGTACGCGCAGGGCATGTTGGACGTCGGTGACGGGCAGCGGGTCTACTGGGAGACCTGCGGCAACCCTGAGGGTCGGCCGGCTCTCGTGGTGCACGGCGGCCCCGGCTCGGGGGCGGGCGCGTCGTGGCGACGGCTGTTCGACCCGGCCGCCTACCGGGTGGTGCTGTTCGACCAGCGCGGCTGCGGGCGCAGCACTCCCCCGGCGTCGGACCCGGCCACCGACCTGTCGGTGAACACCACCGCACATCTGCTGGCGGACATGGAGGCGTTGCGCGCGTACCTGCGGGTCGACAGGTGGCTGCTGTGCGGCGCCTCGTGGGGGTCGTCGTTGGCCCTGGCGTACGCGCAGCGTCACCCGGGACGGGTCAGCGCGTTGGTGTTGTTCAGCGTGGTCGCCAACACCAGTCGGGAGATCGGCTGGGTCACCCGGGACATGGGTCGGGTGTTCCCGCAGGAGTGGGCGCGGTTCCGCGACGGGGTACCGCAGGCCGACCGCGACGGTGACCTGGCCGCCGCGTACGCCCGGTTGGTCAACGACCCGGACCCGGCGGTGCGGGAGCGGGCCGCGCGCGACTGGTGCGACTGGGAGGACGTGCACGTGTCCCTGGCCGGCGGGTTCAAGCCCAGTCCCCGTTTCGCCGACCCGGTGTTCCGGTTGGGGTTCACCCGGCTGGTCACCCACTACTTCGCCAACCGGGGTTTCCTGCCTGACGGGCAGCTGCTGCGCGACGCCGGCCGGCTCGCCGGCATCCCCGGTGTGCTGGTCCAGGGCCGCCTGGATGTCAGCGGTCCGGCGGACATCGCCTGGGAGTTGGCGCAGCGGTGGCCGCAGGCGCGGCTGGAGATCGTGGAGACCGGTGGGCACGGTGGCGGCCCGGGCATCGGCGAGCGGGTGGTCGCCGCCCTGGACGGCTTCGCCGCCGCCCCGCCCGGCCGGTAGCTGGGCAGGTCGATGAGCCAGGGCGATCCGGCATCGAACTGTCACCGGCACATTGACGGCAGCGCGTAGGGGACCTGGACGGTCCCTGACGGACCTCCTGCGACGGGACTTACCTAGTAAGTAGTTACTTGGTAATCTCCCCCGTCATGCAGAGAAGCGCGGTGCGGTGGGGGCTGTTGGCGGTCTTCGCCGACGGCCCGAAGTACGGCTACCAGGTGAAGAGCGAGTTCGACGCCCACACCGGTGGAAGCTGGACGTTGAACGTGGGGCAGGTCTACACGACACTCGACCGGCTCATCCGCGACGGCCATGTGGCGTCGGTCGGCACCAACGCCGACGGCCGTGAGGTCTTCGCGATCACCGATCAGGGCCGGGAGGCGCTGGCGGGCTGGTTCGTCACGCCGGTGACCGACACCGATCGACCGCGAAACGAGCTGGCGATCAAGTTGGCGATGGCGGCGGTCGCGCCGGGCCTGGACATCGCCGCGGTGGTCCAGGCGCAGCGGGCCGAGTCGATGCGGCAGATGCGTGACTACACCGACCTGCGTCGCCAGGCAGACGACAACGACGACGTCGCCTGGCTGCTCCTCATCGATCATCTGATCTTCACGCTGGAAAGTGAGGTCCGCTGGCTGGATCACGTCGAGGCCACCGTGCTGCGCCGCACACGAGCCCGCCGGGCATCGACGAAGACGCCGACGGTTCAACACCACCCCGAGGTCGAGGCGAGTGGCCGGTGAGCGCGGCGGTGTTGCGTTTCGCGGGGGTCAGCCGGGTCTACGGCCACGGCGAGCAGGCGGTCCACGCCCTGGACGAGGTGAGCTTCGAGGTGGCCGCCGGCGAGTTGGTGGCGGTGATGGGGCCCTCGGGGTCCGGGAAGTCGACGTTGCTGACCCTGGCCGGTGGGCTCGACGCGCCGACGTCGGGCGCGGTGTTCGTGGAGGGTGTCGAACTCGGCGGCCTGGACGCGACGGCGTTGGCGCGGCTGCGCAGGGACCGGGTCGGGTACGTCTTCCAGGACTACAACCTGGTCACCGACCTGACCGCGGCGGAGAACGTGGCGTTGCCGCGGGAACTGGCCGGGGTGCGCCCGCGGGCGGCGCGGCGCGAAGCCGTCGCCGCGTTGGCCGAGGTGGGTCTGGCGGATGTGGGAGGCCGATTCCCCGACCAGCTCTCCGGCGGGCAACAGCAGAGAGTCGCCATCGCCCGCGCGTTGGTGGGGCAGCGGCGGCTGGTCCTGGCCGACGAGCCCACCGGCGCACTGGACTCGCAGACGAGTCTGGCCGTGTTGGAGGTGTTGCGGACGCGTATCGACGCCGGTGCCGCCGGGGTGCTGGTCACCCACGAGCCGCGCTACGCCGGGTGGGCCGACCGGACGATCTTCCTGCGCGACGGGCGGCTGGTTGACGCCACCGCGCCGAGGCAGACCCCGGAGCACCTGCTCGGGAGGACCGGGTGACCCGCGGCGCCGGCGAGTTCGTCGGTTCATGGCGGGCCGCGCTGCGGGTGGCCCGCCGTTCGGCGATCCGCCACCGGGGACGCAGCGTGTTGATCCTGACCATGCTGTTCCTGCCCGCCTTCGCCGCCACGGTCCTGGCGGTGAGTTGGGCGAATCTCAGCGGCACCTCCGACCAGGAGGTGAACTTCCGCATGGGGCGGGCCGACCTGATCGTCGACGGCAGTGACGCGAATCGGCTCGGCCTGCCGCCGGCCAGCCGGTCCATCGCGTTGACGCAGGGCCGCACCGTGGTCGCCGGGCCCACCGGGCTTGCCGCGATCGAATACGAGGCGACCGACCTCGACGACCCCCTCAACGAGGGCCGCCACGTGCTGCGCGACGGCCGTGCGCCGCGCGGGGCGGCGGAGGTCGCGGTGACCCGGGCGCTGGCCCGCGAGCTCGGTGTCCGCCGCGGCGACCAGGTGGTTGCCGGCATGCCACAACGGAACCTCACCGTGGTGGGGGTGGTCGACTGGAGCCGTTCCCTGCGGGTGGCGGGGCTGCTCGTCCCCGCCGAGGCCCCCCTGTCTGGCCGGCGCGCGAAGCTGCTGGTGCACCTGCCCGCCGGGCAGGACTGGCCATCGGCGGAGCCCGGCACCGGCCCAGGGCTCTCCGGTTACACGCAGCGCAAGGACGTGGAGCCGAGCACCGCGCAGAAGGCGGTGGAGGCAGCGGGATTCCTGCTCGTCACGACCTTCGCCGGGGCGCAGGTCGTGTTGCTCGTGAGCGCGGCGTTCGTGGTCGGCGCCCGGCGACAGCGCCGGGACCTGGCCATGATCGCCGCGGCGGGCGGCACCGGAGCCCAGGTCGGGCGGGTCGTCCTGGCGGGTGGACTGCTCCTGGGTACGGCCGCCGCCGTCGCCGGGGCCGGCGCGGGCCTGCTGACGTTCATGCTGGCCGGCCCGCTCATCGAGACGATCGCCGACCACCCCCTCATCGACGTCTCCGTACCCGTGCCGAGCGTTGCGGCGGTGGCAGCCGCGACGATCACGATCGGGGTCCTCGCGGCACTGCTGCCCGCCCGCACCGCCGGACGCCGACCGGTCCGCGCGGACCTGGGAGGCCAGCGGACCCGCTCACGCGTGGACCTCGCCGCCCTGGCCGTCGGCGCGGTCCTGGCCGTCGCCGGCACCGCGGCACTCGTGCTCGCCGGGCATCCCGAGGGCAGGGTCGAACTGCTCGCCCTCGGCGGTGTCACCCAGTTGGCCGGTGTGGTGACCTGCGCGCCCGCTCTCGTACGCCTCGCCGGCCGGGTCGCCGCCGCCCTTCCCCTGTCCGGCCGGCTGGCGCTGCGCCACGGCGCACGGCACCGGCTGCGTACCGCGGCGGCCATCGCGGCGGTCACCGCCGCGACCGCGGGCAGCGTCGCCCTGGCAGTCGTGGGAGACGCCCGCAGCGGGGCGCCGGCCGAGCAGCCGCGCGCACGCCCCGGGCAGATCGTGCTGGAAGCGGAAACCGTCCGGCTGCTCGGCGAAGACGGCCTGCGCCGCTTCACCGCGGCGCTGCCGACCCGGGATGTCGTCACCCTGCGGACGGCCACCGCCACCGACGTGCCGAGCGCGCGCCCGCACCTCGACGGGGGCGTCGAGCCCGCGTTCGCGGCCGCGGCCGAACAGGTCGCGGTCGCGGTCGGCGGCGCCGAGGTGGTCCGCCTGGTCGCCGGCCGCCCGGCCAGCGACCGGGAACAGGCCGTCCTCGCCGACGGCGGTGCGGTCGTGTTCAACGACAGCCTGATCACCGGCACGCAGGTCACCCTGGTCAAGGAGGGAGAGCCGCTCCCGGCCCTGCCCGCGGTCCTCGCCGCCTGGGGGGAGTACCACCCACAACTACCCGGCCTGGTGATCTCGGCGGCGACGGCGAAGCGGTTGCACCTGGCCGTCGTCGCCGGGGCGGTGGTGGTCGATCCCACCCGCCAACCCGGGCCCCGGGAGGTGGCCGCCGCCAACGACGTCCTGCTGCGCGCCCAACTCGACACCCGCCGGCCACTCGATCAGCCGGTCACTGTCACGCCGGCGCGGGTGGTGGCGCCGGCAGAGCAGACCACCACGATGTTCTACCTGCTCGCCGCGGTCAGCGCGCTGGTCACCCTCGTCGCCAGCACCGCCGCCGTCGGCCTGGCATCGGTGGAACTACGCCCCGACCTGGCCACGATGATCGCGGTAGGGGTCACACCTCGAACCCGGCGGCGGGTCACCGCCGCGCAGAGCGCCCTCATCGCCGGGCTCGGCGCACTGCTCGGCGTACTCGCCGGCATCGGACCGGCCGCGGCCTACGTCGGCTACAGCACCGACGCGCACTGGCACACCCCCTGGCTCGCCCTGCTGCTCATCGCCGTCACCCCACCGGCGGTCACGACACTCCTCAGCGGGGCGCTCACCCGCGGTCAGCCGCCACTGACCCGCAGGACGACCTGAGGGCGGTCAGCCGGCGGCGAGCAGGGCGCGCACCGGGGCGGCCTTGGCGGCGGCCTCGGCGACCTCGGCGGCGGGGTCACTGCCCCAGGTGATGCCGCCGCCTGCCCACAGGTGCAGCCGCCGCCCGTCGACGGCGGCGGTGCGGATGGTCAGCCCCAGGTCCAGCCGCCCCGGCGCGACCCAGCCGAGGGCGCCCATACCCGCGCCCCGGCCGACCGGCTCCAGCGCCGCGATCTGCGCCAGGGCGGCGTGTTTGGGCGCGCCGGTGACCGACCCGCCCGGGCACACCGCGCGCAGCAGATCGGCCAGGCCCAACCCGTCGGCGGGCACCGCGGACACCGTCGACTCCGCCTGCCACAGGTCACACCAGCGGCGTACGGCGAACAACTCGTCCACGCGCACCGAGCCGGTGCGCGCGACCCGGGCCAGGTCGTTGCGTTCCAGGTCGACGATCATGATGTGTTCGGCGCGTTCCTTGGCCGAGCCGAGCAGGTCGCAGCGGCCGGCGGGGGTGGCCGGGCGGGTGCCCTTGATCGGGCGGGTGACCAGCCGGCCGCCCTCGACGGCGATGAGGGTTTCCGGGGAGGCGCAGCCCAGGGCCCAGCCGGGGCCGGTAAGGGTGCCGCCGTAGCGGGCGCCGGGCAACGCCGCGAGGCGGGCCAGGGCGGGCAGCGCGTCGCCGGTGTAGTCGGCGGCGGCGTGCCCGACGAGGTTTACCTGGTAGACGTCGCCGCGGGCGATGGCGGCGCGGACCGCGTCGACGGCGGCGGCGTGCGCGGCCGGGGTCCAGCTCTCCCGCCAGGGACCCACCCGCCACCGGCGCGGCGACGCGGGTGGCGGTGGTGGCGGTCGGTCGGTGTGCCGGTAGACGACCACGGCCAGGTCGGGTAGCGCCGGCGCGGGGCTGGGCGCGCCGGGCGACACGCCGATGGTGTGCGTGGCCGCGGCGGCGGACAGGTACAGCGCGGCCCCGCACACCCCCTCGCCGGTGTGGGTGTGGCGGGCGGGCCGGGTCAGGTCGCCGACCGGCAGGCCGTGCGCGGTGAGGAAGCGTTGGGCCAGGTCGGCGGCGTCGCCGCCGTCGGTGGTGCGCCAGTGCAACCGGGCGGTCTCCACCAGTCGGCCCCGGCAGCCCGGCGGCGCGCCGGGCGCATCGACCTCCCCCTGTGGGAGCGCTTCCACGTCGTCCGGGTGAGGGCCGCTCATCCGTTCAGCCGGTTCTGGGCACCCAAGCCGCGGCCTTGCTCGATGCCGCGCAGTTTCGCTTGGTACTGTGCGTCACTGGTCATGTGAACCATGACACAGTGCCCCCACAGTCCGGAGAACCCGATGTGTCAGCACCAACCCACCTGCCCCTCCGCCGACGCCACCGACCGCGAAGCCGCCCGCATTCTCGCCTGCTTTCCTGAGCAGGGCTGGAGCCTGCTCTGCAACGGTGTCATCATTTTCGAGGACACCGGTGAGCTGCTCCCCGACGGGCGCACCATCGCCCCGCACCGGGGTCCGGCCCGCCACGCCCTCGCCGCCTGAGATCATCACGCAGCGTCAGTGAGCGTACGCGCCGACCGCCCCGGTCGGCGTGCCGGCCGGGGCGGCGACACCTACACCGCCCCGGCGCCCGCCGCTCTCAGTCCTCGAACGCCTCCGGCGCCGGACACGAACACACCAGGTTCCGGTCGCCGTACGCGCCGTCGACCCGCCGCACCGGCGGCCAGTACTTCCCCACCCGGTCCACACCGGACGGGTAGGCGCCCACCGACCGCGGGTACGGATGCGGCCACTCGTCGCCGGAAACCATCGCCGCGGTGTGCGGCGCGTTCGCCAGCGGGTTGTCCCCCGCCGGCCACTGCCCCGACCCGACCCGGTCGATCTCCGCCCGGATGGCGATCATCGCATCGCAGAACCGGTCCAGCTCGGCCAGGTCCTCGCTCTCCGTCGGCTCCACCATCAGCGTCCCCGGCACCGGGAACGACATCGTCGGCGCGTGGAACCCGTAGTCGATCAACCGCTTCGCCACATCGTCGACGCTGACACCGGTGGCCTTGGTCAACGGCCGCAGGTCCAGGATGCACTCGTGCGCCACCAGGCCCTTGTTGCCCGCGTACAGCACCGGGAAGTGCCCGCGCAGCCGCACCGCCACATAGTTCGCCGCCAGCACCGCCACCGCCGTGGCCCGGGCCAGGCCGTCCCCGCCCATCATCCGCAGGTACGCCCACGGGATCGGCAGGATCCCCGCCGACCCGTACCGGGCCGCGGAGATCGCCGGCCGGCCCACCTGCGACACACCCGACGGGTCACCGGGCAGGAACGGCGCCAAATGCGACCGCACCGCCACCGGACCCACACCCGGGCCGCCGCCACCGTGCGGAATGCAGAACGTCTTGTGCAGGTTCAGATGCGACACGTCCGCCCCGAACCGGCCCGGCTTGGCGAACCCGACCAGAGCGTTGAGGTTCGCCCCGTCGACGTACACCTGACCGCCCGCGTCGTGGACCTTCGCGCACAACTGCGCGATGCCCGTCTCGTACACCCCGTGCGTCGACGGGTACGTCACCATGATCGCCGCGAGCGCGTCCCGATGCTTGTCGATCTTCGCGTCGAGGTCGACCAGGTCGATGTTGCCGTCGGCGTCGCAGCCGACCACCACCACCCGCATCCCGGCCATCACCGCCGACGCCGCGTTCGTGCCGTGCGCCGACGACGGGATCAGGCACACCTCCCGGTGCCCCTCGCCACGCTCGCGGTGATAGGCGCGAATCGCCAACAGCCCGGCCAGCTCACCCTGCGACCCGGCGTTGGGCTGCACACTCACCGCGTCGTAGCCGGTCACCTCCGCCAGCCAACCCTCCAACTGGCCGATCAGCTCCCGGTAGCCGGCGGTCTGCCCGGGCGGCGCGAACGGGTGCAGGTGCGCGAACTCCGGCCAGGTGATCGCCTCCATCTCCGTGGTGGCGTTGAGCTTCATGGTGCACGACCCCAACGGGATCATGCCCCGGTCCAGCGCGTAGTCGAAGTCGGCCAGCCGCCGCAGGTAGCGCAGCATCGCCGTCTCCGAGTGGTGACTGTGGAACACCGGATGGGTGAGGAAAGCCGACGTACGCGCCAACCCGTGCGGCAACGCCGCGTCCACGTCACCGTCGAACCCGGCGACCCCGAACGCCTCCCACACCACCCGCAGATGCCGGTCGGTGGTGGTCTCGTCGCAGGACACCCCGACCCGGTCGGCGTCGACCAGCCGCAGGTTCACCTCCCGCGCCGCGGCGGCGGCCACCACCTCGGCGGCCCGACCCGGCACCGTCGCGGTGACCGTGTCGAAGAACGGCACGTCGGCCACGTCAACCCCACCGGCGCGCAGCCCCGCCGCGAGCCGCGCCGCCGCCTCGTGGGTACGCCGGGCGATGGCGCGCAACCCGTCCGGGCCGTGGTAGACCGCGTACATGCCGGCCATCACCGCCAGCAGCACCTGCGCGGTGCAGATGTTGCTGGTCGCCTTCTCCCGCCGGATGTGCTGCTCGCGGGTCTGCAACGCCAACCGGTAGGCGGGGTTGCCGTCGGCGTCGCGGGACACCCCCACCAGCCGCCCCGGCAGCATCCGCTCCAGGCCCGAACGCACCGCCAGGTAACCGGCGTGCGGCCCACCGAACCCCATCGGCACGCCGAACCGCTGCGTGGTGCCGGCGGCGATGTCGGCGCCGATCTCACCCGGCGCACGCAGCAACGTCAACGCCAACAGGTCCGCCGCCACCGTCACCAACGCCCCGGCCGCGTGCGCCGCCTCGACCAGGGCGCTGTCGTCGCGCACCGCACCGGACGCGCCCGGGTACTGTAGGTGCAGGCCGAAGAACTCCGCGGGCAACTCGTCGGACCGCACGTCGAGCACCCGCACGTCGATGCCCAGCGGCTCGGCCCGGCTGGTGATCACCGCGATGGTCTGCGGCAACGCGTCGGCGTCCACCACGTACACCGGGCTCTTACTCTTGGACGCCCGGCGCGCCAGCGTCATCGCCTCCGCCGCGGCGGTGCCCTCGTCGAGCATCGAGGCATTCGCCACCGGCAGCCCGGTCAGATCCGTCACCATCGTCTGGAAGTTCAGCAGCGCCTCCAACCGGCCCTGGCTGATCTCCGGCTGGTACGGCGTGTACGCCGTGTACCAGGCCGGGTTCTCCAGCACGTTACGGCGGATCACCGCCGGGGTGTGCGTGCCGTGGTAACCCAGGCCGATCATGGACACGGCCACCGTGTTCCGGGCCGCCAGGGCACGCAGCTCGGCCAGCGCCTCCCGCTCGCCGGCCGGAGCGGGCAGATCCAGGGTGCCGTGCCAGCGGATCACCTCGGGAATCGCGGCGTCCATCAGCTCGTCGACGGAGCTGTACCCGACAGCCTCCAACATCCGGCGCTCGTCGTCCGGGCCAGGGCCGATGTGCCGGTCGGCGAACTGCTCTGCGGTCATGCGCTGCGCTCCTTGGTGGGGCGAGGTCGACGGGTCGGCCTCCCCCTGAGTCGCGCTGACGCGCTCCACAGCGCCTGCCCACGTGGTCCTTTTGCCTGAGAGGTTCCGGGGAGAATCTGCCCCTTCGGCGCCGCCCGGACCCCTCGGCCCGGAACGGTCTCTCCCACGTGGGTGATACCGGCGTCCTCCACGCTACCAGCGGCCGTGTTTCCGGTTCGTGTCCTACCCGCCGGTGGCGGAGGTCACCACCGCGGCCGGCTCCGCCGCCGCCAGCCGACCGGCCAACGCGGTCAGCGTCGCGCCCAGCGGGGCGTCCACCCGCACCGAGGCGTACCCGTCGCCGCGGGTGACCCCCTGGTTGACGATCCCCACCGGGATGCCCCGGCGGGCCGCCCGCAGCACGAACCGCCGCCCCGACATCACCGTCAACGACGACCCGAGCACCAGCAGCGCCCCGGCGCCGTCCACCAGGGCGAAACACCGCGCCACGCGCGGGGCCGGCACCGTCTCACCGAAGAACACCACATCCGGTTTCACCATCCCGGTGCCGCAGATCCCGCAGTCGACCGTGCGGAACCCGGCCACCGCCTCGTCGGGCAACTCCACGTCCCCGTCCGGATTGACCCGCGCCGCCCGCGCGTCGAAGCCCGGGTTCGCCTCGGTCAACCGCCGGTGCACCTCGTCACGGCCGGTGGTGTTGCCGCAGTCCAGACACACCACCTCGGCCAGCCGGCCGTGCAACTCCACCACGCCGGTCGCGCCGGCGGCGCTGTGCAGCCCGTCGACGTTCTGGGTGATGATCCCGCCCAGCAGCCCCGCCCGCTGCAACCGGGCCACCGCCCGATGCCCGTCGTTGGGCGCCGCCCCGGAGATCATCCGCCACCCCAGGTGGCTACGCGCCCAGTACCGGCGCCGCGCCGCCGCATCCCCGACGAACGTCTGATACGTCATCGGGGTGTGCCGACGCGCCACCCCGCTGGGCCCCCGATAGTCCGGGATACCCGACTCGGTGGACAGACCCGCGCCGCTGAGCACCACCACGCCGCCCGCGCCCACCAACCGCACCAACGCCTCGAACGCATCACTCACCCGTCCATGCTGCCACCGCCGGCCCGGCAACCACACCCACCAGCACCGTCAACCGCCACCCCAACCGAGCCGGCGCCCAGGCGGGACAGCCCGGCGGGGGTTACGTTGGGCCCATGCGCGTCGTCATCGCCGGAGGGCACGGAAAAATCGCCAAGCTGCTGGAGCGGGAACTCGCCGGGCGCGGAGACACCGCCGTCGGGCTGATCCGCAACCCCGACCACGCCGCCGCGCTACGCGCCGCCGGCGCCGAACCTGTCGTCTGCGACCTGGAACACATCGACGCCGACACCCTCGCCACCCACCTGACCGACGCGGACGCCGTGGTGTTCGCCGCCGGCGCCGGCCCCGGCAGCGGCGCCGACCGCAAGGACACCGTCGACCGGGGCGCCGCCGTCCTGCTCGCCGACGCCGCCGTCCGCGCCGGTGTGCGCCGCTACCTGCTGGTCTCCTCCATGGGAGTGGACACCCCACCCCCACCCGGCACCGACGAGGTGTGGGCGGCGTACGCGCGGGCCAAGAAAGCCGCCGAGGACGACGTCACCGGCCGGGACCTCGACGTGACCGTGCTACGGCCCGGCCGGCTCACCGACGACGAACCCGCCGGCCGGATCAGCCTCGCCCGGCACGTCCAGGCCGGCTCGATCAGCCGCGCCGACGTGGCCCGGGTGCTGCTCGCCCTGCTCTACGCCCCGGCAACCGCCGGGCACACCCTGGAACTGGTCGCCGGGGACACCCCCATCGCCGACGCGATCCCCGCCGTCACCTCCTGAACCACACCGCCGGTGCGTCGGGCCCGTCCGTCACGCGGATCCCGACGCACCGGCGCGTCCCACCCGACAGGGGCCCGCAACACAACGATCGCGCCGGACCCGAAGGCCACGACGCGATCCCCTCCACGAAAACCGGCAGGTCACCCCGCCCGACGACGCGCCCGACGCGCCGCCAACTCGTCACCCACCGCATCCGGCTCCGGCTCCGCCACCGGCCCAGCCGACTCCACCGCACCCACCGACTCCGCCGGCAGGTGCGACAACGAACCCTGGATCTCCTTGAACGCCCCACCGATCGCGATGCCGAACACGCCCTGCCCACCCTGCAACAGGTCGACAACCTCCTCCGGCGACCGGCACTCGTACACCGTCGTCCCATCGGAGATCAACGTGATGCCCGCCAGATCATCAACCCCACGCGAGCGCAACGCCTCGATCGCCCTGCGGATGTTCTGCAACGACACGCCGGCGTCCAACAGCCGCTTCACGACCTTCAACACCACCAGGTCGCGGAACGAATACAACCGGGACGTCCCCGACCCCGACGCGTCCCGCACACTCGGCACCACCAGCCCCGTACGCGCCCAGTAGTCCAACTGCCGGTAACTGATACCCACCGCGGAACACGCGGTCACACCCCGGTAGCCCACCTCACCGTCACCGAGGGCCCCGGGCTCCACACCCATCCGCTGCTGCTGCGAACTCAGACCAGAATCCCGCGGCTCGTGCATCCGGACCAACCTCCCCGCGCCCGTGGCGGTGCCGCACCGACTCGCCGTACGCGCACCCCTCGACACGGCAACCCTAACGCCGCCCGCCGCACTTCACCCGCAGGAGACACCGCGACACGCCGCGCCACCGCCCAGGCGGCCGGTCAACCCGCGAAATCCTCCGGCCGCACCTGATCCAGGAACTCCCGGAACTTCTCGACCTCGTCCTCCTGCTCGTCGGGAATCACGATCCCCGCCTCGCTGAGGACCTGCTCGGCACAACGAATCGGCGCACCGACCCGCAACGCCAACGCGATCGAGTCACTCGGCCGCGCCGACACCCGCACCCCGTCACCGAGCAGCAGATCCGCGTAGAAGACGTTCTCCTTCAACTCGATGATCTCCACCGCCCGCAACGGCGCCTGCAACGCCGTCAACACATCCCGCAGCAGATCGTGTGTCAGCGGACGAGCCGGCTTGACCCCCTGCTGCTCGTAGGCGATCGCCGTAGCCTCGACCGCACCGATCCAGATCGGCAGGTAGCGATCACCCTCGACCTCCCGCAGCAGGACGATCGGCTGGTTGCTGGGCAACTCCACCCGAACTCCGACCACGCTCAGCTCGCGCACCGCCGCCTCCGTGTCGTCGTCACCATCGCACCGCGCCCTTCTTCTGCACGGTACACGGACCAGGACACGGCGGTCCCGCGCGCTACGTGCACCACGCCTCGCCGGACGGGCTTACCCCGGCAAGCCTACGACACGCTTCCCCCACCCGATCATTGCGCGCCCACCCACGACGAAGGGTCGGGCGCCCACGGCACCCGACCCTTCGCACGTCACCGACCCAACGTCGACCGCAGCCCCACCCGCACCAACGCCGCGTGCAACCGCTGCGACAACGCCATCAACTCCTCCGCCGTCTCCGCCGCCCGAGCCCGCGCCGCCGGATCACTCTGCCGCACCAACGGCGCCACCAGCTGCGCGAACAAGCCGACCTCACGATCCGCCGCCGACCGGTACGCCCGCAGATGCCGCGGCTGGAACCCGTACGCCGCCAGACCCGCCACCGCACTCGCGATGATCAACGCATCCGCGTCGTACCACCCCGGCGGATCCGGCACCAGCACACCCAGCCGCTCCAACTCCGCCAACGTCGACTCGTCGACCCCGCTGCGCGCGATCAACCCCGCCCGGTCCAGCCGCACCTCCGCCGAACCGACCGGCTCCGCCGACTCCCGACCCGGCACCTCGCCACCCGGACCGACCGCCACCAGATTCGGCCGCCCCCGCCCCGACACCGGACCCGCCGAATCCCACTGCGCCAACTGCTCCCGGATCACCCGCAACGGCAGATACTGATCCCGCTGCGCGGTCAACACGAACCGCAACCGCGCCACATCATCCCAGCCGTACTTCCGGTAACCCGCCGGCGTCCGCTGCGGCTCCACCAGGCCCTCGGCCTCCAGGAACCGCAACTTCGAGATCGTGACGTCGGGAAACTCCGGCCGCAACTGCGCCAACACCTCGCCGATACTCATCAGCGCAGGCGCACGCTCCGCCCCGGACGGCGCCGAAGCCGCAGGCTCGTTCACCCCCGGCCGGCCTCCTCCTCGGGACGCGGACCAGCGATGAACACCACCCGGAACTTACCGATCTGCACCTCGTCACCGTTGCTCAGCGTCGCCGCCTCGACCCGCTCCCGGTTCACGTAGGTGCCGTTCAGGCTGCCCACGTCCCGCACCGTGAACGTCCCACCGTCCCGGTGGAACTCCGCGTGCCGCCGTGACACCGTCACGTCGTCGAGGAAGATGTCACTGTCCGGATGCCGCCCACTCGTCGTCACGTCGTGGTCCAACAGGAACCGGGCACCCGCATTGGGACCACGGCGAACCACAAGCAACGCCATTCCCGGCGGCAACGAACCCGACATCCGGCTCGGCACCACATCGGTGTCCGGCCCTTCCAGGACTTCGTCGAGCGAACCGAGATTGAGCGTCGAAGTGACGTCGAGCGGGGGGAACTCGTCGTCTGGGCGCGTCATGGGACCACCTCACGGATCTGTTCGGTCGGCGTCGGGAATGGCGGTTCTGGCCGCCGGGCAACAACCCACACCCGGCGGCTGGCTCCCCGCACCCGCAAAGGCGCATTCCGCAACGCTCAAACTATTCGGTTCTCGGTCGACTGGGCGAGCCTAGCCAGCGCCGAAATGCAGGGCAACCGGACGCGCGGAACCAACCCGCCGCCCGGAACAGCACAAACTCAGCTCTCGGTGAGCTCACGGTACGCATCAGCGGCCAACAACCCGTCGACCGCCGCCGGATCCTCCGGAGTGATCTCCACCAACCACCCCGCACCGTACGGGTCCGTGTTGATCACCTCAGGGGTGTCGGTCAACGCCTCGTTGCGCGCCGCCACCGTGCCACCCAACGGCGCGTAGATCTCCGACACGCTCTTCGTCGACTCGATCTCGCCCAGCGACTCGCCCGCAGCCACCACCGCACCCTCCTCCGGCAGCTGCACGAACACGATGTCACCAAGCGCGTCCTGCGCGAAGTGCGTGATACCGACGCGGACGACACCACCGTCACCGGCAAGCACCCACTCGTGCTCGGCGGTGTACCGCAGATCCTCAGGAATCACCAACTGCGTCCTTCGTCATCGGTGCACCGGAGAAACCGGCGCGGCCGCGACCGGTCAGGAAACCGGCCGGGCGTGGTCCAGCTTGATCGGCGCGTGCAGCTGCGAAACCTCCACAACCTCACGATCCTCGGTGGCCACGTTACCGCCGCCCTCCCCCACCGATGCGACCACCCCGCCGGGAATGTTCAACGCCGTACGCATCGTCGCCGGATCACCGATCACCAGGATCCGGAACGGACCGGTGAGCCGCCGCCCGTCCACCACCAGATCACCCGACGGCCCGTCCACGAAATACGTCGAGGCGATGATCCGCACCGCGGTGCCGTTCGCGCCCTCGATCTGCATCGCCTCCGCACCGGCGCCCCGCAGCTCCTGCACCGCGTCCAGGATCCGCGTCGACGACACCGCCTTCTCCGGCCCCCAGAACCGCACCTCCAGGCCCGGCCCCACCGCCGGCAGCGTGCCCGCCAGGATGCCCAGCTCGTCCGCCCGCCGCGTCGCCTCCTCCAACGCCGCCTGCCGACCCTGCTCACCCGAGCGCAACTGCCGCTGGCTGTCCTCCAGCCCGTCGATCTCCTGCCGCAGCCGACGCTCCCGCGAATCCAGATCCGAGGAGATCCGCACCAGATCCTCCTCCCGGGTCGCCGAGAGCGTCGGATCCGTCGACGTCGTCTTGAACTGCACCACGAGCGTGAAACCCAACAGGGCCAGCAACACCGCGATCATCACCCCGGCCGACGTGAACCGCCGCCCGGGCCGCGCAGCGTCGCCGTGGCCGTCGCCGGCAGCATCCGCATCCGGCTCGGACTCAGCCTCGGACTCGGGCTCCGCCTCGGGCCGTCCCTCGGGCTCCGGCGGCGCCTCGACCGGCGCCAACGGGCTCAACTCGTCCGGGTCCGGCGCGTCCGGACGCGGATCCGGCTCGCCCGCCGGGCCCGCCGGCCGCACCGGCTCCGCCGGCTGCGGCCACCCCGTACCCGTCTCCCGCTGCTCGTCGCTCATCGCCACCAACCTACGCCCGGAACAGGTGCCGGCGGATCGCCGCCACATTTCCGAAGATCCGCACCCCGAGCACCACCACCACACCCGTGGACAACTGACCGCCCACGCCCAACTGGTCACCCAGGTACACGATCAGACCGGCCACCAGCACGTTCGAGATGAACGACACGACGAACTGCTTGTCGTCGAAGATGCGGTCCAGCTTCGCCCGCACCCCACCGAAGACCGCGTCCAACGCCGCCACCACCGCGATCGGCAGATAGGGCTGCAACGCCGCCGGCACCGTGGGATCCAGATAGACCCCCAGCACCACACCAGCGAGCAACGCCAGCACTGCGATCATCGGCCACCTCCGGAAGGGCTGGAAGAAGCACCCGAACCAGACGGCCCGGGACTGGACGAACCGACGACACCCGAACCCGACGGCTGCGGACTCGGACTCACCGAGGGCACGGCGTAGCGTAGCCGCGGCTGCGGCGCCGCCGGCAGGGTGAGGCCCTCCACCCGCTTCACCCGGAACGACAAGCCCGTCGTCCGCGACACCTCACGCATCAACGCCGCCGCCCGGCTCTCCTCGAACCGGCCCCGCATGGACCCCGGCCCGATCGCCTGCACCTCGTACGGGCCGGTCACCGGCCGGTAGTCCACCAGGATCGCCTCACCCGCCGAACGGATCGTCGACGTCGCCGTCAACCGCTGACCGTTCACCGCCACCGCCTCCGCGCCCGCCGCCCACAACGCGTTGGCGACCTTCTGCAGGTCGGAGTACAGCACCCGGGACGGACCCGCGTCCCCACCGGTCACCCCGTCCTGATCCGGCGCCGCGTCGACCAGGCGCACCACCACACCGTCCCCGCGTACCCGCGCCAGACCGGTGCCCGCCTCCAGGTTGCGCAACCGGGACGCCTGCGAGCCGCTCAACGCCGCGTCCCGCTGCCGACCGACCTCCTCGCGCAACCGCTCCGCCTGCTCGGTCAACCTGTCGGTCTCCGCCTCCCGGCCCTTGATCTCCGCGACCAGACCGGCGCGCGCGGTCGCCCGGCTCGGCTCCTCCGCCACCGTCTCCCGGTACGCCACCGCGAACAGGAAACCGATCACCGCCAGGAGCACCAGGCTCACCGGGCGGCCAAGCGCCCGCCGCACCCGCGACACCTGACCCGCCGACCGGCGTGCCGCCGCGTCCCCGTAGCCGGGGTCCAGCGGGTTGCGGAACAGCTCGGTCAGGAAGTCCGGCGCGTACACCCGGTTCGACGGGTCCCGGTCACCCTCCGGCGGTCGCGCGGCGCTCACGCCGTCGCCTCCGCGCGCATGGCCCGCACCAGCCGGTACGCCTGCACCAGGTACATCGCCCCGGCGACCCAGTAGAGCACCAACCCCCACCAGGCAAGCCCCCACCCGATCGCCGCGGCGGCGGTGCCGATGCCCGGCGCGGCGTCCGCGAGCAGCAGGCACGGGAACGCGGCCAGCAGCAGGAAGGTGGCCGTCTTGCCCATGTAGTGCACCGGCGGCGGCCCGTAGCCGTAGCGGCGCAGCACACCCAGGGATACCAGCAGCAGCAGCTCACGGGCGAGCAGCGCGACGGTGAACTGCCACGGCACCACGTCCCGGGCGGTGAACGCGAGCAGCGTGGCCAGGATGTAGAGCCGGTCCGCCAGCGGGTCGAGCAGTTCCCCGAGGCGGCTCACCTGCCCGAGGCGCCGCGCGATCCAGCCGTCCACCCAGTCGCTCGTGCCGCCCACGGCAAGCACCGCGACCGCCGCCACGTCGGCGCGGGCGACCAGGAAGAGGTAGAGGAAGACGGGCACGCCGAGGAGGCGGACGAGGCTGATCAGGTTGGGCAGCGTGAGGACGCGGTCACCCGCGACCGTCATGTCCGGGTGCTCCGCTGGAGCCGGCCGACGCGACACCGAACCTCCCTTCGCAGCACGGTCCGGCAGCCGGTACGGGCGGCCGCTGGAGGGACGTGCGCGTTGCCGGCCGGTCAGCAGCCGGCGCCCTCGGTGATCCCGGGTTGGGATCTCCCCCGGCACGGCCCGGCATCGTGGTGATCACGGGCCGTCCGGGTGCGCTGCCACTATATCGGCCCTGCCAGGCGGCTCCGGGTGTGCGCCTGCGTCGTTGCTCAGTGTCGTCGCGGTGATGACGATCACCGTCGCTAAGGCGTCCTAGGACACTAGTTGAGTAGATCGGCGTGCAGAGACCACGGTCGGCAACGGAGAGGTCAGGCCGTGCGGGCGGGCGAGTCGGAGCCGGCCTGCGGGGCGGTCATCGTCGCGGCCTGACTGAACGCCACGAGCGCCAGCAGCAGTTCGTGCTGCACACGGTTGGGCATCCGGTCCAGGACCGCCTGCACCGCCAGGTGCCGCCGCTCCTGGAGATCACGCAGCAGCGTGTCGGCCGCCCCGGTCGGCACCAACCGCACCTCGCGCCGATCCCGCGGGTCCGCCACCCGACGCAGCAGACCGACCGCCTCCAGACGGTCGCACAGCCGGCTCGCCGACGACGGCACCACGTCCAGCAGCTCGGCCAGCCGGTTCACGTTGGTGCCCGGATGGGACACGATCAGCGACAGCACCCGCAACTGGGTGGGCGAGACACCGATGGTGTGCCGGGAGGTGGCCGAGTCGAGCACACCGATGAGCGCCTCGGCAGCCGACTCGATGGCCGCGGCAAGATTCGGAGGTCGCTCCACCCGGTGTCCCCTGCGATCGTCCCGCTCGTGTTCGCTCCGCCGCCCTGCTCACTGCTCCGCGACGTCGTCCGGCCGGCCGGCCTTCCGCCAGTCCAGACAGACGACCACCGCGTCGTCACGGAGATCCGCGTCGGCGTGGTACGCATGCAGTTCGCGCATCACCGTACCAACTGCTTCGGTTGCCGGCTGCAGCCGAGTGGCCCGCATCGAGCGCGCCATGGCCCGCGCGCCGTACGGCTCCCGCTCGTCCGGCGCCGCCGCGTACACGCCGTCGCTGACCACGAAGAGGCGGTCGCCCGGCTCCAGAGTGAACTCCTGCACGTCGTAGCGGGTCTCGGCGAACATGCCCAGCGGCAGTTGCTGCTCCAGCGCGATCGGGGTGACCCGCCCACCGCGCAACCGCAACAGTTGCGGCGAACCCGCGTCCACCGCCCGCAGCACCCCCCGCCGGCAGTCCAGCTCCAGCAGCAGCGTGGCCACGTGCTTTGCGCCCCGGTGCTGGTAGAAGATGGTGTCCGAGGCCAGCTCCGCCTGCTCCACCAGAGCGCCGCCGGAGCGTCGGGCGTTGCGCATAGCGTTCACGGTGACCGCCGTGAGCAACGACGCGGTCAGCCCGCTGCCGGTGCCGTTGAGCACGGTGACGGTCAGCCGGTCGGCGTCCACCGACCAGTCGAAGTGGTCACCGCCCACCGTGTACGCCGGCTCCAGCTGACCCGCGAGCAGCACCTCGCCGTGCCGGACGCTGCGCCCCGGCAGCAGGTCCCACTGCATCTCGGCGGCCATGCTCAGCCGCTCCCGCCGACGGACCCGGCGATATCTGTCGGTCTCCCGGTCTGCCGCGCGCATCGCCACGGCCAGCGCGCCGGCCGCGTCCCGGGCGGCCTCCACGGTGTCCGCGTCCGGGGCGACCGGCAGGTCGACCATCAGCACCCCGAGCCGCTCCCCCCACACGGACACCGGGAGGTAGGCCTGGCAGCGGCCGTCGTCGGCGGTGTCCAGCACCGGCTGCTGACTGCTGAAACAGCGCTGCGCCACGGTGCCGGCGGGAGACGGGCCGCCGGCGCGCCGGTCCGGATCCAGCACCGGCCAGAGCCCGCTGGCGCGGTAGTCGGCGACGAACACCTCCGCCCGCGCGGCGCCCAACGCCTGACGCAGCACCGCGTCCGCGGCCTCCGCCAACTTGTCGGGTGCCGCCGCGCGCAGGGCACGCGACACCGATCCGGACGCCTCCGGCATGCTCATCCTCCGATGACGACTATTGCTACAGGGCAAACATCATACGAAGAGCCGTCGACAGCGAAACGCCCCGCCTCGCCCGAGGGCGCGCGACACCCGGCTCAGTCCGCCCCACGCAGCGCCAACGCCCCGTAGAAGGCGTCCGGCACCGGCTCCGGATCCCCCTCGGGCCGCCAGCGCGCCACCGGCACGACACCCTCCCCGGTGGGCTGCCAGCGGCCGAGCAGCGGGACGAACCGGTCGGGCGCGCGCATCCGGAACGCCGGGCCCATCATCGCCAACGCCTGCGGGTGCCCGGCCAGCTCCTCGCTGTCGAAGTCGATCGCCAACCAACTACCCGGCGCGACCGTGCGGTAAAGCTCGTCGAGCGACCGGGCCAGCGTGTCGTCGTCCAGGAACGCGGCCAGCCCGAGGAAGACGACCCCCACCGGCCTCCTCCCCCACCCGGGCACGAAGCGGTGCAGCTGCGCCGGGTCGACGGTGCCGATGTCGGTGGCGTCGCCGTAGCCGTAGCCGGCGCGGACGTCGCCGGCCAGCAGACCCTGCCCGAGCCGCACCGTCTGCGGGTCGACGTCGGTGTAGAGAACCGTCGCCTCCGGCGCGACCTCGTGCACGTTGCCACAGGTCGGCACGCCCGCGCCGAAGACCAGGAAGCCGTCCACCCCGTGCGCGGCACTCGCCCGCACGGCGCGACCGAGGAAGGCGCGCAGCGAACGGAAGATCGACGCGCAGGGCCCGTACGCCGTCTCGAACGCCGCGGCCGCCGCCACGTCCACCGGCCGGTGGTGCCGGCCGCCGAGCCAGTAGTCGATCATGCGAGCGGTGCTCGGCCCGGCCGACTCATCCATCGACGACGCTCCCTCCGTGGGCGCTGCCCGCCAGCGTACCCAGCGGGTGGCCCCGGCGGTATCGGCCCGGCGGCCCCCGACGGGCCGCGATACTGACGGCGGACACGAGGAGGTGCCCGGGGTGAACTCGGCGAACGGCGCGGCCGTGGTGGTCGGGGTGGACGGCTCCGAGGCCGCGACGCGCGCGGTCCGGGTCGCCGCCGCGGAAGCCATGCGGTGCCACCGGCCGCTGCGGATCGTGCACGGCTTCATCTGGCCGCTGCTGGGCGTCGTGGTGTCCGCGCCCGAGGGGGCGCCACCCGGCGCCGGCCTGCGCCACCAGGCCGAACAGGTGGTCGCCGACGCGATCACGGTGGCCGAGGCGGCCAGCTCCGGACTCCGGATCACCGGTGAGATCATCGACGGGGAGGCGGCCGCCGTGCTGCTCGGCGAATCGCCCGCCGCCGCCCTCGTCGTGCTCGGCGACCGGGGCCTCGGCGGGTTCGCCGCGCTCGTGGTCGGCTCGGTCGCGACACAGGTCGCCTCGTACGCCGACTGCCCGGTGCTCGTCGTGCGCGGCACCGTCCGCGACACCGGACCGGTCGTGGTCGGGGTCGACGGCTCCCCGGAGTCCCGCGCCGCGGTCGAGTTCGCCGCCGCGACCGCGTCCTCGCGTGGCGCCCCGCTGCGCGCGGTGCACGCCCACCGCCGCACCGGGCGCGGCCGGGCCGGCGACCCGCGACAGGTCCTGGACGACACGCTCGCCGGGATCGACGAGCGCTGGCCCGACGTGCCGGTGACCTGCGAGGTGGTGGACGCGCGGCCGGTCGCCGCGCTGACCGCCGTCGACGACGCGCAACTTCTCGTGGTCGGCCGGCAGGGCCGCGGGGAGCTGAGCGGGTTGCTGCTCGGCTCGGTCAGCCAGGGCGTCCTGCACCGTGCCGGGTGCCCGGTCGCGGTGGTCCGCGCCCCGCACGCGACGGTTGGCCCCGCCTCCGACGGGTAGACCGCCCCGACAGCCGACAACGACCGGAGGAGGCAGCGATGCCAGGACCACGGCCGGGCAGCAACGCGTACGACAAGCAGCGGGCACGGCTGCGTGACCTCGTCGAGCAGTCCGGACGGGCCACCGACCGGGAGGCGAACCAGGTGGCCAACCGGATCCTGCAGGACGACCGGGGGCAACGCGGCATCGCCCGGGGCGACCGGACGTACGGGCCGAAGGGCAACCGGGAACCGGGTGACCCGAAGTGAGGATGTCGGCGGCGGTCGACGGCGCCATCGCGGGCGCCGTCGGCAGCGCCGTGTTGAACTCGGTCACCTACCTCGACATGACGCTGCGGGCACGCCCGGCCAGCAGCACCCCCGAGACGGTCGCCGGCCGGCTGGCCGACGTGACCCACGTCGACCTGGGCAGCCGGCCCCAGGCGGCCAACCGCCGTGCCGGCCTGGGACCGCTGCTGGGATACGCCACCGGAATCGCCGCCGGCGCCGCGTTCGGTCTGCTCGACGCCCGCCGCCGGATGCCGCTGCCGCTGGCCGTGGCGCTGCTCGGCGGCGGGGTGATGGCCACCTCCGACGGTTCGATGACAGCGCTGGGCGTGACCGACCCGCGCACCTGGAGCCGGGGCGACTGGATCTCCGACCTGGTGCCGCACCTGGCGTACGGGTTGTCGGCCGCGGCCACCTGGCGGCGGCTGCGGCCGAGTTGACCCGCCGGGTCAACTGTCGTCGTCGGCCACCGGCTCACCGGCCGGGCCGTACGGCGACACCTGTCCCTTGGGGACGCGCCGGCCCGCGTCGCCGTTCGACGTGCCCCGACCACCCGGATGCCCGGCGGCGCCGGTAGCGGTCTTGCGGCTGTCCTGACTGGTCGCGCCGAGATCGTTGCGGCGCAGTTCCTCCTGCTGCGGCTTGACCACTGGCCTGTCTCCTCTCCCGATGGGGTGCACGGTCGACGACCGCGCACTGGGCCGGGTACCCGTCGCCGCCGCGTGCATTCCGGCCACGCCCGCCCGTCTGGGTCGGGCCCGGGTGGGTAATCCGAGCAGATGGCAGACGATCGCAGCGTCGCGCGCGCCCTGTTGGACCGCCAGGGCCGCACCTACGCCGAGGAGGCCGGGATCACGCTCGCCGACCGGCCCGGCCCGCTCTACCAGCTGCTGGTGCTGTCCACGCTGCTGAGCACCCGGATCCGGGCGTCGGTTGCGGTCGCCGCCGCGCGGGAGTTGTTCGCCGCCGGCTACCGCACGCCGCAGGCGATGGAGGCAGCGACCTGGCAGGACCGGGTCGACGCGCTGGGTCGGGGCCACTACCGGCGCTACGACGAGCGGACCGCCACGATGCTCGGCACCGGCGCGCGGCTGTGCCTGGACCGCTGGCACGGCGACCTGCGCCGGCTGCACCGCGAGGCCGGGGCGGACCGGGCCGCGTTGCGCCGGTTGCTCACCGAGTTCCCCGGCATCGGCCCGACCGGGGCGGACATCTTCCTGCGCGAGGCGCAGACGGTGTGGCCGGACGTCTGCCCGTACGCCGACCGGCGCACGCTGACCGGGGCGCGGCGGCTGGGTCTGCCGGCGAGCCCCGGCGACCTGGTCGGACTGGTCGGGGAGGCCGACTTCGGGCGGCTGGCCTCGGCGCTGGTGCGGGTCGCGCTCGGCGAGGAGTCGGCCGGTGCGGTGGGCCGGTCCGCCGCGGCGACCGGCTGAGCCGGCGGGCTACTCGGCCGGGCCGGGCTTGGTCAGGTTCCAGGCCAGCAGCGCGGCGAGCAGGGCGAGCAGCACCACGCCGCCGGAGAGGCCATCCTCCCCGCCGCTGCTGCGGTGTCCGGTGACACCGAAGTAGATCACCGCCAGCCCGGCGAGCACGGTGACGAACGTACGCAGTCCTCGGTCCTTCACGCCCGGACGGTACGACCGGCGGTCCGGGCCGCGGCGCGCTTCGACGGTTTGTCCCCCGTGCGGGTCACTCCGGCGGGCAGCCGACTGACGACCCGCGCAGGCGGACCCGGTCGATGGCCCGGCCGGACACCGCCACCACCTCGACGGTCAGGCCGGGCAGCCGGACCGTCTCCCCCGCTGCGGTGGGCAGCCGACCCAGCCCGGCCAGCGCCAGCCCGGCGACGGTGGTGTACTCCCGGGACAGCGGGAAGGTCAGGCGCACGCCCAGGTCGGGCAGGTCGTGCAGCGGGAAGTCGCCGGGCAGCAGCAACGCGCCGTCGGGTTCGCGTACCGCCCGGCGCACGTCCCGGTCGGTCTCGTCGTACAGTTCGCCGACGACCTCCTCGAGCAGGTCCTCCATGGTCACCAGGCCGTCCACGCCCCCGAACTCGTCGATGACCAGGGCGAGCTGTTCGTGACGCTGGCGCAGCTGCCGCATCGCGTCGGCCACCGGCAGCGTGCCGGGCAGCAGCACCGGCGGGCGGGCCAGGTCACCTACCGCCGTCCCGTCGCCGTCCACCAGGTCGCGGATGTGCACCACGCCGCGTACGTCGTCCAGGCCGCCGGGCCCGACCACAGGCGCCCGGGAGCGGCCGGTGGCGGCCAGCCGGCGCATCGCCTCCACCGCCGGGAGGTCCGCCGCCAGCGTGGTCACGTCGCGGCGGGCAACCAGCACCTGCCGCAGGGTACGGCCGGCGATGTCGAACGCACCGGCGAGGATCTCCCGCTGCTGGGCCGACAGCCCGCGCTGGCTGACCAGCATCTCCCGCAGCTCCTCCTCGGTCACCTCCTGCCGGCTGGCGCGCGGGTCCCCGCCGGCCAGCCGGACCAGCAGGTCGGTGGAGCGGCCGAGCAGCCACACCGCCGGCCGCGACAGCCGCGACAGCAGGTCCAACGGTGCGGCGCTGAGCAGCGCCCACCGCTGCGCGTTCTGCATGGCCAGCCGCTTGGGCGCCAACTCCCCCACCACGAGTGTGAGGAACGTCAGCAGCAGCGTCACCACGAACACCGCGACCGGGCGGGCCGCCGCGCCGAGGAAACCAAGCGGCCCGACCAGCGGCTCGGCGAGGGTCACCGCCGCGGCCGCCGAGGCGAGGAAACCGGCGAGGGTGATGCCGAGCTGGATGGTGGCCAGGTAGCGGTTCGGCTCCCGGGTGAGCCGGCTGAGCCGGGCCCCGGCCCGCCCCGACCGGGCCAGCCGGCGCAGCTGGCCCTCGCGCAGGCTCACCAGCGCCATCTCGCTGCCGGACAGGGCCGCGTTGACCAGCACCAGGACCAGCACCAGGGCGATCTGCACGCCCATCAGTCCGTCTCCAGGTCGTCCAGTGAGATCGCGTGGGTCATCAGCCAGCGGGCCAGCGCGGCCATCCCGAACAGCCACAGCGGCGCCGACTCGGTGGTGCCGTTGGTGGCGAAGACGGCGAACCGCAGGTCCGGCGCCCGATACGCCTCGATCCGCCACCTGTGGCTCTTGTCCCGCCAGACCGCGGAAGGGTCCATCACGTCACGGTAGGCGAGCCGGGCGCGACGGCGGCGCCGGTTGGCTCAGCCGGGCGGGCCGACCACCTCGCGGGCGTCGTCGGGCAGCCGCCTGGTCGCACCCCGGCGGTCCAGCAGCTCCAGCAGCGGCACCGCCACCCGGCGGGTGGTGCCCAGCGCCTGCCGGGCGGCGCTGAGCGTGAACGGCTGGGGCAGCCCGGCGAGGACACGCACCGCGTCGTCCGGGGCGCCGGGCAGCAGCACCACGTTCTCGGCCAGGCGCAGCAGCGCCCCGGCCCGCACCGCGGCGCCGATCTCGCGGGGGCCCAGGCCGAGGTCCGCCAGGTGCCGGGCCTCGGGGGCCTGGAACGGCCGGTCGCCGTACTCGGCCCGGACCCGCGCAACCGCCCGGGCCACCGGTTCGGGCAGCGTGTCGGCCGGCGCCGCGGTGACCAGCCCTCCGCGCAGCCGCAGCGGCGGGCGCAGCAACGCCGTCACCAGGGCACGGTCAGGCAGGTCGAGGCGGTGCCGCAGCACGTCCACCGGCACCCCGGCGGCCAGCGGATGCGCGGCGGCGTACCGGGTGACCTCGGCGGTGAGCCGGGCGCCCAGGTCCCGCCAGTGCTCGGGGTCGGCCAACCAGTCGCCGGCCACCGGGGCGACGGTCGGCGGCACACCCATCCGGGTCAGCTCCCCGGCCCGGACCAGCCGCCGTCGACGTAGCTCCCCGGCCGGGTCGGGGCGCCCGTCCATGCCGGCCAGCACGCCGGCGCGGGTGGCCGCCGCGCCCCGGCGACGCAGCGGCGGCGGGTCCACGTCCAGCACCGTCACCCCACCGGCGACGTGCTGCCGCCCCGGGTCGCGCAGCAGCGCCCGGTCGCCGAGCACCAGCGGCAGCGGGCGGGCCAGGCGCAGCCGTACCGTGTCCGGGCCCAGCGGCCGGACCCGGACCGGCACCGCGGCCGAGCCGACGTGCAGGGTCAGCGTGACCGGCAGGTCGGCGGCCCGGTCCCCGGCCAGGCGCACGTCCAGCAGGTCGGTGCGGCCGAACCGGCCCGGGGTGAGCAGGGCGTCGCCACGGCCGACCCGCTCCCGGGGCAGCCCGCGCAGGTTCACCGCGACCCGGGCCACCGCGTCCACCTCGCCGCGCGTGGCGCCCAGCGAGTGCAGGCCGCGCACCCGCACCGGTTCCCCGCGGTCCGCCAACTCCAGCTCGTCGCCGACGCGCAGCCGGCCGCCGCCGAGCGTGCCGGTGACCACGGTGCCGCTGCCGCGCACGGTGAACGCGCGGTCCACCCAGAGGCGTACCGCGGCGTCCCGGTCCGGTTCGGGCAGCCGGGCCACCAGGCGGTCCAGGGCGGCGCGCAGCTCGGGCAGGCCGGCGCCGGTGACCGCGGACACGGGCACCGCCTCCACCTCGCCCAGTGCGGTCGCGGCGATCTCCGCCCGGGCCCGGTCCGCCGCGGGACCCGGGTCGGCAAGGTCCGCGCGGGTCACCACCAGCAGCCCGTACGACACGCCCAGCGCGTCCAGCGCGGCCAGGTGCTCGGCCGACTGCGGCATCCAGCCCTCGTCGGCGGCCACCACGATCAGCGCGGCGGGGACCGGGCCCACCCCGGCCAGCATGTTCGGCACGAACCGCTCGTGGCCGGGCACGTCGACGAACGCCAGCGTGCCGCCCGAGGGCAGGGCGGTCCAGGCGAAACCCAGGTCGATGGTCATGCCCCGGCGGCGTTCCTCCGCCCACCGGTCCGGTTCCATCCCGGTCAATGCCCGCACCAGGGTGGACTTGCCGTGGTCGACGTGCCCGGCGGTGGCCACGACCCACACCCCGCTCAGCCCTCCACCCGCAGGACCGCCGCGCGGATCCGGTCGTCGGCGGCGGCCGGCACGGCCCGCAGGTCGAGCAGGAGCCGGCCGTGCAGGACCCGGCCCAGCACGGCCGGGTCGCCGGTGCGCAGCGGCTCGGCGTACCGCTCGGGCAGGCTCAACGCCCACGAGTCCAGTTCCACCCCGGGCGCGCCGCCCCCGCCGACGACCGCCGCCGCCGGCACCACCTCGGCCTTGCAGCCGTCCTCGCCGAGCCGGTCGCGCAGCCGCTCGACGCGCTCCCGCAGCCCGCCCGGGTCGGCGTGCAGCGCCTGCCGGGTGGGTGTGGTCGGCGCGTACAGGGTCGCGGCCAGCGCGGCGAGGGTGAGCTTGTCCACCCGCAGGGCCCGGGCCAGGGGGTGCCGGCGCAGCCGGTGCACCACGTCGGCCGCGCCGAGCAGCAGACCGGCCTGCGGGCCGCCGAGCAGCTTGTCGCCGCTGGCGGTGACCAGGTGCGCGCCGGCGCGCAGCGTGGTGGCGGCGTCCGGCTCGTCGGGCAGCAGCGGATCGGGGGCGAGCAGCCCGGAGCCGATGTCGACGACCACCGGCACGCCGAGCGTGGCCAAATCGGCCACCGGGACGGCCGAGGTGAAGCCGGTGACCACGAAGTTCGACGGGTGCACCTTCAACACGAAACCGGTGTGCTCGCCGATCGCCGCCGCGTAGTCGGCGCGGGTGCTCCGGTTCGTGGTGCCCACCTCGCGCAGCCGGGCGCCGGTGCTGGCCAGCAGGTCGGGCAGGCGGAACCCGTCGCCGATCTCCACCAGCTCGCCGCGGCTGACCACGATCTCCCGGCCGGCGGCCAGCGCGGTCGCGGCCAGCACCAGCGCGGCGGCGCCGTTGTTGACCACGTGCACCGCCGCGGCGTCGGGCACGGCCGCGGCCAGCGCCTCCAGCGCCTCCCGGCCGCGCCGGGCCCGCCGGCCGGTGCCCAGGTCCAGCTCCACATCGGTGTGCCCGGCGGCGGCGACCAGGGCGTCCACGGCCGTCGGGGCCAGTGCCGCCCGACCGAGGTTGGTGTGCAGCACGACGCCTGTGGCGTTGAGCACCGCGCGGGGTGTGCGGCCGGGCAGGTCGGCAAGCGCCGCGTCGCGTACCCCCTCGGGGTGCAGCTCGCCGCGGCGGGCCCGGTCCTGCGCCCGGACGATCGCGGCCTTGACCCGGTCACGGCCGAGCGTGTCGACGGCGGCGGCCAGCGCGGGGTCGGCGAGCAGCGCGTCGGTGCGCGGCACCCGCCGTCGCGGGTCGACCTCACGCATCGGGGCTCTCCCGGGGGGACGGTTGGCGGAGACGGACGGGAATCGAACCCGCCTGGCCCGGATGCCGGACCACACCGGTTTTGAAGACCGGGAGGGGCACCAGCCACCCGAACGCCTCCACGCAGCAGTCAACCACAGCGGCGAACCGGCCGCCCGGGAAGGTGTCAGTGCTGCTCGGCGGCCCGCCGGTCGAGGCGTTCGCGCTGCGGCACCACTGTGTAGCGCGGGTCCCGCGCGGAGGCGACACCGCCGTGGAAGATGCCGAAGCGGGTGCACAGCGAGGCGGCGAGCAGCGCGCTGCCGGAGGCCGCGGACAGCAACCGGCTACGGCGGCCGAGCAGCGCGCCGGCCACCCCGGCGGCGGTCAGCGCGCGACCCGCGCGCAGCAGCTTCCCGGCCGTGCCCCGAGTGTAGGGCTCGCTGAGCAGGCCGAGCCGGTTCTCCACCCGGTGCGAGCCCCACAGCTCCATCGCCGCGCCGGCGACCGCGAGCCGCCGCGCCGGCCCGGCCTGGCCGACGGGCGCGGCGAGCAGCCCGACCCCGGCGCCGCTGGCCAGGGCGCTGCCCGCGAAGATGGCCGGCAGTTCCGGGTACGCCTCGTGCCACGACGGCACCGCCGTGTCGGCGAGCAACACCCCGGTGTACGTGGCCAGCGCCGGCGCGGTGACGGCGGCGACCAGCCCGGCGGCGTGACCGGCCGGGGGCAGCAGCCGACGGCCCAGCCCGAACACGCCACGCCCGGGCAGCAGCGGGGCCGCCTCGGCGACCGCGGCCACCCCGGCGGCCGGACCGAACACGCTGAGGACCCAGGTGCCCACCGACATCGGCGAGGTCACCTTCGCCACCCGCAGCATGTGGTGGAAGCGGCTGGGCCGCCCCAGGTCGTTGATCAGGAAGTAGGTGCTGGCGCCGACCGCCGCCAGCGCGGCGCCCCGCCCGGCCCGGCGCAGTGCCGGACGGCCGGTGAGCTGCCCACCGGCGGCCAGCAGCGACGAGCCGGCGGCCAGGCCACCGGTGAACAGGTACGCCGCGATGTCCCACCGCCACACGGGTGGCTTGAGGACCGGCCGGCCGTAGTAGGAGGTGAACTCGGCCGGTGGGACGTTCAGCTGCTCCCCGCCACCGCGACCACCGCGGCCACGCCGTCTGCGGGGCGCCGCGTCGCGGGCCGGGTGTGCACCCGGCCCGGCGTCGCGCGCGCCCGCGTCGCCGCGCCGCTGGTGGTCGGCGCTGCCCCGCTCGGCGACGCTGCGCTGGTCCTCGGCGCCGGGCTGGTCTTCGGCACTGGGCTGGCCGGCGGCCAGGCGCTCGCGGAAGCGACGGAACAGGGCACCCACCGGGCGGTCCGGACTCACGACGATCCTCCGACGAACGCGGCGACGGTCGCCGCCGCCATGGCCAGGGCGGCCAGGCCGGCGCGCTTCCACATCTTCGGCAGGTCGCGGGTGGTGACCACCGGGTCCGGCGGCAGGCCGTACACCTCGGGTGCGTCAAGCAGCAGGAAGAACGCGCCGTCGCCGCCGACACCGTCGGTCGGGTCGTGGCCGTACAGGCTCGCCTCCGGCACACCCCGCTCGTGCAACGCGGCGACCCGGGCGGCGGCCCGCTCCCGCAACTCGTCCAACGGGCCGTACTGGATCGACTCGGTCGGGCAGGCCTGCGCGCACGCCGGGGTCATGCCGGCGCCGATCCGGTCGTAGCACAGCGTGCACTTCCACGCCCGGCCGTCGTCCTTGCGCTGGTCGATCACGCCGTACGGGCAGGCCGAGATGCAGTAGCCGCAGCCGTTGCAGATGTCCTCCTGCACCACCACCGTGCCGAACTCGGTGCGGAACAGCGAGCCGGTCGGGCACACGTCCAGGCAGGCCGCGTGCGTGCAGTGCTTGCACACGTCCGACATCATCAGCCAGCGGAAGTCGGTGCGGTCCTGCGCGCCGGTGGCCCGTCCGGGCGGCTGGGCGCCGGGCATGCCGAGGAACTGAGGGCCGGCGGCCATCCGCGCCGCCGCCTCCGGCCGCCCCGGCGGCAGACCCGGACTGGTGCCGGTGTCGGTGGCGGTGCCCGCGCCGACCGAGGCGGAGGCCGGGCTGCCCGCCGGGCCGGTCGGGTCACCCGCGAACGCCGGCGTGTGCTGCCCACCCGGGCGGGGCTGCTCGATGAACGCCACGTGCCGCCACGAGTTCGCGGTCAGCGCGCCGGTGTTGTCGTACGACATGCCGAGCAGGTCGAACCCCGAGTCCGGTACGCCGTTCCACTCCTTGCAGGCCACCTCGCACGCCTTGCAGCCGATGCAGACGCTGGTGTCGGTGAAGAAACCCATCCGGGGCGGCGCGGACACCCAGCCCGCGTCGGGGGCCGGGTCCAGCGGCCCGTACAGGCTGTTGGCGTCAGGCATCCCCGCCCCCGTCCTGGTGCGCGGCGGTCGACTGTTCGTCGGTGCTGCCGGCGGCGTCGTCCCCACCCGCGGCGTTCGTGGTGACCATGGGTACCTTCCGATCCGGTGTCATCCCCGCCCGCCGCTGGTAGTCGCCGACCAGGTCCAGCAACGCCGGTCCGGTGGGACGGCGGCCCGGCCGGACGTCACAGGTGCCGACCTTGCTCTCCTGGATGAGCACGTTCGGGTCCAGCGTGATGCCGAACAGGTCGTTCGCCGAGTCACCGGTCACCAGCCCCTCGCTGCCGAAGTGGTAGGGCAGCCACACCTGGTGGATCGTGCGACCGTCCACCCGCAGCGGGGTGAGCCGGTCGGTGACCAGCACCCGCCCCTCGATCACCGCCCGGCCGCTGACCAGGTGCGCCCAGCCCAGGTGGGTCAGCCCCACCTCGGCGGCCAACTCCGGGGACACCTCGACGAACATCTCCGGTTGCAGCTCCGCCAGGCGCGACACGGTACGGCTCATCCCACCGGCGGTGTGGTGCTCGGTGAGGCGGCTGACCGTGAACACGTACGGGAAGACCTCGCTGTGCGGCTCCGGCGGGCTCGGGTTGATCCGGTTGACCGGATGCTCGTAGACCTTGCGGGTGGGGTTGGCCTGCTGTCCGTACAGCGGGTTGCGCATCGGCGACTCGGCCGGCTCGTAGTGCGTCGGCAGCGGGCCGTCCAGGACGCCGCTGGGCGCGTACAGCCAGGCCTTGCCGTCGCCCTGCATGACGAACGGGTCGTCCCCGGCCAGCGCGGCCGGACCGGAGGCACCCTCCGGCGGTCGGTACGACGGCGGTTTCGTCTTCTCGAAGTCCGGCACGTCGTAGCCGGTCCACTCGCCGGCGTCCGGGTCCCACCAGACGTACTTCTTGCGTTCGCTCCACGGCCGGCCCTGCGGGTCGGCGGACGCGCGGTTGTAGAGCGTGCGCCGGTTCGCCGGCCACGCCCAACCCCACTCGGCGGCCACCCAGTCCTGCTCGTGCCGGGACCGGCGGCGGGCCGCCTGGTTCACCCCGTCGGCGTACACACCGGAGTAGATCCAGCAGCCGACGGCGGTGGAGCCGTCGTCGCGGGCTTCGGCGAAGGAGTTCAGCGGCCGTCCGGTGGCCACGTCGTAGCCGTTGATCTCCTTGAGGACCGCCTCGGCGCTCGGCTCGGCGTGCGCACCGTGGGTCGGGTAGTCCCAGGCCAGGTCCAGCAGCGCCCGGTCGCGGGGTTTGGTGGAGCCGGCCAGCTTCTCCCGCAGCACCCGGCCCAGGTGGTAGAAGAACCACAGCTCGGAGCGGGCGTCGCCCGGCGGGTCGACCGCCTTCTCCCGCCACTGCAACAGCCGCTGGGTCTGGGTGAACGTGCCCTCCTTCTCCACGTGCGAGGCCGCCGGCAGGAAGAACACCTCGGTACGGCACTCCTGCGGCACGATCTCACCGGTGGCGATCTCCGGGCTGTTCTTCCAGAACGTGGCGCTCTCGATCAGGAACAGGTCGCGGACCACGAGCCAGTCGAGGTTGGCCATGCCGAGGCGCTGGGCGCGGCCGTGCGCCGAGCCGACCGCCGGGTTCTGGCCGAGCAGGAAGTAGCCCTTGATCCTGCCGTCGATCATGTTCAGGACCTGCTGGTAGGTGCCGTGGTCGCCGGTCATCCGGGGCAGGTAGCCGTAGCCGAAGTCGTTCTCCGGGGTGGCCGCGTCCCCCCAGTACGCCTTGAGCAGGCTCGCCGCGAAGGCCCGCGAGTTGCCCCAGAAGCCCTTCTGCCCCGGGTGGCGGATGCTGTCCACCCACTCGTCGAACGTCGGGTGGTCGGCGTGGTGCGGCATCGGCAGGTAGCCGGGCAGCAGGTTGAACAGCGTCGGGATGTCGGTGGAGCCCTGGATGCTGGCGTGCCCGCGCAGCGCCAGGATGCCGCCGCCGGGTCGACCCATGTTGCCCAGCAGCGTCTGGATGATCGCGCCGGTGCGGATGTACTGCACGCCGACGCTGTGCTGTGTCCAGCCGACCGAGTAGACGAGCGCGCCGGTGCGTTCCCGGCCGGAGTTCTCCGTCCACGCCCGGGCCAGTTCCAGGAACTTCTCCTCCGGGATGCCGCACACCCGGGCGACCATCTCCGGGGTGTAGCGGGAGAAGTGCCGCTTGAGGATCTGGTAGACGCAGCGCGGGTGCTGCAACGTCTCGTCCCGCCGGGTCCGCGCCGGCACCGGTTCGCCGTGCGACTCGTGCTCCAGGCCGGAGGCCGAGTCGCGTTCCTTGCCGGTGCCCCGGATCGTCGCCTGGTCCTCCTGCCCCTCGTACTGCCAACTGGCGTGGTCGTAGGAGCCGGTCTCCGGGTTGTAGCCGGAGAACAGGCCGTCCAGGTCCTCGGTGTCGGCGAACTCCTCGCTGACGATGCTGGCCGCGTTGGTGTACGCCAGCACGTACTCCCGGAAGTCGAGTTCGTTGTCCAGGATGTGGCGCACCACGCCGCCGAGCAGCGCGATGTCGGTGCCCGCGCGGATCGGCAGGTAGGTGTCGGCGAGCGCGCTGGTGCGGGTGAACCGCGGGTCGACGTGGAAGACCTTCGCCCCGCGCCTCTTCGCCTCCATCACCCACTGGAAGCCCACCGGGTGGGCCTCGGCCATGTTCGAGCCCTGGATGACGATGACGTCAGCGTTGGCGAGGTCCTGCTGGAAGTCCGTGGCGCCGCCGCGACCGAAGCTGGTCCCCAGACCGGGGACGGTGGCGGAGTGTCAAATGCGGGCCTGGTTCTCGATCTGGAGCGCCCCCATCGCCGTGAACAGCTTCTTGATGAGGTAGTTCTCCTCGTTGTCCAGCGTCGCGCCGCCCAGGCTGGAGATGCCGAGGGTCCGGTTGAGCGGGCGGCCCTCGTCGTCGGCGTCCTCCCAGGTCTCGTCGCGGGCGGCGAGGATCCGGTCGGTGATCATGTCGAGCGCGACGTCGAGGTCCAGGTCCTCCCACTCGGTCGCGTACGGCCGGCGGTAGCGGACCTTGGTCTGGCGCAGCGGGCTGGTCACCAGGCTCTTGCTGGCCGAGCCCTTCGGGCACAGGCGGCCCCGGGAGATCGGGCTGTCCGGGTCGCCCTCGATCTGGGTGACCTGACCGTCGCTGACGTAGACCCGTTGTCCGCAGCCGACCGCGCAGTACGGGCACACCGAGCGGGCCATGCTGTCGGCGGTCTCGGTGCGGGCGGTCAGGGCGGCGGAGCGGGCCGACTGGGCGGCGGCGCCACGACCGAGCGGGTCGGTGCCGGTGAGTTGCCGGTAGACCGGCCACCCCTGGATGAACGTCTTCAGGCCCACCCCGGGCACCTCCTCCCCACCGAGAGCGACTCCTCTCCCTGCACCCTAGGACAGCCGTGCGGCGGACGCGAGCCGAGTCGCACAGACAGCGCCGCCCCGACCTGATGGTCGGGGCGGCGCTGGGCGTCGGTGTGCATGTCGCCTCTCGGCGAGTGGCGCGGCGCGGCTCCAGCCGAACGGTATTCCGCGACGGCAATTTAGGTGAGGCCCGGGGACACTGGACACACCGACGCTCTGCACAACGGTACCGGGCCGGCGGAACTTCCGCTCGCCGGCCGTGACACCGGTCACCGCTGTCGTCAGCTGTTCCAGTGCTGGGCGAGGTCGGCGGCCTGCTGCTCCCACTGTGGAGACCTGGACGGTCTGTGCGGCCCCCGACCACCCCGAAACCGGACATCCCGAAACCCGACGGCCACGGGTCGGGACGCACGTCGGCGAGAGATCTTGGTGCGAAACGGCCTCCACAGGGGCGTGCGGCTTCCAAGATCTGCGGCGGCAGCCTACGAGCGCGGGGCGGGCGGTGAGGGCGAAGGGGGAAGGCGCTGGGGCGCTTGGGTGGGGACAGACGGGGGGAAAGGCGTCGGGCTGGGGTTACCCTGAGGACATGTCGGCCACCGTGCACGCGTACCTCGCCCGTCCCGGGCGTCCCGCGGTGGTGGCGCGCACCCTGGACGAGCTGACCGGCCCCACCGCGGGCATCGTCGAGCTGCCGGTGCGCCTGATGTGGAACAGCGAACGGGCGTTCGACCTGGGCGACCCGGACGAGCTGCTCTGGATGTACGAGAACGTGCTGCGCGAGACGGCCCGGGTGGAGGACCTGCGGGAGCTGATCCACGCGGGCACGTTGCGCCGGGTGTGGCAGGTGTTGAACCTGCCCCGCGGCGTCCGCCTGGCCTGGGAGTCCCGGCACCCGGGCCTGCGCGCCGCGTGACCCATCCGCACGAGTTCTACCGGGAGGTGGCCCGGGTGGCCCTCACCGCCGCCGGCCCGCACCGGTTCGTGCTCGGCGGTGGGGTGGCGTGGGCGGCCCACGGCCTGGTCACCCGCCCCACCGAAGACGTGGACCTGTTCGCCGACGTGGAGGGCGCCGCCGCGGCGGCGGCCGACGGGGTACGCGCCGCGCTGGAGCGGGCCGGCTACCTGGTGACCGAGGCGGACCCGGACGGGCTCGGCGAGGTGTTCGACGGTTTCGACCGGGACCTGCGGGACTTCGTGGTCGGCCGGGACGGCCGGCAGATCCGGCTCAGCCTGGCCCGCCTGGACCGGCACCGCAGCCCCGTGGTGATGGACCTCGGCCCGGTGATGGACGTGCGGGACCTGATCGCCAACAAGACCGCCGCGCTGGTGAACCGCCGGGAGGTACGCGACTACATCGACGTGTCCGCCGCGCTGGACCGGTACGCCGTGGCGGAGCTGTTGGCGCTGGCCCGCCAGGTGGACCCGGCGCTTGATGACGAGGACGTGCGCGCGGCGGGCCGCTATCTCGACGGCCTGGCCGACCGGCGGTTCGCCCGCTACGGCCTGGACGCGCCGCGCGTCGCCGAGGTGCGCCGCCGGATGGCCGCCTGGCCCCGCTGACGGCGGAGCCGGACGGCCCCGGCGGTCACTTCGTCGGCCTGCCGCCGGTGACGCCGAGGATCTCACCGGTGACGTAGCTGGACTCCTGGGAGGCGAAGAAGACGTACGCGGGCGCCAGTTCGGCTGGCTGGCCGGGCCGACCCAGCGGCACGTCCGTGCCGAACTGCTTCACCTTCTCCTCCGGCATGGTGGCCGGGATCAGCGGCGTCCAGATCGGGCCGGGCGCCACCGCGTTGACCCGGATGCCCCGGTCGGCCAGGTTCAACGCGAGCGCCTTGGTGAAGTTCGCGATGGCGGCCTTGGTGGTGGCGTAGTCGAGCAGCTGCGGCGACGGGTCGAACGCCTGGATCGACGACGTGTTGATGATCGTCGAGCCTTCCTTCATGTGCGGCACCGCGAACTTGCAGAGCCAGAACATCGCGTACACGTTGGTCTTGAAGACCCGGTCGAACTGCTCGGTGGTGATGTCGAGCAGGCCGTTGTCCTGCGACATCTGGAAGGCCGCGTTGTTGACCAGGATGTCGATGCCGCCGAGATCGGTCACCGCCCGGTCGACCACCTCCCGGCAGTTCTCCTCCCGACGCAGGTCGGTGCGCATCGCCACGCCCTTGCGTCCGGCCTGCTCGATCAGCCGTACGGTCTCCCGGGCGTCCGCCTCCTCCTCGTCACCGACGTAGGTGACGAGCACGTCGGCGCCCTCGCGGGCGTAGGCGATGGCGACCGCCCGGCCGATGCCGGAGTCACCGCCGGTGATGACCGCGCGTCTGCCGCTGAGCCGGTCGGCGCCCCGGTACGACTCCTCGCCGTGGTCCGGCTTGGGGCTCATCTCCTGTTCGCTGCCCGGCGGTGTCTGCTGTTGCGACGGCTGGCCCTCGCGCTGTCCGTACTGCTCGGTCGGGTGCTGCTGGGTGTACTGGTCCTCGCTCATGTCTGCGCCCCTACCCGGCTCGCGGCCGGGAAAACAGCGACCGCTGGGAGAACAGCGATCGACGCGGGCCGGTGTGGCCAGGGCAACAGATGGTCGTTATGGTGCGCAACGGCGCCCACGAGGCGCGTAACCCCATCGAAGGGCACCTCAATGACCTCCTCCTCCGGCGCCTCGCGCCGCCAGGTGCTGGCGGTCGCGGCCGCCGCCGCGACCGCTCCCCTGCTCGCCGGCGCGCCCGCCGAGGCGACGCCGAAGCAGCCGGGGACCTGGGACCTGACCGTCCTGGGCACCTCGGACACCCACGGCAACGTCTACAACTGGGACTACTACTCCGACGCCGAGTACGACGACAGCAGGCACAACGACGTCGGCGTCGCGAAGCTGGCCACCCTGGTCAACCAGATCCGCGCCGAGCGCGCGGGCCGGGCCACGCTGGTGCTGGACGCCGGTGACACGATCCAGGGCACGCCGCTGGCCACGTACTACGCCAAGCAGGAGCCGATCACCAGCACCGGTGAGACGCACCCGATGGCCAACGCCATGAACGTGCTGCGCTACGACGCCGTGACGCTCGGCAACCACGAGTTCAACTACGGCCTGCCGTTGCTGGCCACCTGGATCGAGCAGCTCGGCTTCCCGGCGCTGGCCGCCAACGCGCTCAACGCGGAGACCGGCAAGCCGGCCTTCCTCCCGTACGTGATCAAGGAGGTGCGGCTCGGCGGGCACGGCGCACCGAAGCTGCGTGTGGGCATCCTCGGTCTGACCAACCCGGGCGTGGCCATCTGGGACAAGGGCAACGTCGAGGGCCGCCTGGTCTTCGCCGACATGGTCGCCACCGCGGCGAAGTGGGTGCCGGTGATGCGTCGCCGCGGCGCCGACCTGGTCATCATCTCCGCCCACGGCGGCGACAGCGGCACCTCCAGCTACGGCCCGGAGCTGCCGAACGAGAACCCGAGTGCGCTGATCGCCGAGCAGGTGCCCGGCATCGACGCGATCCTGTTCGGCCACGCGCACAACGAGGTGCCGGAGAAGTTCGTCACCAACCGGGAGACCGGTCAGGCGGTGCTCCTCTCGGAGCCGTCGAAGTGGGGCCAACGGCTCACCCGGATGGACTTCACGCTGACCAGGGACAAGGGCCGGTGGGCGGTGGTCGCCAAGTCGGCCACCACGCTGAACACCAACACGGTGGTCGAGGACCCGGCGGTGCTCGCGGCCGTGCGCGGCCAGCACGCCAAGACCGTCGAGTACGTCAACCGGGTCGTCGCGCGGTCGAGCGTGGAGCTGTCCGCCGCCGAGTCGCGGTACCGGGACACCCCGATCCTGGACTTCATCAACCACGTGCAGACCGAGGTGGTCACCGCGGCGCTGGCCGGCGGCGAGTACGCGGACCTGCCGGTGCTGTCCATCGCCGCGCCGTTCAGCCGTACCGCGGTGTTCCCGCAGGGCGACGTGCGCATCCGCGACGTGGCCGGGCTCTACGTGTACGACAACACCCTTGAGGCGGTCGTGCTGACCGGCGCCGAGGTGAAGGCCTACCTGGAGTACTCGGCGAAGTACTTCCGGACCCTGCCGGCCGGCGCCCCGGTCGACGTGGCGGCCATCAACGACCCGGCCGTGCCGGACTACAACTACGACGTGTTCTCCGGCGTCGACTACGACATCGACATCGCCAGGCCGGTCGGCCAGCGGATCACCCGCCTGGTGCTGCCCGGCACGGACACCCCGGTCGCGGCGGACGCCCGGTTCGTGGTGGCGGTGAACAACTACCGGCGCAGCGGCGGCGGGAACTTCCCCGGCATCGTGACGACGCAGGTCTACAACGCCCAGCAGGAGATCCGCCAGTTGCTCATCGACTGGGCGCAGGCCAAGGGGGTCATCGACCCGGCCGACTTCTTCGTGCCCAACTGGCGGCTGGTGCGCGAGGGCGTACCGGTCTTCTGACGTGACGCGGCGGGGTCCGGGCGTGTGTCCGGGCCCCGTCAGCCGCCCGCGCGCAGGTGCCACTCCGACTCCCCGCCGACCGGGTCCGGTCGGTCCGGCGGGAACTCGGTCTCGGCGGACTCGATCCGCTCCTCCGGGCGTACCCGGACCGGCAGTTCGCCGAAGCGGACGTGCCGCAGGAATGCGTACTCCTCGTCGGTGAACGACTCGGTCGGCTCGCTCATGACCGCATTGTGCGCCCGCCCGTCCGGCCTCCGCATCAACCGCTACGGCACGGGTATGCCGCCGCGACGACCGTCGGCGACGAGGTGGAGGAGCCATGCGCGCAGTACGGATGACCGCACCCGGGGTGCTGGAACACACCGAGGTGCCCACGCCCGAGGCCGGCCCCGGCGAGGTGTTGCTGCGCGTCGGCGCGGTCGGCGCCTGCCACTCCGACCTGCACATCCTCGACGCGCCGCCGGGGGTGTTCCCGACCCCGCTGACGCTCGGCCACGAGATCGCCGGGACCGTCGACACGGTCGGGGCGGGCGTGGACGGCTGGTCGCCCGGCGACCGGGTCGCCGTCTACGGGATCATCGGCTGCGGCCGGTGCCGGGCCTGCCTGCGCGGCGAGGAGAACCGCTGCCGGGTCATCCCGGTCGGCGGGATCGGACTCAGCCGCGACGGTGGGCTGGCCGAGTACGTGTCGGTGCCCGCGTCCCGCCTGCTTCCGGTGGGCGACATGGAGCTGACCCAGGCGGCCCCGCTGACCGACGCGGGACTGACCCCGTACCACGCGGTGGAGCTGGCCCGGGCCCGGCTGCGGCCCGGCACCTCCTGCGTGGTGATCGGAATCGGCGGGCTGGGGCACATGGCGGTGCAGATCCTGGCCGCCACCACGGCCGTGCGGATCGTCGCGGTGGACACCAACCCCGCGGCCCTGGACCTGGCCGGCCGCCTCGGCGCCCACCAGGTGGTGCAGGCCGGGCCGGACGCGGTGGACAGGATCCGCGAGCTGGTCGGCTCGCCGCCGGACGGCGCGGACGTGGTGCTCGACTTCGTCGGCGCCCAGCCGACGCTCGACACCGCCCGGCAGGTCGTCGCCACCGGCGGTCAGGTGCTTCTGGTGGGCCTGGCCGGGGGCACCCTGCCGGTGCGTCCGGTCGCCGACGAGCCGCCCACGGTGCCGATGGAGGCGCCGGTGTCGGTGCCGTTCTGGGGCACCCGGGCGGAACTGCGGGAGGTGATCGCGTTGGCCCACGACGGCCGGCTGCGCGCAGACGTGCAGACGTTCCCGCTGGCGCAGACGTCCGAGGCGTACGAGGCGTTGCGCCGGGGCGACGTGCACGGCCGGGCGGTCATCGTCCCCTGACCGGGGGCAGGCGGTCGAGCACGGCCAGCCCGCCCCGGACCGGACGCTTGTCGAGCACCTCGGCGAAGCTCGCCCGGCCCTGGCAGAAGCGCACGAACATCCGCCAGCCGGGCGGGCTGGCCAGCAACGCGTGGAACACGTCCGGCCGCCGCTGGAAGACCTCCAGCAGCCGGTGCCCGGCCCGCATCTCGGGCGTCAGCAGCCGGTGCACCTGGCGGGCGTACGCGTCGAGGTCCCCGGCGGCGACCGCCTCCCCGGCCAGCCGGCCGGAGCGCAGCGCGTAGCTGATGCCCTCCCGGCTCCACGGCTCCAGCAGGCCGGCGGCGTCCCCGGCCACGAGCACCCGGCCGTGGCGCAGCGGGGAGTCCTCGGCGCGGCAGCGGGTGAGGTGCCCGGAGTCGTGTTCCGGCGACAGGTCGGCCAGGCCCAGCCGGGCCACGAGATCGCGCAGGTAGGCGCGGGTCCGCTCCCCCGCGCCCCGGGCGGAGATGACGCCCACGGTGAGCCGGTCTCCCTTGGGGAAGACCCAGGCGTACGAGCCGGGGACCGGCCCCCAGTCGAGCAGCATCCGGCCCCGCCACCGGTCCTGCTCGGCGGCGTCGACAGGCAGTTCCAGTTCCAGCCCCAGGTCGACCTGGCGGTACCGCACCCCGGCGTGCCGGGCGGTCACGCCGGACGAGCCGTCCGCGCCGACCACGGCACGGGCGTGAACCACGTCGCCGTCGGCCAGCCGCAGACGTACCGCGTCGGGGTCCTGGTCCACCGCGCGCACCGCGACGCCCTCGCGGACCTGCGCGCCGGCGGCCACCGCGGCGGCGCGCAGCCGGTCGTCGAACTCCTCCCGCCGGATCATGGTGACCAGCGGCGACCGGTGCCGGCGGGTGAACGCGCGTCGCCCGTCGCGGGTGAACGTGATCCGGTCGACCCGGTCGTGGGCGGGCACCTCGACCCGGCCGTCGACCTCGGCCAGCGAGGTGCCGATCAGGCCGCCGCCGCACGTCTTGTACCGCGGGTGGGTGGCCCGCTCCACGACCAGGGTGCGGACGCCGCCCCGGGCCGCGGCGTGCGCGGCGGACAGCCCGGCCGGTCCGCCGCCGACCACGACCAGGTCCCAGATGATCACGCAGGCAGCGTAACCCCCCGTCCGGGTGTGCATCTTCGTCGGCGGGCCGGGTAACCGCCGGTCGCCGGCCGCCCGCCGATCGGGCGGTCCACGCCGAGGAGGGACGATGCCGCAGGTCCAGCTGTCCGCGACCGAGGAACGGGTCTACCAGGCGGTGTCCGCGCTGGAGGCGCGGGGACACGTGCCCTACCCGGACCTGATCGCCGAGGAGACCGGGATGACCGAGGACGAGGTGCACGAACCGCTGCACTCGCTGACCGCCCGGGGTTTGCTGCACCGGGAGGACTCACCGCTGTCCGGCCTGGACTTCGGACCGCGGTGGTGCGCGCGTCAGACGGCCTGAGCACGTCGTTTGTCTCGCCGGTGGCCGGGTAGCGACGGGATACGTCAGCGACGGTCGGTGGGGGTGCGATGAGCGGGGACCGGGCGTCGACGCCGGTGCGCGACACCGGGTACGACGACCGGCGGCGCTGGCGGGCGCTGGGCGTCGGACTGGTCGCGGCGTTCATGACGCTGCTGGACGTCAGCATCGTCAACGTCGCGGTGCCGTCGATCGACCGGGCGCTGCACGCCACCCCGAGCGACCTGCAGTGGGTGCTGTCCGGGTACGCGCTGACGTTCGGCCTGGTGCTGGTGCCGGCCGGGCGCTTCGGCGACGCCCGGGGCCGGCGTACCGCGTTCGTGGTCGGGGTGGGGATGTTCACGCTCACCAGCGCGGTGGCCGGGCTGGCCGGCTCACCGGAGTGGCTGATCGTCGCCCGGCTCGTCCAGGGTGCCGCGGCGGGCGTGGTGAACCCCCAGGTGAGCGGCATGATCCAGGAGCTGTTCCGGGGCGCCGACCGGGGACGGGCGTTCGGGCTGCTGGGCGCCACCATCGGCATCTCCACCGCGGTCGGCCCGCTGCTGGGCGGGCTGCTCATCCAGCTCGGCGGCGCGGAGCACGGCTGGCGATGGGTGTTCTTCGTGAACATCCCGGTGGGGATCGTGGCGATGCTGCTCGGCTGGCGGCTGATGCCGGCCGGCGCGACCGGCGCCGCCGGCCGCCACCGGCTGGACCCGGTCGGGGTGCTGCTGCTCGGCGCCGGGGTCACCGTGGTCCTGCTGCCGCTGGTGCAGCGGGAGCAGTGGCACGGCGCGGGGAAGTGGTTGTTGATCCCCGTCGGCCTGCTGCTGCTGGCCGGTTTCGCGCTGTGGGAACGCCGGTACGCCCGGCACAGCCAGCCCCTGTTCGACCTGCGGTTGTTCACGGTGCGCTCGTACGCGCTCGGGGCACTGATCGGGCTGATCTACTTCGCCGGCTTCACCGCGATCTTCTTCGTGTTCACGCTCTACCTGCAGATCGGCCTGGGCTACAGCGCGCTCGTGGCCGGCCTGGCCATCACCCCGTTCGCACTCGGCTCGGCGGTGGCCTCCGCCCTGGGCGGGCGGGTGGTCACCCGGTACGGCCGGCCGCTTGTCGCGGTCGGACTGCTGGGGGTGGTGGTGGGGCTGGTCGCCACCGACCTGGTGCTGTCCGGCGGGCCGGGGGAGAACGTGCCGCTGCGCACCGCGCTGCCGCTGCTGGTGGCCGGGCTGGGCAGCGGCCTGGTGATCGCGCCGAACCAGACGTTGACGTTGTCGGAAGTGCCGGTGCCGATGGCCGGCAGCGGCGCCGGCATGCTCCAGACCGGGCAGCGGATCGGCTCGGCCGCCGGCATCGCCGCGGTGGGCGCCCTGTTCTTCTCCACGCTCGCCGACGACGGTGGCGACTGGGGTACGGCGTTCCGGCACTCGCTGCTGCTGGCCGCCGGGATCGTCGCGCTGGCACTGGTCGCCGCGATGGTGGACGTCGCCGCCGGTCTTCGGAACCGGGGAGAGCGTGGCCGGCGATAGTGTTGTCAGCAACGACAACAGAGGTGAGGAGAGCGCTGATGGCCACCATCGACGTCACCGCCGGCCGCCTCGACGTCCGGCTCACCACCGCCGAGAAGATCTGGGCCCTGCGCGGCGACCTGTCGTTTCCCCGCTCGGCCGTCCGTGGCGCCGTCGTCGTACCGGACGGGGCGCGCGCCACCCGCGGCATCCGCGCACCAGGGCTCGGCGTGCCCCGCATCCGCAACGTCGGCACCTGGCGCGGCAGGGCCGGCAAGGAGTTCGTCAGCGTCCGCGGCGGCCAACCGGCCGTCCGCATCACCCTCACCGGCCAGGGGTACGACTCGCTGCTCGTCGGCGCCGACGACGCCGACGCGCTCGCCGCACGGGTGCGGCCGTGACCGTGGAGCGCCCGCTCACCGTCGACTCGGCCGGATACCGGCTGGCCGGCACGCTGGCCCTGCCCGACGGCCCGGGGCCGCACCCCGCGGCGCTGCTGCTGCCCAGTTTCGGGGCGACCGACCGCGACGGCGACCTGCGCCACCTGCCGTTGGGCATCCAGCGGCAGCTGGCCGCCGCGCTGGCCGGGGCCGGCATCGCCTCGCTGCGGTACGACCGGCGGGGCGTGGGCGGCAGCACCGGCGAATTCCTGCGTACCGGCTTCCACGACAACGTCGACGACGCGGCGGCCGTGTTCGCGGCGCTGCGCGCCGACCCGGCCGTGAACGGCGGGCGGCTGTTCCTGGTCGGGCACGGCGAGGGCGCGCTCACCTCGATCGCACTCGCCGCGCGCGGCGTGCCGGTCGCCGGCCTGGTCCTGCTCGCCGCCCCCGGCCGCACCGGCGCCGAGGGGGCGCGCTGGCAGGCGGCGCGGCTGGTGCCCACCCTGCCGGCCCCGGTGCGCCTGCTGCTGCGGCTCTACCGCACCGACCCGGTGGCCAAGGTGTCCCGCAGCCACGAGAGGATCCTCGCCACCACCGGGGATGTCGCGCGGATCGACGGGCAGCGGCTCAACGCCCGCTGGTTCCGGGAGTTCCTGCGCTACGACCCGCGGCCGGATCTGGCCCGGGTGCACGCCCCGATCCTCGCCCTCACCGGCGACAAGGACATCCAGACAGATCCGCAGGACCTGCCGGTGCTCGCCGCCCACGCGGGCGGCCCGGCGCAGATCGGGGTGCTGCCCGAGGTCACCCACGTGCTGCGCCGCCAGCCGGGACCGCCGTCGATGCGGGCGTACCGGGACGAGGCGAAGCGACCGCTGGACCCGTCGGTGGTGCGACCGGTGGTGTCGTGGCTCGCCGCGCACCGCGCTGAGCGCACGCGGGACGGAGACGGCCGACCCCGAAGGACCGGCCGTCTCCCTGGCTGAGCCGGGGATCACCAGAGCTGGTGGACGATGTCCGCCGCCTGCTCCTCCCACTGCGCGTACGCGTACGGGTAGGCGGAGACCTGCACCGTCTGCGCCGCGGTGGTCAGCGGCAGCTCCGGCCAGCCGCCGACGTTCTTCAGCGCGCCAAAGAACGCCTTGCTGGAGTACTCCGGGTCGGTGATCTGCTCGGACGTGCCCCAACCGGAGGACGGGCGTTGCTGGAACAGGCCCTCGGAGTCGTGGTCGTTGTACGTGCCGAGGTGGCCCAGGTTGTACAGCTTCGACTCCTGCAGGGAGGTGGCGACGCCGATCACCGCGCCCCGCTCCCCCACGCCGCTCTCCTTGGCCGCCTCGACGATGGCCTTGGCGTTGGCGAGTTGCGCGTCGTCGAGCGGGATGCGCGACTGCGCGCCCTCGACGCCGTGCGGCACGAGCTTGTCCCTGGCCGGCCGGTCGGCCCTGGTCGGGGTCTTCCCCCCACCTGTGGTCAGGTCCGACTCGACCGTCTCGGTGGCGGTCTGCTTGCCGGTGGCCAGGTCGATGGCGGCCACCGCCCCGGCGTGCGGCTGGGTGGTCACCGGCGCGGCGACGGCGGTGGGGCCGATGGCGAGCCCACCCAGGACGGCGACCCCCGCGACGCTCAGCGCGGCGCGGCGGTTCTGGACGGTGTCGGTGGTCTTGGCGACGGCGGTCTTCGCGATGGCCGGGAGCCATCGGGTGAAGGACTGCTTCACGATGGTTGCCCTTTCGATCGTTACGACGCGCTCCGGGGTGAGCGCACCTCGGGGGCCCTGCCGGCGGGTACGGGGTTTGGTTGCCGGCGGTATCGGGGACACAACGCACCCGGCATGTCGGTCATTCCGGAAATGGCCCCGAGGACGGGTGTTGAGGTCCAGGTCACCCGCGTGACCGGACGGCGCTCGCCGGGCGGGACACTTCAGGCCGGAGCACCGAATCGCACCAACACGTGCCAGAGCTGCTTGAGGTGCTGCAACGTCACCTCGGTCGGCCCCCGGTCGGCCCAGCGCGACGGTTCGCGCACCACGGAGGCGGCGGCCCGGCCGACAAGCGCGGCGGTGACCGGCTCTCCCGGGCAGCCGAACTCCGCCGCCACCCGGGCGGCCAGCGGCGGGATGTCCGGCCCGCGGAACTCCGCGTCCACGCCGTCCACGGGTAGCGCGAAGCCGGGGTGCCAGGCCAGCGCCAGCCCGTGCCGGTCGGCAATTCCGGCGAGGCGACGGCCCACGTCGGTGCCCCGGAACGACGGGTCGACCACGAGCGCCTCGACGTCGCGGGCGAGATGCACCTCGCCGTGCACCTGGGCCTCGATGTAGTCGTCGAGCGCCCGGCCGGCCTGCCGCTCGGCCCGCTCCCGGCGGCGCAGCAGCGTCCGCAGCAGCGTCTCGGTGTCCATGCCGGCCACGCCCAGGCTCGCACCGGTCTCGGCGGTGGCCGTCAGCAACGCCGCCAGGACCGGTTCGAAGACGGTGACGGTGCCGACGTCGGTGGGGTGGACGTGACTGTCGCCGAAGGTGAACGTCGTGCGGGCCAGCGTCTCGGGGCGCAGCCGCAGGTGGCAGGAGCCGAAGCGGGGGCAGGCGCCGTCGGGATGGTCGAGCAGGTTCAGGCCGCCGTACTTCGGGCGCTCCCCCGGGCGCACACCCGGCCGCTGGTAGGCGCCGCCGAACATGGCCCGCTCCCACACGTCCCGGTCGCCGCCCGGGTAGGCGGTCAGGCCGCCGTTGGAGATGCCGGTCTCGAACTGGCTGCGGTAGACGCCCTCGGCGGCGAGCGCCTCGACGACGGTACGGCCGTCGCGCAGCACCCGGTCGGGGTGGAAGTTGAGCGTCAGCCGGCCGTGGGCGGCGACCGCCGCGACGAGTTCCGCGCCCCGGACCGTCGCGCCGGACGCGGCGAGGTGACCGGCGATGACGGCGAGCGCCGCCGGGCGGTCCCGCAGGGCCACGTCCTGGACGTGGCGCAGCGCGGCGGACTGGGCGGCGGTGAGCGTCGTGGTGATCATGGCGTCGAGTATCACCGCGACAGACGCCGCGCGGCGAGGAGGTTTCCCGCCCTCGCCGCGCGGAGGTGTCCCGCCCTCCCCGCGGCGGAGGTTCCTCAGTGCCCCCGGGCGATCCACTCGTCCAGGTGCGGGGCCTCGGCGCCGACCGTGGTGTCGTCACCGTGCCCGGTGTGCACCACGGTCTGCGGCGGCAGGGTGAGCAGCCGGTCGCGGATCGACTCGACGATGGTGCCGAAGTCGCTGTAGGAGCGGCCGGTCGCGCCGGGCCCGCCGGCGAACAGCGTGTCGCCGGTGAACACGACACCCAGGTCCGGGGCGTACAGGCTGCACGCGCCGGGGCTGTGGCCGGGGGTGTGCAGGACGCGCAGCGTGACGCCGCCGACGGTGACGGTCTGACCGTCGACGAGGTCGCCGTCCGGCGGGGTGTCCGGGTGCACCATGTCCCACAGCACCCGGTCGGCGGGGTGCAGCAGCACCGGGGCGCCTGTCGCCCGGGTCAGCTCGGGAGCCACCCGGACGTGGTCGTCGTGGCCGTGGGTCGCCAGGATCGCCAGCACCTGCCGGTCACCGACCAGGGCGCGGATCGCGGCCACGTCGTGCGGCGCGTCGACGACGACGCACTCGGTGTCGTCGCCGATCACCCAGACGTTGTTGTCCACGTCGAAGGTCTGCCCGTCGAGGGAGAACGTGCCGGAGGTGACGGTGTGGTCGACGCGGGCGATCACGGGAAGACCACCACCGAGCGCAGCACGTCACCGTGGTGCATCCGGGTGAACGCCTCCTCGACCTGGTCCAGGGCGATCTCCTCGGTGACGAAGGCGTCCAGGTCCAGGCGGCCCTGCCGGTAGAGCTCGGTCAGCATCGGGAAGTCGCGGCTGGGCAGGCAGTCGCCGTACCAGCTGGACTTGAGCGCGCCGCCCCGCCCGAACACGTCGGCCAGCGGCAGTTCCACGGTCATCTCCGGCGTCGGCACCCCGACCAGGACGACAGTGCCGGCCAGGTCGCGGGCATAGAAGGCCTGCTTCCAGGTCTCCGGCCGGCCCACCGCGTCGATCACCACGTCGGCGCCGAACCCGCCGGTGGCGGCGCGGATGGCCTCCACCGCGTCGTCCTCGGAGGCGTTGACGGTGTGGGTGGCGCCGAACGTGCGCGCCCAGTCGAGCTTGCGGGCGTCGGTGTCCACCGCGATGATCGTGGTCGCGCCGGCCAGGGCCGCGCCGGCCACCGCCGCGTCGCCGACGCCGCCGCAGCCGATCACCGCCACCGAGTCGCCCCGGGTCACGTTGCCGGTGTTCATGGCCGCGCCGAGACCGGCCATCACCCCGCAGCCGAGCAGGCCGACGGCCGCGGGCCGGGCCGACGGGTCCACCTTGGTGCACTGCCCGGCGTGCACGAGCGTCTTCTCCGCGAACGCGCCGATGCCCAGCGCGGGCGTGAGTTCGGTGCCGTCGGTGAGCGTCGTCTTCTGCGCCGCGTTGTGGGTGGCGAAGCAGTACCAGGGGCGGCCCCGCAGGCAGGCCCGGCACTGCCCGCACACGGCACGCCAGTTGAGCACCACGAAGTCACCGGGGGCCACCTCGGTGACGCCGTCACCGACCTGCTCGACGACGCCCGCGGCCTCGTGCCCGAGCAGGAACGGGTAGTCGTCGTTGATGCCGCCCTCGCGGTAGTGCAGGTCGGTGTGGCAGACGCCGCACGACTGGACGCGTACCACCGCTTCGCCGGGCCCCGGGTCCGGCACCACGATCGTGGTGACCTCCACGGGCGCGCCCTTGCGCCGCGACACGACTCCCCGGACTTCCTGGCTCACGCTGCCTCCTTGTTTCGCCGTCCTGCCTGTCGAACCTACCGCCGATCATGACCGAGGGCCCGGCGAAGTCCGGCGGATCGCCCTGGTCACCGCCGGGCACCCGGCGTGCCCGTTCACCCGATGGGACGACAGCGGGCGCGGGCCGCTCAGGCCGGCACCGGGACCACGGCGCCGGCGAGCCGGCGACGGGCGGCGTTGCGGTAGCGCAGCACCTGCGCCGCGCCGAGCGCCCAGAGCAGGAACTGCACGGCGAACGCCCAGCGGTACGCCGACAGCGGCGGGGTGTCCCGGCCCGCCGGGGTGGCCACGTCGAGCACCACGCCGACGGCGAGGATCAGCACGATCGAGGCGACGAAGCCGCCGACGTTGACGATGCCGGTGGCGCTGCCGATGCGGTGCACCGGATTGAACGTGCGGGCGTAGTCGAAACCGATCATCGAGCCGGGACCGTTGACCGCGAGGACCACGACGAGCGCCACCAGCAGGGCGTGCGGCGCCCGGCCGGGCCAGGCCAGCACCACCGCCCACACCCCGGCGGTGGCGGCGGTGATCGCGAAGACCAGCACCGAACGGTGGAACGGGTGGCGGGCGCACAGGTGGGCGATCACCGGCCCGCCGGCAAGCGTCACCATCGTCATCAGGGTGAGCAGTCCGGCCGCGGCGGTCGGCGAGAATCCCTGCCCCTGCACCAGGAACGGGAAGCCCCACAGCAGCGCGAACACCGAGCCGGAGAACTGGGTGACGAAGTGCGTCCACAGGCCCAGCCGGGTGCCCGGCTGCGCCCACGCGTCGGTGAGCTGCCGGCGCAGCGTGGCCAGGTCGGGAACGACCGCGGTGGCGTGCCCGGCGTGCGGGGTGTCGCGCACCGCGACCAGGACGAGCAGCAGCACGGTCGCGCCGAGCGCCGCCGCGGCGCCGAACGCCGGGGTCCAGCCGGCGTGGTGCAGCAGCACCACCAGCGGTACGGCGCCCAGCACCGCACCGAGCTGGCCGACGGTGCCGGTGAGCTGCACCAGCAGCGGGTTGCGCCGGCCGGGGAACCAGAACGCGACGATCCGCAGCACGCTGATGAACGTCATCGCGTCGCCGAGACCGACGAGCACCCGGGCGGCGACGGCGAGGCGCACGTCGACGGCGACCGCGAACACGAGCTGCCCGGCCACCATCAGCGCCCCGCCGGCCAGCAGCAGCCGGCGCGAGCCGTAGCGGTCCAGCAGCACCCCGACCGGGACCTGCATGACGGCGTAGACGGCGAGCTGGGCGACGGAGAAACCGGCCAGCGTGGCCGCGTTGATGTGGAAGCGGTCCGCCGCGTCGACCCCGGTGACGCCGAGCGAGCTGCGGTGGAACACGGCGGTCACGTACGCGGTCACCGCCACCGCGTAGACCAGGGCGGCCGGCCGGCGGGTTCCGCTCACCGCAGCGCCCCGAGCATCCGCGCCGCGCTGTCGACGTGCCCGGCGACGGCGTACCGCCACGCCCGCGGGTCGTCGCCGTCGAGCGCCGCGACCTGACCGGCGTGCTCGGTGAGAGCCACCTCAGCCCAGCCGGACAGGTCGGCGCGCACGCTCGGCGGCGGACGGCGCGGTCCGACCGGGATACGTCATGTGAATATGCTGCGCCGCGCCGTGCTCCCCCGGACCGTCGAGGCATCCGAAGGTGGCGCGGGCCACGCCGGGTCAGGCGGCCCACAACTCCCGCAGCAGCGCCTGCACCTCGGCGGTCCGCTCGATCTGCGGCATGTGCCCGGTGTCGCGGAACAGGTGACTGCGTGCCTTCGGCAGCCGGGCCCGCGCGTACGCCAGGTGCGCGGCGGGCAGGATCAGATCCCGGTCGCCCCAGACCACCAGCGTGGGCAGGTCCAGCGCGGCCACCGCGTCGAGCAGTTCGGCACGCCACTGAGGCCGTACCCCGCGCCAGGTGCCCAGGCTGGCAACCAGCTCCCGCATCACCCGGGACGCGTGCGGCTGTCGGGCCAGCGCGAGCGCGGTGGCGACCCGCTCGTCGGTGACGTACGCGGGGTCGAAGAAGATGGCCCGCTCGGTGCGACGGGCGACCGCCGGGTGCGGGCGCAGCAGCATCCGGGCCAGCGGGCGTACCGCGAGCAGCCGCAGCGCCACCGTCACCTCGCGGCCGAAGCCGGCGCTGTTGAGCAGCGCCAGGCTCGCCGCCCGGTGCGGTGCGTCGGCGGCCAGCCGCATCGCCACCGCCCCGCCGAGAGAGTTGCCCACCAGGTGCGCCGGGCCGGTCACCCCGGCCACGTCGAGGAACCGGGCGACCGCCTCGGCGAGCGCGGGCAGCGTGTGCGGGCCGTCCAGCGGCGCCGAGCCGCCGTGCCCGGGCAGGTCCACCGCGAGCACCCGGTGGTCGCGGGCCAACGCCGGGTGCAGCGCCGCGAAGTCGTCGAGGGTACGGCCGATGCCGTGCAGCAGCAGCACCGGCGGGCCGTCGCCGCTGATCCGGCAGCGCATCCGCCGACCGTCGACGGTGCGCTCGTCGGCCGGGGGCAGCGCGACAGTCACGCCTGGCGTCCGGACTCCGGGGCGACCGCCTCGCCGTCCGGGGCGGCGGGTCCGCCACGCGGGGCGGGCACGCCGGCGGAGGGCAGGGCGGCGGGCACGTCGAGGGCGTCGGCGGGCGGCGGGGCGGGCACCCGGGCCGGGCGCATGCCCAGGGCCAGCACCCGGCCGTACCCGGCGGGGGCCACCCGGGCCAGCAGGTCGGGCAGCCTCGCCGACCAGCCGATCAGCACCCGGCCGCGGCGGCGCCGCGCACCGCGCAGGATCGCCTCGGCGGCGGTCGCCGGGTCGATGGTGAGCAGCTTCTCGAACTGTGCGCGCCCGACCTCGTACTCGGCGCGGGGCACCCCGCTGCCCACCCGGGCACTGCTGGCGATCCGGGTGCGGATGCCGCCCGGGTGCACCGAGGTCACCCCGATCCCGTCGTCGACCAGTTCGTGCCGCAACGCCTCGGTGAAGCCGCGCACCGCGAACTTGCTCGCCGCGTACGCGGCCTGCCCGGCGGGGGCGATGAGGCCGAACAGGCTGGACACGTTGACCAGGTGCGACCCGGGTTCGGCCTTGAGCGCGGGCAGCAACGTGTGGGTCAGCCGCACCACCGCCCGAAAGTTGATCTCGATGACCCAGAGGAACTCCTCCAGCGTCACCTGGTCGAAACGCCCGCCCAGCGCGACCCCGGCGTTGTTGATCAGCAGCCGTACGCGGGGATGCGCACTGTGGATCTCGGCGGCGACCCGGTCGGTGGCCCCGGCGTCGGCCAGGTCGACCACGTGCGTCTCGACCCGCAGGTCCGGGTGTGCCGCCGAGATCGCGGCGGCGACCGAGGCCAGGCCGTCGGCGTCCCGGTCGAGCAGGACCAGGTCGGCGCCGCGCCGGGCCAGGCCGTGGGCCAGCGCCGCGCCGATACCGCCGGCCGCACCGGTGAGAACCGCCGTGCCGCCGGGGAAGACGAGGTCACGCACCGGTTCCTCCCGGGGTGGGGGTCGCCGCGGCGGTCGCCGGCACGCCGGCCCGGGCGAACCGTACGCCGTCGGTGAGCGGACCGCGCCGCATCAGCCGTACGTCGCGGGGATAGTTCTGGTGCAGCCGCCACGGCGCGCGCGGTCCCTGCTTGGGCAACTGGTCGACCGCGCGCAGCACGTACCCGGACTGCAGGTCGATGATCGGCACCAGGTCGTCGGTGTCCGGCGCGAGCGGGGTGACGATCTGCTGGCCGGTGGCGTCGAGGTGGCGCAGCAGCCGGCAGACGTACGTGGCGACCAGGTCGGCCTTGAGCGTCCAGGAGGCATTGGTGTAGCCGATGGTCATGGCGAAGTTCGGCACCCCGGACAGCATCATGCCCTTGTAGGCGATCGTGGACGCCAGGTCGACCTCGACGCCGTCGACGACGAGCGTCATGCCGCCCAGCGCCAGCAGGTTCAGGCCGGTGGCGGTGACCACCACGTCGGCCCGCACCTCCTCGCCCGCGGCCAGCCGGATGCCGTCGGGGGTGAACGTGTCGATGGTGTCGGTGACCACGCTCGCCCGGCCGGCGCGCAGCGCGTCGAACAGGTCCCCGTCCGGCACCACGCAGAGCCGCTGGTCCCACGGGTCGTAGCGGGGTGAGAAGTGCCTGTCGACGTCGTAGCCGGCCGGGAGCCGCCCCTTCGCGGCCCGGCGCAGGAACCGCTTCACCACCCCGGGCGCACGGCGGCTGAGCTGGAAGTTGGCCACCCCGAGCGCGATGTTCTTCCACCGGGCGACCGCGTACGCGGCCTTCGGGGACAGCCAGCGCCGGGCCGCGTGGGCCACCGGGTCACGCGAGGGCAGCGCCACCACGTACGTGGGTGAGCGCTGGAGCATGGTCACGTGGGCGGCCCGCTGCGCCATGGCCGGGACCAGGGTGACCGCGGTGGCGCCGCTGCCGATGACCACCACCCGCTTGCCTGTGTAGTCCAGGTCCCGCGGCCAGTGCTGGGGGTGCACGATCGTGCCGGCGTACCGCTCGACGCCGGGGAACCGGGGCGTGTAGCCCTCGTCGTAGCGGTAGTAGCCGGAATTGGTGAACAGGAACCCGCAGGTCAGGGTCGTGTCCTCACCTGTGTCGTCGCGCCGGGCGTGCACCGTCCAGCGGGCGGTGGCGCTGTCCCACTCGGCGCGTAGCACCCGGTGGTGGAAGCGGATGTGCCGCTGGACGTCGTACTCGTGGGCGGTCTGCCGCACGTACGCGCGGATCGCGTCGCCGTCGGCGATCGCCTTCGGGTCGGTCCACGGCTTGAAGGCGTAGCCGAGGGTGTACATGTCGGAGTCGGAGCGCACGCCCGGGTAGCGGAACAGGTCCCAGGTGCCGCCGACGGCGCCCCGGGCCTCCAGCACCGCGTACGTCTTGTCGGGGCATTCGCGTCCGAGGTGGACCGCGGCGCCGATGCCGGACAGGCCGGCACCGACGATGAGGACGTCGACGTGATCTGCGGCCATGGCTTCTCCTGTTCGCGCCGGTCCCGTTCGCACCGGCGCGAACCGGACCCTATCCACCGCCGTCGACCGCGGTCAACACCATGTCGAGAGAAATCGACACGGTGTTGAGCGGGTGTAGCATCAGCCGACATGACCACCGCCCGTACGCCGAGCGGCGCCGCGCCCAGCCGCGGACGGCGGGCCGGCCGCTCCACCGGCGACGACCGGGAGACGGCGATCCTGGCCACCGCCGAGCGGTTGCTGCGCGAGCGGCCGTTCGGTGACATCTCCATCGACGACCTGGCCCGCGGTGCCGGGATCTCCCGCCCCACCTTCTACTTCTACTTCCCGTCCAAGAACGCGGTGCTGCTCACCCTGCTGGACCGGGTCACCGAGGAGGCGAACGCCGCCGCCGGTGACGTGCTGGTCCGCCTCGCCGAGGACCCGCGCGCCCGCTGGCGGGAGCTGATCGCCCGGTTCCACGCCACCTTCGGCGGGCACCGGGACGTGGTGCTGGCCTGCGCGCAGGTGCGCGGCACCAACGCCGAGGTACGGCGGTTGTGGGCCGAGGTCCTGGAACGCTGGGTCCGGGCGACGCAGGCCGCGATCGAGGCCGAGCGCGCCCGCGGCGCGGCCCCGGACGGGCTGCCCGCCCGGGACCTCGCCATCGCGCTGAACTCGATGAACGAGCGGGTCTGGTACGCGACGTTCGCCGGGGACGGCCCAGCGGTGGCCGAGCGGGACGTGGTCGACGTGCTGCTCGACGTCTGGCTCACCGCGATCTACCGGACCGCCACGCCGCCGGTCCCGCCCGCGGCGTAGGGCGTCACCGCGCCGCCGGCCTCGGCCTGTCAGCGCCCCACCGGCCCGGCGGGCCGGGCGTCGGCCAGGTAGCCGGCCAGGTCCGGCTCGTCCGGCGCGAGCACGTGCCGGATCCAGGCGGCGCGCTCGTGCTCCAGCACGCCCAGTTCCCAGACGCAGCCCACGCCGGGCCGGTCCAGGTCGACGAAGCGCGCCGGGTCGTCGTCCGGGCAGTTCAGCGCGGGCTGCCCGGCGATGGCGATGCGGCACTCGACGACGTTGTCGAAGAACCAGCTGTACGCCAGCAGGTACGCGCCACTGTCCGCGCCCCGGTGCAGCACCGTCCAGCTCGCGGGCGGGGTGGCGCCGTCCGGGCCGGGCAGCAGCGCCGGCAGGTACGCGTACGCGGCGTCGACCACCCGTGGTTCGAGTCGGCGGTCCGGCTGGTCGATGTGGTAGCGCTTGACGTGCCGGCCGGCGACCTCGATCGTCCCCGGCACGGTCAGCTCCTTGTCGTGGAAGGCCATGGACGGGACGGTAGAAGCGGTCCCCTGACAGCTAATGTCAGGGAAATGCGGGCCAGCCGACTCCTGTCCATCCTGCTGCTCCTGCAGGCGCACGGCCGGTTCACCGCCGCCGACCTCGCCGCCCGCCTGGACGTCTCGGTCCGCACCATCTACCGGGACGTCGAGGCGCTGCACGCCGCCGGCATCCCGCTGTACGGCGCGGCCGGGCACGACGGCGGCTACCGGCTCGTGGAGGGCTGGCGGACCCGGCTGACCGGGCTGACCGCCGAGGAGGCCGACCGCCTGCTCTTCGCCGGTCTGCCCGGACCGGCCGCCGAACTGGGCTACCAGTCGGTCGTCGCGGCCGTGCAGCTCAAGCTCCGGGCCGCGCTGCCCGCACCGCTGGCCGACCGGGCCGCCCGGCTGGAGCAGCGGTTCCATCTGGACACGCCGGGCTGGTACTCCGACGGCGACCCGTCGCCGCACCTGGCCGACGCGGCCGAGGCGGTGTGGCGGGAACGCCGGGTCCGGGTGCGCTACCGCGGCTGGCGGGGCGAGACGACCCGGGTCCTCGAACCGTACGGGCTGGTGCTCAAGGGCGGGCGCTGGTATCTGGTGGCCGCCCGACCGGACCGCGCCGAACCGGCCACCTACCGGGTCAACCAGATCCTCGACCTCACCGCGCTGGACGAACCGTTCGAGCGACCCGATTTCGACCTGCCGGCCTGGTGGCGTGCCCACGTGGTCGCGTTCCGGGCCGGCCTGCACCGCGACGAGGCACGCATCCGCCTGTCCCCGCGCGGGTTCGCCCGGTTGCGCGAGGTCGGCAGCGACGTGGTGGTCACCGCCGCCCAGGCGAGCGCCGGCCCGCCGGACGCCGCCGGCTGGGTGCACGCGGTCATCCCGATCGAGTCGCTCACCCACGCCCACGGCGACCTGCTGCGCCTCGGCGCCGACGTGGAGGTCCTCGCCCCCGCAGCGCTGCGCGACCGCCTGGCCGCCACCGCCACCGCCCTGGCCACCCTCTACCACCCACCCCCTCGGCCTCTTTCGGGATGATGATCAAGGGGTTCGCGTCCGGCAGGGAGATCGACTATGGGCCGAACTCCTTGATCACCGGCGGCAGGCGGGGCTCGGAGCGGTTCAGGTGAGGGCCTGGAGGGCTTCGGCCACCGTGGACAGCGCGCGGTCGATCTCCGAGGGCGGAGTGGCCGCGTACCCGAGGACCAGTCCGGGCGGCTGCGGGCGCTGGCCGTGCCAGGACAGTGGATGGACTTTGACGCCCCGGTGCAGCGCCGCCGCCGCGAGCGCCCGGTCGTCGACGTCGCCGGGCAGCGTGACCATCAGGTGCAGCCCGGCGGCGGCACCGTGCACCACGGCTCCCGGCAGGTACGCGCGGACCGCCCGGATCATCGCGTCCCGACGGCGCACGTGCCGGTGGCGCAGCAGCCGCAGGTGCCGCTCCAACGCGCCCGACTCCATCAACTCGGCCAGCACGAGCTGCGGCAGCACCGCGTTGCCCAGATCCGCCGTCCGTTTGGCGTCCACGACGTCGGCGTGCAGCCACGGCGGCACGAGCGTCCACCCGATCCGCAGCGCCGGCGCGAGCAGCTTCGAGACGCTGCCGGTGTAGCAGACCCGATCCGGCGCCATGCCCCGCAGCGCCGGCACGGGCGGGCGGTCGTACCGGTGCTCGGCGTCGTAGTCGTCCTCCACCACCAGGCCGCCGTCGCGCGCCCACCGCAGCAGCCGGCGACGCCGCTCACCGTCGAGCACCACCCCGGTCGGGAACTGGTGCGCCGGGGTGAGCAGCACGGCGGGCGCACCGGACCGCTCCAGCAGGTCAACCCGCAGGCCCCGGTCGTCCACCGGTACCGGCGGCGTCGCCAGCCCGGCGTACGTCAGGTGCTGCCGCACGCCGAGCGAGCCCGGGTCCTCCACCGCGACGGTGCGCGTACCCCGGTCGTGCAGCACCCGCGCGAGCAGGCCGAGCGCCTGGGACACGCCGGCCACGACCACCACCTCGGCCGGACCGGCGCTGATGCCCCGGTTGCGGGCCAGCCAGTTCGCGACGGCAAGCCGCAGCGCCGGCGTGCCGGCCGGGTCGCCGTAGCCGAGCGCGGCGGGGGTCGCCCGGTGCAGCACGGCCCGCTCGGCCCGCAGCCACGCCGCGCGCGGGAAGGCCGCCAGATCGGGTACGCCTGGCGTCAGGTCCACCTGCGCGGAGGCGGCGCGCAGGGCCTCGAAGACGTCGAGGCCCGGACGGTCGGCGAACACCTCCGGCACCCTTCTCGGCTCGGGCGGCCGGGCGCGCGCGGCGGCCGGTGTGGCCACCACCACCGTGCCGGCCCGGCCCCGTCCGGCCACCTGCCCGTCCTCACCCAACCGCTGGTACGCCTCGGTCACCACGCCGCGTGAGACGCCCAGCTCGGCGGCGAGCACGCGGCTGGGCGGCAGGCGGGTGCCGACCGGCGCCCGGCCGTCGGCGATCGCGGAGCGCAGCCGAGCGGCAAGCCAGTCCGCGCGACCACCCGGCGGCGCTTCGCCGACATCCAGTTGGAGGAAGTCCGCACCGGCCGTTTTGGACCTCTCGGAAATGGCGGCTTTGGCCCTGCCCATCGGACCATTATGGCCACAGGCTGGACCGGTGACCATCGCCTTTCTCCTGACCGCAACAGTCGTCGCGATCACCCCGGGCACCGGGGTGATGCACACGCTCGCCATCGCCGTCACCGCCGGTCGCCGCGCCGGCCTGGCGGCCGCCGCCGGGGCCACGCTCAGTCTCGTCCCGCACGTGATCGCCGCGGTCACCGGCCTGGCGGCGCTGCTGCGCGCCGGCACCCCGGCGTTCCGGGTGGTGACCTGGCTGGGCGTGGCGTACCTGCTCTGGATGGCCTGGTCGGCGCTGCGCGACAGGGGTGCGTTCACCGTCGACGGCGACCGGCCGCCGCGCCCGGCGACGGCGGTGTTCCGCGACGGGGTGCTGCTGAACCTGCTGAACCCGAAGGTGACGGTGTTCTTCGTGGCGTTCCTGCCGCAGTTCGTACCGCCGGACGCACCCGCCGCCGCCGCGCGCATGCTCGCCTGCGGCCTGGTGTTCATGCTTGTCACGCTGCTGGTGTTCGCCGGGTACGCGGTGCTGGCCGGCGCGTTGCGCAGCCGGGTGCTGTCCCGCCCCCGGCTGACCGCGCTGCTGCGGCACACAGTCGCCGGCAGCTTCCTGGCCCTGGGCCTCGGCCTCGCGTTCACCGCCTAGAACCCGGTACCACCAGAAGGAGCAATCCGTGCGCTTCCGGCACTCCCCCGAGATCTGGTCGTCCTTTCCCGAGCTGACCTGCGGCGTCGTGCACGCCACCGGGATCATGCCCGACGTCGACGTCACACCGCGGCTCGACGGATATCTCGACGTCGCCCGGGACCGGCTCGCCGCCGCGCCCGAGGGCGGCTTCCCGGAGATCCAGGCGTGGCGGCGCGCCTTCGCCCGGATGGGCTGCCCACCGACCCGCTACCGCTGCGCCGCCGAGTCGCTGCTGCGCCGGTTGCGGCGCGACGGGGACCTGCCCCGGCTGCACCCGCTCGTGGACCTGGGAAACGCGCTCTCGACCCGGTACGCGGTGCCGGTGGCAGTGCTCGACCTGGCCCGCGTCGGCGGTGACCTGACAGTGCGCCCGGCCGACGGCACGGAAACCTATCTGACCCTCGGCGGGGAGACGGAACACCCGGCACCGGGTGAGGTGGTCTTCGCCGACCGGGACGGGCACGCGCACGCCCGGCGCTGGACCCACCGGCAGAGCGGCGCCTCAGCGGTACGGGCCGACACCAGCGAAGTGCTCGTGGTGGTCGAGGCGATGCACACCGGGGCGGCGCCTACCGTACGCCGGATGCTGGACGAGCTGGCGACGGCGCTGGCCGAGCGGTGGGGCGTGCCGTCACGGACGGCCCTGCTCACCTCGGAGGCGCCGGAGTTCGCCGTGCCGGTCCGGGCGGGGTGACGCCACGCCGGGCGGCTCGGTGTGCGCGACCGGCTCGCCGTGCAGCTCGCGCAGGGCGTCGGCGAGCCGCGTGTCAGCGGTGCCCCACCACCGCCGGGCCAGCTCCACGGTGCGGCCGAGCGAGTCGTCGCCCACCGCATCGGCGCGTAGCTCCGCGCTCATCATGCGCAGGAAGCGAACGGTCACGGCATCGGACTCATCGGCGATCACGCCCGTACCCTAGCCACCGGGTCCGACGACACCGGCGCCCGAGGCGGGTCGTCCGCCCGGTTGAGGTCGCCGAACGCGGGTAGTGCGCGGACATGCCCGAACGATACGAGGACTACGACCGCGTCGCGATCGTCACCGGCGCGGACTCCGGCATCGGCAAGGCGTGCGCGGTGGCGCTCGCCGGGGCCGGCTACGACATCGGCATCACCTGGTACGGCGACGCGGCGGGCGCCGAGCGCACGGCAACCGAGGTACGGGCCACCGGCCGCCGCTGCGAGACCGCCGAGCTGGACCTGACCCGGCTGCCCGACGCGGCAGCGGTTGTCGACGAGCTGGCCGACCGGCTCGGCGGCCTGGGCGTGCTCGTCAACAACGCCGGCACCGGGCTGTCCGAGCCCTTCGTGGACGTGACCTGGGAGAAGTGGCGGGAGGTGCTCGCGGTCGACCTGGACGGGCCGTTCCTGTGCTCGCAGCGGGCCGCCCGCCGGATGCGCGCTGCCGGGCGGGGCGGCCGGATCATCAGTATCACCAGCGTGCACGAGCACGCGCCCCGGGTCGGCTCGTCGGCGTACTGCGCGGCCAAGGGCGGGCTGGGCCTGCTCACCAAGGTGATGGCGCAGGAACTGGCGGCCGACGGCATCACCGTCAACGCGGTCGCTCCCGGCGAGATCGCCACCCCGATGACCGGCCAGGAGGACGTCGACCCGTTCACGCAGGACCGTCCCGGGGTGCCGGTGGGCCGGCCCGGTGACGCCCGTGAGGTGGCGGCCGTGGTGGCGATGCTCGTCTCGCCGGCGGCCGCGTACGTGACCGGGGCGTCGTGGCCGGTCGACGGCGGGATGCTGTTGATGGGGCCGCAGGCCTCTTCGCTTCCGTCTCATTCGTGGCGTGCCGTCTGACCGGCGGCGCGGGCTGGGCCGGCCGTTGCGCCGATGGGTCCGTTTTCGGGGTAGTGGCAGGCGGTTTGTTGGGTGCCGCCGTCGCGGGTGGTGAGGGTGGGGGTTTCGGTGGCGCAGCGGTCGGTGGCTTTCCAGCAGCGGGTGCGGAAGCGGCAGCCGGATGGGGGGTTGAGGGGGGTGGGGACGTCGCCGGTGAGGCGGATGCGGCCGGCGGGGCCGAGGGTGGTGACGTCGGGGATCGCGGAGAGCAGGGCGCGGGTGTAGGGGTGCTGCGGGCGGGTGTAGATGGTGTCGCGGTCGCCGATCTCCACGATGGTGCCCAGATACATGACCGCGACGCGGTGGCAGAAGTGGCGGATCACGGCCAGGTCGTGGGCGATGAACACGAAGGCCAGGTCCAGGTCGCGTTGCAGGTCGCGTAGCAGGTTGATGACCTGCGCCTGGATGGACACGTCGAGGGCGGAGACGGGTTCGTCGGCGACGATCAGTTTCGGTTTCAACGCCAGGGCGCGGGCGATGCCGATGCGTTGGCGTTGCCCGCCGGAGAACTCGTGCGGATACCTGTTGTAGTGCTCCGGGTTCAACCCGACCAGTTCCAGTAACTCCCGCACCCGCTGTCTGACACCACCGGGTGGGGTGATCCCGTTGACCTGCAACGGCATCGCCACGATCCGACCCACCGTGTGACGGGGGTTCAACGACGCGTACGGATCCTGGAAGATGATCTGCAGGTCCTGCCGCAGGCTCCGCAGGTCACCGCGTTTCGCGTGGGTGATGTCGCGCCCCGCGAAGCAGATCGATCCGGCGGTGGGTTCCAGCAGCCGCACCAGCATCCGTCCGGTCGTGGTCTTCCCACACCCCGACTCCCCCACCAGCCCGAGCGTCTCACCGGGACGTACGTCGAAGTCCAGCCCGTCCACCGCCCGCACCGCACCCTTCGCGCGCAGACCCTGCCGCACGGGGAAGTGTTTGGTCAGCCCGCGCACCGACAGCAGCGGCCCGCTGTCCGGCGTCGCACCGACGGCCTCACCCCGCCGGCCGTCGACCGCGCCCATCGTGTCCTGGTCAGCACTCATCGGGCCACCCCCACCCGGGCGACCTCGTCGCGGTAGATCCGCTCCCGCGCCCCCGCCGACAGATGACACGCCACCAGGTGCCCTGCCGCCCCCGCCGGAACCAGCTCCGGCACCTGGGTGCGGGAGCGGTCCCCGTTGACGTCGGCCCACCGACACCGCGGATGAAACGCACACCCCGACGGCACATTGATCAGACTCGGCGGGTTACCCGGGATCGGCACCAGATCCGCGTCCGCGTCCCCGTGCAACGACGGCACACTCGACAACAACCCCCACGTGTACGGATGCTGCGGCGCCCGCAACACCCGACCCACACCCCCGTACTCCACCGCCCGACCCGCATACATCACCAACACGTCATCAGCCACCTGCGACACCACACCCAGATCGTGGGTGATCAACACGATCGCCGACCGGAACTCCGCCTGCAAATCCGCCAACAAATCCAGGATCTGCGCCTGCACCGTCACATCAAGAGCCGTCGTCGGCTCATCCGCGATCAACAAATCCGGATCATTCACCAACGCCATCGCGATCATCGCCCGCTGCCGCATCCCACCCGAGAACTCATGCGGATACTGATCAAACCGCCGACCCGGCTGCGGAATCCCCACCCGACCCAACATGTCCACCGCCCGCGACCGCGCCTCCCGCCGCCCGGCCCGCGGATGATGCACCCGATACGCCTCAGCGATCTGCCTACCCACCGAGTAGTACGGATGCAACGCCGACAACGGATCCTGAAAGATCATCGCCATGTCACGACCCCGCAACCGACGAATCTCCTCCTCACCCAACCCCACCACCTCACGCCCACCCACCGAAATCTCCCCCGAAATGGACGTCCGCTTCACGTTGTGCAAACCCAGAATCGCCAACGACGTCACACTCTTACCGGAACCGGACTCCCCCACGATCCCCAACGTGCGACCCCGATCCACCGCGAACGACACCCCGTCCACGGCCCGCACCACACCATCCTCGGTGTCGAACCGCACCCGCAGATCCCGCACCCGGAGATAGGGGTTCTCGCCGCGTCGCGGCGTCGGAAGCTCCATCATGTCCGTTCCTCCCGTCAGTTCAATCGGACCCGTGGGTCGATAACCGCGTACAGCACGTCGACGACGATGTTGGCGACCACGATGAACACCGCCGCCAGGAGCACCGTCGCCATCACCACCGGAAGGTTGAGGAACTGCACCGCCTCCACGGTGGCCTTGCCCAGCCCCTGGAGACCGAAGATGGTCTCGGTGATGAACGTGCCGCCGAGGCTGGTGCCCACGTCCAGCCCGGCGATCGTGACGATCGGGGTGATCGCCGCCCGCAGCGCGTGCCTGGTGTGCACCTTGCGCGCGGGCAGTCCCTTCGCCCGCGCGGTGCGGACGAAGTCCTCCGACAGCGTCTCCACCATCTGCGCCCGCGACAGCCGGGCGTAGAGCGCCGAGTTGAGGAAACCCAGCGTCATCCACGGCAGCAGCAGACCGCCCGCCCAGCGGGCCGGGCTCTGCGTGAACGGCGTGTAGGTGGGAAACGGCAGCAACCCGCTGGAGTAGACCAGCAGGTAGAGCAGGACCAGCCCGAAGAAGTACACCTGCATGGACGCCCCGGCGAGTGTGACGCCGATGGCGGCGCGGTCGAACACCGTACCCCGGTGCAGTGCCGACACCATGCCCAGCGACACGCCGATGGCGAGCCAGAGCACGGCGCCGCCGAGGACGATGCTGAACGTCACCGGGGCGCGCTGGGTGATGATCTCGGTGACCGGTTGGTTGTTGCGGAACGAGTAGCCGAGGCAGGGCGCCGGGCAGTCCTGCCGGAAGTCGCCCTCGCCGTAGGTACGGCCGGCGAAGATTCCCTGGACGAAGTCCGCGTACTGGCGGGGCAGCGGCCGGTCGAGGCCGAGCCGACGCTCCACCTGGGCGATGTCCTCCGCCGTGCAGTTCTTACCGCACATAACCTTCGCCGGGCTGCTCGGCACCGCGAAGAAGAGACCGAATGTGACCAGGCTGATGACCACCAGGGTCAGGGCGGCGACGAGGAGCCGCCGGAGAACGAAACGGAGCACGGGAACACCTCCCCCGGGTACGGCGGGGGCGGCCGTCGTGGCCGCCCCCGCGGGACGGTCACTTCTTCAGGTAGATGCCGTTGAGCGAGATGATGCCGAACGCGTCGCTGAGGAAGGCGTTGCCGACCTTCGAGCCGTGCAACTCGTAGGTGGCGTCGTAGTAGCAGGGCACCACCGGGGCGTACTTCTCCATGATCACCCGGTCGAGCGCCATCCAACCGGCGTCCTGTTCGGCGGCGGGCAGCTTGCGGACCCGGTCGATCTCCGCGCTGACCGACGGCTCGTTCAGGTACGACACGTTCTGGTTGCCCTCGGCCACGATCTCCCGGCCGTCGTAGACCGGGGGGATCACCGTCGAGCCGGTGGGCCAGTCCGAGCCCCAGCCGGTGAGGTAGATGTCGTACGGGTTGCCCTTGCGGCCGACCTGGTCGTAGTAGCTGCTGTTCTCGATCGACTTCATCACGATGTCGAAGCCCATGTCGGTGAGGTTCTTGCGCAGCGCCTCGGCCTGCTGGGTCCGCAACTCCAGGCTGGAGTGGGCGAGCACCAGCTTCGGCCGCTTGCCGGCGAGCAGCTCGGTGACCTTGGCCTTGCCCCCGGTGACCGGGGCGTTGAACACGTCGTACGCGGTGAACCCGACGGTGGTGGGTGACATCAGCGTGGTGGCCGGCGTGCCGGCGGCCTGCCCGCCGAGCACCTTGAGCAGGGCATCCTTGTCGACGGCGTAGTTGAGCGCCCGCCGCACCGCCAGGTCGGTGACCCGCTGGGTGTTGATGCTGAGCACCCAGTTGTACTGCGTGGGGCCCTTGACCACGCGGTCGGCGACGCCCGCCCCGGTGGTGCGGGGAAGCACCGACGGCGGCACGTCCGACCAGCTCAGGGCCGCCTTGTCGGCTGCGCCGTCGGCCACCAGACGCTCGGCGATCTGGGCCTGTTCCAGGCCGAACGTCATCCGGATCGCATCCGGGTAGGCGTTGCGGATCGGGTCGGTGGCCGGGTCCCAGTGCGGGTTGCGTTCCACTTCGAGTGACACGTCGCGCTGGTAGGACTTCACCCGGTACGGCCCGGAGGAGAACGGCCGCAGGTCGTAGTTGGCGCGGGTGTCCTTGGCCGGGGGCACCGCCGCACTGGTGGGCAGCGCCGCGGCGTACGGCAGATCGCAGTGCGGCTGCGGGAAGGTGAACCGGATGGTCCGGTCGTCGGGGGTGTCGACGCCGTCGGGGACCGGCTTGCCACCGTCGTACGGTCCCTTGTAGCTGGCGTTGTACACCCCGCCCGGGTAGAGCCACTGCTGGATGTAGTGCGGGCCCTCGTTGAGGTTGGCCGCGAACGACCGGGCGATGCCGTGGGCCACGTCCTTGCTTGTCACCGGGGAGCCGTCCTCGTACTTCACGCCGTCGCGGAGGGTGAACTCCCAGACCGTGCAGTCGCCGTTGACGTCCTTGCCGGGGTTGGTCGCCAGGTCGCCGACGAGCAGCAGCTTCCCGCTGCCGTCCTCCTTGTAGCCGTTGAGGGAGCGGTAGAGGAGTCCGCCGGCGACCTGCTGTGTGTTGACGTAGTTGCGGGCCGGGTCGAGGTGTTCGAAGTCGGCCGGCTGCATCACGGTGAGGGTGCCGCCGCGGGTAGCCCCGTCGACGGCCTTCGCGGGGCCCTGGTTGTCGACGGCCTCGTACGAGATGGAGCCGCTCTGGGTCTTGGTCGTCTGGTCGCCGCCGCCGCTGTCGTCGGGCGTGGGGTTGCATGCCGCGGCGGTCAACGCCGCCGCGGCGAGGACACCTGTCAGTGTCCGGGTTCGTGCGCGCACGGTGTTCTCCCTTCCTCGCCCGGCGGCCCCCGCCGGCCGGGCACGTGATGGCCGGGTGGGCTTACCGGGTGGAGCGCGGATCCAGCGAGTCGCGCAGGGCGTCACCGAGCAGGTTGAACGCCAGGACCAGCAGGAAGATCGTCAACCCGGGGAACAGGGTGTACCAGGGGTCGCTCGCGACGTAGCCGATGCTGTTGAAGATCATGCGGCCCAGGTCGGGCGTGGGTTCGGTGACACCGATGTTGACGAACGCCAGCGCCGCCTCGATGGCGATGAACTGCGGCACCATCAGGGAGACGGTGACCAGGATCGGTGCCCAGATGTTCGGCAGCAGCTGCCGCACCAGGATGTGCGTGGTGCCGGCGCCGGCCGCCCGGGCCGCGTCGACGAACTCCCGCTCCCGCAGCGAGATCACCTGCCCGCGGACCAGACGCGCGGTGTACGTCCAGCTGAACAGGCTGAAGGTGGCGATGATCAACGCCACCCGGAAGGCCGGCGACGGCGCCTCACGGTCGGAGTAGAAGCGATCCTGGAGGATCGGGATGACGGCGAGCGCGAAGATGAGGAACGGGAACGCGAGCGTCAGGTCGACCAGCCAGTTGACGGCGCTGTCCAGCCAGCCTCTGGCCCAGCCGGCCAGTACGCCGACCGCCACCCCGATGCACGACGCCAGCAGCGCCGAGGTGAATGCGATGAACAGGGACGTCCGCAGACCGTAGACCAGTTGCATCAGGATGTCCCGGCCGCTGCCGGGTTCCAGACCCAGCCAATGGTGGGCGCTGATTCCTCCGGCGTACCCGATCGGCATGCCGAAATCGTTCAGCCGGTCGACGAACTTGTCGGTCGGGTCGATTCCGGTGAGCCCGCCCAGCAGCGGCGCGCCGAGCGCGAGCAGGGCGGCGACGGCGAGCGTCACGGCACTGGCCCGGGCCGTACGGTCGCGCTTGAGCCGCAGCCAGGCGAGCTGGTTGGGTGACCGGCCGACGATCTCGGCGGATCGGCCCGAGGGGCCGGGAACGGCCTCGACATCGGGGCCCGCAGCCCCAGGATCGGTGGCCGGAGTCAGCGACGGTGGGTGCGACAGTTCGCTCATGAGCAGTCCTCCCGACGGGACGAAAACGTCCTGCTACCCGACGGTAATGCTCTCCCGGGCGTCGAAAAGAATCGTTCCGGTAACGGCCGTTCCGGTTGTCATCCATTGACAACGATCCGGCCTAGGGAATGCATCGGCGCAATAACGACCCAATCCGGTTGTCAGCCTTTCAGGCAGACGTTTCGCAAATCCGCAATGCGTTGCCCCAAGACACGGAAGCCGTTGTCACCTGTTCGGACATTCCCCCACCCTGCCCGCCCCGCCCCGCCGTCTCGCCTGGTTGATCATGAGGTTGGCGGCGTTCGAGGTCCGGTTTGTCACCGTCAACCTCATGATCAACGGGGTGGGGTGGGGCGGGGCGGGGTGGGTGGGGTGGGAGGGGAGAGAATGGGCGGGTGGGGGGTGGAGAGGGAACCGTGGGGGTGGGCGGGCGGGAGCTGCGGGCGGACTGTTCGCGCTGCGCCGGGGTCTGCTGTGTCGCGCCGGCGTTCACCGCGTCGGCGGACTTCGCCATCGACAAGCCCGCCGGGCGGCCCTGCCCGAACCTGGGCGCCGACTTCCGCTGCGGCATCCACACCGAGCTGCGGCAACGCGGCTTCCCCGGATGCACCGTCTTCGACTGCTTCGGCGCCGGTCAGCACCTCACCCAGCACACGTTCGCCGGCCGCGACTGGCGCGCCGACCCGGACACCGCGCGAGCGATGTTCGGCACCTTCGCGGTGCTACGGCCGCTACACGAGCTGCTCTGGTACCTGACCGAGGCGGTACGCCTGACCCCGTCCGGCCCGCTGCGTGACGAGCTGACCGACGCGCTCGACGAGACCGGGCGGCTCACCGACGGCACCCCGGAGGAACTGCTCGCCCTCGACGTCGACGCGCACCGGGACCGGGTCAACCGGCTGCTGTCCCACGCCGCCGGTCGGGCACGCGCCGGGCGCACCGGCCCGGACCGGCGGGGCGCGATGCTCATCGGCGTCGACCTGCGCCGTACCCCGCTGGCCGGGGCGAACCTGCGCGGCGCCTGCCTGATCGGCGCCGACCTGCGCGGGGTACGTCTCGGCGCCGCCGACCTGACCGGCGCGGACCTGCGCGGGGCCGACCTGCGCGGCGCGGACCTGGGCGAGTGCCTGTTCACCCACCAGTCGCAGCTCGACGCCGCGCGCGGCGACCACCGCACGGTCCTGCCACCGGGCCTGCGCCGCCCGTCCCACTGGTCCCTGGCGCTGGCCCCGGCCCCCCGCCGCCCCCGCCGGCCCCACCCCCGCTGACCGCCGCCCCATCCCAGTCCCGGCCCGGCGCCCCGATGATCAGGAGTTCGGGGCCGGATCGCTGCCCGAACTCCTTGATCACCGGGACGAGGGTGCGGGTTTGGGCGGGGGTTGGTGGGGAAGGCGGCGCGGACGACGGGAGGTGGACCGGTGGGATATCGGGCACGCGACGGCGAGGAGCCGGTCGACCCGGCGCACGCCGAGGACGAGGCGGGACAGGTGCCGCTGGTGCAGGCGGCGGCGGACACGGACGTGCCGGCCCCCGCACCGGACGAGCCGAAACCGGACGAGGTGACCGAGGACGACGGGTCGGGCATGGCCGGAGGCGCCTCCGGCAGCAGCTCCGGCGGCTCCTCGATGCCGACCCACCCGGACGCGGCGAACTGAACGTTTGCCGCCACCCGCTGCGGGCAGGAGTGCGACATGACCAGTGAAGAGTCCTTCGGCCGCGCGGCCGGCGACGAGCCCGACGGCGCGACCGCGTACGAGGCGTCCCTGCGCCCGCCGGGCGAGTCCCTGCACACCACCGACGACACCGGTGACGACTTCGCCGACCTGCCCGCGGAGGACCGGCGTTCGGCGCGGGAGACCAGCCGGGCCGGCTACGACGTCGACGCCGTCTCCGGCGCCGGCGACCCGGCCGACGAGCCGGCGGAGATCGAGGAGGGCCGGCCCCTGCGCTGACGCGCGCGCGGAGCGGTGGCCGCCGGGTCGCCGCCCCGCGCCTCCGTCATGCCCCGGTTCGCCAGGGCGTCGGCGCGCTCGTTCTCCGGGTGCCCGTTGTGGCCCTTCACCCACAGCCAGGTCACGTCGTGCCGGGCGCACGCCGCCTCCAGCGCCTGCCACAGGTCGGCGTTCTTCACCGGCTGCTTCGCGGCGGTCAGCCAACCGTTGCGCTTCCACGCGTTCAGCCAGCCGGTGATGCCGTTGCGCACGTAGGTGCTGTCGGTGTGCAGGCGTACCGTCACCGGGCGGGTCAGGCTCTCCAGCGCCTGGATCGCCGCGGTCAGTTCCATCCGGTTGTTCGTGGTCGGGGTCGCCTCACCGCCGCACAGCTCCCGCTCGTGGCCGCCCCAGCGCAGCACCGCGCCCCACCCGCCGGGCCCGGGATTGCCGCTGCACGCGCCGTCGGTCCAGATCTCCACGACCCGGCCGGTGTCCGCCTCCGCCATGCCCGGCAACCTACCGGGTACGCGACCCGGCGGGACCACCCGACCCGCCGCGCCGGAGGTCGGCGCAGCCGAGCGGCGGCAGCGCCGCGTCCGCCGAAAAGCATGCGACGGTCGACGGGCCCGTCTGGCACGCTGACTGGTCGTGGAGACGCGCTGGGACGACCTGCGGGCCGAGGTACGGGCGACGATCGGCGAGCTGGTCTCCTCCGGCCGGGAGGCGGGCGTGCAGGTGGCCGCCTACCTGGGCGGGGTCGCGGTCGTCACCGAACAGGCCGGGCTCGCCGACACCACCACGGGCCGGCCGATGACCGCCGACACGCCCGTGCACGCGGTCTCCACCGGCAAGGGACTCACCGCCACAGTGGTGCACGTGCTGGCCGAGCAGGGGCGGCTCGACTACGACCTGCCGCTCGCCGCGGTGTGGCCGGAGTTCGCCCGGCACGGCAAGGACGGCATCACGCTGCGGCACGTGCTCACCCACACCGCCGGCCTGCCCGCGCTGCCCGCCGACGTCACGCCGGAGGATTTCACCGACTGGGCGCGCATGTCCGCGCTGCTGGCCGACGCGCGGCCGCTGTGGGGGCCCGGCGAGCAACTCGCGTACCACGCCTGGACGTGGGGCTGGCTGCTCGGCGAGGTGGTCCGGCGGGTCACCGGCGCGCCGGTGTCGCGGGTGCTCGCCGAGGAGGTGTCCGGGCCGCTCGGCGTGGACCGGGAGCTGTTCCTCGGCGTACCGGAGGCGGAGTTGCCCCGGCTGGCCCGCCTGGAGGACGCCGGCCTGTCCGCGCTGATGAGCTGGGCCGGGGCCAACCTGCCGCACTTCGACGCGGTCGCCCCGCCCGCGGTACGCCCGGACACTGTGATCGGCTCCCGCCCCGACGTGCTGCGCGCCGACGTGCCGTCGGTCGGCACGATGAGCGCCCGGGCGGTGGCCCGGATGTACGCGGCGCTGCTCGGCCCGGTCGACGGGGTACGGCTGCTCTCCGCCGGTCGGATGCGTGCGGTGTCCGCCCCGGCCGTCCGCGCCCAGGAGTGGGTGTTCGGGCAGGAGAGCACGTTCGGGCTGGGCTACGCGGTGGACGGCGACGGGTCGTTCGGCACCGCGGGCAGCGGCGGCAGCCTCGCGTTCGCGTACCCGGAACTGGGGTTGACGGTGGCGGCGGTGCGCAACCGGCTCGGCGCGGGCGACGGCGACCCGATGGAGGGGCTGCGGCGGCTGGTACGCGACCGGGTCACCGAGGCGGCCGGCCGCCGGTAGCGCCGAACAAGCCTCCTGCTTTACTATGTTACTAGTAAAGCAGGAGGGAGCTACGTGTTCGTCTTCCGGCTCGACACCCACTCCGGCGTGCCGCCGTACCTGCAACTCGTCCAGCAGGTCCGCCAGGCGGTGCTGCTGGGCTTCCTCCAACCCGGTGACCGCCTCCCGCTCATCCGCGAGGTCGTCGAGGACCTGGCGATCAATCCGAACACCGTCGCCAAGGCCTACCGGCAGATGGAGCAGGAGAACCTGGTCACCGGCCGACCCGGCCAGGGCACGTTCGTCAACGCACAGCAGTCGGCCGCGGTGTCGGCATCGACGTACACGTCGCTGCACCGCGGCCTGGCGACCTGGTTGCGGCGCGCCTACGCCGCCGGCCTCGACGAGCAGGCGGTCGACGCGCTCTTCACCTCCGTCCACCAGCAGACGAGGAATGAGGACGTGGCGTGAGCGCGACCGGGTTCGCGCTGCGCACCGACGGCGTGGGCAAGCGGTACCGGAAGGGCTGGGCGCTGCGCGACTGCACCCTGGCCCTGCCGACGGGCAGCGTGATCGCCCTGGTCGGGCCGAACGGCGCGGGCAAGACCACGCTGCTGCGCCTGGTCGTCGGGTTGCTGGCACCGAGCGCCGGCACGGCGGAGGTCCTCGGTCACGACGTCACGGCCAGCACCCCGCGAACTCTGTCCCGGGTCGGGTTCCTGGCCCAGGACCACCCGCTGTACAAGCGCTTCACCGTCGCCGAGATGCTCCGCTTCGGCCGGGCCTGCAACCTGCGGTTCGACCAGGAGCTGGCCGAGCGCCGGCTGGCGAAGCTGGGCATCCCGCTCGACCACCGGGCCGGCACGCTCTCCGGCGGACAACAGGCCCAGGTCGCGCTGGCCCTGGCCCTGGCGAAGCGGCCGGACCTGCTCGTCCTCGACGAGCCGGTGGCCAGCCTCGACCCACTGGCCCGACGCGAGTTCCTTCAGGTCCTCATGGGCGCGGTCGCCGAAGGCGGGGTGACCGTCCTGTTCTCCTCCCACGTCGTACACGAACTGGAGCGCGTCTGCGACCACCTGGTCGTGCTCAACCAGGGCCGGGTCACGCTCACCGGTGACATCGACACCCTCCTCGCCGAGCACCGGCTGCTCGTCGGCCCGCGCACGGCCACCGACCTCGACCGGGCCGGCGCCGTCGTGGAGGCCACCCACAGCGACCGGCACACGACCCTGCTGGTACGCGACGGCGGGATCCCGGCCGCGCCCGGGTGGCAGGCCCGGCCCGTCGCGCTGGAGGACCTGGTGCTGGCGTACCTGCACCGGCCGTCCGAGGCGAGCGCCGCCGTCACGTCGGGGGGCGCGGCATGACCTGGTTGATCTGGCGCCAGCACCGGACCGAGGTCTGCGTCCTGGGCCTGCTCGTCGGCGTGTTCGGCATTGCCCTGCTCGTGCTCGGGACGCAGGCCCACGACCTGTTCCCCGGCGGTCCCGCCCGATGTTCGGGGCAGGCCGCCGTCGACGAGACCTGCGCGGCCTCCTTCCGCCGCCTCGACGAGGAGTACGGGTACGTCGAGAACCTCCTGGCGGCCTTCTACCTGGTCCCCGTCGTCGTCGGCGCGTTCCTCGGCGCGCCGCTGCTCGCCCGCGAACTGGAGGACGGCACCTGGCAGCTCGCCTGGACGCAGGCCGTGCCCCGGATGCGCTGGCTGGCGGCCAAGCTCGCGGCGCTGGCCGGCGTCACCGTCGCGCTGACCGGGATGTTCACCGCGGTGCTCACCTGGTTCCGCCAGCCGTTCGACGCGTGGGAAGGGCGGTTCCAGTACGACGCCTTCGACCTGGAGGGACTTGTCCCGGTGGCGTACGCGCTGTTCGCGTTCGGCGTCGCCACCGCCGCGGGAGCGGTCCTGCGGCGCAGTCTGCCCGCGTTCGGCGTCGCGTTCGGGGCGTTCCTCGCCGCCCGGATGTCGGTGGCGCTGTTGGCCCGTCCCGCGTATGCCACGCCGCTCACCACCATGGAGCCGGTCCCCGTCGGAGGCCCGAACGGCCAGGCGGGGCGTCCGCCCGTGCCCGGCATCGCCGACTGGGTGATCGAACACGGCTACGCGGACGCCACCGGGCGCAGGCTGAGCCGGACCGAGTACCACGAGCTGGAGGGTGCCGCCAACCGGGCCGGCGCAAACCTGAACCAGTTCCTGCAGGCGCGGGGCATCCAGCAGTTCGGGGTCTACCAGCCGGCCGACCGGTTCTGGACGTTCCAGCTCATCGAGGCGGCCCTGTTCATCGCCGTCGCGGCGATCCTGATCGGTGTGGTGGTGTGGCGGGTACGGCGCCGCGTGATCTAGTGAGGCCTAGCGGCGCAGGCGGGCGCGCAGCCGCCCGGCGGCGTCGCCGAGCACCGCGCCGGTCATCGGCAGCAACGGGCTGGACCGCATCACCGCCAGGTCCTCCGCCGGGCTGGTCGTGCCGTCGAGGAACCGCAGCACCCGTTCCGGCGGGTTGCGGTCGAAGAGCCGCTCGAAGAACTCCACCCCGCTGACGTGCCCGCGGTCCAGCGCGCGCAACGCCACCGCGTCCATCCACAGGTGCCGACCCGGGTACGCGGGCGCGGGCACCGGCGGTCGCCCGGCCGCGAGCGCCCCGGCCACCTGGTCGGCCTGGCGCAGCATCGCGGAGAACGTGAAGCCGGTGGACGGGCGGGTCGCGCCACCGGCCGTGCCCAGCCGCACCACCCGCGGGCTCGGCCGGGACTCGAACGGGCCGTCGGTCATCGGGATCACCCCGTTCTCCACCTCCCGCACCCGCAGTGCGGTCAGGTCGAGGCCGAGCAGGTCGACGTACCCGCGCAGCGCCGCGTCGTAGCCGGCGTCGTCGAGCACCGCCGGGCCGAACTCGGTGTACTCGACGAGCGCGAACCGGTCGTCGACAGGCAGCACGTACCCGAAGGAGACCCCCCGTTGCGGCTGCGGGGTGCGGAAGTCCATCAGCACCGCCCGCTGCCTGTCGAACGTGGGCCGGTCGGCGGCCAGCCACCAGCCCCGGAAGTGCTGCAACCAGCTGGTCCGCCCCGGCCGCGACGGCGGGCGGGGACGCGAGTCGAGCACCCAGCCGGCCCGCACGAGGTCCCGCCCGTCCGGATCGCGGACGGTCACCCGCTCGCCGTCGTCACGCAGCTCCCCCGCCGGGGCGCCCACCCGCACCGCGTCCAGGCGCCGTTCGGCCGCGGCAGCCCGGTCGTAGACCGGGGCGGAGCGGAGCATGGCGTACCGCAGCGGGGCCAGCGGCAGGACGCGGCGGCCGGCGCGGGTGACCACGTCGACCTGCGACCAGCTCGCGCTCAGCAGCGGGTCCAGGTCGTCGCCGGGCGTGCCCCAGAACGCCCACGTGCGGTCCTGGCCGCGCTTGCGCACCGGGTCGACCACCGCGACCCGCAGGCCGGACACGCCGTGGCGGTCCAGGGCGGCCAGGACCAGGGACGCGGCGCCACCGCCGCCGACCAACGCGAGGTCGACGTCGACCGGGGAGGATGCCTGCATCCGGCCACGCTGTCACATCGGCGGGCGGCGTCACCGGTCGCCCCGCGCTCAGGCCACCGGCGCGGGCCTCTGCGGGGCCGGCTCGGCGTAGGCGGCGGCCACCGTCGCCCGGTCGAAGACCCGCCACGTCGCGGCGATCACCGCGACCGCCACCACGAAACCCACCCAGTACGGCGCGGTGATGCCGAACCGGGCCGCCACCACGCCGCCGAGCAGCGCGCCGACGCAGTTGCCGCCCGCCGCGACGAACAGGGTGGTGCTGCCGACCCGGCCCATCAACGCGGGCGGGGTGAGACGTTGCCGCAGCGAGTTCGCCACGATGTTCCACAACGCGCTGTGCGCCCCGAACGCGAACAGCGCGAACCCGACCACAATCGCGCTGCGGGACGCGGCGAGCGCCAGGTGCAGACCCGCCTCGACCAGCAGGCCCGTCCGCACGGTCCAGGTGGGTGTGATCGCGGCGATCAGCCGGTCCCCCACCAGCGAGCCGAGCACGCCGCCCACTGCCATGCAGGTGAACATCGCGCCGTAGCCGACCGAGCCCAGCCCCAGCCGCTCGGTGGCGAGCAGCACCAGCACCGCCACCGCCGCGGTCAGCGTGACGTTGAGCAGGCCGATCAGCACCGTCATGGTGCGCAGCAGCCGCTGCCCCCACAGCCAGCGGAACCCCTCCGCGACCTCCGCCCGGACCGACGGCCGCTCCTGAGACGCCGGCCCGGCCCGGTACGTACCGGCGAGCAGACCGATAAAGACGGCGGATAGCGCGTACGTGCCGGCGTTGAGCGCGAACGGCAGCGCCGCCGCCAGGACGAACAGGAACCCGCCGAGCGGGCCGGCGATCATGTTCTGCATCACCTGCGTGCCGCCGCCCAGCCAGCCGTTGGCGCGTTCCAGCAGCGAGCGCGGCACCACCGCCGGCACCACCGCCTGCGCGGCGGTGCGGAACACCACCTCGCCGGTGTTCACCACGAACAGCACCGCGTAGAGCAGCACGATCCCGGCCCGGTCGAGCAGCATCGCCACCGCCAGCGCGGCGAGCGCGGCGACGCGCACCCAGTCGATGAGCACCATCAGCCGGCGCCGGTCCACCCGGTCCGCCAACACGCCACCGGGTAGCGCGAACAGCAGCCACGGCAGCCACGACACCGCAGCACCGGCCGACACCACAAGCGGATCGTCGGTGACCGACGCCACGTACAGCGGCGCGGCCACCGTCGCCGTTCCGCTGCCCAGCGCGGACAGCGTGCTCGCCGTCCACAGTCGGGCGAAGCGCCCGCCGAGCCGTTCCCCCGTCACGGCGAGGCAGCCTACCAGCGTCGATGGGCCATGCCGACCGGTTTTTACCCCCGCCAGGCGAGCACCACCGGCGCGAGCGGGTCGGTGAGATCGAGCACCACGTCCGCGTGGCGCGCCGGGCCCACCTCGGCCCGGTACAACTCCTGCCCCGGCAGGTAGCGCGCGCGGTAACGGCGGCGCACCTCCTCGGCCGAGCCGAACACCTCGACGTCGCGGAGCAGGGCCCGGCGCAGCGTCTCCTCCGGCTCCACGTGCAGGTACACGGTCACGTCCCAGTGCGCCCGCAACTCCGGCCGGAGCAGGAACACCCCGTCGGCCAGCAGCACCGCGTCGACCGGTGCCAGCACCGGCTCTGCCGTGACGGGCGTCTCCGCGCGTAGGTCGTACGCCGCCGGCAGGTACTGCCGGTCGCCGCCGGGTCCGAGCGGACGCAGCACCCGCGTCACGAGCGTCTCGTGGTCGAAGGCGTCCCGGTAGTAGCCCTCGGGCGAGAGCGGACCCCGCGCCCGGCGGATCGCGGCGGGCTGGTGGAATCCGTCGACGCTCACGCGGAGCACCGGCCGCCGCGCGCCCAGCACCTCGGCCAGATCGTCGGCCAGTCGGGTCTTTCCCGCCGCGTCCGGGCCGTCCACCGCCACCCGCAGCGGGTGCGGCGGACGGCGGACGACGAGGTGGTCGGCGAGTCGGGCCAGCACCCGCGCCCGGGTTCCGCTCATCCGTCAGCCCTCGACGGGCGGCGGGTGTTGAGGCGGGCGGCCTGCCGGTTCAGGTGGTCGCGTTCGGCCAGGCTCGGCGCCCGGCGGGCGGCCTCCGCGTACAGCCGGGCAGCCCGGTCCGGGTCGCCGTCGCGTTCGTGCAGGTACGCGGCCACCGCCGCGTAGCGGGGCAGTGTGTCGTCGAGCGCGGCGAGCGCCGCCAGCCCGGCGCGCGGGCCGTCCGCCTCACCCACCGCGACCGCCCGGTTGAGCCGGGCGATCGGATTGTCGGTCAGGCGCACGAGTTCGTCGTACCACTCGACGATCTGCACCCAGTCGGTGTCCGCCGCGCTGCGCGCGTCGGCATGCAGGGCCGCCACGGCGGCCTGGGCCTGGAACTCGCCGAGCCGGTCGCGGGACAGGGCGGTCTGGAGGATGCCGACGCCGTCGGCGATCAGCGCCGTGTCCCACCGGCTGCGGTCCTGCTCGACCAGCGGCACCAGGGTGCCGTCGGGCGTGGTCCGGCCGGGCCGGCGGGCGTGGTGCAGCAGCATGAGCGCGAGCAGCCCGGCCACCTCCGGGTGGTCGACGGCGGCGGCGAGTTGCCGGGTGAGCCGGATCGCCTCGGCCGCCAGGTCCACGTCACCGGAGTAGCCCTCGTTGAACACCAGGTACAGCACCCGCAGCACGGTGGCGACGTCGCCGGGCTTGTCGAACCGGACCTCGGCCACGGTGCGTTTGGCCCGGCTGATCCGCTGCGCCATGGTGGCCTCCGGCACCAGGTAGGCCTGGGCGACCTGCCGGGTGGTGAGCCCGCCGACGGCGCGCAGCGTCAACGCGACGGCCGACGACGGGCTCAGCGACGGATGCGCGCAGAGGAAGTAGAGCCAGAGCGTGTCGTCCACGCCGGGCACCGGGCCGGGCGGCGGTTCCTCCTCGACCATGTCCTCGCGACGGCGTCGGGCGGCGTCGGCGCGGGCCGCGTCGAGGAACCGCCGCCAGGCCACGGTGACCAGCCAGCCGCGCGGGTCGCGGGGCGGGTCGGCCGGCCAGGCGCGCAGCGCGTCGACGAGGGCGTCCTGCACGGCCTCCTCGGCCGCCGCGAAGTCGGCCCCGCGGCGGACGAGGACACCGAGTACGCCCGGGGTGAGGCTGCGCAGCGCGACCTCGTCCATCGGGCGGGTCACTCCGTGATGGTGGGTGGCGCGGTCAGGAACGGACGCAGTTCCAGCCACTCGTGGATCGGCTTGCCGCCCTGCCCCGGCGCGGCCGACAGCTCCCCGGCCAGCTCGACCGCGCGTTCGTAGCTGTCCACGTCGATCACCATCCAGCCGGCGATGAGGTCCTTCGTCTCGGCGAACGGGCCGTCGGTGACCGGCGGGCGTCCCTCGCCGTCGTAGCGCACGAACGTGCCCTCCGGGGCGACCGCCTGACCGTCGACGTACTCGCCGCTGTCCTGCAGCCGCGCGGCGAACTCCTGCATGTAGTGCACGTGCGCGGAGATCTCCTCCGGCGTCCACCTGTCGATCTGGGGCATGTCGACGACCGGGGTGGGTCCACCGCGGTAGTGCTTCAGCAGCAGGTACTTCGCCATGGGTCTCTTCTCCTCGTACGGTGCGATCCATTCTGGTCGCGTTCACTGCGGGGACGAAGCCGGGCGGTGGTTCTCGACATCGGCGCGGCAGCAATTTTCGCGCCACACCCCCTACGGCATCCTAGGATGTTGTCTGCCGGCCGCAGCCGATCCGGGCGCACACCTGGCAGCATGGCGGCGTGAGTCGCACACCCCCCACCCCACCGCCCGCCCACCCGCTCACCGGCGGTGCGGTGCTCCGCTGGCGCCACCCGGCGCTCTGGTGCGCCCTCGCCGTCCACGCCACCGTCACGACGCTGCTGGCCGTCCTGGATCCGCAGGGAGCCGCATGGGAGTCCCCGTACGCGCAGGTTCTCGCCGCCGCTCTGGCGGTGCTGCCGCTGGCCGCGGCGCTGCTCGTCTCCGTTGCCGACCAGCCGGCGGCGGGCGGGGCGATGGCAGCCGGCGCCGTCCTGATGACGCCGACCGCGGCCCTGGGAACGTTGGAGACCCTGGTGGCCCCGGGCGACCACTCCCACCTCGCGGTGGTCGCGGCCGCCGGGTGTCTCATCGGAGCGTCCGGCGGGATGCTGCTGTTCGGGCTGATCGGGGCGGGGCGGCGCCACCGGGCCGACCCGCCGGTCGGGCCGTCGTGGGCCCGACAGTGGGCAACCTGCGGCGCGGTCGTCGCCGTGCTGCTCACCGCGACCGCCACGGGCCTGGCGCCCGAGCGGCAGGAGGGTCGGCGGCTCGGTGCGGTCGTCCAGGTGCTGTCCGGGCGGGCGGAGATCGCGCACCCGTTCTGGTGGTGGGCCGCCTGGGCGGGAGTGGCCGGCGTGGTGGCGTTCCTGGTGGTGTTCGCGCTGGCCGAGCGGCGACGGCAGCAGGAGCACACGACCGGTCGCCGCCCCCCGTCACGCCGGCCGTGAGCCTATCACCGGGCGGTGGTCCGGCGCAGGCCGGTGATCAGCACCGCGCCCGCGACCAGGTGAAGCACCACGAGCGTCGCGGTCGCCGCCCGGCCCACTCCCCCGCCCAGCGGCCCCAGCACGGACAACACCAGCACCAGCATCGCGACCACGGTCCAGGCGGTCCGCGCGCGCCCGGTGACCCGCTCCAGCAGGGCCAGCAACGCCCAACCGGCCAGCCCGGCGAGCAGCGTGCTCAGCACCACCGCCACCGGGGTGACCCGCTGGGTGGCCGAGCCGGTGCGGGCGGCCAGTTCCACCCCGGCCAGTGGCACCGCGACCACCCAGCCCAGCAGCGTGGCGGCGGCCCCGGCGAGCACCGTCAGCAGCCGGTCACGGCGGCGGTTCGGGCGGGCTGTGGTGGCGGTGGCGGTGGCGGTGGCGGTCGGCATCGTGTTCTCCATCGGTGACTCCTCCGGTTCGGGGACGACTGCCGGAAACGCTAGGTGCGGCGGGCCAGCGGGCGGATCGCGCCGCAGAGCGGTTCCCGGCTCCGTCGCCGGAACGACCACCGGACCGAATCTCCGTCTGGCGACCGATGAGCGGCGGCGGGTCGGCGGCCTAGCATCCGGGACATGAGATGCGCGTCCCGGTCCTGGTTCCTGCCACTGCTCGACGGCAGCCTCGCCGCCGCCAGCTTCGGTGTCTGCCTGCTCGCGCTGCTGGCCTCCGACGCCGGCCCCGCGTCGGCCGGCGCGACCGCCGTCGCGGTCGGCCTCGCCGCGGTGCAGGCGAGCTGTCTGCTGTGGATCCGCCGCCACCCGGGGTACGCCCTCACGGTGGCCGCGCTGGCCGGCGTGGGCCTGGAGGCGTTCTGCCCCCAGCTCGGCTGGCTCGGCCTGGTGGCCGTGCCGATGGCGTACGTGGCCCGGCTGCGTCCGCCCCGGTTCTCACTCGTGGCGCTCGGGCTGCTGCTGGCGCCCACGCCCTGGAAGCTGGTCACCGGCGGCTGGCGGGACTTCCTGCTGGCGGTGACCGCCCTCGGCCTGAGCTGGACGCTCGGCGAGCTTCAGCGGGTTCAGGCCCGGCGGCGCTGCGAGTGGGAGCGGCACGTCCGCGCCACCGAGCGGGAACGGATGGCCCGGGAACTGCACGACGTGGTGGCACACCACGTCTCGGTCATCGCGGTGCAGGCCGCCGCCGCCGAGGACGTGTTCGACGAGCAGCCGGCGCAGGCCCGCGCCGCGCTCGGCGCGATCGACACGGCGGCCCGGTCGGCGCTCACCGAACTGCGGGCCATGCTGCACGCACTCGTCGCCGACGACGGCTCCGACCCGGACGGACCACAACCAGGGCTGGCGCAGCTCGACGCGCTTGTCGACGCGGTCCGGGCGGTGGGGCTGCCGGTGAGGCTGCGGCGTGACGGCGACGGCGACGCGCTGCCCGGCGGGGTGCAACTGTCGGCGTACCGGATCGTGCAGGAGTCCCTGACCAACGCGCTGCGCCACGGGCACGCCACCCACGCCGACGTCGACGTCCGCTACCGCGACGGGGTGCTGCGGCTGGAGGTGGTCAACGACTCGACCGTCCCGGCCCGCCGGGCGGGGCCGGCCGACGGGCACGGCATCGTCGGCATGCGGGAACGGGCCCGGCTGCTCGGCGGCACGCTCGACGCCGGCCCGCTGCCGGCCGGCGGCTTCCGCGTCCACGCCCGACTGCCGGTGGAGGCCGCCCGATGACGGTCCGGGTGGTCGTCGCCGACGACCAGGAGCTGATCCGCGCCGGGCTACGGACGGTCCTGGACGCGCGCGCGGACCTCAGCGTCGTCGGCGAGGCCGCCGACGGCGTCGAGGCGGTCGCGGTGGCGACACGTACCCGGCCGGACGTGGTGCTGATGGACGTGCGGATGCCCCGCCGCGACGGCATCGCCGCCACCCGGGACCTGGTGGCCGCCGGCAACCCGGCCCGGGTGGTCATGCTCACCACCTTCGATCTCGACGAGCACGTGTACGCCGCGCTGCGCGCCGGGGCCAGCGCGTTCCTGCTCAAGGACACCCGCCCCGCCGACCTCGCCGAGGCGGTACGGGTGGTGGCCCGGGGCGAGGCGTTGCTGGCGCCGACGGTGACCCGGCGGCTGCTGGACCGGTACGCCGACCGGCTGCCCGCCACGGCCGCCACCGCCGATGCGCTCGCCGTGCTGACCGCCCGGGAACGGGAGGTGCTCACGCTCACCGCAAGGGCGATGTCCAATGCGGAGATAGCCGCCCGGCTGCACCTGAGCACCGCCACCGTGAAGACGCACGTCTCGGCGGTCCTCACCAAGCTGGGCCTGCGCGACCGGATCCAGGCGGTGGTGCTCGCCTACGACACCGGACTGGTCCGGCCGGAGCCACCGGCCCGGTAGGGGTGAACCGGACACCACGCCCGGAGCGGCCCCTATCGGGCCCGCGCGCCGTCCGGCCTGGCCCGGCATGTCCGCCCTCCGGCGGCCACAGGGAGCACACCGGACGGCAACGAAGATTTCTCAATTACCCCCAGTGACCGCCGCAACCCTCCTAGTGTTGGCCACACCGGTGCTCGTCACGGAGTTGGCCACCCGAACGACGTCCCACGCAGACAGCGGACGAAAAGTGAGGGAAGACGCGGATGAAGGCACAGTCATTTCTCGGATCGGCGGCGGTCGGCGTGGGCCTCGGCACACTGCTGCTCCCGGCCGCCGCGCTGGCGGACACCAGAGTCTCCCCGGCCACCACCCCGGTCGGTGGGACGGTCGTGCTGACCACGACGTGCAACCCGAACGGCGGTGACGCGCTGTTCCGCGTCACCGGTCCCGACCGGGACCAGAACGTCAGATCCACCACGGCCGCCGCGGGCGGCGGGCTGAGCGCCGAACTGTTCACCGCCGGGTTCACCCTCGGCACGTACACGGTGGCCACCACCTGCGGTGACGGCAGCGACGGAGGCAGCGCCACGTTCACCGTCACCCCGATCGGCGGCGCGCAGGCCGGCGGCGGTGGACGCGACGGCGACACAGGCGTGCTGATCGCCGGTGGCGTGCTGGCCGCCGGGGCGCTCGCCGGCGGTGCGTACGCGGTCGTCCGCCGACGCCGGGCCGGCGCCACCGCCTGACCGGCCCGCCGAGCGGCCCGCCCGCGCCGGAGTCCACGGCGCGGGCGCCGCGTCCCCGTCGGACGGAGGTGGCATCCTGTCCTCGCCGCACCGAGCGGGCCGCCGGTCGCGGTCGCGCACCGCCGCGGTGGTCGCCGCCGTCACGCTCGCCGCCGCCACCGGCGCCGGGCTGGTCTCGGCCGGCCTCGGCAACACCTCGACGGCGCCACCACAACCCGGCACCTCCGCCGCGCCGGACACCGAACGCCCCGGCGCGAACGGCCCGGTGCTCGCCCGCTCCACGCCGGTCCGGGTGACCATTCCCCGCATCGGCGTCGACGCCGAGATCGTCCCGGTGGCCGTCGACGACGACGGCGCGCTGGAGGTGCCGCCGCTGCGGCGCCCGGAGGTCGCCGGCTGGTACCACCCCGGTCCCGCGCCCGGCCAGGCCGGCAACGCGGTGCTGGTCGGGCACGTCGACTCACGGCACGGCCCGGCGGTCTTCTTCGACCTCGGGCGGCTGCGCCCCGGCGACCGGGTACGGGTGCTGCGGACCGACGGCCGCACCGCGACGTTCACCGTGGACGGCGTCGGGGCGTACCCGAAGGAGCGCTTCCCCACCGCCCGGGTCTACGGCGGCGACGCGACGGCCCGGCTGCGGTTGATCACCTGCGGCGGGCGGTTCGACACGCGCACCGGCAGCTACCCGGACAACATCGTCGTCTTCGCCACCGCCGCCCGGTGAGCCTCAGCCGGCCAGGTCGCCCAGTTCCGCGTCGAGCAGCGTCGCCAGCAGCTCCACCCGTCCCGGATCGGAGGCGGCGGTGATGTTCCGGCTGGGCATCTCGACAGTCATCAGCAGGTAGAGATACAGCCGGTAGAGCCCGAGCCGACGCCGCACCCCGGCGTCGAACGGGACCGGCGACGCCTCCCGGTAGGCGCGTACCAGCGGGTCGTCCGGTTCGTCCTCGGCGCGGCGGAACAGCAGCGGCGACACCAGATCCACAAGCGGATCACCCCACAGGTAACGCTCGCCGTCGACCAGGCCGCTCAGCCGCGGCGTGCCGTCCGGCCCGTCCACGGCCAACACGTTGCCGGCCCAACCGTCGAAGTGCAGCAGCGCCGGGCGGCGCACCGCGTCGAGCACCGCCGCGTGCCGGGCCACCAGGTCCCGGATCCGGGAAGCGGGCACGGGCAGCGGCACCGCCCAGTCCGCGGCGTCGGCGAGCAGGTCGTCCACCATGGCGAGATAGGCCTCCCGCCAGGTGCCGGCGGAGGCCCGGCCGCCGTCGTAGCCGTACCGCTCACCCGTGACGGTGTGCACCGCGGCCAACGCCCGGCCGAACCCGGCGCGCAGCGGCCCGACGTCCGCACCGGCCCGGGTCAGGTCCCACAGGGTACGACCGGGCAGCCGCGCCGTGAGCAGCCAGTCGCCCAGGTCGCGGTGGCGGCCGTGGTGCAACAACGCCGGCACCGGCACCCCCGGGGCGCGAGCGGCCACCAGGCGCAGGTAGCGCGCCTCCGCGCCGATCATGTCCCGCTCGTAGCGCAGCAGCCGCACGTGCGGTGGCGGGCCCACCTTGAGCACCACGTCCCGGCCGTCGGCCAGGCGTACCCACCAGACGGCGGCGAAGCCGCCGCCGGACAGCGGGCCACAGTCGGCCACCTCGGCGCCGGACCCGAGTGAGGCGGTCAAAAAGCGGCGGACCTGACCGGGGTCGAGGTCACGCTGAGTCGGGCTCACCCTCATGGTCCGAAAACCCTAGTGCGTCGCGGTGTAAGGAGGGGCCCCCTGTTAACGCATTCGGTAGAGGAGGGGCCCCTTCTTAACACTCTCCGACGCTTGGAAGAATCACGGGATGGCGAGACGGGGTGAACGGCCGGCGACCTGCCCGTGCGGCACCGGCCAGCCGTACGCGGACTGCTGCGCCCCGGTGCACTCCGGCGTTGCGACGGCGGCGACGGCGGCGGCGCTGATGCGGTCCCGGTTCAGCGCCTTCGCGCTCGGCGACGCGGCGTACCTGCGGCACAGCTGGCACTCGACCACCCGGCCGCGACACCTGGACCTGGACCCGGGGACCCGGTGGACGCGGCTGGAGATCCTGGAGACCGCGCACGGCGGGCTGTTCGACAGCGCCGGGACGGTCCGGTTCCGGGCGCACTACCGCGAGGGCGGCCGGGCCGGCGTGCTCGCCGAGCACAGCCGCTTCGCCCGCGAGGACGGCCGCTGGGTCTACCTCGACGCGCTGCCGCAGTGACGCCGCCCGTCGCGGGCGCGCCGCCCGTCCCAGGCGCGCGCCGCGCGGGCGTGGCGGGTGTTAACAAGGGGCCCTTCCTCTACCGGAGGCGTTAAGAAGGGGCCCTTCCTTACGCGGGGCGGGGGGTGGGGTGGGCCAGCTCGGCGATCTCGCGGGGCAACTGGGACAACGCGCGGTTGAACGGGGCCGGTCCGACCACCCGGTGCAGCGCCTGCAGCACCGCCCGCGCGCCGCGCTCGGCGTCGGCCGGGCTGGCACCGGACCGTTCGGCGACCCGGCGCAGGAACTCGTCGTACCCGAACACCTCGGGGTCGGCGGTCCGGGGGCGGGCCAGCAGCGGGCGCAGCTCGTGGGCGAGGTGCGCGGACAGGTCGTCGGCCTCGCCCCCGCTGATCCGTTCGGCGAGCGTGGACAGCGTCGCCCCGGTCAGCGCGCGGGCTGTCTCCACCGGCACGCCGGCGCGGGCGGACACCCGCGCGTAGAACTCCGGTTCGGCCATCGTCGGTCCTCCCGTCGCAGCGGCAGCGTGGCTACCCGCCGCGGAGGCGGGCAAACGCCGGTCAGGCCAGTCGCCGCGCCGCCGACACGATCGCGGACACGCCGATGCCGGCCCGGTCGAACTGCTGGGTGGGGGTGCCGGAGCCGGGCAGGCCGCGTACCGCCAGGTGCTGCACCCGGGCCGGCTGGCCCAGGTCCGCGAGGGTCTCCAGCACGGCCGAACCGAGCCCGCCCTGCGGGTAGTGGTCCTCGACCACGACCAGCCGCCCTCCGGTGTCCCGGACGGCCTCGACCAGGCGCTGCCGGTCCACCGGTTTGATCGAGTAGACGTCGACCACCCGCGCGTCGATGCCCTCCCGGGTCAGCTCGTCGGCGGCGGCGAGGCAGAGGTGCACGGTCACGCCGGTGCCCAGCAACGCCACGTCCCCGCCGTCGCGCACCACCCGGCTGCCGCCGATCGGGAACGGCTCGCCGTCGTCGTAGAGCACCGGGTACGCGCCGCGGGTGGTGCGCAGGTAGGTCACGCCCGGCAGGTCGGGCAGCTGGGCGACCAGGGCCGCGCAGGACACCGCGTCGGCCGGGCAGAGCACCGTGGAGCCGGGTACCGCGCGCAGCGCGGCGATGTCCTCCAGCCCCATCTGGGACGGTCCGTCCGGGCCGATCTCCACCCCGGCGTGCGAGCCGACGAGCGCGATGTCGGCCCGGGACACCCCGGCCATCCGGATGAAGTCGTACGCGCGGGACCAGAACGCGGCGAACGTCGCGGCGAACGGGCGGTACCCGCGCACCGCCATACCGACCGCCGCGGCCACGAGCTGCTGTTCGGCGATGAACATCTGGAAGAACCGGTCCGGGTACGCGGCGGCGAAGCGCTCCGCCCGGGTGGAGTCGCTCACCTCGCCGTCGAGCGCGACCACGTCGGGCCGGGCGGCGCCGAGGGCGCGCAGCGCGTCGCCGTACGCGTCCCGGGTGGCCACGGCCGCGCCGCGGGTGTAGCGGGGCAGCTCCGGTTGCCCGGTCTGCGGCGCGGTGGCGCGCGGCGCGGCCGGTGGTCTCGGTCCGGCGACCCGGATGGTCCGCCGGGAGCCGCCGAGCGCCCGCACCGCCCGCTCGGCGAGTTCCGGGTCGAACGGTTTGCCGTGCCAGGCCGGGTCGTTCTCCACCTCCGGCACGCCCTTGCCCTTGACCGTGCGGGCCAGCACGACGGTCGGTCCGCCGGCCTCCCGCGCCTGCCCGTACGCCTCGTCGATCGCGGCGGGGTCGTGGCCGTCGACGAGGATCGCCCGGCAGCCGAACGCCTCGACCCGACGCCGGTAGGTGTCCAGGTCCCACTCCAGCTCGGTGGGGCCGCGTTGGCCGAACCGGTTGACGTCCACGATCGTGGTGAGGTTGTCCAGCCCGTAGTGGCCGGCCTTGTCCAGCGCCTCCCACACCGAGCCCTCGGCGGTCTCGCTGTCCCCGCAGAGCACCCAGACGTGCGCCGGCGACCGGTCCAGGTACCGGGCGGCGAGTGCCACGCCGACGCCGACCGGCAGGCCCTGCCCGAGCGAGCCGGTGGCGACGTCGACCCAGGGCAGCACCGGCGTGGGGTGGCCCTGCAGGCGCGAACCGGACCGCCGGTACGTCTCCAGCAGTTCCTGTTCGCTTATCGCGCCGGTGGCCCGGAACACCGCGTACAGCAGCGGTGAGGCGTGTCCCTTGGACAGGATCAGGTGGTCGTTGCCGGGGTTGCCCGGGTAGGACCAGTCGTAGCGCAGGTGGCGGGCGACGAGCACGGCGAGCAGGTCGGCGGCGGAGAGGCTGGAGGTGGGGTGCCCGGAGCCGGCCATCGTGGTGCACCGGATCGCGTCCACCCGCAGTTGGGCGGCCAGCTCCGCCAGCCCGGTCAGGTCCTCGTCGCGCAGCGTGCGCGCTGCTTCCACAGTCACCGTGATCGTCTCCCCGGCTTGCCCGTGTCCCGGAACCACGCTAGGCGGGCCGCGCGGCCATGGGCCCCTTTTCTGGCGATTCACGCCCGACCGGTGAGCAGCCAGAGCGCCACTAGCACGTACGGCAGCACGGCCACCCCGAAGGCGACCGGATTGCCGACCGCGCCGGCCAGCAGCCCGTACCCGCCGTAGAACGCGACGATGGTCAGGTCGGTGGTCATCCCGGCCAGCGAGGTGACCGTGGCCCGGGCGGATCCGCGTATCCGGGCCTGCAGCCGCACGTCGGCCAGCACGGTGGCGAGTTGGAAGGCGGCGAACGCCACCGCCAGCAACAGGAAACCCGCCGGGTGGCGCAGCAGCGCCCCGGCCGCCGTCGCCGCCGCCGCGAGCACCAGCAGGCCGGCGTACCCGCGGTGGGACAGCCGCTCGCCCAGCGGCGCCAGCAGCCCGCCCGCGGTCATCCCGGCCGACACCAGCAGGAGCAGCAGCGGCACCCCCGCGTCGCCGACGCCGACGTCGCGGGCCAGCAGACCGGTGTACTCCTCCAGGCCGCCCCAGATCGCCGTCACCGCGGCGACCAGCAGCACGGCGGCGCGGATGCGGTGGTCGGCGCGCACCTCGGCGAACCCGAGGCGCAGGCTGTCCCGCCAGCCGGGCTCGTCGTCACCCGGCTGCCCGTCCGGGCCACGGCTGTCGGGGCCGTCCGGGCCGCTGGGGCCGTCGAGGCCGGCCGGGCCGGCCGGTGCGGCGGGCGGCGGGCGGTGCTCCGGCAGGCGGGTCGCGACGACGGCCGCGAGCAGGCAGGTCGCCACGCTGGCCGAGCCGACCGCGAGGTAGCCGCCGAGTGCGAACACCGGCCCGGCGAGCACCCCCGAGCCGACCACGCCGAGCACCTCGGCGGTGCGGGCGCGGCCGATCAGCCGGGCGTACCGGTGGGCCGCGCCGAGGCGGTCCAGTTCGGTGAAGACGAGCGCCTCCAGCGCGCCGGAGCGCAACGCGCCGCCGGCGCCCCAGAGCAGGAAGCCCACAGCGAACGCCGGGTAGGACGGCAGCAGCACCCAGAGCGCGAACCCGGTGGCGGTGACCACCGGACCCAGGCACAGCAGCAGCCGGCGCGACACCGCGTCGGCCCAGACCCCGGAGGGCACCTCCAGCAGGATGCCGGCGGCGGCCCAGAGAACGAACAGTGAGGAGATCTGCCCGACCGACAGGCCGGTGTCGGCGAACAGCAGCACGTAGAACGGGTAGAGCAGGACGAGGTCGGTCAGGAACGCGTAGCCGTAGAGGAGCGCCGCGAGGCGGCGGGTCGCGGGCACGCGGGCGGCGGCGACGAGCATGGAACCTTCCCACGGGACGTGACGGACACCGGTCGGAGTGCACGGTGTCCGCGGCGGCCCGCGGCCTCGTCGTTCAGGAAGGCGTCACCATCGCCAGGTCATGCTGAGGATCGTAGCCGGGTGCCGGCCCGCGCGCGGCCCGGCGGGCACGCGCGGCGGGGCGGGACCCGGGTGGGTCCCGCCCCGCCGTGGGTCGCGGTCGGTCAGCGGCGGAACTTGTCCACCTCGGACTGCGGAATGATCATCGTGGTCTCGCTGTCCGCCGACTGCTCGGCGGCGGGCTGGCGCGGCGTGGTCGACGGCGTGCGGTCGGCGTCGGTGAGCGGCGGAATCCGCTGGGTGGCCTCCGCGCCGACGTGCGGCGGCGGCTGGGTGGCGTCGGCGTCGGCGTGCGGCGCCGGCCGGGCGGCGTCCGGGCCGGCCGGCGCGGCGGCGGGCGCGGTAGAGGTGGGCACGGCCGAGGTCGGCACCACCTGGGTCGCGTCGGAGCCCGCGTACGCCGGCACCGGCTGGGTGCGGTCCGCCTCGGTGTCCCGGCTGACCGGCTGGGTCAGCTCCGACTCCGCGTACGGGTCGGTGGTGCCGAGCCGGGCTTCGATGTCACGCCGGCCGGCCTGGTAGGCGCGGGCGTGGGTGGCGATGGTGCGGGACTCCTCCTCGGCCCGGGTCAGCCACTTCTCCCAGCGGCTCTGCATCGGCCGGACCAGTCCGCCGCCGACGCCGACGACCAGGATGCCGCCGACGGTGGCGAGCACCGCGATCAGCACCGGGGTGGTAACCGTGGTGGCCACGCCGATCTGGTTCAGCGCGGCGATGACGCCGAGGCCCAGGATGAACACCGACGCGAGGTTGGCCAGCACCCGGCCGTAGGACAGGCCGCCGAGGGCGCTGGAGATGATGTCCTTCACGGCCCGGGCGATGGCCGCGGCCACCACCACGATGATGATCGCGACGAACGCCAGGGGCAGCCAGGCGATCACGCCGGCGATCAGGTCGGAGATCGGGTTGGGGCCCCAGATGCCGAACGCGAGCTGCAGGGTCACCAGCAGCACCCCGTAGTAGGCCAGCTTCGCGACGATGTCGCTGGCGTCGTACTTCGAGCGGGCCAGCGCGGTCTTGATGCCGCCGCGCTCGACCGCCCGGTCGAAGTGGACCCGCTCCAGGACCTTGTCGACCACCTTCAGCACCGCCTTGGCGATCAGCCAGCCGGCGACCAGGATGGCGACGAACGCGACCGCCTTGGGCAGGAAAAGCATCACCGATCGGAACGCGTCGCCTACCGCGTCGCCGAAGTTGTCTCTCATCGAAGGGCCTCCACGCATACAGTCAGGGTGTTCCCGGGCCTACCCGATGCCGCCGGCGCGGAAACTCCGCCCCGGCGCCGTCAGCGGCGGCGGGCCGCCGGGATGCCACCGGGCGGGGCCTGGCGCAGCAGCCACACCGGGTTGCCCGCCGCGACGATCGCGCCGTCGCGGTCGCGGACCTGGGTACGCACGTACGCCCCGCCGCCCACCGGCACGGGCAGGTCGTGCCAGCCCTGGCGCACCTGCCGCCACGGCACCACCCGGGTGCGGGTGGCCGGGGTGGGGTCCGCGACACCGGCCCGGTCGACCTCGCCGGTGACCGCCTCCAGGGTGGCGCCGGCCGGCAGGTCGGTGGCGCGCAGCCGCACCGTGACGGTGTCCTCGGCGACGACCGCCAGGGCACCCATGGCGCTGCGACCGTCGAGTTCCAGGTCCAGCGCGCCCCGGTAGCCGACCAGGTCGGCGAACCACGCCTGCCCGGCGCGCAGCGCCGCCACCAGGTCGCCGATGCCGGTGGAGGCGGCCCAGACGGAGGTGACGTGCCGGTCCCGGCCGGAGCGCCAGTCGGTGCCGCCGTGGTCGTCGGTCACGCCGACGGCGGTCAGCGGGATCGCGTTGCGGGCCGCCACGTCGTACGCCCAGAGGTGGTCCTCGACCGGCCGTCGCCCGATCTCGATCAGGTCGACGCCGAGCGCGGCGCGGCTGACCAGCAGCCGGGCGAGGGAGTCGCGCCGCTCCACGTCCAGCGGGTGGTTCCAGCAGACCACCCCGCCGTGGGCGTGCAGGAACCGCACCATCGCCTCGGTCGCGTCGACGTCGTTGTCCCGGTAGGGCGGGGACGGGAACCGCGGCAACGTGCCGTCGCCACCGAACCAGTTGAGGTGCCGCACCATCGACACCTCGTACGCCCGGTGGTGGGTCACCCCCGGGTAGGCGTCGGCGTAGCCGCGCAGCACCTCCGCGCGCAGTTCCTCGCCGGCCTGCCCGGCGCGGCGGGCCCGGTCGAAGACCAGCCGGTCGACCAGGTACGCGCCGCGCGCACCGCCGGTGGCGGTCACGCCCAGGCGCAGTCCGCACAGGGAGTTGTCCCCGGCGACCAGGTCGGGCCAGAGCCGGCGCACGTCGGCGTGCAGGTCGAAGGTGTGCCGCCGCCAGACGCCGGCGGGCGCCGGCCGGTGGACGGTGCCGTGCCGGCCGTCGACGGTGTGCCGGACCGTGTCGCCGGCGCCGAGTCGGTAGCGCAGCACGAGTTGACCGGCGGGGCGGCCGGGTCCGGCGGGGTGGTGCGACAGCGCGACCTCGACGGTCAGCGGCGCGTCCGGCCCGGTCGACTCGGGGCGCACGTCCAGGTGCAGCGTGGTGTCGGAGATGTTGCCGGTGTGCGTCCAGTTCCACGCCTTGCCGGCGTACCAGTGGGTGCCGGCCCCGGCGGCGGTGAGCCGCAGTGCGCGGCCGGGGCCGTCGGGGGCGTCCGGCGCGGCCACGAAGTCGGCCGACGAGGCGGTGAGTCGGCCCTCGGTGGCCGGCGTCCAGGCCCAGGCCAGCCCGCCCTCGGACTCCTGCGGCCCGTCGAAGTGCACGATCCGCCGGTGGTCGTGGGCGGCGACGCGGAAGTCGTGGTCGGTCCACCAGAGCACGTCGACGGCGTTGCGGCGGGCCTGGTCGAGGTGGGCGGCGTAGCTGGCCACGCCCTCGCTGAACGAGGCGTGCAGGTGCATGGCCATGCTGACCGGCCGTCGGCCGCGCGGGGCGGGCGGCCGGTCGCCGGTGGCGGCCAGCCCGACGGGTACGCCGATCCCGGCGACGGCCAGCCCACCGGCGGCGACGAGGATGCTGCGCCGGTCCAGCCGCGCCCGACCCGTCATGCCGCTCCCCCGTCCGCCGCGGGCCAGCGTACGGGCGGTCCGGCGGAGGGCGGAACCGGCCCACCGGGCGGCGTGCCGGGGTCCCGGCCGGCGAGCGTCGCTTTTGTCCTCTGGCGCACCTGACCGCGATGGCAATATTCTCCACCTCGCGCGCACAAGTTGAAGTTCCTTTACGTCACCCGGCGACGGTCGGGCCACCGAGGAGGCGCCGTCATGCACTTCGACCACCCCGAGCTGGACCGCCGCACGCTGCTGCGGGCCGGCCTCGGCGCCGCCGCGGTCGCGGTCGTCGGGACCGACCTGGCGCTGCCGGCCGCCGCGCACGCCGCACCGGGCGCGGACCTCGACTGGATCATCAGTTGCGAGGAGTGGGACGCCCGGTCGCCGGCCGACCCGCTGTCGGTGAGCGCCATCCCCACCAACAAGATCATCGTGCATCACATGGCGTTCCCGAACGTCACCGACTATTCCGAGGAACACGCCAAGCAGCTGGCCCGCGACTGCCAGGACCTGCACATCGACGGCAACGGGTGGTCCGACACCGGGCAGCACTTCACGGTGAGCCGGGGCGGCCACGTCCTGGAGGGACGGCACGGCAGTCTGGAGCGGCTGCGGGCCGGCGACAGGCAGATGATCTCCGCGCACTGCCCGGGCGAGAACGGGCGGGCGATCGGCATCGAGAACGAGGGCACCTACGTCACCGAGACGCCGCCGCAGGAGTTGCTCGACGGCCTGGTGCGGCTGTGCACCACGATCTGCCGCCAGTACGGACTGCACGCGCACGACATCTTCGGCCACTGGGACTTCCGCGCCACCCTCTGCCCGGGCGCGATGTTCTACCGGGAGTTCCCCGCCCTGCGCCGCGAGGTGTTCCGGACCCTGGGCACCGACCTCGGCGACGTGCCGGCCCGGCGCTGGCCGGACATCTGGCGGTTCGTCGGCGGCCCGGTGGTGCGGGTCGCGCAGTACCTGCTCACGTTCCGGGGCTACCCGGTGCCGGTCACCGGCGTGTTCGACGGGGCCACCGTGGCGGCCGTGCAGGACTGGCAGGCCCGCAACGGCGTCCCGGTCGACGTGGACGCCACGCTCACCGCGCCGACCTGGGAGACCCTCGCACCGGAGCTGGACCAGAAGGCCACCGGGGTCCCGGTGACCGCGGCGCAGTTCATGCTCAACTCCAAGGGCTACGCCGAGGTCACCCCGACCGGCGAGTACGACCACGCGACCCGTACCGCGGTGAAGGACCTCCAGCGCCTGCACGGGCTGCCGCCCACCGGCAAGATCGACATCACCACCTGGTGCGCGCTGGTGGGCGGCGTGGTGCGCCAGTCGTTCCACAGGCACTGACCGCGCACCGGCAGGGACAGCGGCGGGGGTGGCAACGGCGCCACCCCCGCCGCGCCGCCGCGCCCGCCGCGTCCCCGTGCCCGCCCCGCCGCGCTGCCCGACACGCCGCTTCCCGGTAGGGGCGAAACGTCGGCATTGGCGGCTGGTGAACGACGGCTATCCCCCGCGGCGGTCCGGGACGATCATTGCCCGCAGATTGATATGAGTCATTCTCACCTCCGAGTGGGCCGCCCGGCGCGGAGGGCGAGACGCCGGCCGCCGGGCGTACCGAACAGCCCGACTCCGCGTCCCCGGAGGATCCCCATGCCCCGACCCACCCTTCGCGCCCGGCTCGCGGCGCTCACCGCCGCCGCCCTGACCGCGAGCGCACTGACGGTCGTCCCACCGTCGCCGGCGCTGGCCGCCACCACCTTCACCCCCGACGACTACTGCCTCGGGCAGTGCGCCGACATCCTGCCCCCCGGGCAGAACGGCAACGCCACGCTGGCCGGCATCCTGGCCCACCAGGCCCTCGGCACCCGGCCCGCGCACTCCAGCGACCAGCTCGACGAGTACGCCAACCTGGTCTACAACTACGCCGGGCTGACCGACGAGCAGATCGCCCACTTCTACAACGACGCCTCCTTCGGCGTGCCCGCCGCGCAGGTCGAGAGCACCGTCTCGCCCCGCTCGGACGTCACCATCGTGCGGGACAAGGCCACCGGCGTACCGCACGTCACCGGCACCACCCGGGCCGGCACCATGTTCGGCGCCGGCTACGCCGGAGCCCAGGACCGGCTCTGGGTGATGGACCTGCTGCGTCACGCCGGCCGGGGCACGCTCACCTCGTTCGCCGGCGGCGCGCCCGGCAACCGGGAACTGGAACAGAGCATCTGGGCCAACTCCCCCTACTCCGAGGCCGACCTGCAGGCCCAGGTGGACGCGCTGCGCCTCAAGGGCACCCGGGGCCAGCAGCTGCACACCGACGTGGCCGACTACATCGCCGGCATCAACGCCTACATCGACAAGTCGATCGCCGACGACAACTACCCCGGCGAGTACGTGCTCACCGGCGCCGGCAAACCGACCCACTTCACCATGACCGACCTGATCGCCACCGCCGGCGTCGTCGGTGGACTGTTCGGCGGGGGCGGCGGCAAGGAGATGCAGTCCGCGCTGGTCCGGGTGGCCGCCCGCGCCAAGTACGGCGCCACCGAGGGCGACCGGGTCTGGACGGCGTTCCGCTCCCAGAACGACCCGGAGACCGTGCTGACGCTGCACGACGGGCAGAGCTTCCCGTACGGGGCGACGCCGCCCGGCGCCACCAGCGCGGTGCTCCCCGACGCCGGCTCGGTCGTGGCCGAGCCGCTCGCGTACGACGCCACCGGCGGGGCCGCCGCCCGCACCGGCGGCAGCGCCACCACGAAGGACCTGCTCGGCGGGCTGTCCAACCTGCGCACGCACGGCATGTCCAACGCGGTCGTGGTCTCCGGCCGGCACACCACCACCGGCAACCCGGTGGCCGTGTTCGGGCCGCAGACCGGCTACTTCGCCCCGCAACTGCTCATGCTCCAGGAGCTGCAGGGGCCGGGGATCAGCGCGCGCGGCGCGGCGTTCGCCGGGCTGAACCTCTACGTGCTGCTCGGTCGCGGGCAGGACTACGCGTGGAGTGCCACCTCCGCCTCCCAGGACCTGACCGACACCTACGCGGTGCCGCTGTGCACCACCGACGGCAGCGTGCCGACGCTGCGGACCAACCGCTACCTGTTCCGCGGCCAGTGCCTGGCCATGGACGTGCTGGAGAAGCGCAACTCCTGGTCGCCGACGCTCGCCGACTCCACCCCCGCCGGCGCGTACACGCTGCGCTCGCTGCGCACCAAGTACGGCCTGGTGGCCTACCGAGGGCTGGTGAACGGCAAACCCACCGCGTTCACCAAGCTGCGCTCGACCTACCGGCACGAGGCCGACTCGGCGATCGGCTTCCAGGCGTACAACGACCCGGCGGCGATGGGCAGCGCGGCGGCGTTCCAGGCGTCCGCGACGAACGTCGGGTACGCGTTCAACTGGTTCTACGTCAACTCCACCGAGTCGGCGTTCGTCACCTCCGGGTCGAACCCGGTCCGGTCCTCCACCACCGACCCGAACCTGCCGGCGAAGGCGGAACCGGCGTACGAGTGGGCGGGCTGGAACCCGGACACCAACGACGCCACGTACACCCCGGCGTCGGCCCGTCCGCAGTCGGTCAACCAGGACTACTACGTGAGCTGGAACAACAAGCAGGCGCGCGACTTCGGGGCGGCCGACGGCAACTTCAGCTACGGCGCGGTGCACCGGGGGCAGCTGCTCGACGGCCCGGTGCGCGCGGCCATCGCCCAACGCAAGGTCGGTCGCGCCGACATCGTCCGGATCACCGCCCAGGCGGCGGTGACCGACCTGCGCGGCCAACAGGTCCTCGGCGAGCTGCTGCGGGTGCTCGACAGCACCCCGGTCACCGATCCGACGCTGTCCGCGGCGGTGGCCAAGCTGCGGGCCTGGCAACAGGCCGGGTCCCGGCGGGTGGAGACCTCCCCCGGCTCGAAGGTCTACCAGCACGCCGAGGCCATCCGGATCTTCGACGCCTGGTGGCCGCTGCTGGCCGCGGCACAGTTCCGTCCCGGCCTCGGCCCCGACCTGTACGGCGCGCTCGTCGACGCCCTCCAGGTGAACGAGGCGCCGTCGGGCGGCCAGAACGGTGGTCGTGACGGCACGGTGAACTGGGGGGCGCAGGGGCAGGCGCACCGGGGCTCGGCGTTCCAGTACGGCTGGTGGGGTTACGTCGACAAGGACCTGCGTACCGTGCTCGGCGACCCGGTGGCCGGCGGGCTGGGGCGCGCGTACTGCGGCAACGGCAACCTGGGCGCGTGCCGGCAGACGCTGCTGGACACGCTCGGCCAGGCCGCCGCCGCCCCGACCACCACCGTCTACCCGGGCGACTCGTCGTGCGGTGCCGGTGACCAGTGGTGCGCCGACTCGATCGCCCAGTCCGGGCTCGGCGGCATCACCCACCCGCTGATCGCCTGGCAGAACCGGCCCACCTACCAGCAGGTCGTCTCGTTCCCGGCCCGGCGTAGTGACACCGTCACCAACCTGGCGCAGGGGCGCCCGGCCACCGCGTCCAGCACCCAGTTCCTGACCGGCAACAGTCCGGACAAGGCGGTCGACGGCAGCCTCGGCAGCCGCTGGTCGAGCAGCTACAACGACAACCAGTGGCTGCGGGTGGACCTGGGGACGGCCCGGACGATCAGCCGGGCGGTGCTGCGGTGGGAGGCCGCCCACGCCACCGGGTACCGGATCGAGGTCTCCGCCGACGGGAACACCTGGCGGTCGGTGTTCGGCACCACCGCCGGCAACGGCGGCGTGGACAACGTCACCTTCGCCCCGGTCAGCGCCCGCTACGTGCGGATGTACGGCGTCACCCGGGCCACCTCGTACGGGTTCTCGCTCTACGAGTTCGAGCTGTACGGGCGGTGACGCGAGTGGCGGGGGGGGGGGGGGGGGCCCCCCCGGGGGGGCCCGGGGCGGCCGGGCAGCGCCCCCCCTCGAACCACCCCGCGC